>JBGQBO010000017.1:0-103199 GCA_041494885.1 Terriglobia bacterium
ACTTCCCGTTGATTTAGGGGATGAAATTCCAACCCACTTTGTTTACAATCTGTCTTCATTAGGCTGTCTCCTGTTCGTGGCACATCTTTTTCTCGCAAAAAAACTTATGCCACAAGAGACAGCCTTTTTCAATTCCTTCGTAAGAAATCCGGGCTAGGATTTCGCTTGGCCGGTCACCGCCCGATGGCGCCAGGGCTCACGTTTCCAATCGCCAGCATCCTTGCAGAAAGAGCATTGGTTCGTGGATCTGCCTTACCAGGCAGATTTGGGGAGGTCTTGTCAAAAGGAGACCTTTACAGGCGAGGTCTCCGGCAGGACGAGTGTCTCTTAGCCGACCTGAATGGTGGAATCTCTATGGCTTTTTGGGCTTCCACCGGAGCACAGGATTTCGAGCTGCCATCACCTCATCGAGTCTGCCGACTCGAGTGTTGTGAGGAGCCTTCTTCACAAGATCCGGATCACTGGCGCACTCCTCGGCGATGGATTTCATCGCCTGGATAAAGAGGTCCAGTTCCCCGAGGGATTCGCTCTCTGTCGGCTCGATCATCAGGGCGCCGTGGACAATCAGCGGAAAGTACACGGTCGGAGGATGGAAACCGTAATCCATCAGCCTCTTGGCGATATCCATGGTCGTTACGCCATACTTGTTCTGAAGCTTGTCAGAGAACACCACCTCATGGAGGGAGGGTTGATCGAAGGGGAGATCATAGATGCCCTTCAATTGGGATCGAATATAGTTAGCATTGAGGACTGCGTCTTCCGAGGTTTTTTTGAGTCCATCGGGCCCGTTGGTCAGGATGTAAGCCAGTGCTCGTACCAGCATTCCGAAATTGCCGTAGAACGACCTGACACGTCCTACGGATTGAGGACGTTTGAAATCATAAGAGTATTTTCCATCCCCCTCTTTGATGATCAACGGGTAGGGAAGAAAGGGTTCGAGGTGTGATTTGGCTGCCACGGGTCCGGCTCCCGGCCCGCCTCCCCCGTGCGGGGTTGAGAAAGTCTTATGCAGATTGAGATGCATCACGTCAACGCCAGAATCGCCAGGGCGGGTCACACCAAGAAGCGCGTTCATGTTGGCGCCGTCCATGTAGACAAGTCCCCCTTTTGAATGGAGGATGTCGACAATGGCCAGCAGGTCGCTCTCGTAAACGCCCAGGGTGTTGGGGTTCGTCAGCATCAGAGCAGCCACGTCTTCGGTCACGGCGTTGCGCAAAGCGGCGATATCGACGCAACCCCGCTCCCCAGACTTGATGTTCTCGACCTGATAGCCTGCAATCGCGGCGCTGGAGGGGTTGGTGCCGTGGGCGGAATCGGGGATCAGGATTTTCTTGCGCGCATTTCCCTGGGAGTGGAGATAGGCGCGGATCATCAGGATACCGGTCAGTTCACCCTGCGCTCCTGCCGCCGGCTGCAGGCTTACCGCATCCATGCCTGTGACTTCCTTAAGGCATTCTTCCAGCATGTACTGAATCTTCAGGTTGCCCTGGCACAGCTCCTCAGGCAAATAAGGATGGGATTGGGCAAAGCCCTCATATCGAGCCACATACTCATTAATTTTAGGATTGTACTTCATGGTGCAGGATCCGAGGGGATACATGCCCAGGTCGATTGCGTAATTCCATGTGGAAAGACGCGTGAAATGACGCACCACATCCACTTCACTGACTTCCGGAAAATCTTCAATGGCTTTCCGCAATGATCCAGGATCAAATACTGCGTCCGGCGCCACTTCGGGAACCTCACACGGAGGCAAGGCGACTCCTCGTTTGCCCGGCATGCTCTTTTCGAAGATCACTCCTTCATTCTGACTTACATGCGTTGTTGCTTTGCGGATTTTTTCGTTGCTCATAAGCGGGGGTGTCATCCGTTTTGATAGAGGTCCACGAGGGCGTCAATCGAGGCCTTGGGGGTCTTTTCAGTGACACACATCAGTTCGGCATTCTTGAGTCTCGGATAGAACCGCTTCAATGAGAATCCCCCGACCAGTTGATGCTTCCACAATTTCCTGTCTGAGAACTTCCGCCGATCCTTGGGGCGGATCACAAACTCATTAAACCGGGGACTCTCAAAGAGTACCTCCACCGTCTCAACGGTCTTGAATCGGCCGATGGCGTAATGGGCCTTGGAGACATTCTGGATCGCCACTTCCCGGAGGCCCTGCTTGCCCAGGAGAGAGAGGTAAATCGTGCACATCAAGGCGCACAGCGCCTGGTTGGTGCAAATGTTGGATGTGGCTTTCTCACGGCGGATATGCTGTTCCCGCGTGGCCAGGGTCAACACATAACCACGCCGCCCGCCGGTGTCCACCGTTTGGCCCACCAGCCGACCTGGCATCTGGCGGACGTATTTGTCCCGAGTGGCGATGAATCCCAGGACGGGCCCTCCGTAACTGATCGGGATGCCCAGCGATTGACCTTCGCCGGCCACAATGTCCGCGACCGGCTGACCCTCCTCCGTGGTTTGACCTGGAGGGCGCAGCAGACCGAGGGAGAGAGACTCTGCGACCGTGACGATCAGGAGGGCGCCCTTTTCATGGGCTAACTGGGCAAGCTCATTGAGTGGCTCGACGTTCCCGAAAAAGTTGGGGGATTGGACAATCACGGCAGCGATCTTATCGGACAGTTTTTTCTTCAGATCATCCAGATCGACCTGTCCGTTTTCGGCAAAAGCCAAGGTCCGCACCTTGGTATTCAGGTGCTTGGTGTAGGTGAGCAGCACTTGGCGATATTCCGGGTGCACTGTCTCGGCGACGAGAAAATCGTTGCGTCCGGTAATTCGCTGGGCCATGAGGGCGCTTTCGGTCATGGCTGTCGCTCCATCGTACATGGAGGCATTCGCCACGTCCATGCCGGTCAACTGGCACATTAAGGACTGGAATTCAAAGATAGCCTGAAGGGTTCCCTGGCTGACTTCGGGTTGATACGGGGTGTAGGCAGAATAAAACTCAGTTCGGGAAATGAGATGATCGACCACGACCGGGATAAAGTGGTGGTACATGCCCGCCCCGAGAAATGACACCCATCCCGTGGCATTCTCAGCGGCGCAGGATTTAAAGAACTCCAGCAGGGCAGGTTCGGAGAGAGCGGCTGGAAGATTGAGCGAGCGTTTAAGGCGGATGGCAGCAGGGAGGTGAGAGAACAATTGATCAGCCGCCTCCAAACCCATGGTTTGGAGCATGTGCTGTCGCTCGGCGTCAGATTTGGGAAGGTAGCGCATTATTCGGCGGCCTCTTCCCGGACGTACTCATCGTATTCTTCCGCAGACATGAGCTCTTCCAGATCCGGGGGATTTTGAATCTTGATCTCAATTAGCCAAGCTTCCCCGTGCGGATCACTGTTAAGGACCTCGGGAGAATTCACCACCGCCTCGTTGATTTCCGTCACATCACCGGCCACCGGGCAATAGATCTCGGAGACGGCCTTGACGGACTCGACTGTGCCGAACGATTCATTGGTATCAAAGTGATCGCCGACCTTGGGCAGTTCAACGAACACAATGTCGCCCAGTTGCTTTTGCGCGTAGTGGGTAATCCCGACGGTCCCCGTCTTCCCGTTCACCCGGATCCACTCATGCTCCTTCGTGTATAAACAGTCTTCTGGGTACTTGCTCATAATCCCTCGGCCATTCTTAGTGTTTTCTCTTCTTGAGATGACCCAACATTACCGCTGGCGATTGGTTTGAGTTGGGTTGATTCGAGGCTTTTCGACTTAGGTGTTGAATGAATGCAATCGACTCTGACTGGAACTGAAAGAACCGTGAGGTCCAAGCTACTTGGGCCGTTTATAAAAGGGTGTGGCGACGATTCGTGCAGCCACCTGGCGATTTCGGATTTGGATTCGGATCTCCGTCCCGATTCCTGAGCGGTCGACCGGCACGTAAGCCAAGCCGATGTTCTTTTTCAGGAACGGTGCGGGTGATCCACTGGTGACATGGCCCACCGTCTGGTCTTGAATCAGTACCGGGTAGTGTTCCCGCGCAATCCCCGGTTCCAACATTTCCAATCCCACCAGAATACGCTTGACTCCCTCCTGTTTTTGCCGGAGGAGGATCTCGCTGCCGTTAAATTTGCCCTTCTGGAGTTTGCAAATCCAGCCCAGATCGGCTTCCAACACAGTGGTCGTATCATCAATTTCGTGGCCGTACAGGGCCATTTTGGCTTCCAACCGCAAGGTGTTGCGCGCGCCGAGGCCCGCGGGAGCAATCCCTTCTTTCGCCCCCACTTCCATGATGCGGTTCCACAAACGTTCCGATTCCCCCGGGGGAAAATAGATTTCAAATCCATCCTCACCCGTATAGCCAGTCCGGGCGATCAAGGACTCCACTCCCTCGACCTTGCCAAAGGTGAACCAGTAATACTTGATAGCGCTCAGGTCAGTGGCAGTCAGCTCTTGTAAAATGGATGTGGCCCTTGGTCCCTGGATCGCGAGTTGGGTGTAGTCGGGACTCAAGTTCCGGACTTCCGCGTCGAAGCGGTTGTTCTGCACAATCCAGGCAAAATCCTTATCGGAATTCGAAGCATTGACACAGAGGAAGTAATGATCGGGCTGAATGCGGTGGACGAGGACATCATCGACAAAAGTGCCTTCATAGGTTGTCAGCCCGGAGTACTGGATCTGCCCGTCGGCAAGCTTGGAGGCGTCGTTCGACGTGACCTGTTGTACCAGGGCGAGGGCCTCTTTGCCCCGGATGTCGATCTCCCCCATGTGCGAGACATCGAATAATCCGGCAGCGGTACGGACTTTCAGATGTTCATTCACGATGCCAGAATACTCGACCGGCATTTCCCATCCCCCAAAGTCGACCATTTTGGCTTTGAGGGCATGATGAACTTTATTGAGGGCGGTTTTTTTGAGGCTCTGAGCTTCAGCGGTAGTGGCCACGGTTGCCTTCCTGCGCAGAATTCAGCAGCGGAAACCTAGCATAGCGAGAGGGGGGTGTCAAGCTGGAAGCAGGCACCACTTTGAGGAAAATTCTCGGGGTGGGGGGCCTCAGAATTTGCAGCCTTTACTCCTTTTCAAGGGCCGCCAGAACTGCTTTAAGGATACCGATGATCTCTGTCCGGTCCACTTGCCCGCGTCGGAAGCGAAGATCCAGTTGAAACTCCTTGGTGGGAGGGACGAAGTGGAACGTAAAGCTCTTCGGCCGTTTCGGTGAATCCGGTTTCCGCTCCTCGCGTGAGGCGGCGCGAGTTAATTCGTGACGCATCATGCGCCGAACCGTCGAGACCATCTTCTCATGAGAAGGTTGGCGGACGATTTCGAGAAGCATGGTCTTGGCCTGAATGCCGGCCTCCCGGCAGACCTTCTTTACGTCATCCGGAAGGGAATTGATCGAAAGAGTTTCCGTGACGGAAGACCGCGACTTCCCGATCTTCTTGGCGATGTCGTTATGGGTGTACCCGAACCGGTCCGAGAGGGACTTGAATCCTTCGGCTTCTTCAAAGGCCGTCAAATCTTTTCTTTGGAGATTCTCGATAAGTGCGATTTCGGCCACCTCGGAATCGGTGGCGTCTTTCTCGATACAGGGGATCTCCTTCAAGCCGGCGCGCGCGCTGGCGGCATGCCTCCGCTCACCCGAAATGATCATGAATTTCTGGGATTTAGCCTCGAAGCGAACCAGGATAGGCTCCAGGACCCCTTTTTCCCTGATGGAGGCGGCCAGGTCGTCAAGGTCACCCAGATGTTGGCGCGGCTGATTCGGGTTCGGTTCAATGCGATCGATGGCGATCATGCGGCCCAGCGGCGCGCCCGTTTTGGCGGTCAAGGCGTCCACATAATGGGCGTCATGCCGCATGTGAATGACCGTGGGCAGTCCGACACGTTTAGGCACGGTGCAACACCTCCTCTGAGAGTTTAAAATACTCAGCGGCCCCCGAAGAGTCCGGGGCAAAGGTAAAAATGGATTCACGATACGCCGGGCTTTCCTCCAAGCGAACACTCTTAGAGATCATGGTCTTGAATACGTTGTTCGAAAAGACCTTCCGGATTTGCGAGGTGATGTCTTTTGAAAGCCGGGTTCGTTTGTCCACCAGGGTAATGAGCACCCCCAGGATTTTCAAGTCCGGATTGGCACGAGCCTTCACCTTCTCGAATGTTTCCAGCAGATCGTCGGTCCCCTCGAGGGCAAAGTAGGAGGCCTGGATAGGCACCAGCAGGTGGGTGGAAGCCACCATGGCATTGACCGTCGCAATGCCGAGCGCCGGCGGCGTGTCAATGAGGATTACGTCGTAATCCGAGCGCACCGGCCCCAAGGCGTCCTTCAAGCGGAAGGGAGCATCCAGCTCCCCGATCAGCTGACTCTCCAGCTTGGCCAGTGAGATGCGGGCCGGTGCGAGATCGAGATGCCGCACCGCCGTATGCTGGATGATGTCCTTCATTTTGACCTGGGAGTCCGCCAGCACGTCATAGGTGGAGTAGAGTAATTGGTGGATATCACAAAAGACGATCGACGAATTGGACTGGGGATCGATATCGACAAGGAGGGTGCGTTTTCCTTTGCGGGCAAGCGCTGAAGCCAGGTTGATTGCAGTCGTGGTCTTACCGACGCCCCCCTTTTGATTGGCGATGGTGATGATCACGGGAAGCTCCGCGATGACGGATATCGGGATGGCTGCATGAATCCTTCGGCTAACTGGCGCAGGTTCCGCCCCTCGAACGGGCAGGAACCAACTGCGCACCCTCATTGTAATCTGGATTTTGCTGGGAGCAACACTTATTTTAGGGGGGGGTGAGGCTGGCGACCACTACATCTTGTATTTTCCGAGGTCCTCCTCGCTCAGGTTCTCCAGCCATCTCCGCAAGTTTTCATCCTTAAATTTGTCCGAGGTGAGCATCGCCGCTTTGGAAGTTTTCAGGACATCCTCGTCGACGAAGATTGGGGAATCCATGCGCAGGGCCAGCGCCAGGGCATCACTGGGACGCGAGTCAATTGAAACGAGACGCCCATCAATGTTCAACCACACGATGGCATAAAAGGTGTCATCCTTCAGTTCACTCACCACGACGCGCTGAAGCGAGGCGCGAAGGCCGACAAGAATGTTTTTGATGAGGTCGTGGGTCATGGGGCGGGGGGTCTGGACTTTTTCGATTTCAATGGCAATGGCATTGGCTTCAAAACTGCCCACCCAGATGGGAAGGATGGAGGCGCCATCGGCCTCCTTCAGAACGACGATGGGCATATTGGTCACGGGATCCAGCATCAATCCGCGAATCTTCATTTCAATTTCCATGATGTCCTCCACAATCCGCGCCCCCTGATTCTGATTTGATCTCCTGACCCGGAGAAGTGCTGCCCAGGAAGATGGGATCGACCCATTGGCCCACCAGGCTATTGGCCCCCGATTTCGTGATCCGGACTTCCGCGTAATGGCCCAACAGGGTCCGGGGCCCTTCAAAATTCACCACGTAGTTGGTACTGGTCCGGCCTGCCAGCGTGTGCAGGTCCTTCACGCTGAATCCATCGACCAGCACTTCAACATTTCTTCCGATCATGGTGCTTGCCTTCTCCAACTGAATCTCACGCTGGTGATTCTGAAGGCGAGCAAGGCGGCGCGATTTTTCTGTGGGTGAAATGTCATCGATCATCGTCAGCGCTTCCGTATTCGGTCGGGGGGAATAGATGAAGGAATAAACCTGCTGGTAGCCCACCATCTCAAGCAGGGAGAGGGTCTCTTCAAATTCCCCCTCGGTTTCCCCCGGAAAACCGACAATGATGTCGGTGGAGAGGGCAATCCCCCGGGGGGAGCGTTTAATGAACTCAACTTTGCGTAGGTATTCCTCGCGAGTGTATTCCCGCCGCATGCGGTTCAGCACCGGCGTCGAGCCGGACTGAACCGGAAGATGCACGGCGTTGCAGAGCGCGGGGTGCGCGTCGATGGCTTCCACGATTTCCTGGACAAAGTTCTGGGGATTCGAAGTGGCAAACCGGACGCGGCGGATCCCTTCAACGTCCGCTACCGCGCCTAGCAGATCGGCGAAGGTTCGCCGCCCCAGGGGGTCCCGGTACGAGTTGACATTTTGACCGAGCAACTGGATTTCCGTATATCCTTCCCCCACCAGCCGCTTGACTTCTTCGATGACCTGATCGCTGGAGCGGCTTCGCTCCGGCCCGCGGGTGTACGGAACCACACAGAAGGAGCACCGGTTGTTGCAGCCTTCGATCACCGTGAGGTAGGCACGGTATGGACTCACGCGATGCGTGACTTCGGTTTCAAAGCAATGCTCGTCGTCCTGGTCGATATCTATGAGGCGATCCCGGCCCGATTCGAGTTCGCGCATCAGGTGGGGGATGTTGTTATAGCTGGCCGAGCCCACCACGAGATTGACATTGGGGGCGCGCCGGAAAAACCGGGCGCCTTCCTGTTGCGCAACGCATCCCAGCACTCCCACCTTTTTCTCAGGAAATGATTTTTTCAAAGCCCCCAGCCTTGAAAAAACCTTTTCCGAGGCCTTCTCACGAATGCTGCAAGTGTTAACCAACACAATCCCGGCCTCTTCGATGGTATGAGTCGCCTCGTATCCCATCCCAATCAACGTCCCCGCCACTTTTTCAGAGTCGTGGACGTTCATGGCGCATCCGAAAGTCTCAATGTAGAACTTCCTTTTTTCCATAATAATAATGCCCGATCCAACCGAGAGAAAAAAAGCCCGCCGTTCCCTGTGAGGATTCCCGGCAAGCCCCCTTTCGCTGCGCAATTAGAAGGATGGATCACGTCGCCTCTTGGAGTGATCCCCCGTCATGCGCTGAGCCCTCCGGCATCAGAGCACTCAGTTTCTGCTTTGCTTCAGCAATTCTCTGGCGTGCTTTTTGACGGCATCGGTGATTTTAACACCGCTCAGCATTCTTGCCAATTCGTTAATGCGGTCCTCGTCTGCCAAATGCTCGACGCGGGTGACAGTCCGGCCCTCCTGTTCTACTTTTTCGATGAAGTAGTGGTGGTCGGCAAACGAAGCAATCTGCGGAAGGTGGGTCACGCACAAAATCTGGTTCCTTTGAGCGAGCGATTTCAGCTTTCGCCCCAGGATCTCAGCGGTTCGCCCCCCGATGCCTGCGTCGACCTCATCAAACACCATGGTCTTGACCTTTGAGTTGGTATGCGTAATGGTTTTTAAGGCGAGCATGAGTCGTGAAATCTCTCCGCCCGATGCGATCCGTGCGAGGGGTTTCAGGGCTTCGCCCAAATTGGGAGAGACAAGGTACTCCACCGCATCAAGGCCTGAGGCGGAGAACTCTACCGGGGAACGGCTAAACTCGATTTTAAACCGGGTGCGCTCCATGGCCAGTTCTTTCAGCTCATTTTCAAGGGCCTTTTCCAATTGTTGGGCCGCTCGTTTGCGGCGGTCTGAGAGCGTCTTGGCCTTGCTTTGATAAGTCTGGTTGAGGTGGCTCATCTGTTCTTTAAGAGATTCCAATTCCTCATCGCGATGCTCGATGGCCTGCAATTGCCGGGCGACATGGTCGCGAAATTTCAAGATTTCACTGACGCTGGATCCATACTTTCGGCGGAGCTTCTCAATCTCGGCCATTCGGGACTCCACTTGCTGCAGCCGGGAGGGACTGATGTCGATCTTTTTCAGGTAATCCCGAATGTTCAGGGCCACATCCTCGAGCTGAATCCGTGCCGAGCGGAGTTGCTCCAAGTTTCCGGCCAGTTTTTCATCAATCTTCGCAATGGATTCCAGGCCTCGTTCCGCCATCGAAAGAGTGCGGTTTGCCGCTGTCTCCGATTCGTACAACAACGCATAAATCTCGTTGGCCGCTTCGAACAGTTTGGTGGCATTGGCGAGCAATCGGTGCTCCACGTTCAGAGCCTCATCTTCACCCGGCTTCAGTTGGGCCAATTCGATTTCTTTCTCCTGAAAGGAAAGCAGGTCAATCAACCGGTTCTGCTCTTCCTCGCTGTGTTCAAGGGCCCCGCGCTTTGCCTGGATCTCCGACAATCGTTGAGCGAGCGTTGCCAGCTCCTCGAGCAGTCCCTGATTCTCCGCGAATTCATCGAGCAGTCCAAGCTGGGCCTCGGCCTCGGTGAGTGCTTGCTGTTCGTTTTGCCCATGAATGTCTACCAACCAGCGACTGAGCAGTTTGAGGGTGCCGACGGTAATCGGTTGATGATTGATAAATGCCCGGCTCTTTCCTTCGCGGGTGACTTCACGCTTGAGAATCAGCTCCTCGTCATTGGCCTCCACTCCCTGGCTTTCGAGGAATCGGGAAAGGGGCGGCAGTTTGAAGATCTGAAAAATGCCGGATACGGAGGTGCGGTCACTGCCCGTCCGGACCATCTCGGGAGAGGCCTTGCTTCCCAGCAATAGCCCCAGGGCATCGACGATGATGGATTTGCCCGATCCCGTCTCTCCGGACAGGAGATTGAGGCCGTTATGAAATTCCATTTCCAACTGGTCAATCAAGGCATAATTGGAAACAAAGAGGTGCTTCAACATGATTTGAAAGTCTATCATAATCGGGAATTTCTGAGGTATGGGATCACAGCGCTGTGCCGTGATCTGCCCCTCTTCGATGAGCCCAGATAAGAATTCCAGGATTGCATCCAATCCCTGACCTCGATATACTCACGTTTTATTTTGCTTTTGAATCTAGAGAGACGATGTCACAGGATCGTACATCCCCGAGGAGGAACGTTGAGCATTCTCGCCCCGATGATATTAATGGCCATCTCTTTTTCTTCTGACAAGCTCGTCAATCTGGTAGTCCAATCCGGGATCGTAGCCAAGGTCGTTTTGGGGATTCTGCTCTTCTTCTCGCTGGTCTCCTGGGCGATTATCCTCAAGAAATTTGTCGTCTTCAAGCATGCCCGGTTCAGGAGTTCTCAATTTCTGAGACTGTTCCGCCGCAGTCAGAAACTCTCCGAAATCAGCGCAGGATGTGAGCCTTTGCGGGGGGCCCCGTTGACGGAGGTGTTTCTCTCGGGCTACCAGGAGTTGCAGAGCCAGATGATGCTGGCGTCAAACACCCCCGGCACAGGACAGACTACGGTGCGAACCCCCACCCTCAAAAGCTTGGAATCCGTACGGCGGGCTTTATTGCGGGGTTCCTCCGCGGAGCTTTCCAAACTGGAAAAGAAACTCAACTGGCTCGCCACGACGGGCACCGTCACGCCGTTTATTGGGCTGTTCGGCACGGTGTGGGGAATCATTGATGCCTTCGAGGGTCTGGGCACGGCGGGAAACGCCAGCTTGAAGGCCGTCGCACCGGGCATCTCGGAGGCCTTGATTACAACCGCAGCGGGATTGTTTGCCGCCATTCCTGCGGTCATTTTTTACAATCATTTTCTTCACCAGCTCAAGGATTTTGCGGCCTCAATGGATGATTTCTCATTAGAGTTCTTGAATCTCACGGAACGGAATTTCTTCTAGCCGGCAAGGGCAGGACGATCCACCCCAACCCTGCGTCATTGGATGGAGTGAGAGCCTATGGCGATGAGTACACCACGAGGGACGGTTGAAACCTCCCTCTCTGAGATCAATATCACCCCTCTGGTGGATGTGGTACTGGTCCTCCTGATTATTTTCATGATCACTGCACCGGTGCTGCAGTCCTCCATCGAAGTGAACCTACCAAAAACCAGAGCGGCCAAGGAATCCACGGAACAACTGGTGGTGGTGACCGTTGCCAAGAAGCAGGTCTTGTATGTCGGGAACGATCCGGTGAAGTTCGACCAATTGGGGAAAGAGGTGAAGCAGCGCACCTTCGGGCTGACTTCGCAGCCGATTTATCTCCGGGTCGATGAGTCGGTTCCCTACGGGACGCTGGCCACTGTTCTGGACGCTTTGAAGCAGGCAGGCTTCGACGATGCCCGATTGGTTACGCAACCCTATGACAAGACTCCGGGCAAGTAACACCGCAGAAAACGCGGAGCCCGCAGAGCACACGACGGGCAAGAATCCTTGGACTGAGCTTTATCATATTGCCGATTTCGGCGTTCTCAGCGGCCTCGGCGGTGAACCCATTCGCAGAGTCCGACATCTAAGTTGATGATGTACGAAAATTTCCAGCTTTACGACTACTTCTCCCCGGTCACGGAAGACAGCATCAAGAAGACTTTCCTCGTGTCTCTGGTGCTGCACACGTTCTTCTTCTCCCTGGCCATTTTGAGCGGGCCCCTCTTATCCCGATTCCTTCCTAGCAAATATGTCCTGTTCGGCGGGGCAGGCGGGATCGGCGATTCCATCAACGTCCGCGCTATCCAGGAATTGCCCGGCCTGAAACTGCCGGCCCCGGAGCAGCCCACCGAGAGCAAAGTGGCCAGCGAGAACGAAGGGCTGTACCAACCCCCCCCGGAAGCGATCAAGGACCTGAAAAAATCGAAACCTGAGCCGGTGGATGATACGAAGGCGCTGGCCCTCGAAGAACTGAAGAACCTGGAACGGCGCCGTCGCGAGGTCCAGCGCCGGCAAAACCTGCAGGAGCCGGACAATGCAGTGAAGAACGGTCGTGGGGGCCAGCCGAGTTTTGCCTACGGGGAATTCCGGGCGGGGGGACGAGCGGGTGGTGGGGTGGGGTTTGAAGGCGGTTTCGGGGAGCGCTACGCATGGTATGCGCGGGCCATCGTTCAAAAAATCAGCTCCAATTTTCAGGAGCAGATGTTAGGCGCGCAGTTGCGGGAAGCGCCCCGCGTGTTTGTGGCATTCACGATTGAAAAGGACGGATCGGTCAGCAGTATTGTTCTGCGATCGTCCAGCGGTATTCCTTCCTTCGATGGGATGGCTGTCCGCTCCATCCAGGCTTCCAGCCCGATGCCGCCGCTGCCGGGAGATTTTTCTGGAAACCGGGTGAATGTCGAATGCTTTTTTGATTTTCGAAGGTGACCATGGGGACCATATCGATGAAACGAACCTCAATGTTTTGGCTTGCCGGATTTATCGTGACACTCATTCTGGGAGTGCCATTTGGACTGCGGGTGCTTCGGCCGCAGGAAGGAGCCCTGACGATCGACATTACGAAAGGGGTTCCTAAATTCCGGGTCGCCATCGCGGATTTTCAGATCAAAGGTACCGATGAGCCATTGCAGAAACTGGCCTCAGTTTTCAATACGGTGTTATTCAATGACTTGGACAGCGCGGGCTTATTCGATCTCGTCAGCAAGAGTTTTATCCCGTCACGACAACCGGGGACGGTTTCGGAACTGAACCTCACGGATTGGACAAATCCTCCGGTAAGCGCAGATGTCCTGGCTTTCGGCAATATGCAGATGGAAGCCGGGCAATTGACCGTCGAAGCCCATCTCTATGATCTCAAGAACCCGAATGCCCCTTCCATCATTGGACGACGCTACCGGGGGGATCCCAATGAAGCGAATGCACGCTCCATGGCACATCAGTTCGCTGATGAAATCGTGCTCCGGCTCAGCGGGGGAACCCGGGGCATCGCCTCGACGAGGATCGCTTTCGCGCATCGACCCGGGCGGGGGAGCGGCAACAAGGAAATTTACATCTGCGACTACGATGGATTCAACCCCCATCCCATGCGCGTCTTTAATTCCATCAGTTTGACTCCCCGCTGGTCTCCGGACAACACCAAGATCGCTTTTACTACGTACCGTCAGGGAAACCCCGACATTGATATTTTTTCTCTGGACACGAATTCACTGCTCAGTTTTGCTCATTACAAGGGTCTCACAACGACACCCGCCTGGTCGCCGGATGGAGAAAAGATCGCCTTCTGTTCCAGTATGAGTGGATATCCCGAGATTTACGTGGGGGATTCGCACGGCATGAACCTTAAGCGGTTGACTTACTCGGCCCATTTTGGCAACAACTCACCCACCTGGAATCCCAAGACCGGCGCTCAAATCGCCTTTGTTTCCGACCGCAGCGGCATCGCACAACTGTATGTGATGGATGCCGATGGCTCCAACCTCTCACGCCTGGTCGACGAGGGCGGCTGGGTGGATGCTCCGTCCTGGTCCCCGGATGGACAGTTCATTGCCTTTATGTGGAAACGAAAAGGGGAGGGTGGAACCTTCGATATCTACATTATTGAGGTGGCCACACGCCGCTGGATCCAGTTGACGCAGGACCAGAGGCAAAACGAGAACCCCTCTTGGGCGCCGGACAGCAAGCATCTTGTGTTTTCCTCCAACCGGACGGGGACTTACCAGTTGTACAATATGCTGGCCAACGGAAAAAATGTGAAGCAGCTCAGCTCGCAGGGGGAGAACACCAATCCCAACTGGTCCAATTGAGCCGTGGCGGCAACCTCCTATCCCATCCTTCCATCTACATGATTGACGCCATCGGTGGAGTGATGTACATTGTGATGTATAAGAGCCGGTTGTGAATAGAGGTCGTTTCCACGATGACACGGATGATTCGAAAACAGATTTACATCGCCCCGGAACAGGATCATCGCCTGAAGAAAATCGCCCGTGAGATGAGAACGACCGAAGCAAGCATTATTCGCCAGGGTTTGGACCGACTCTTCACCGTCGGCGTCCACTCCATCCAAGACCTTGATATTTGGAAGCACGAACTGTCCTTCATTAAGAGGCGCGCCCGGTCAAGAATCCCCTCGCAAAAGCGTGCTTGGCGCCGGGAAGAGATTCATGAACGCGGAAGCTTTTGTTGATACTGATATTCTCGTCAGTCTTTACGATGCCTCTTCGCCGGAGAAGCAGCGCCGGGCCCTGGCGCTGGCCGATGATCTGGCCCGTACGCGCACGGGGGTGATTAGTTCTCAGGTCCTTGATGAGTTTTTTGTCGCGGTCACGGGTCGGATTTCTCGCCCGCTTTCTCCCCGCGAAGCCTCGCGACGGATTCAAACGTTTCTGAACTCCTGGCGCGTCGTCGGCGTCACCCCCCACATGGTCCGGGAGGCCGCCCGGGGAGTGGTGGAGCACAAGTTGAAACTCTGGGACGCTCAAATCTGGGCCACGGCGAAACTGAGCGAGATTTCCGTCGTCTTTAGTGAAAATTTTTCATCGGGACGATCGCTGGAAGGGGTTCAATTTATTAACCCGTTTCTTAAGGATTTTCACTGGGGTTAGCATCAAATCGATAGCGCCATCATTGAATGGTGAACCATAGGTCTGAGGACTTCACTTAAAGGGAGGAAAGTCATGCCACAGGATCGGAATTGGAGATGGTTGATCGTGCTTGGATTTGTGTTGAGCCTGATGATCGCTGCCGGTGGCTGCAAGAAGAAGCCGAAGGCAGCACCGCCGCCGCCCCCCCCACCGCCTGCCGCGGCTGCCCCTACGGCGAAAATAAGTGTCGATCCGTCGACGATTACGGAAGGCCAGTCGTCCACATTGAGTTGGAATACATCGAACGCCACTGATGTTTCCGTCGAGCCCGGCGTCGGCAAAGTCAATCTTGAAGGATCTCAGACGGTCTCGCCAAGCTCCTCGACCACTTACACCATCACCGCTAAGGGACCAGGCGGGACGGCCACCGACACCGCCCGACTCAACGTGGGATCTAAACCTGCGGCTCCGCCTCCGGCACCGACACCAGGGCCGACGGCCGAGGAGTTGTTTTCACAGAACATCAAGAGAATCTTATTCGATTATGACAAGGCGGACATTCGCCCGGACCAGCAGTCGGCCGTTGCAAATGATGCGGAATTCCTGAAGGCGCATCCCACCTGGAGATTCTCGGTGGAAGGAAACTGCGATGAGCGCGGCTCTATCGAGTACAACCTGCAGTTGGGAGATCGCCGCGCCAATGCAGTGAAGACAGCGCTCGTGGCAGCCGGGGTGGCGGCTGATCGCATCAGGACAATCAGCTACGGGAAGGAAAAAGCCCATAGCTGCGCCGACGAGGGTTGCTGGCAACAGGACCGCAATGCATCGTTCGTGTTGAACCAACATTAGGGCAGGGACGAAGGGTCAGCTGGGCGCGGTAATGCGTTCATCGCCACATATGAATCGGCTGACTCGATTGCGAAGGATGCCATAATGACATGCCTTGATGAAACGCTCCGCTTTGGCGGAGCGTTTCTTGAGATCGATTTGGAACGATGGGCCAGCACCCAGATGCCCCGAATGATGGCTGCACAATCCGGGGCGCTGTGAGTCCGAGGCATGGTATCATCACGGGCGTCCCGCTTGGCGGGGCCGCCACCGTATCCATTTCTGTGTTTCTCAGTCGCAGGAAAGCTGTTCGAATTGGGGTTTTCAAACGCACATCCGGCTTCCAACTTCTGGCTTTTGGCGTCTGACGTCAGCCTCCTGAGAAACAGTACTTCGACTGAGCCAGAAAGGTCATGTTAATCCCAAAAATCTTTGGCTAGCCACCAAGGGAGGTTTATTTGAAACGCAAAAATACATTGTTTTCCGTTCTGATCTTGTTGACAGGATGCTTCTGGACTCTGCCACAATATGCGGTCAACAAAGAAACCGTGCAGTTGATGCAGCAGGTTTCAGCGATGCAGCAGCAGCTCCGGGACCTTCAGGATGGACAGACCAAGAGCAATGCCATCCTTCAGAAACTGACTGAGCAAATCCTCGATCAGGTGACCCGTTTGAGCGCTTCCATTGATGATATCAAGAAGTCCAATGCTCAGACCCAAGCAGCAGTTGGCGCCAATGTGGACTCCCTCAAAGGGAACCTCCAGATTACCCAGGAGAGTCTGGATGAGTTGAAGGCGCGCTTGACCCGGCTGGCGACCGACTTGGCGGCGATGAAGACGACGGTGCAATCGATCGATTCGAAGATCGCTTCTCCCTCGACAACAGGCGGTGCGTCCCCCGGGGATGCGGGACAAAGTGCTCTACCCCCCACGGGAGCAGCGCCGGGGACCGCACCCGACTCTCCGGACGCGATCTATGCCTCGGCGCTGAGCGATTATACGAGCGGCCGCTACAAGCTGGCGCTCGGAGAGTTTCAGCAGTACTTGAAATACTATGGTACGACTCCTCTCGCTGGGAATGCCCAGTTCTATATTGGGCAGATTCACTTCATGCAGGAGAACTTTGACGACGCCGTTTCGGCCTTCAATGTGGTGATCGAGCGGTATCCCGAGGGGACGAAGTTGACCCAGGCGATTTACAAGAAGGGCCTGGCGCTGGAAAAGCTCGGTCAGAAAGCTTCGGCGATCCGGGAGTTTCGCAGCTTGGTGAACCGTTATCCGAACAGCCCGGAAGCCAAGCTGGCGGCACAGGAGCTCTCCAAACTCAGCGCACGAACGAGTGGTGCGGCAACAAGCCGCACCACCCCGCGGAAGCGTTGAAATGTTCAGGTAAATTAGGTGTTGAATCTTTCGATGAGCCCAGATAAAATTTGCGTTGATCGAAGCATTCAGCAAACCCCCAACCCCCAAGCTAATGTTCATCGGTTCCTGATCTGTATGTTGTTATCGTGTGGGTTCGCAGGTTTCTTATGATACCGGTTCAACCGCAAAAGGGGTGGAGGAGGCAAGGCCCCCGTCACTTATCGCCCAGGGCTTTCTTTGCGCTCTCCGCGCCTTTGCGGTTTTCTATCACCCACACCCAACCTAAATTTTAACTTGCGGATGAGGGGGCGTTGCGGCATAGTTTGCCCGCATTCATCCATCATGGAGGCCACAATGGCGAACTCAGTGAACAAGGTGATTCTGATAGGTCGCTTGGGAAAGGACCCCGAAAGCAAATTCACGCAGGGAGGGGTTCAGGTGACCCGTTTTTCTCTCGCCACGGATGAGCAATGGACTGACAAGAGCGGCGAAAAACAGCGTCGCACCGAGTGGCATAACATCGTCGCGTGGAGCAAGCTGGCGGACATCTGTCAGAGGTACCTGGTGAAAGGCAAGTTGGTTTACATCGAGGGTCGACTTCAAACTCAAAGTTGGGACGACCAGGAGGGGAAGAAGCACACCCGCACCGAAATCCGGGCCGATAGCATGGTCATGCTCAGCCCTGCGGCCGGTGGTGCCAGTGCTGAAGCTGGCGGGGGATCTCCTGCCGTGGCCCGTGAAGCGGAAGCCGCGCCCGAGGCGGCCCCGGCTCCTGATATCGGCGATGATGATGTGCCGTTTTGAAGGAGATGGAAGTATCGGGTACCGCAATTATGTTGGGTGCCGCAGGCATGTCCGTCCCGGCGGACATGCCTGCGTAGCTTAATGCCGCCCAGTCTCAGCAACCAAACCGGACGGAAGTAGAGCACTCCCGCTACGTCGTGCGTCTCTCCCCCTCACCCTCAGCGTTCCCTGCGTCCTCCAGGATGAATATTTCTTTTCCCGCGGGAAGATTCTACCTCAGGTGAACCCCCAATGGCGAAGGTGCTGGTGTGGTCCACGGATGACTTTGCCCAGACGATCCCGATAGTTTTCACCCCAGAGATCGCTGAGGACGCAGCAAGAACAAGAGGGGTCAAGTGACTTGCGCCACTTTTGATCGCAGGCATGTCCGACGGGGCGGACATGCCTGCGGCACCCGCGCTTTTGCCAGGCCTGCTGCACTCGGGAAGGGGAGACCCGTTCTTATTCCGCCTTTTGGCGGCGTTCGATATCCTTGATTTTGAAGTAAAGCGTCACGATGACCGCCAGGATGATAATCAGCGACACCGCCAGACCCTTCCGTCGGAATTGATATTCCGAGAGCGCCTGCTTCCCCTTTTCCTCCGTCCGGGCACTGATGAGCAAACCCGCCTTGACATCACCTTCCACGTTGGCGGCATTGAAGGAATGGACTTGAGTTCTCGCCTTGGTCAATTCCTGGCGCCCCTCGATCAAATCATAGGTGGGCTGACTGACCTCCATCCCTTTTTGCTCCGCTTGAGTAAGGAGGGATTCTGAGCCTGCCAAGGCGACTTTCAGCTGATTGATCCCTTTCCTCATCGATTCCGCCTGCTTGTAACCCGCATCTCCTGCCACATGGCACTGCACGCAGAGGGCTCCCTCGGCGACCCCAAGCAGATCATCGGTCGGTCTCTTGATTTCGTGGTTTCCATGACAATGGACGCAGGAAGGAAGATCCATCCTGGCAAATGCGGCTTTGTGAGGACTCTTGTCAAACAAGTCCGCAAAGATCGCGTGGCACTGACCGCAAACGTTAGCGACCGATCCAATACCCGGAGGGGCCGCGCCGTGGTTTCCATGACATTTGTTGCAGGTCGGAGCGGAGAGGTCCCCTTTTTTGGCAAGCGCTTCATAGTGAACGCTCTTCTGGTATTCCTCCTTCTGATTTGTCTTGATATGATAGGGGGCCATGAGCTGCGCGTTGCTGTGGCACACGCCACAAGTATCCGCAACGTTCAACGGGTACACCCGGGAGCGAGGATCGCTCACCACGCGAATTTCGTGAACCCCGTGGCAACTCACGCAGGTGGCTACATTGATGTCCCCCTCCTTCAATCTCTTTCCATGGACGCTGGTGAAGTATTCGTTCATCTGGTCCACACGTTCCGCAGGGTTGTATTTCCTCATGAAAGCTGCATCGCTATGGCATTTTCCACACAAATGGACGATGGCCAATCCCTTGGGAGCACCGATGAATCCCTTCGCGCGATTCATGGCGAGCTTGTTATCCATCTGGGTAGGGTCGCCTCCGTGGCAAGCGGCGCAGTCGAATCCTTTGGCCATATGGACATCGGTCGCCCACTTCTCGGACTTCACCTGGAGATTTCCTTCGAGGGCAGAATGGCAATCCAGGCATTTGTTTTGTGGGGGCTCTGCCAAGGCGGGGCTGGTCATCAAAAGGCTGAGGCCAAGCGCCCACCCGTATCCCAGCCGTGAAATCCATCTCAGTTTTGAGGTCATGTCACACCCGGTAGCCAACGATAGTCAAGACGATGATGTAGACAACAATGAAAACACCGATGCCTGAGAACAGCCGAGTTCGCCGGTGATGCGCGGGGTCGCGATCGAGAAAGGGGACGAGCAACAGGAACAATCCGCCTAACCCGAAGGCGAGGATCCCCAGCACCTCGCCATCCATGCCCAGGATCTTTGCAGGAATAAACTTCAGTGTTTGGAACATGTAAACGAAATACCACTCGGGCCGGATACCGGCAGGCGCAGGGGCAAAGAGATCAGCTTTTTTCCCCAACTCCCAGGGCATCAGCGCTGCCAGGGCGGCCAGGACGGCAATCACCACATACCAGCCCAAGAGATCGTGCAGGAAAAAATTGGGGAAAAAGGGCACATCCTTGACCGGTCCGTGGCCGGCCTCCCCCTCTTTTTCAACCTTGATGGGCACACTCATTCCGAGCCGCTGCACCAGCAGAACATGAATGGTCAGGATCAGCGTGACCATTCCCGGCAGAATAGCGATGTGGAATCCGTAAAATCGCGAGAGAGTCGCTCCGGTGACATCATCGCCCCCGCGCAGCAAACGGACAAGAAACCTTCCCACGAATGGAACAATGCCCGCAATCTCCGTTCCGACTTTTGTGGCAAAAAATGAAAGTTCATTCCAGGGGAGGAGATATCCCGAGAAGCCGAAAGCCAGCACGAGCGCAAAGAGCCCAAATCCCGTGACCCAGGTGAGTTCACGGGGCTTGCGATAAGCTTTCAGAAAGTAAACACTAAAGAGATGGATGAACATCGTCGCGATCATCAGGTTGGCTGACCAGCTGTGAATGGACCGGATCAGCCATCCAAAGCGAACCTCTGTCATGATGAACTGAACGCTCTCATAGGCCTCTTCGGCGCTGGGACGGTAATACATGGTCAGCAGGATTCCCGTCCCCACCTGAACGAAGAACAGGAAAAGAGTCATCCCTCCGAAGTAGTACCAGACCGAGTGACGATGTTGGGGGACGGCCTTCTTCGACAGGAAATGGATCAAGCTTTCCAGTTGCACCCGTTCGTCAATCCATTCGTAAAGCGTAGTTGACAGTCCTTTTCCTCTGGCCATGATCATCCTTTCGAGACAACCACGTCTTCGCCGCGCAAATTGACTTTGAAGGTTTCTAACGGTCTGGGGGGAGGACCGCTGACATTTCTGCCGGAGAGGTCGTAGATTCCATTATGGCAGGCACACCAGATTTGAGAGGTTTCTTTCTTATATTGAACCGTGCATTCCAGGTGGGTACAGATCGCTGAAAAGGCCCGGAACTCGCCGTCCGGGGTGCGCACCAGGATGCCCGGTTTGCTGCCGAACTTGAAAATTTGGCCGGAGTTGCTTTTCAACTCATTCCCCTTGGCAATGACCACACTTGCGGTGGCCGGCTCACCCGTCTTGGGAGGGGTGAGATACTTCAGGACGGGATAAAATATCGCGACGATGGATGCCCCGATTGAAGTGGAGAGAAGGAAGCTGAGAAAAGAACGGCGTGGTGTTTCTATGGGAGAAGTTCCCTGCGTCGGTTGAGAGTTCAAGAAACGCCTCCAAGGTTGGGATAGATGCCAGGTGCCGGGTGCCAAATTTCAGGTGCCAGGGGCTAGGTGTCTATTGCCACAGTCTATGAATAGCCACTGAGTTGTTACTTTGGAGCAGGGAACAAACCAGACGATTTCTAAACTCGCATTCCAGTTGCGTACAAGGATCATCAATTGATTGCCGCTGAAGCAAGTGCCCGTTGTTCGCTGGTGGCTGATTGCTGACAGCGTTACTCCGAAACCTGACACCTGGCCCCCGATACCTGACATCTCCTTCAAAATCCCGACAACAGGTCAGGCAACACCTTCGGGTTGGCTTCTTCAGTGGCCAGCAGATCATGACAGGTGGAGCAATCCTGGGGAATCTTCCTTCCATCGGCGCTCACATGGTTGTCGTCATGGCATCGCCAGCAACCCGGAAAATCCTGGTGTCCAATATTGTTGGGATATGTTCCCCAGAAGATCCGCATCTCGGGAAAGACGTTGGTTGAATAAACCTGTTGAAGCGCGGCAATGGACCCTTGAATCGCCTCCTGCTTCGAGGTGAAGATCTGAGGATAATGGGTACGATAGAAATTTTCAAGACCCGATTTGATTGCCTCCCGCGCCGCTTGCTGGGACCGATACTCCTTGGTCAGAATCTCCATGGCCTGCTTCTTGATGAACGGAAGTGACGGATCCACTTTCTTCACAAGCATGACTTCGTCAATGGCGGGCCCGGGCATTTTATAGATGTGCGTGGGCCGGTTGTGGCAGTCAATGCAGTCCATGGTCCGGAGCGGTTTTTTCGACAGGTCCTCGGCAGTAAACTTTGAATCGGTCGAGGCGAAAGTGGTGACCTTTCCCTGAGGGTCAGTGAGCTGCACCCATGGAATTTGCTGACGTTGTTCGTCGCCGGGTATGTAGGTGATCTTGTTCTGGCTGTACATGTGCCACCAGTGAATGCCCCCCGCATTCCCGCTTTCGAGATGTCCTCCACCGACCTTCATAACAAGGATCGTCTTCAGGGGAGAATTCTTTTCGTCATCCGAAAACTTGGTCTTTACAAGAATGCGATTGCCAATGAATTTCTCGGGCCAGTGGCATTGTTCGCAGGTTTCCCGGGACGGACGCAGGTTTTCAATGGGAGTCGGGATAGGGCGGGGGAACTTGTTAAAAGTCACGGCGTACACCTGGTACGAGCCTGAAAGCTTCGATTTCACAAACCATGAAGCGCCCGGACCAATATGGCAGTTAACGCACTCGACGCGCGAGTGAGGTGACCTCTCATAGGCGGTGAATTCCGGGGTCATCACGGTATGGCAGGTCTGGCCGCAAAACTCCGAAGAGTCCATGTGCTGCACACCCTTGTAACTGACGATCGCGAGGATGAGGATGTTTGCCAGCGTAATGAACCCGAACACCGAAATGACGTGCCGCACGCGGGCGTCATTGAAATCAAGTCGAGGAAAACGTTCGCCCTCCGCTTCTCCGTCCGCCATGCGCCGGCGTTTCTTTTTTTGTGACTGGTGGATTCCCAGGGGGATCATCAAGAGACCTGCCACAAAAATGCTGGGCAGAACGACGAAGGCGATGATCCCCGCATAGGGGTTGTGGAAGTAACCGATGGCATCCAGCAGGAACATCATAATGATGAAGACTGCGGTGACGGTGCAGGTGACCGCGCCCCACAGGCTCAACCAATGATTTCCTATCGTGAGAATAAAATGCAGGATGCCGAACCAGATTTTATGCAATAACGAGGAATCGGGATCGGGTGGATTTATGCTTACCATGGGCTTGTGAAGACCCTTCTTTTATGAATGAATGAAACATCTACCGTCATGCCTTGCCACAAAAATCACCGGACCGTTTATTCGGCGCGTAGAGGAAAGCGATTCAAACGCTGCCACCGGTCGATTCAGTGTTGTAGTTGCAGATCGAAGCTTTTGTGAGAAGCCACAGGCTTGAACAACAGCAATCGGGACACCAAAGCTTCCGGTGAATTCCTAAGCTCTAAGTCCTTGATCTCTTGTTGAATGATACAAACAAAATGGGCTCTGTCAAAGCCAAAAGTGTTGAATTGTCATGTTACCGTTGCATCAGAGCGTTGCATCCCGTGGGTTAAGGTGGCGTTGAGGGGGTGAAAGATGGATGAGGACGTTAAAGCGCTGAAGAAGATGAGAACGGCTTGATCTTTATTTTTGGGGGCGTTTTCAGGGGGCGATTTTTTATTGGCCAGGCTCTCCTCCGTGCAGAGGGCTTATTGGAGGTGAGCGTCCATCACCCAACGAGGAAAGAGTGACGATACTCGGTGTGGAGCCTGGCCAAACTCATGTTGTTTCTAGAACGGGTCTCTTCGCGTCTCCAGTCTTCGGTTTATAAGGATGGATTAGCGACGCGACCGGGCATAGCTGGGGCGATTGGCAAACGATCGACTTGTGTCCGCGTTGAGAGCCGGAACTTCCGCAGTGGTGATCGCTTCCTCCTTGGATTCGGCAAAGATGGGGAAGAACCGGGCCGCTTGAGTGAAGATGACGAAGCCGAGCGATACGATCATCACCGTCACCATGATTTCCAGGAAGCTGGGGAAGTAGGTGGTCCGGGATCCGCGTGTCATTCCGGTAATGGAGACATTCAATCGATTCATCACAAATCCGAGGAGCACCAGGACCGCCGAGGCAAACAGTCCAAAATTGTGATAACGGACTTTACGGAACATCAGCAACACCATGGGCATGACGATCCCCATGGTGATCTCGATCCAATACAGAAACGCCTCTTGTGTGGGTTGAAACAGGTAACCCCAGACATGACGGTATTGGAGATCCTGCGCTTTCAGGACGAGCAGCACGGCGAGCACGACGACCGCGATCTTTCCAAGGTCCGCGAGCAGATCCATTTCCAATTTCTTCTTGAATGCCCGGTTGCTGAGGTAAGACTCAACGATGGTCATGCACAATCCTACGGCTACTGCGGACACAAAGAAGAAAATGGGCAGGAGGGGGGAATACCACAAAGGATGAAGCTTATTGGGCATGATCAAGTAGAGCGAGCCCAGGGAGGACTGGTGCAAGGTGGAGAGAATGACTCCCAGAATTACCAGGGGAATGGAGATTCTGTGGATAACTTTAAGAGGTCCCTCCAGCTTGAATTTCTCGAAAACAATGGGACTGAACTCGAGCGCCAGGACCGTCGTGTAGAGCATGACGCACCACGCCACTTCGAACATGACCGAATGCGGGTTCCACATGACAAGAGCGTGCCAGATCCGGTAGGGTCGTCCAAGATCCACGAGTAAGGCGGTAATGACCAGCAAGTATCCCAGAAAGGCGGTCAGAATAGTGGGGCGAATAATGGGGCGAAAGCGTTCCACGTTGAAGATGTAGACGGCCGCGCAGATGGTGAAGCCCCCGGCTGCCAGGCCTACCCCACAGAGGAGATCAAAGCCGATCCACAACCCCCAGGGGAAGAGGTCGGTCATGTGGGTTGAAGCTCCCAGGCCGCGGGTATACCTTACAAAGAGGGCATAAACTCCCAGGACCATGAAGACGGCAACGACCGCCCTCCAAAAGGTGATCCTTGGAATTCGAAAGCGACTGAGATTCATGTTCGTTTCCTTTCGTCCAAGATCGGATTAGGGTCGGTGGCTTGAAACCTCTTTCCTCTTTTCATCCGCCGACTCCGAGCGTGCCATTAATGCTTCTCATCCCTGCTTTTCGCTTGAGCCTCTTCTTTTTTCACTTCCTCCCGGCGGCTGGTGATCCACCAAATTCCAAAAAGCAGGGTGCCGCCGACCCCGACAAAATTCGGAATCTTCGAGAGGACGTTCCAGGTCAGCATGGGATATGGTTCCTTCAATAGATCCGTTCGGAATCCAAGTTTTTCAAAGGGGACGTCCGTAATGAACAGAACGCCGGTGCCTCCCACCTCCGAAAAGCCATAAACCTGGTTGACGTACTTTCCGGGTTCCTGCCGAATCCGGTCCTGCGCTTCATGGATGAGGTCGTCCCGCTCGCCGAAAGTCGTGGCGCCAACGGGGCACGCCTCGGCACACGCGGTTGACAGTCCCTGAGCGACCCGGTCTTTACACATGATGCACTTCCGCACCCGGGGAAACGCACTGGACCATTCGTAACGCGGCACCTGGAACGGGCAGGCCGCCATGCAGTAGCGGCATCCCATGCACTTGGATTCGTCATACACGACCGGGCCATAGTTCGTTTTTTGCAGCGCTCCGACCGGACAAACCGAGACGCAGGTCGGATTCTGACAATGCATGCACATCTTGCGGACGAATCGATCACCTCGCTCCATCACCTTCGTGTAGGTCGTGGCGGTCAGATCGGTGTCGTTATTCTCCGGCAGTTTGTTCTGCGCCTTGCACGCCGCCTCGCAAGATCGGCAGCCAATGCATTTAGTGATGTCGATGAGGAGTCCCTTTGACATGTTAAGAAACCTCCGATACGAGTTCGCTGCGTTCCAGATCCAGGGTGAAGAAGGACTTCGAGAATTCGTTCAACACCTGGGGCTCGCAGTGTGCCGCCCACGGGCGGCCCAGCGAGAATTCCTTCGCCGAAAGCGCAGGATGGACGTCCTTTGTGTCGGCGATGAATTTCTTGAGGCGGGTCAGCTCGTGCAGCTCCCACTGCACCGCGTCCTCCCCTGACAAGAGCTCGCAAATGTTCTGGGAGACATTCTCTGGCTTTATTTCGCATACCCAACCGCTTTCAAACGGACTGGAATGAAGCGATGTCGGGACTGCCGCCAGGTCTGTGTTGATATGCGTCACAATGCCATCGCTCGGCGCCGGGAGAAAGAGTTTGCGTTCACCGACACGAACCATGAAGATGGCATCTCCCTGCCGGACCAATTCGCCGATCCGTGGGAATTGGATGGACTCAATGCGGCCCAGAACCTTCTGGGCAAAATCGTCCAACCCCACTCTGGCGCGGTTGGGCGAAAAGAACTTGATCCAGGTGTGCCCGCGGTGAAAAAAGAACGTGGAGGGGACGGTAATTGAGTCCGCCGGAAACGATGGAGCTTCCACAGGGTCCATTTCCACTTTCATCGCCTCGGGTGAAGGCGTGGCTGAACCCAAGCGCCGCGCTTGAACTTTTTGCACCACATAATCGATTAGGAGGAAGGCGATGATGGTCAAGACTACGAAGATTGCAACCATGGGTTTATCCTTTCTAATTTAACCTCTGGACATCCCGTTGGTTCTGAAAATCTCGGGCAGAGGGCTGAAACATTCCCTGACTACTTGTTCTTGCGGGGCGTCACTGCTTTCTCGACGGCTACATCGCCCGCTTTTCCCCACAAACGCGCCTTGATTTTTTGCCAGGCATTGGGAGCGACGTAGGCGATGATAAATCCGTAAAACAACAGGACGCCAAGCAGGAGAATGAATCGGCCGCTGAGGATGACGGTCAGTGCAAACCAAATCAACCAGGCCATCGCACGCTCCGTCCAGGGGAGTGGCTTGGCAGCTGGATTCAATGGCGTATTGGCGGGGATCGTTGCCCGAACACCGCCCGAATCAGTTTGCTCCAACGTGCCCACCTGCAAAGAGGTGGTAGCGATGGCCATTACAATGACCACCAGCGCCAGGCACGCGATAAAGACCATCCAAAAGTTTCTAATTGTTGTTCTGTCCGACATGGGAGCCTCATTTCTCTCCAACAGCCTCTGCACGCTATCTATTTAATGCACGCCCTGCGCCAAAACCGATGTGCGATCCCATGGTTTCTGTAATCATAAGAAATTACACAAGTTATACATGTCATATTAATACAGTGGATTTGATCAGGACTTGCCCAGAGGACATTTTGGCAGGTGCTTGGAGTAAGGTTTTCAGGGGGAAGACAAATTGTCTTAGTGGGCTTGAATGTATGAAAAGCGGGAAGATTAGAGGGAGCAGATGCGCACTTTTAGAGTGATGAACTAAATACTCATGCCGCCAGGATTCTCTAATATCGGTTCTGGAATCTTTTGATTTCTCGCACAGATTTGGTAAAGTAAGCTTTTCTTCAGTCGCTTTACCCAAGGGGGAATTCTCTGCCTCGATGCTGCTAAGCGATCCGCATGGGTTTTCAAACCAGACAGGAATGCCCTTTTTCCCCAATCTACAGATGGATCTCAATATAGCATGGCCAGACTAGTTTGCAGGGACGACCGGGAGTAGAGCCGCCGGGTTGAGGAAGCGCCAGGATACAGGATAAGGGAGGATGCCGTCGTGATTGAGGTAGATCATATTTCCAAAAGGTATGGCAACAAAGAGGCTGTGAGCGATGTTTCTTTTGACGTGAAGGATGGGGAAATACTCGGGTTTCTGGGACCCAATGCAGCCGGGAAGACGACCACGATGCGGATCTTGACCGGCTACATTCCTCCCACTGCCGGGACCGCTCGGATTGAGGGACTTGATATCCTCTCGCAGTCGATTGCCACCCGAAAGCTCATAGGCTATCTCCCTGAGAACCCGCCCCTCTACGGGGAGATGACTGTTGAAGGTTATCTCCACTTTGTCGCTAGGATCAAAGGGGTGCCAGGTGCGGATCGGCTTCGCAAGGTGGAGGAGATTATGATGAAGTGCCGCCTGGTCGAATCGTCGCAGGAAGGCGGGGATTATCGCCACCGCCTGATCAAGCATCTTTCCAAAGGGTATCGTCAGCGCGTGGGGCTAGCGCAGGCGCTGATTCATGACCCGCGGATTCTCATCCTGGATGAACCCACGGTGGGCCTGGATCCCAAACAGATCATTGAAGTGCGAGAACTGATCAAGAGTCTAGCGGGGACCCACACGGTCATCCTCTCCACGCATATCCTCCCGGAAGTATCCATGACCTGCCATCGTGTGGTCATTATTAACAAGGGAAAGATCGTTGTGGAGGACACGCCTGAGAATCTGACCCAGCAATTGCATGGAGGGGATCGTTTAGTCGTTGAGATAAAGGGACAACTCGAAACCATTGAGCGTCTTATTAAAGCTCTCCCCGGAGTCCGCCAGATAACTTCAAAGCCGTTAAACGGGAGTGGAGCGCATGAGCTCACTCTGGAGGTGACGTCGGATCGATCCGTCAGAAATTCGGTCGCCCGGGCCGTTCTGGAGAGTGGGGCCGAGTTGTGGTCACTGCGGCCGGTGTCGATGAGCCTGGAAGATATCTTCCTCCAACTCACCACGTCCGAGCAGGAAGTCGGAGGGGAACAGAATGGATCCGCCTTGGCGGAACCGCAGACTTCTGAGGGGATTGACCGGGAATCCTGATGCGCACGGCATTGCTTAAGAACCAGGAATGGAAGCTTCTTGGTGGAGGTCGAGAAAAAGGAGAGGAATCCATGAGGAATATATGGGCCATCATGCAGCGGGAGTATTCAAATTACTTTGTATCTCCCATCGCGTACGTTGTCATCACCATCTTCCTTTTGGTGATGGGGTTCTTTTTCTACTATATCCTCCGGTTGTTTGTTCAGAATTCAATGATGGCATCGATGCAATCGCAACAATTCGGGGGGATGGCGCCTCCCATGGATGTGTCGTCGATGGTCGCCCGCAATTTTTTTGAAACGCTGTCCACAGTTCTCCTGTTCATGCTGCCCATGTTGACCATGGGGTTGTACGCGGAAGAAAGAAAGCAGGGGACTCTTGAGTTATTAATGACCTCCCCCTTAACGAGCATCCAAGTCATTCTCGGAAAATATCTGGCTTCCCTGGCCTTCTTTCTCTCCATGCTCGCCCCGACCTTTCTCTACTTCCTGATCATGCAGGTTTACAGCCAGCCTCACTTCCCATGGTCTCCGGTCCTCAGTGGTTACCTCGGGGTCCTGCTCTTGGGGGGCTCGCTGATTGCGCTGGGGGCCTTCATTTCCACACTGACAGAAAATCAGATTATCGCGTCGGTCAGCACTTTCGGCGTCTTCCTGATCCTCTGGGTGCTGGACTTTGCGACTCACTCCGGGGATTCAAAATTGGGTGAGGCGTTGAACTATCTTTCGGTGTTGAATCATTTTGATGATTTTTCCAAAGGGGTGATTGACACCACCCACATTATCTTTTATTTGAGCTTCATGGCATTCGCCTTGCTTTTAACCCTGCGATCATTCGAATCGATGAGATGGAGGCAATAGCGCATGGCAGATCCCTTGAGACAACGCCTGAGTAAATCCGCCGGGGCGCTCGGCTTGTTGGTTCTGGCTCTTGGAGCGGTTCTTTACTCCGCCCATTCCGTCCTCGACTGGACCGTGTGGGCGGCTTGGGGCGGGGGTGCCGCGCTCATAGTGTTTCATCTGATCTTCCATCACCGGGAATTCCTGCAGGGGTGGCGGCAGCGTTCCACCCAGTACGGGGCGAACACGCTGGCCACGGTGGCGATTTTTCTCGCCATTCTGGGCCTCATTAATTTTCTCGGCTCCCGGCATCATAAGCGGTTTGACCTCACCACGAATAAGCTCTTCAGTATCTCCGAACAGACCATCAAAGTGCTCAAGAACCTCGATAGCGACATCCGGATGATTTATTTCGATCAATCCGAGGCCCATCCCGTTCGAGACCTCATCCGTGAGTATGAGTCCCAATCCTCGCGAATTAAATACGAATTTCTGGACCCTGAAAAATCCCTGGCCCAGGCTCGTCAATTCACTGTTCGCTCCCTGCCGACCATCGTGATTTTGTCCGCGTCTAATTCGGACCAAAAGCAACTTGTCACCTCGCCGACGGAAGAGGATCTGACGAACGCCATCATCAAGCTGACTCACCGCAAGAAACGCGCCATCTATTTCACTGAGGGCCACGGAGAAGCCTCGCTCGTTGCAGCCAACGGGGCGGGATTTTCCATGGCAAAGAAGGGCCTGGAGGACCAGGGATATGAGGTAAAAACTATCAACCTGACTCAAATCAAGGCCCTCCCCGACGACTGCACCGTGCTAGTCATTGCCGGGTCAAAGTACCCGCTCCTACAGCCCGAGGCGGAAGAGATTGATCAATTTGTCGAGGCAGGAGGCAAGATCCTGGTCCTTGTGGACCCGGATACCGATTCCGGGCTGGCCCGCGAGTTTGAGAAATGGAAGATCCAGGTGGATAAAGATGCCGTCGTTGACGCCAGCGGGATTGGACAGCTCTTAGGGATGGGACCGGCCGCACCTATTGTCACAGAGTATGAAACTCACCCCATCGTGAAAGATTTTGGACGAACCATGACGATCTTCCCCCTGGCCCGGTCTGTGCGCGTGGCTGAACCCAAATCGGATTTTTCGGGGACCATTCTGTTCAAGACCTCCGTAAACAGTTGGGGAGAAACCAACCTGAATGAAAGGCCCTTGAAATTCGATAAGGGGACTGACTTGGAGGGACCGCTGTCCCTGGCCGTAGTCTCCACAAAGCGGGTTCTCGAATCGAAGGGGAAGCTGGCGAGGAGCAAGGAAGCACGAGTCGAGGTCGTCGGGAACTCACGGTTTGCCACAAATGAGTTCTTTCGACTACAACGGAATGGCGACCTATTCTTGAATTCGGTGAGCTGGCTGGCTGAAGACGAGGATCTCGTTTCTATCCGCTCCAGGAATGCGGACAACCGCCGCGTTGAATTATCGGCGTCAACCGGCCAGTATTTGTTCTGGTTTATCCTCATTGTCCTGCCTGGTTCGGCGCTCTTGACCGGCGCCATGGTTTGGGCACGCCGGAGGAAGTGAAGGGGGAGCCCGAGGTCCCAGGTTTCAGGGGCCGGGTGTCAGGCAATAGAAGTCAGAAGGCGAAATTGACGCGGATACTTGTCGGGTCTCGAATTCGGACGATCCTTGGGACCGACGGGAATCCGGTCCATGAGCATGGCGATGACTGCCGTCGTGCCATGCACGAAGCTCGGCTTCCAGTATCTGAATTCTGAAATCTTTTCGCGCCTTCATTCCGTGGGGCAGGCAGCGCTTTGACCTGACACCCAACACCTGGCACCCGACACCTATTCTCACGATATCTTCGAAGAGGGAATCATCCCATGAAATGGCGCAATCTTTGGATATGGGCCGTCGTCCTCGCCGGGCTCGGCGGATTTGTGTATTTTTACGAGTTTCGAGGGGAGGCCAAACGCGAGCAGGCGAGGCAAAAAGCGGAGAAGCTCTTCGATGTCCAGGAAGAAGCCATTACCTCCATCACGCTCCAACGAGGCAGTGAAAAATTGCTCATTGATCGACAGAATGGACGGTGGGTGATCGATTCACCCGTCTCGACCCCGGCCGATCAGAGTGCCGTCAATGACATCGTCCACACCGTCTCCTCGGCCACCACCACGCACTCCCTGGCTAGCGCACAGAACCTTGCCGAGTATGGTCTTCAGCCCTCGAAAATCCATGCTGAGTTCAAGACCCGGCCGGGAGCTTCACTCTCGATGGATCTGGGTGAAAAAGACTTTTCGGAGAATAATGTCTATGCCAAAGTCTCCTCACGGACCGAAGTGGTTCTGCTCCCCACCTATTTGTTTTCTTCCATGGATAAATCACTGATGCAACTCCGGGATCGCAAGGTTATGGAGTTGAACCCCGAGAAGGTCACCCAGATTGAGTTTGTATCCAAAGGAGATCATTTGAAGGTGCAGAAGTCGGGGACCGAGTGGAAACTGACCCAGCCGGTTTCCACACGAGGGGACCCGACAGGGATCTCTGCTTTTCTCAATGATGTCTCCAACTCTGAAGCTTCTGAATTTGTGGATAAGCCGGAGGCGAATCTGAAAAGCTCTGAATTGGATCCTCCCGCGGAAACCCTGGTGATCACTGAGGGAGAGGGAAATCAGGCGAAGCAATGGAAGCTATTCCTCGGCGCGAAGAAAGACGATCAGGTGTATGCGAAGCGTGAGGGGTCCTCCTCCCTTTTCAAGGTCACCTCGATCGTGGCCGACAAGCTGAGGCCCGCCGTGTTCCGGCTGCGTGACAAGCGGATCATCCCTGTGAACGCCGCCGATCTCCAGCATGTGTTGATCCAGCTTGAGACTGGGGTTTATGAATTTGACCGGGAGGGCCTGAAGGACTCCAAGTGGAAAGTTGTTCTCCCGAAAAATCTGACTGGAAAAGAGGCACGCGAGTGGAAGTTCTGGCTTCCCCTGGAGGAGATGAAGGCGGACGAAATTCTGGACTCTCCTGCGAGCCTGACGAAAACCGGCTTGTTTTTTAAACCGGCGGAGCGCGTGACGCTGGTGGACCGCACCAATCATCAGACCGAGGTCCGATTCAGCAAGGTCGAAAAAGATTCCGTCTGGATTCGAAGTTCCGGATCCCATTCGGCGTTCCGGTTGCCAAGTAAAAAAGTGGGGGATTGGATTGCGGGCCTGAAGGAGATTGTTGAGTAGCCCGAGAGATTCGGCTCCGACGTGGGTCAAGCACAGTGAAATCGAATGAGGAGCGCTCCCTCCTGACCTTGCCCAACGTCAAGGGAGCTGGTTGTCGCAGGTGTCCTCATGGAGGGGACAGTGCGAGGTCGCACCGGGTGCTATTGCGAATTGTCGACAGTATCCGCTTCCACGCCCTCGGTGGAATTTTCGGCGACGAGGCGTCGGTGGATGGTCTTGCTGGCAATATTGAGGAGTTGGGCGGCCCGCTGCTTGTTGCCTTGAGTGTACTCCAGGATCGAGTGGATAACGCGGTTCTCGATGTCATCCATGGAGGTTCCAATGGGGAAGGAAATCGTCAGCACCGGGGCGCGGTTGGATTCCGTTTCGATTTGCGATTTGACCCCGGAGATCTCCCTGGGAAGAACGACAGGAGTAATCACTTCGGTTTCCGTCAACACGACGGCCCGCTCCATGACGTTTTCAAGCTGCCTTACATTCCCCGGCCATTCGTAACCGGTCAGGGCATTGATGGTGGATTCAGTAAACCCCGTGACTTTCTTCCCGTTCTTCGTTGCATAAATCTTCAGAAAGTGGTTGGCCAGGATCGGGATTTCATCCGTGCGCTCGCGCAAGGGGGGAATCTTGAGGGCAATCACGTTAATGCGGTAGTAAAGATCCTCACGAAAACGCTTTGATCTTACGTCCTGTTCGAGATCATGATGCGTGGCGGCGATGATGCGGACGTCCGCTTCAAGGGTTTCCGTGCCCCCCAGGCGTTCGTAGGTGCCGTCCTGGAGCACGCGGAGGAGCTTTACCTGTGTAGCAAGAGGCATGTCGCCGATTTCATCCAGGAAGAGTGTTCCTCCCCGGGCGAGATCGAAGCGGCCCTCCTTGCGGGCAAAGGCCCCGGTAAAAGCCCCCTTTTCATATCCGAACAATTCCGCTTCCAACAGGGTTTCCGGCAGGGCAGCACAATTGACTTTGACTATCGGCCGGCTGGCGCGCGCGCTCAGGTAATGAATGGTTTCCGCGACCACCTCCTTGCCTGTGCCGCTTTCGCCCTGAATGAAGACCGTAGCGGAACTGGGAGCGACCTGCTGGATCATCTTTTTCAGGCGCATCATTTCCGGCGAACTGCCGACCAGCTTCCGATTGATCGTCTGCTCGCTTAACTGCTCTTTGAGCAGACGGTTTTCCTTCTCCAGCTCAAACTTTTCCAAGGCCTTCTTGATCGCATTCAGGATCTGGGCCTGTTTGAAGGGTTTCGTCAGAAAATCGTACGCGCCATATTTCATGGCTTCCACCGCGGCTTCGATGGTCCCATAAGCGGTGACAAGAACGACCTCGACTTCCGGCCATTCGCTCTTGATTTTCTTCAGGAGGTCGACCCCGTTCCAGTCGGGCAGGACCATGTCGACGACCGCCAGATCAATCCGCTCGGCTTCAAGGAAACGAAGACCCTGGGCACCGTTCTCTGCCAGCCGGACCTGATATTCCTCCTGCCGAAGCGTGCGGTGGAGGGATTCCCGGATTGGCTTCTCATCGTCAACGATCAGTAAAGTTGTTTCACGATTGGGCTTCAACATAGAGTCCCACTTCTTGTCGATCGGTTTTTTAGCGGCTTTCTTTCCTCTTGGCCTGGGCGGGCCCCGAGATCTTGGTTGTCTCGGCGAGCAACACCGAGAGTTCCTGCCTGGATTTATTCAAAAGAGAGGTGGAGGCCGCCATATTGTGAACCCCTTTTGCTTTCTCCAAGTAATCCAAACGCTCCCGCGCAATTTCCAGCCTGGCCCGGTACGACGCAATCCCGATCCCTCGGCGCTGCAAGCCGTTCAGGGCCATGCTGTTCTCCTCGGTGAGCAGACGAAGTTTCTCCCCCTCTTCCTGCAGCTGCTTGCGCCACAATTCCAGATCCTTGGCGCCTTTCCCCTCGTGGCAGGTTTCGCAAGATTTCGACACCTCCTTGAGAGGATCCGGCTTGGTGGGGTCATGACAGTCGACACAGCCCACAATCCCGGACATCGCATCCGGTTTGGCCGTTACGCCCAGTCGTAAGGGGAGTTTTCCGCCAAAGAAGGCTGCCTGCCGCGCATGACAGCGGGCGCAGTCGACTTTGGCACTGGCATGATGGCAGGAGGCACAGTCCGGAGGCCCCGTCAAGCTCAACTCCTTGTGGTGATTCTCCTTGTGACAGGTATCGCAGGGGAGCCCCGCCTTCTGCACATGAAAAGTATGTGGAAAATCCACTCCCTTGAAATTGAAGGGCTCCGTCCGGGGAATGAAGGTGTGACATGATTCATTGCAATAGGAAAATGGACCTCGAGCGAACGGGGGTTGGATCGCCGCACTTCCGGTCGGTGCCTTGACACTGGCGGCAAGCTTCTTGAGGAGTTCCGAGTTGGTTTGAACAATTCTTATCCCATATTCGATGTTGTGAACAGGATGGCCTTGCTCCAGAAAATTCGCATTGAAATCCAGATCGGAAGCGTTCCTTTGAAGTTCAGCATTGGACGGGGAACGCGCCGCCAGGAGCCTTCCTTCGTTGGAAAGGCGGCGGGCTTCCGTCGTCAAGATCTTTCCCTGGGACTTCCATCGTTCAACCATCGGAATAAAGCGGGCATCATGACAAGCCGCACAGGCCTTTGGATTGGCGGTCTTGTTCCCCTGACTGAGAAATGAAACCCCTCCCCGCACAATGACTTGAGTGTGGCAGCCGGTGCACTTGATCTGGGCCGCGAACATTCGGCTGGGTGTGGCAGGGACCTCTTTCGCGCCCACACCCAAATAGGTCTCTTTGGGGCCGGCATGAAGGTTGGGATGGCAGGATTCGCAGGAGACATCCAGAACGGAAAGTATCTTGATGTTGCCATGTCGGATGGGCTCATGGCACTCCATGCACCGGATCTGTTGTTCTCCTACATGGTTGGCGTGCAACGCCTTGGGATTCGAGATGGCCTCAATTCGGGAGACATGACAACTGAAGCACTTGTCCCGGGAGACTTCCCCCAGTCCTTCATGCACTGCCACATGACAACGGCTGCACTGCACTCCGGATGAGGCATACGCCTTCATGTCGAAAATGAAGCCGGCATGTTGACTCATCCCCGTGGGCGCCCCATGACACGACCCGCACCAGGTCAGCGTTCCCTCCACCGGCTGTCCTTTGAAATGGCAAAGGTAACAAATACGCTTGTCCACGGAGACATGGCCTGCTTCATTGGAAGCCCCATGGCAGGAGGCACAGTGGAGTCTGATGCCCCGGCGATCGACCCCGAGGTGAGGTTGGTGGGGAAAAGTCACGGTCAGGAATTTGACGGTGGTGCTCTTGGGCATTCCGGCGTGACAGCCGGAAGAGGCGCAGGACTCATCGGGAACAAAGGCCCGGGGTCGCGGATTGTAAGTCCTTGTTACGTTCTTGATGAACTGGGCGAACATGGCGCGCCGCGGGGTGGGATGACATTGGACACACGCGACATTCTTGTGCGTGGAGTTCTTCCATTGATCTACGTAGGGTTGCATGTAGTGGCAGTTGCTGCAAAAGGAGGAGCGGCGGGCGGTCACATCCACGAAGAACCAGCCCGAAAGGAGAACGATCAGGGTCATTCCCAGTAACAAAAAGAGACGCAGCTCCCGTCGGGTCATGAAGTCTTACCTCCCTCCGGATTGACGTCTCCCCCCGGCGTCCCCTGGGTACGCCGATGATTCTCGGCTTCCTCGCGCCCCTCGATTTCCTCTTGTTTCTGGCCTTCAAGCCACCGTTCGTACTCGAGGGGATGTTCTTCCCGGAATTCTTCGATCGGAATCCGCCCATGCCACCAGGTCAGGCTTCCCGGAAACTTCTTGGGGTTGAAGTGGACGTTGTAAAAATGCCAGATGATGATGGCCAGGGTCGCCAACAAACCCTCATCCGAGTGGGCCTCCCGGGCAATGTCATAGGCGACTTTTCCGAACTGGTTGATGGCCCTCTCCATGAACCAGAGGATGTAGCCCGAAGTGATCATGACCACCATGCCCCAGTACACCGCCCAATAGTCGAATTTTTCGATATAAGAAAATCGATCAAAAAGCGGCCGATCCTTCTTGAGTCCGAGGTAATACCCCATCTGTTGAAGAAAGTTCTTGAGGTCCCGTGGAGACGGCAGCAACAGTCCGAAGTTCTTCCGCCCTTCTTCGAAGGCCATGCAGTACCACAGATGATAGAGTCCGACCACGGTGAGCCCGATCGCACCGACCCGATGCAGGATACGAGTGATGTTCGGTCCGCCCAGCAAGCGGATGATGAACTCCGCGGCCGGTGCTTCGTGAAACTTGATCGGCAGTCCGGTGATGATGAGGAGCACCGTGCAGGTGAAGAGAACCATGTGCTGGGCACGCTGATTGAAACTGATTCGCTCCACCGATTCTTCGAAGAGTTCCTTTCGCTTCCGCTTCTTCTCGATGTGCTTTTCCCGTGTTTCCTCCTCTTCCAGAAAGAGGTGAACGACCCTCCGGCTTTCGAGGACCATCTCTTTTTCAAGAGATGCTTGGAGTTCCTTCTTCAACCGCTTGAACTGCGGTCCCGTGAGTCCCGGGGGCAGTTCTTTGATCATGGAATCGGAGATGCTTCGGGACAAACGGGCAGCCGTTTCGGCGGTGTCTTCCTGAGCCCAAAGTTGTCGCTCCGGTGGGGTCATCTTCTCGTCACTCATTGCGACTTCTCCACGACTTCAACTTCCTTTCTTTCATCGGCCTGCTTGCGGTTCTTGAAGCGGCGGTACAGATCCAATGCGATGTGGATCAGGAGGCCGGCCAGCGTTGAGAGTGTCAAAACCTTAAAACCCAAGGCCACCCAATAAACGATTCCCGCCGACCTGTCTTTGGGGTTGAGGTGAATTCGCCCCTTCGCAAAATTTGCGTTGGCCCCGGGGTGACACTTCCCGCAAGTCACCGGGATATTCCTGGGATTTACCGTGGACCGGAGGTCTTCTTCAGGAAAGATCTGGTGGGCGGTGTGGCACGAAGCGCAATTGGCCGCCTTGAGCATTCCAAACTCGTTGGCGATCCCGTGGAATGACTCTCGATAGGTGGCGACCTGTTCCGCCTTCACGCCATACTTCTCCATAATGACAACCTTGGCATGACATTTGGAACAGGTGTTCACCACGGTCCCCGGGTTCACGGTGGAGGTCGTGTCCTGAGGCTTCAGGATGTTGTGTTCCCCATGGCAATTGGTGCAAACCGGAGCGTCTTTCACTCCTTTGATCAGGGCCTGTCCGTGAACGGATTCCTGGTATTGGGCGTAAATCTCCAGGTGACATCCTCCGCACGTCTGCGGGATGCTTTTATGATTCACTTGAGACCTGGGATCAGATCCCGGGAGAATGAAATGGTCCCCGTGGCAATCTTGACAAACCGGGGCTTTGGGATTTCCTTCAGCCAGCGATTTGCCATGGACGCTCATCGCGTACTCAAGGTATTTCTGCAATTGAGGGGCTCCCACTTGATTGCCCAGAAAGTGGCAGCGTCCACAATTCACTTTCTGCGGAATGTCGGGATGTGGGACTTCCGTGACGTCGGCGTGGCAATCGACGCATTTTCGGTCCTTATGGACAGAAAGCCGCAGGCGCATCGGATCCACAAAGAGTTCAAGCCTCTTGCCGGAAGGGAGTGTCTTTTCGAAGCCGGGCTTGCCGTGACACGTCAGGCAGCGAAGGTCTTCCTGGGCGTGGGCCGGGAAGGGAAGGATGAGCCAGAACCCACCGAAAAGAACCAGGGCGGTCTGCAGCATGAATTGCTTCAGGACGGAGCGGGTCATGCCTCCTCCCGGGATCGTAGGGTTTTACCTGAGGCAGGATGCTGGCGAGCAAACAACTCCTCCGACATATTTCCCGTGAGCCAGGCTGGGTTCATCGGGAAGTTTCCGCCGGCGACGTGAACGTCGTAAAGATGCCACAGGATGAAAAGCACAAAAATGAATTGGGCCTCGGTCGCATGGAGGACCAGCATGATATCCAACACCCATTTTGGAAAAGTGTTCAGGGTCAAAACTGGATTCCACAAGAGCGCCCCCGAAATTCCCATCAGGACACATCCCAGCAAAACGCCCCAGTATTGAAGTTTTTGCATGGGAGTAAACCAACCATACTGAGGGGGTTCACCTTTTCCTGTAAACGCGAACTTCAGCCCCCTCCATGCGTCCTCGAAGTCACCGAGTCTTGGCCTCACCTCACGGAAATCACGTCGGTGTCGCCGGGAGAAAATCAATCCCAGGAGATGCAACAGGCCTGCTCCCAAGAGTCCCACAGCGGCGGTGCGGTGAATCCAATGACGACCTTGAAGCCCGCCCATCCCGCGAATCAAAAGTCGAGCCCAGGCCTGCTCGTGATAGGCCAGGGCCAAACCCGATAGAATGAGGAGGGAAACAGAGAGTGCCATTAGACCGTGCTCCCACCTCTGCCATAACGTGAGGCGGCTGATTGTGGCGCTACCCGGCTGTGAGGACATGCGGGTCTCCTTTCCCGGTTCCATCCCGGCTTTCATTGAACATCTTCTTTTCCGGAAGGAGCTTCATGAGGCACCGTCGCTCTATTTCTTATGGCTCCCAGGCGTTCTGCGAGGATGTGAAGGACGAAGCCCAAAACCAGGATGCTGATGAACACAATGTAGAAAACGCGGACAAACCAGGCAGCTCGCGCTCCGGTCGGGCTAACATCAACGTGAATTTTCACCCCCGCAAAACCTTGCTTTACACCGGCGTGGCAGTGACTGCACGTTGTGGGCAAGTTGGCCGGATTCGTTCGAGAGGCAGGGTCGGTGGAAGCGAGGATGTCATGGGCACCGTGACAAGACGCACAGGTCGCTGCTTTCAAGTTGCCCATTTTTAAAGCGGCCGCATGAAAGCTGCTCTTAAACGTGGATACTCGGTCCGTAGGGAGCCCCGACATTGCCATTCTTTTCTTGTCGCCGTGGCAGTTGCCACAGGTGCTAGAAACCGATGCGGGAGCAACCGGAGAGCCTGCGGATTCGGGGCCCTGGATGGTATGCTCGCCATGGCAATCGGTGCATGTGGCGGCTTCCCCCAATCCTCTTGCCAGGGCCTTGGCGTGTACGCTGGTCTCGTAGCTCCCGAATTCCTTCCCATGGCAGTCCTTGCAGAGCTGTGCAATCTGGAGCTTGATGCTTGAGTTGTTCCCGGGGCGGAGGGGATGAATCGAATGAGTTCCATGGCAGCCCACGCAGGTGGGAGCGCCCGGCCTCACGGCATGTGGGCTCTTGTGCCATCCCGTGGCTTCGGCGGAGTGGCAGGAACCACAATCCACAGCCGAAAGCCGTTCAGCATGGGGAACACTCGTAATGTCGGCATGGCATCGGGTGCAGCCGAGACTGGCATGGACCGAGCCTTTGAGCGTTTCTGGTGTGACCGCGGATTGACCCCCCCCATGGCAGGGGGCACAGTCCAGCGATCCGGATGGAGAGCCCGCGTCGGCCGCTGAGAGGCGCGGGGCCGCAACGAAGAATACGGCACCAAAGACGATTATTGAAAGAGCGACCGAAAGGGCCTGCCCGTTTCGGGCTTTCCCTGGGACGGCTTCCCGGCTTCGCTCTCCATGAGATCCCTGAATCAAAGGCAAGGGATTACGATTTAGCTTCAACATAGACTCCGTCTTCCTGCACCTCGTCCGTCAATCGAGGGAAATTGATCGTGAAGGAGGTCCCCACACCCTTGCGGCTTTGACATGCAATGAAGGCATGATGTTCCGAAACAATCCGGTGGACGTAGGAGAGTCCCAATCCTGTCCCGTCGGCCTTGGTCGTAAAAAACGGCTCAAAGATGTGAGGCAGCTTATCTTCGGGGATTCCGGTTCCTTCATCCAGCACCCTGAATTCGACGTCGTGATCGGTGCAATTCACGCTGAGCGTGATCGTGCCCCCCGAGGGCATCGCCTCAGCCGAGTTACGGATGAGATTGGTGATGGCCTGCCAGAGCAGATTTTCGTCCATCAGAATCTTGTCGGCCCGGCGGGGTGATGTGATGCCCTGTGGTCCTATGGCGAGCTTCAGCTGGATCCGCTTGTCATTCATTTCCTTCTCTAGAAACGCCGCCAGATTCTCCAAAAGTTCGATCAACGAGCCCGGGTGAAAGGTCGGTTTGGGAAGCCGTGCAAATTTCAAATAGTCTTCGATTAAAGCGGCCAGTCGTTGAATTTCGCTGGTGACCGCGGCGGTCACGTTTTCCAGATCCTCCAGCGAAGCGTCGCCCATGGGCACGCCGCTTGACAGGAGCCGCTTCCGCATTTCTTTCTCGAGGTACTCGATGTTGAGTGAGACGGCCGAAAGCGGGGTCTTGATTTGATGGGCAATCTGTGAGGTCATGCGCCCGATACCCGCCAATTGCTCAGACTGCAGCAACTGGCGCTCGAGCTGCGCCTGCCGCTTGGTAAACCGTGCTTCCTCCTCCGCCTTGATACTCCGCGTATGCATGTTCATAACGAGAAGAGCACCACCAATGATGATGGAGAAGAAGAATGCCACCAGCAACAGAGTATTGCGGAAGCTGTCGCGGGTGAGCGCCGTGGCTTCGACGTAAGGAATGGAGACAGCCAGCGACCAGTGTTGATTCCCCATTCGGATGGGGGTGAAGGCCACGAGGTCACGGTCCCTGTTCTTGAACTCAATGATTGCGGTGCCGGTATCCCCCTTCACCATCCGTTGTTCCGTGTCGAAATTAATGTGGCAGGAAAAACATTCCTGACGGTTCTGAAGGATCTGGTGGCCCAGCATCTCGGCGTGCCGCGGGTTGTAGAGAAGCATTCCTTTTTGGTCGAGCATCCACGCGTAGTGGGTCTTGGTGGAATTCAGCGGGTCGAGATAAAGTGAGCTCAAATTACGGAGAGGGACGGCGGCGCCCAGGGCCATCTTCAATCGCCCCCCAGAATCAAGGACCGGCTCCAGGATCTCGAAAATGTATTCATAGTTGCTGATGACGACGGGGGAACTCACCACATGTTCGCCGCGCAAAAGGGCAGTCATCAATGGCCCCGTGATCGGGGGTAGAGAGTTGCGCAACTGGGGATCATTCGACCGAAAAGCCTCGAGTTGGAACTTGTCGTTCAGCAGGTACACCCCCGCAATGCGGTAGGACAAATCGAGGTAGAGTGTGTCGAGGGAATGCTCGTCGAGAGGCAGGGCAGGCAGCCGGGACGCCAAGCTGATCGATTCCTTTTCGAGGCGTTTATGGATGGTGTCGAAATAACCCTCCACCCCCGCCGCGGCCGTTTCTGCAATCAGCCCCTGTTGCACGCCCGACTGCGCCACGACTTTGATTTCCGTCTCCTTGTAGAATCGAAAGGACACGACCAGAAAGACGGCCAGCAAGAAGATCACCAGCACGAGCATGCTTTGTCGTTGTCTTTTACGCGATTGCATCGTTATTCTCGCAAGCTTGTTTCCTTGTGTTACCAGGGCGTTGGTCGATGACCCTAATGAAAGCGGGAAGTTCGGGGAGGGTCCCGACGCTGCCGTCACTCGCCTGTCCGTCCGATTACCGGGAACGTGCCGCGTGGGGAACCCTCTGTCCCCCTTCTTCTTCCGGGTTCCCAGCCCCTCGCGCCTCGCGTTCCATCCGTTCCCACTCCAGGGGATGCTCCTCAATCATTTCTTCCTGAGTAATCTTGCCGGTCAGCCACATCCAGCTCGAAGAGTAAGAACCCGGCCGCATCAGGACCATGTAGAGGTGCCAAACAATGATCGCCAGGGTCGCCAGCCAGGCCTCGTAGTAGTGGATGATCTCGAACACATCCAGACCCCACTTGGGGATGTAATGCAGGACCGAGGTTTTTGCCCAGAGCGCCAGTCCGGTGGCCACCATGATGAGGGTGCCCCATACCAGGGCCCAATACTCCATTTTTTCCACATAACTGAAACGATCGAACCGTGGATGTTCATTCGTGAGACCGAGGTTGTAACTGATCATCTGAGGCAAGTCGCGGACATCCTGAAGTCGAGGCATCCACGCCTTCAGTTCCTGCCGGCCTAGTTTCGTGAAGAGAATAAAGTAGAGATGGAAGCAGGCCAGGCCGATGAAGATCACGGCGGCAATCCGGTGAATCACACCGCGGACGGCGGCGTTGCCGAGGAAGATGAAGTGCACCCACTGGGCATCGGGAAACTTCAGGGCAAATCCGGTGATCACCAGCAGGATGAAACTGCTCAACATGACCCCGTGTTGAATGCGCCCGCTCCGGTGGATTCGCTCGATCGTGGCCTTTCCATGGAGGAGGTCCTCTCGCAACCTGAGACGTGCCCGGGCGAAGTAATCAATGGCGTTATGGAGGATCATCCCCCCCACGACCAGGAAGATCAACCAAACATAAAACTGTGTGACCGCGGTAATAATGCGGCCACCGAACGCATCCGTAGCTCCTTTAAGGAGATGGATGCGACCCTTGGCAAAATTTTCGCTGGCCCCGGGATGGCATTGCCCGCAGGTTTGCGCCAGGTTGGCCTTGTTCACGGTGGAACGCGGGTCGTTGGAGGGCAGAATATGATGAACCCCGTGGCAACTGGCGCAGTTGGCCGTTTCAACCGACCCCACCCGGCTTTCCAACCCATGGTAACTGGCGAAATAGGAAGTCACCCGGTTTTCCGGGACACCGAATTCGGCGGAGAGTTTCTCTCCCGAATGGCACTGCCCACAGGTGGAACGCGAGATGACCTGTGCCGCCACGTTCGAGCTCGGATCGATGTGGGACTTGATCGAGTGAATCCCATGACAGTCCACGCAAACGGGCGCGCTGAAAAGCCCCCGCTTGACCGCTTTTCCATGCACCGAATCGGTGTACTCCGCATAGATGTTCTCGTGGCACTTTTTGCAGGTTTCCGGAGTGTTCGTCTTGAAGATTGTGGATTTGGGGTTGTTGGGCGGCAGGATGTCATGCGCATTGTGGCAGTCGGAACAGACCGCGGCTCTCTCGGATCCGGCCGCCACCGATCTTCCGTGGATGCTCTCTCGATAGGCAAAGAAGGGCTTCGAAGTCTCTGCCATCGGAGACTCGATGACAAACTTCAGATTCTGATGGCAAGTTCCACACAGCGCGGGCACGTTGGTGTGATGCGTGGCCGAGGCCGGATCACTCCGGGGGAGAATCGTATGAGGACTGTGACAGTCGGCGCAGATGAATGTCTTCTTCCCGTTTCCAGTATCGCTGGGATTGTGAATCACCTTTCCTGCGTGGATGGATCTCTCGAACTTCTTCTGTTGTTCCTCGTGGCAGGAACCGCAGTTCACCTTGGCCAGTTGGGGGGGGTGCGGGGTCTTCGAGACATCCGAGTGGCAATCCGTGCAACTCAGAAAGGAATGGACACTCTTCTCGAAAAGCTTCGCATTGACGAATAGATTCTTGCTATCGGGGGACTGGAATCCCTCCATCGCGTGGCAGGTGAGGCATTCAGAGTTTTTAACCGCCGCGGATGTCACCCGGAGGGGCATTAAAAACAGCAGCGAAAGCACGGAACAAAGGAAGAAGAGGGATTGAAGGCGATGTAATCTCAAGAAACGAGTTTTCATGGTCGGATCCAATTGGCTAAGAGTAGCCCGATCACTAGAGTGGAGATTAGCCTGAAAAGGGTACTTCGGGGCGGAAGCCTCCTTCAGCCAGTCCGTTTCAGGGTCATTCATCGAACGATAAAGCATGGGTGGCAGGTTCAACATGGACCGTCACATCCACATGTGGGATCATCGCGGCAATATGGCGTTCCGTTTCATCGGCCACCCGGTGCGACTCATCCAGAGACATGCTCCCATCGACGGCAATCGTGACATCCACAAATATCTGGGTCCCTGCGTCGCGCACGCGTATCTTGCGAACCTCCGCCACTTGCGGCATCGAATCGAGGGCCGTGCGGATATTTTTTTCAACTCCGGTCGGGGCGCGATCCAACAACACCTGGCTGGAACGCATGGCCAATCTCACCGAGGCGACCATCACCAGGATGGACACCCCCAGCGCGGCCAGCGGGTCTCCCACGGGGAAACCCGCCTTGGTGAAGAGGAGGCCGAAGATGACGACCAAGGAGCTGTAAATATCGCTTTGAAAATGCAACGCGTCAGCCTCCAGGGCCTGACTTCCGTAGCGGCGGGCAACCCGCATCAGGGCCCGTGACCGACTGATGTCCACAACGATCGCAATGCCCATCACCGCAAAACTCCAGAAATTGACCTCTACCTCCACGCGATGGCCCGCCAGGCGGTGTGCCGCCTTGTAGATAATCCAGCCGCAGGTGAGCAGGAGCAGGACCACTTCGAAGAGGGCTGAGAAACTTTCAAATTTCCCGTGTCCATAATGGTGACTGTCGTCCGCCGGTTTGGCCGAAATCGAAACGGCGAAATAGGTCATCAAGGCGGCCGCAGAGTCGAGCCCGGAGTGCGCTGCTTCGGACAAGATTCCAAGGCTTCCGGTCGCCACTCCCACGATGGCCTTGAACAGGGTGAGCAGAACGGCGGCCACCAGAGAGGTCAGCGCAACTACCTTTTTTTCCCGAATCCCGTCCATTCTGTCTCACCACGGGCAAACGATTTCATGCGACGAAGACACGTCAACCTGAATTCGCGGCGCGCCATTCCGTCTGCCGCGATCCGCATTCAGGTCTCCAATCTCGAACTGCTTTCGATCCATCAAAACGTCCCGCCTACTTCGCCTCCGGTGCCTTGCAATCGGCGAGCTTGTGATTCTTGGCGTAGCACTTGCCCACATCATTCAACGTCTTATTGTCTTTCAGGTGGCAGTAACTGCATGGCTTCCCCTCTTTCTTGACGTATTCCGCCTTCGCGTACACCATGGTGATTGAAAGCACCACGGTCGCGAACAAGAGGATCAGCATTTTGACGAATTTCATGAGTGACATCTCCTTTATGAGTTGTTTGAATAAGTGAATTACCCTCACCCCGCGAAGGGATGAAGCTTGAGGCTCCCGCCTGCCCCTTGATAAATGCGGCCCCAAGATACCTCCCTCACGCGTAGGCATGCAGGCCCGGGAGCAGATAACTGATTCCGATAAACGTGAACAGCACGAGCACAAAACCGATGATGGCAAAATAGGCGGCACGTCGGCCGGCCCAACCTCGCACGATGCGCATGTGCAGATAAGCTGCATACACCAGCCACGTGATGAGAGCCCCCACTTCCTTGGGATCCCAATTCCAATAGGAACCCCAGGTGCGATTTGCCCAGAAAGCTCCGGTGGCAATCATCAAGGTCAGCAGTGGGAACGCGATGGTGACTACTTTGTAATTCACTTCGTCCAATAACCTGGGTTCGGGCAGCGAAGCGACGATGGCTTCGTGACGGGAGTTCAGGATCAGGAACAGCAGGGTGGTGACCAGCGCGACCAGAAGCCCCGCCAGCGTAAAAGGATTTGACTTGATACTGACCGTGGCCGCCTTGGCCAGCGCCGTCGCGTCATACTGGCTCAGGATTTGTCCGGGAATCCGATCGATCATCTCCTGCGTTGAAGTGTTGAGGGTGGCGATCAGGATGGCGGCCACCGCGGCCAACTGCGCGAGAAATCCCAACTGGGTTACCCGGATTAGAATTTTCGATGAAGCTTTCACCAGATATAAGATGAGGCCAAGGGTCGCAACCAACAGCGAAATCCGCATGGCCGTTCCGACCCAGGGAAGTGCAGCCGCCAGGAATGTTTTCTCCATTTCCGGGATGGCAATATCCCGGCCCTTGTAAAGGAAATTGAGGAAAAATTCTCCTCTCAAAAGAATATTGAAATGACGGTGGGCAGTATCGGCATTTCCCAGCCAGTCAATACCGAGGAGGGTTGAAACCGTCAATGCCTGGGTAATCATTCCGAAGGTCTCAAGCTTGACCCGGTCTTTGATGAGGTAAAGAATCGATGCCACAAAGGCAATGGCACAGGCTACGTAACTGAAAATGGCGAAGGTGACATGGATATAGAGCCAAACGCTTTGAAGGGCCGGCGGAAGCACCCGCTCCGGGTCGGTCGGAAGAATGGTTGAGAGCAATACCGCCAGGGTCGCAATGGGGACACTGAACGAACTCAGGATCTTGAGCTTGTAGATCCGCTGAAAAATGTAATCCAGCGCAATCAGCGCCCACGCAAAACTGATGAGCATCTCGAAGATATTCGAGATCGGCGGATGTCTAGCCACCATCCAGTGCGCGGCGATGGCGCCGGTGTGAAAGACGAAGGCGACGAGGACCAGCCCCTTGGCGACCTGGACCAGCCTCTCAACACGCCGCAGGAGATAGCTGATCAGCAGGGCGGATCCGCCGACGTAAAAGATGATCGCCAGGCTGAGCAGGGCGCCCGGACTCATCAGGCCCGCACCGCTCTTGAGGATACTCGGGATCACAAACATCCCCAGCAACAACATCCCGAGGAAACTGAAGAGTATCGGCCAGAGTATCTTTTTTTGCGCCGTTGCCTCCTTCTCGCTCATTGGCTCGGTCTGAACACGACTCATGGTTTAGTTCTCCTTGAAATCCTGACTCGGGGCGGTGGATTCTTCCTGCGGTCCCATCGAGACGACCAGGTGTTGAAACTTCTTGGCAAAAGCGGAGCGGTTCTTGCTGGAATCACCCCCGAGGACAACCGTGGTGCCGGTCGGAGCGGGGATCAACATGGCCCACAACCTCTGGTGCGAGAAGTAGAATGCAAGCGTCAGTCCCAGCATCAGGAGGAGGCATCCCGCCCACACGGTTGTCACCCCGGGATCGCGCGAAACTTGGAGGGTCGTTGAAAATTCAGGAATGGCATCCACCAGAAAAATTTCAATTCCTTCGGGAGGCCTCAGGAGCGGTGAGCTCTCACTCGCTGCCTGTCGCATTTTTTGCGTGGTGGCTTCGTCGAACACCGGCAGTTGGAGGGGCGGCTTCGCATCCTTGCCCTGCAGGCTGAGAATGGCAAATGGGAGATCCGCTTGCGGCATGATCCCTGACCGCACGGGCGTGGCGACCAGGTTGGCTTCCTTGATCACGAAGGGATCGCGCCCGCGGACCTTGTAAACAGACTCGGAGGGATGCCCGGCGGCATCCTTGAATCGAACCAGGAAGGAGAGTTCCTTCAGTCCTTCTCCGAAATCAAAACCACTCTGGAAGAACCGGAATCCCCGGTGCGAAAGCGGTTGATTGACCGCAACCACATGAGTACTTTGTTTCACACCGTTTTCCCAGATGGACAGGGTGCAGTACCAGTTCTTCACGACACCAGGATTTTGAATGTCATCGCGATGGAGAAGGCTGGACTCTTTGGGGTTATTGAAAACAACTTCGGCTTTGTCAAAGAGGAGCGTGAATGGCATCTCCCGCTCGATGAACTTGGGTTCCCCTGCAGCCTCCACCACGCTGCGGGTGGTATCGAAGAGAATCACCTTGGTTGTGGATTCTCCCTCGTTCAGGGAGACCCGCGCCCTGTATCCGAATTCGAGCCCGATCAATCCTCCGGCGAAGATGACGAGAAGGCTGAGGTGAATCCCATAGGCCGCCAGGCGCGAGTAAACCTGCCGTTGCGAAAAGAGGACCTTCCGCCCATCCTTTTCAGTCACCTCCGGGTGACCGAAGTATTTCCTCATGTGCTCCTTGACCACCGTTTCCGCTTTTTCCAGAGGAGCATGAATCTGAATTTCAGCATGCTGGTGCTGGGCCCGGATCACCGCTTCCGTGAGCCATTTGGCCGGTCGTTTGATGTACCTCCAGGCGTTTGAAAATCGATCGATGGAAGCGAATACAATGTTGATCCCGAGCAGGGTCAGCAGCGATTTGAACCACCAGGCGTGAAAGATGTCGAGCAGTCCCAGTCGGTCCAGCAATACGAGGTTGGCTGGAGCAAACATCCTCTGCAGGTTTTCGGGGGAGGTGTTCGGTTTTTGAGGGACAATCGTTCCCACGAAGGAGATCAGAACCAGAATGATCAATAGGTAGATTCCAAGCCGAATGGTGCTAAGAAACCGGATGGTGGCATCCAGAAAGTCGTCCTTTCGAGAGCCAGCCTTTTTCTTTTCTTCCTCGGCTGAGGAATTGGGCAGCGGGAGCGCCTGGATTACAGCTTCTTCAATCTCTGCAGTACCATTACTCTTCCTGTGCGTTTCATTTGATTTCATAGGTAATTCAATAAATTCATAAGTGCGACCATTCAAAAGGTGAGTTAGGGAATGCCATCCTGCCGGGTTTCACTATGTCGCCGATTCGGGTCGTACCGGACCGACTGTTTGTTCTTTCAACGGCGTTGGAGAAGGGGAGCCGCTATCCTTTCTAAGGGGCTTTCTCCACAGTTGGATAGGGCACGTCCCCTGCCATTCATGTGAAAAAATTCATTTGCAAAACAGGAATTTAAGTCCCATCAACTGTGTGACATCGGGACAAATCGTCCCATCTTATGGAATTTATGACTGGAGGTTTTCGGTTGCATGCAACAGTGTTGTTACATTTGGTTCGTTGCAGGGCCACTGTGGGATGGAATCAAAGGAAGGACATCATTAAAAGAAAGGCCGCGGGGGAGAGAATGGTTTCTGCCATCACTCTTCCCGCGGCCCAAGGGTAGATAGAGCTGAAGTTATAATTTAGTTAAGAATAAGTGCTATTGAGTCATCTCTTTTGGGTCAACTCTTTTCTGTTCGGTCTGGAGTGTTGTGATCTGATTCTGGATTTGTTTCCAGAGAGCCATATAATCGGCCGGAGTGGCCAACGAACCGGCGGCCGTTCTCATAGCCCTCTTGCCAGTCCCCGGTTTTAACGGCCACCAATCGCTGTGTTGCTCCTTCATGTAAGAGAGAAAGGCAAGAGTGGACTCTTTGTTGAAACCCGAATGACATACGAATCCACTGACAGAACCATCCACACCACAGGAGTAGGGCAGATTCTGAGCTACCTTGAAGTCATGGAAACGTTTCTGAACGGTCCCCTGGCCATTGTTGGTCAGTCCATACGGGGCCATGTGACAATCTACGCATTCCACACCGGCGTCGTACATGCGTTTGAATGCCGCATTGGCTTCATTGTGGCGGTTTACATGGCAGTTCAGGCAGAGCAGATCATCCTGGCCCTCCAAGACCACCTGATAGCCTTCCGGCTTGTTCTTGTCCCCGCCGGGCTTGTAGATTGCGACGCGGCGGCCGAGGGCCACAGCGACGGTGTGGGAGGGATGGCACGCGGCACAAGTCACGCCCTCCACCGTTCCATCAGCGATGAGCGCCGTGTTCTCCATGAACCCGTTGTTGAAGGTGGCTTGAGCCGTGGATTGAAGAGGAGAATGACACTTGGCACAGAAGGTATTTTGCGTGGATCCATGGTTCGATTGTGCGTGCCGTGAAGCAAACCAGCCGTTGCCCGAGAGTTTGAACGCGGTGTTGTTAGCATCAATTGTCACCCCGACCACGTCCAACATATGGTCCGCAGACACCCCACTCGTAAAATGGCATCGGACGCACCCGTTGGCCTCCGAATAGTTGTAGGTTGGAGGGTTCAGGGGCGCTGGGGTAGGAGTGGCAGCAGGGTTTATTACGCACAGGCTTACAAGAATGAAGAATATGAAACCAGCCAAAACAATGAATTTCTTGGGCATAGATGAAATCCTTTCTGACGTTAACGTTTTGTGAATAGTTTCACAACTAGAGAGTAAAAAAAGTACAACTAGGGACTCGTATCGTTTTCAGCCATGGCTTTAACTCGTTTGACCTTCTTGGGTGGGATTGCAGCCCTCTGCAGGAGTGGCTGCTTTGATACCTCTCTTTGCCTATCATACACCAATCTGTTGTGCTTGTGGTGCATTATTTCACATGACCCTGCACTCAGAAATGTTCGAAGAGAAACAAAAAGGCCGCAGGGAAATCGTTGAAGGGGACCCTTCTAACAATTCCACTACGGCCCAAGTTTGAAGAACGTTGATGCTATTAACAAGAGTTACTACTGTGCCATGCGCTTGCTTTCGATCTGATCCGTCCCGGCTTGGACTCGAACGGTCTGGTTCTGGATTTCCTTCCAGAGTTCCATGTAATCAGCGGGAGTTTGTAAGGACCTCGTCGCTGTTGTCGATGCTCTCTTGCTGGCGCCCGGTTTCAAAGGCCACCAATCGCTATGCTGCTCCTTCAAGAAGGGCAGGAAGGCGAGAGTGGCTTCCGTGCTGAAGCCAGGATGACAAGCAGTGACGCCACCATCGACTCCGCAAGAGTACGGGAGGTTCTCCGCGACCTTGAAATCATGGAAGCGCTTGTTTACAGTGCTGTTCAAGATCTTGCCATAAACAGCCATGTGGCAATCCGTGCACTGCACACCGGCGTCGTACATGCGTTTAAAGGCTGCATTGGACTCGTTGTGGCGGTTGACGTGGCAGTTAAGGCATAGCAGGTCTTGTTGGTCTTCCGGAATCAGCGTGTAAGATGCCGCCTTGGTCTTGTCCTGGCCGTAATGATAGATCCCCAACCGAGGAACAGTACCATGGGGCGGGTGGCACCCCGCGCAAGTCACGCCTTCCATCTTGCCATCAGCTATCAACGCCGTATTCTCCATGAACCCATTGTTGAATGTGGCTTGTGGAGTTGCCTGGATAGGAGAGTGGCACTTTGCACAGAAGGTATTCTGTGTGGATCCATGGTTGGATTGAGCATGGCGCGATGCACGCCAGCCGCTTCCGCTGAACACGAACGCGTTGGAAGTGGTATCGAACTTCACGCCTACTGCCTCAGGCATGTGGTCGCCCCCCGCACCCGATGAGAAGTGACAACTCGGGCAGCCGTTCGACTCCGTATAGTTGTAGGTCGGAACATTGAGCGGTGCCGGTGTGGGATTTGCTGCTAGGGTTACACTTGCGAGGACGAGTATGAACGTAAATACTAAAATGAGCTTCTTTACCATAAAAATGATCCTTTCTGACGTTAACGTCATGTGAATGCTTTCACAAAATGAACCCAAAAAAGTCGGCAGCCTAGAAGTTAGGGGTCATTGTCGTAATTCGCCATGGCCATGTTTGTCTCAACCTCCTTGATTCAATATGCAGCCCCCTGCAGGTGTGGCTGTTTAAGATGTCGAACTGATATTCGGTATCATTGTCCGCCTTAGCATTGACAACTTATAGAGCCGGGACAATCAGAGATATTCGATGAGGATAATCCTTCTTACTCCAATGTTTTCAGTTCACTGCCATCGCCGTCGCTTAGAAATAGAGGCGCAGCGATGTATAGGGCAGATTTGCCCGATAATTCTGGTTGTTCAGGAATTTCTCCTTGTAATCAAAGCGCTGGAACCCGGCGTTCCAATCCACATGCTCGTGCAGTTTGATGGTGAGCCGGACTTCAGGCGAGTGGAACTGCAAAGGATAAGACGAAATCAACTGGCTCGGGGAACTCGCAACCTGGTCCCCCTGTCCTTTATCCTTCTCGATGCGATAACCGAAGGAGAGGCCCACTCGAGGATGGATCTGCACATGGGAGTTGAAGAAGAAGTAATGGTCTCTCAGGAAATACAAGCTATCCCCCGTGGTTTGGACGCCGCCGAGAAAAAAGATGATCGAGGAGTCGGAGGTAAGCCGGTTATAGGTATAGCCTGTCGTCAAAGAGAACTTTGAGCTCGGTGTAAAGTCCGCTGACGCGCTGAAGATCCGACCCTTGGCATCCACACCGAAATTCTGGCCCCCCAGGGTGAGCGCGGGGTTGTTGTTGTCCCGGGTCACCAGCGAGGCATTGAGGGTGAACGTCTTCGACGGTTTGACGCTGGTGCGCACCCGGAAGTTGTTGTAGTTGTAATTGGAAAGCCGGGTGAAAACGTTGTCCGCCGAGCCCCGCTCAAAGTCAAAAAAGACGGTCCAGATGGAAGCGGGTCGCGCCTTGAATCCCACAACCACCGAGTTGGTGTGGTTGAACTGGATGTCGGGGTCTATGGACGTTCCCAAAGGCGGCTGAATTGCAGCCCCTAACTCCACTCGACGCGCCGTATAACGATAGCCGACATGGCCGGAAAATCTTGGACTAAACTTGTAGTCCCCCTCAACGTAATTGGAGAAGAGGCGATATCCGACCAGCTCGAAGGTCAGAGAGGGAACAAAGAGAGGGGCGAGCGTGGTGGTTCCGAAAGCGGTGGTGCGACTGCGGAACAGCGACTCGAGAATACTGTCTCCACCCGTGATGCGGAAATTATTCACTCGGAACGTGTCTGAGATGGTCAAACGGTCGGTGGCAAAGAAAGAGGCGCCAAAGTCACCTATCCCGTTCGGCCGCCTCGCGCTCCCGGGCCCCTTGAAAAGATCCAGAAGAATATTGTTGTTGGAGGCGTCAACCCCCTTCACGACCTCAGTAAGATCGAAGGTGGTGGTCCCGGTCGAATAAATGAATCGGCCGGTAAAATCCAACTTTTTCTTAATCAGGGTGTGTGCGCTGAACCGCGTGAAGGGCATGTGGGTGCGCGAAGGGATATCCCGCTGCAAGAAAGTAATGACGCTCGTATTCGTTGGGTTGTTTCCCACATTGAGGGAGGGAACCGCATAAGTCGTGTTGTCCTTAAGAATGCGATATCCCTGCAGGAATGAAATATCAAATACCCACACCTTGGCATCAAAACCAACCCGCCAGTCATTGGCCTCAGCCCGGATCGGGGACAGGATCGGGAACTCATCGCGTTGGTAATCGTACGTGGTAACCGTATTCCCATTGCTTCGGTCCATGGTGTAACCGACATAGAACTTGAAGCGTTGATTGTCCGGGAACAAGGCCAGATTGAAGTCGCCGAACTTACGGTTGGTATCGGCGAGGTGCTGATTCAGCGCGAACGTGGTGAGGTTGTTAAAATAGTCAAACTGGCGGAAGTTGGCGTCAAAGCGGTACCACCGGTTCTTCTCCACATCCACGCGCAAGAACTCGTTGGGATCGCCGCCCCAACCGAGTGCAGTCACATGGAAAAGATCGAACAGCCCACCCTCGCCATTCTTCGATCGCGCCAGAAAATCGTAATTGAAAAGCCGAAAGCCGCGACCGTAATTCAAATCGCTGCGGTACTTGTTGTCGTTGCCGTCCCTGCCCAAAAACCGCACTCCCAGTTCGGCGTCCTGGGTCAAGGTATAGCCCCCCAGGACCGTATCGCTGGAAGGCGCAGGGGACTGCGCCCGTACGAGGAGTGCTCCCAGCGTGATCCCCAGAACGATCAAAAGTGTGAATCCGATTTTATTTTTCATGTTGTGCGTTTCTCCCAATCTATCGTTAGCGGTCTAGGCCCATCAATCGTCATCGGAAGTAAAATCGATCGACATTCGATCCGTGAATCTTGACATGGCAGGTCGTGCAGTTCTGGAATCGCGCTGTAGCCTGATTATGAAATGACGGCGTATCGGGTGCTCCCACAGTGCCTGCATTGCTGTGGCATTCCAGACAAAGGATCCGCAATTCATTGCGCTTCAAAAGCTTGGCATTGTTGGAACCGTGGGGAGTGTGGCAGATCGCGCAGCCTTCCTCGCGCAACGGGGCATGCTCGAAGACGAAGGGGCCCTGTTTCTCAGCATGGCACTTCAGGCAGGGAGCGTCTCCGCTCGAAGTCAATCGCACCTGCTTCAGTTCAAAGCCGCCATGAGGATTATGGCAGTCACTGCACTTCATGGTGCCTTCCATGACCTTGTGACGGAAGGGCATGGCGAACTGCGCTTTGATTTCATTGTGGCACGAGAAGCAGAGCATGGGTTCCTTCTGAACCAGCATCTTCTGAGCCGTGGCCGTTGCCGAATGCGGGGCGTGGCAATTGATACAGCTGACATCATTGCGCCAGTGCTCACCCCGGCGGAAGTTGTTGTGTTCCTCTTTTCCGGCGTGGCAGCGGAGACAGGTTTCGGAAATTTGTTTGGCTGACTGACCCTCGAACCTGTGAATCTTGGTCTTGTCCCCGCCCGCATCCACGTGGGCCTTCCCCGCACCGTGACACGCCTCACAGCCTTTGTTATCGGCCGTCCAGTTGCCGTAACGTGTCAGCTTGAAGTGGCCCGTTTTTTCGAAATTGTTATAAGTCTCTTCGTGGCAGGTCTTGCAGGTTTCAGCCCCGACATAATCCTCCGCTTTGTAATTCGCCGAGGTGGCCTGCGGTGCTTTTCCCTTGTCAGGCTTCGCGGACTTCGAGAAGGAAATGGAATAGGCGCCCACAAGTCCTACAAGCACCAAGCCGCCGATCAGCGCCCTTTTGATCGCCTTCAGCGGGCTCGTGGATGAGGTCATAGTAATCTCCTTGTAGTTCATACTGAGTAGGTAAGTTCAAAGACGTGCGGTGTTGCCGGGAATGACAGCAGGGATAACCAGCAATGCGGAACGCAAGCTTGGTTTAAGGGCGGATTCTAGCCAATTCCGACCGGAGTTGTCATTAATCATATACATGAAATCTCGTGAATCAGTATTTGCTTCGATTGCATTCTAGGTGCCATTGCACCAAACTAGCGGCAATGATACAGCTTAGTGCAAAATTTCACATAATAAGATAGCAATTAGTACGCCAATGAAGTTTGGAAGTCAAAGAAAAGGTGTGGTTAGTATACTATTTAGAATCAACATATTAGATTAGTCCAAAAACCTAAGGCCAGGAAATAACGGGAACTTACCGTTGCAATGCAACAGAGTGTTTCAGTGAAAGGTTGCAAACGGAGGCCCTATCTCCGAACTGATAGACGGTAAAATATATGTTCGACTCTAAACACGGAAAGGACTTTTTGACCCAGAAAGAGGGAAAAATTGGACAGTTTGGTCGGGATCATCCAATCACAGTGCTCCGCAGAGAGATCCCTCGATTTGGATATGGAGCTTTTGGTAGCTTTCGGAACTGTGAATTCTGACCGTGAATCGGCGGTAACCAGGCTCGTGAAGGGGACCTGCACGTTCGTGGCGAAGAACCCCGCCGCCTTTGGCGCTCACAATGGCTAGGTCGGACAGGGTGTTCTCACGCTCCGAACTTGGAGGCGGTTCTCTCTGAAGCGGGTGTTTTGGAGGATGCCATCATCCCCATCGTGACATTTGTAGCGTAAGGCAGCACTCCCGCTGGTCCCTCCCACATAACTAACCACGCAGCCGGAGATTCCTGGCGTGGCTGTTGTGGCAATCCACCCATTCCGCATGACGATTCGAGTTGAGGGGGGAAGCGTTTTCGCTAGCTTCATGTAACCGGAGCGCTTCGTCGTTATCCAAGCCTCAACGTTCAGGTGGGAAGGTGGAAGTCCCTTGTCAAAAAGGTGTGTCAAAGCATCCTGTTTGACAATGGCTGGAATGTTCAGGATCGATTGAAGAAGGGGGGCCTACAGTAATTGGAGGCGGTAACCAGATAAGTCAACGCACTTTGGAGGCAAGGAAACTCTTAAACACGGGCAGATCAATACATAAAATCTCTCACATCATAAATGGAGAGCTTTGCGGGCGGAACGGGGTGGTTCGCCCGGAGTTGTTGGCGCATCATTGTCATCTGCGTCTTGATCTGAGTAGGGGATAGAGGGCGGATTCTCTCCTCCAGGGCTTTGCTCGTGTAGGCCATCTCAGGAAGTTGCACAAACTCGGAGAAATAAATCAGATCGTGGTCGGTCAGGGGAAGGGATCGCAGCAGCTTGACGGTCTTCTCGATATGCTCCGCGTTGAATTTCATTCCTCCAATCCCCACCATGATGATCAGTCCCACGGCGAGATTGGCTTTCTTGACGTGCTCAACGGCTTCCCGGATATCTTCACTCCGTCCGGGCTTGTTGAGGAAAGCCAGGAGCGGATCACTTCCTGTTTCAACGCCGATGTAAACCCGTTTGAGGTTTCGTGCGGCCATCTCTTTGAAATCATCGACGGACTTCTGCTTGGTGGAGAAAGAATCCATGAACGACACAATGCCGTTGAAGTGGATGGGGTGTGCTTTTTTCCAGAGGGTGCGATCTTCCTTCTCCATGCCCGCCGGGGTGATGTCAAATTCTTCATTGATGGCATCGAGAAACTTCAACAGGGTTTTCTGGGGGGCAACAAGGGCATTAGCGTCGCCCAGAAAAATGGTTCGGCGCAGTCGGAGCGATTCGCCGTAGTAGCGCCGGATATTCTTGAGGTGCTTCCGAAACTCCGTCGGTGTTTTAATGCGAAATTCGCGATCCCGGTAAAATGTGCAGAAAGTGCACTGGTTGTAATGGCATCCCTCGGTCCCCTGGACAACGAGTGAACGGTACTGGTCAGGTGGGAGAATGCTGATCGGCTTATAGATCTGAAGAAATTCCTTGGCCCGATCTGCGTAACGATCCAGGTTGTAGGAGAGGATCCGTTGCATCCACTCCTGCACCGCTTTGGCCTCGCCCACTGGGACATGCTGTTCGATCAGATCCTTCATTTTCTGCTGTTGCAGGGCCTCGAGGACATCGTGAACGGTCTCCTGCGCGTTCGAGTAGAATTCTTCTACTTCCTTGAATTCAAGCGATCTTCGCATGGTGAGAGGCGAACCCAGCTTGTCAGTCTTCCACTTGACGAGATAGCGATTGTCCTCGCTGCGCTGGAATGTATGTCCATTCAGAAAAATGGAGATCATCCGGCCTTCACGGTCAAAATTGAGGCTGTTATTAAAGTGGTTCAGGCAGATGGAGATGGAGTCATGCTTGGCATGAATAATGACCCGCTGGTTGCGGAAATTGTTGAGTGTGACTTCCAGGCGCATATTGTGAAGAGATCGTCGGTCGCTACCCCTACGGTCCTCTTTTTCTCCTTATCAGGGAATGCAAACTGTTGCTTGTTTGGGGCAGAACAGGGCCGGATGAATTACCTGCGAAAAACTCCCGAAGGGGCGGCAAAACTCTGTGGCGTGAATGCCGTCCCTTCGGGAACAAGCTGTGGGCTTAAGAAGGGCACCTCGCTGCAGGAGGCCTCTGGCTGAGGCCACGCGCAGCTTTAAACCATTTCAGCAGTCGATCATGGGAACAGGCCACGCAATTTGAACGCCTCGGCCACGCGACCGACGGCGAGCACGTACGCCGCTTTTCTCATGTTAACCTTCTTGTCCTTATGGATGGCCCAAACTTCGTTGAAGCTGCGAGTCATGATCTTCTTCAACCGGGAGTTCACATCCTCGATGTCCCAGTACAGTTCCTGAACGTTTTGCACCCACTCGAAATAGCTGACCGTAACTCCGCCGGCATTTGCCAAAATGTCGGGAAGGACAACGATCTTACGGTCGTAGAGGATCTCGTCGGCGCCCGGGGTGGTCGGTCCATTGGCCGCCTCGGCCACGATCTTTGCATTGATCTTTGCAGCATTCTTCAAGGTGATGCAATTCTCAAGCGCCGCGGGGACCAGGATGTCGCACTTGAGCGTCAGGATTTCTTCATTGGAGATCGAGTCGGTGCCCGGGAACCCCACCACGGAGCCGGTCTGGTTCTTGAATTCCAGCACCTTTCTCGGGTCGAATCCCTGGGTGTTCAGGATGCCCCCCCGAGAATCACTGACCGCAATGATCTTCACTCCCAGGTCGTGGAGAAGGTAGGCTGCGATGGATCCGGCATTGCCATACCCCTGGATCACGGCGGTGGAGGTCTTCAGATCGATTCCGAGCTTCTTTGCGGCTTCTTCAATGATGTAAACACAACCTTGCGCAGTGGCTTCATTCCGTCCCAGCGATCCCCCCAGCGCCAGGGGCTTTCCGGTGACCACGCCCGGCACGGCATAGCCCTTGTTCATGGAGTAGGTATCCATGATCCAGGCCATGGTTTGGGCGTTGGTATAAACATCCGGGGCCGGGATGTCTTTTTCAGGGCCGATGATGATCGAGATTTCGGAGGCAAAACGACGGGTCATTCGTTCCAGTTCGCCCTGCGACATATCCTTTGGGCTGCATGTAATACCGCCCTTGGCTCCCCCGTAAGGGATGCCCACCGTCGCGCATTTCCAGGTCATCCAACTGGCCAGGGCCTTGACTTCGTCGAGGGTGACATTGGGATGATAACGGATACCCCCCTTGGAGGGACCTCGGGTGGTGTTGTGTTGTACCCGATGGCCAATGAAAACCTCAAGCCGACCGTCGTCCATCCGGGTCGGGATGGCGACGGTAAGACATCGTTCGGGAGTTCTGAGTTTCTTTCGGACGCCCTCGTCCAGCCCTAAAATGTCCGCGGCATCCGCGAATTGTTTCTGGGCTATTTCGAAGGCATTCAAGGTTTCGGTTAACTCTTGAGTCATTGTTGGTGTCATGATGTTTCCTTTCTAGAGAGGTTTGCCGTTCGTTTCTTGCTCTGAGAGTTCTATTACGGAAGAACTGGGTTCAAAAGATCCGAGATACGAAGAATCAAACCGGAGAGTCTGAACGATACTCAATTGTTTCCGGTTAAAATCCCCTTCACCATTTCATCCAGCCGATGCTTGAGAATTCTCCTTACTGTTCGAGCACTTGAGATATACGACTCTATGAGGGCGGACTCTAAATAAATTGCTTTCAGACTCCCGTGCGGGTGAAATTTATCCTCAGCACAGGGGTTTCGAATGCCGAACCTGCACAGTGTGGATCCAGGCGGACACTCTACTCGATCACCTCCTTTGAATTTCCTCTTATTTGATTCATTCACCCGATTTGAACTTCGATCTTGAACGCGGACCGCAACGTATGTTCGAGAGGGCAGGATTCAGCCGCATGCCGCAGTGCCTCACGATAACGCTCCGGCACCTCGGGGGGCAGATGAATGCAGGCGCTCACCTTCGAAATTCGTGTTGGATTTTCTTCCTGCTCCCAGTCGAGGTGGAGCGAGAAATGGTCCCCCGGCAGGTTCCGGGCCCGGAAGAAATGTTCAATATACACCGCCATGCTGAGGCCCAGGGAGGAGACAAAGATCTCGTTGGCGGTCATGGCGGAATCACCCCCTCCGGCGGTGGTCGGCTGGTCACTCAGGATCAAATGATTCCGCGTATGGGCCTCAAAGGAATACTTCTCACGATGCTTTACAATCACAGACATTTTTCCATTACCTCCCCACCGCCCGCGGCCTTCTCCCGAGTCGCACAGCGCCTGGGTGCTACCAGGCCAAGGTCCTAAGGACGGGACAATTCATTCTCTGGTTGCATTCGAATGGTCATGACAGCGGGCTCAGAGGGCATCCTTTGAATGCGGGGCGTCCAGGAGCCCCTCAGTTCGACACCGTGCTTTCGCTCGCCTCCTGCAGTTTCTCAGGGGTTTTCATGTCTCTTTCCCGGAGGTACTGGTCGATGGCCCGCGCGGCTTTCCGGCCCGCTCCCATCGCCAGAATGACGGTGGCGCCTCCGGAAACGATGTCCCCTCCCGCAAAAACCCCCGGTATGTTTGTGGCCCCGGTCTCAGGATCGGCGACAATGTTCCCCCACTTATTGGTCTTCAAATCCGGAGCTGTGGAGGTGAGGACCGGGTTGGCGCCCTGACCCACGGCCATGACCACGGTATCCACGGTCAACTCAAACTCTGAGCCGGGTATGGGTATTGGCTTGCGGCGTCCGGATTCATCGGGTTCACCCAACTCCATTTTCTGAACACGCATGGCCCGCACGCGCCCCTTCTCATCACCCAGAATCTCCACCGGATTGGTGAGCATATGGAATTGCACACCCTCTTCTTCGGCATGCTCCACCTCTTCTTTACGGGCTGGCATCTCCGTTTGGGAGCGGCGGTATACCAGGTAGGCATTGTCGGCCCCCAGACGCAGCGCGGTTCGAATGGAGTCCATGGCCGTATTGCCGCCCCCCACCACGGCCACATTATGGCCGCGGATGACCGGGGTGTCGTACTCCGGGAAGCGATACGCTTTCATAAGATTGGATCGGGTCAGATACTCGTTGGCCGAATAAACGCCGATCAGATTGATCCCCGGGATCTTCATGAAAGAAGGGAGACCCGCGCCTGTGCCAATGAATACGGCGTCAAAACCGCATTCGGTCATCAGCTCCGTCAAGGTCAGGGATTTTCCAATGACGACACTGGTCTGCAACTCCACACCCATCTTGACCAGGTAGTCAATCTCTTCTTGCACGATGCCCTTGGGAAGCCGAAATTCCGGGATACCGTAAACGAGGACGCCTCCCGCTTTGTGCAAGGCCTCAAAAATGGTGACCTGATAGCCGAGCTGCACCAAATCTCCAGCCAGGGTCAAGCCAGCGGGTCCCGAACCCACCACCGCGACCTTTTTTCCATTGGACGGTCGCTTGATCGGGATCTCTTCCCCCATGTGCTCTCGCGCCCAGTCCGCGACGAACCGCTCCAGCCGCCCGATGGCGACCGGTTCGAACCGTGCGCCCAGGGTGCACTTCAACTCGCATTGCTCCTCCTGGGGGCAGACTCGCCCGCAGATGGCCGGAAGTGAATTCTTTGATTTGAGGATACGGGTGGCGTCTTCCAGCCGCCGTTCGGCAATCGCCTTGACGAAGGAGGGGATATCAATCTCGACCGGGCATCCGGCGATGCAGGGCATGTTCTTGCACTCGATGCACCGGTTCGCCTCAAACACGGCCTCTTCCGTGGTGTAGCCGAGGGCCACCTCACTGAAGTTGTGTGCCCGCTCCAGGGGGTCCTGACATTTCATCGGGGTTTTTGTCTTTGCGCCAATTTTCTTTGCCATAGTTTTTAATTCAACTCAAAACTAGTCTTCTTCTTAATCTCCGGCGGGCCGAAGGGCCCTCACGACTCGACGCCACAGTGAACACCACAGATATTTTCGTACTGGGCCTGGGCTTCCTTTTCAAACTCCAGGTAACTCTTGAGACGTGAAGTGAGCTCGTCAAAATCCACCTCATGGCCATCGAATTCGGGGCCATCGACGCAGACGAACTGCATCTTTCCTCCCACCATCACCCGGCATCCGCCGCACATGCCCGTCCCATCCACCATGATGGGGTTGAGACTGACGATAGTCTTGATCTTGGCTTCCCCGGTGACCCGGCACACGGCCCGCATCATCGGGACCGGCCCAATCGCGATGACGAGATCGACGGGTTTTCCGTCGCTCAAGATCTTTTTCAACGCATCCGTCACGAACCCATGCATGCCATAGCTGCCATCATCGGTGGTCACGATGGTTTGTTCCGAGCGTGCGCGGATTTCATCTTCCAGGATCAGCAAATCCTTGGTGCGGGCCCCCAAGATCGAGGTCACATGGCTGGAAGAATCCTTATAGGCTTTAAGAATCGGGTAAACCACGGCCGCGCCAATCCCGCCTCCGATGCACACCACATGGGCATTCGGCTCGATGTGGGTCGGCTTCCCGAGGGGCCCCACCACGTCCGCCAGCGTGTCGCCCGGTTGCAGTCGGTTCAGTTGCCGGGTGGATTTTCCAACCCCTTGAACAATGAGGGTGATCGTTCCGCGCACCGGATCGGAGTCTGCAATCGTCAGAGGAATGCGCTCTCCCTCCTCATTAATGCGGATCATGACGAATTGGCCGGCCTTGCGTTTCCGGGCGACCAGGGGGGCTTCGACTTCGGTCTGAACCACGTCGGGCGCCAATTGTTTTCTACTCACAATCACATGCATCGCTTGAAAACTCCTCTTTAAGGGCGTGCTGAATCTCCAAATTATTCCGCACCCGCGAAATGAATCAATGTCTCACCTTCGGGTTTCTCCAGGTCGAGGGTGGAGTGATAATGGATGACCGGCTTCACCTCCAAGGTTTGATAAACCTCGCACAGGTGGATAGCACACATAAAATCGTCCTCGAGACTCTCTGAAACAGCATTGGGCAGGTGCACCGAGACATCAATTCTGCCGATCCGCTGTTGATCCCTGGCATATTCCCATTCCAGGGCGATTTTCAGTCCCGACGCGGACTGGGAATGCTCCCGACAAAACTTGACAGCCGAGTCGGAGATGCTCGCCCCCAGCGAAGCAATCAACAGCTCGGCCGGGGTGAGGGCAGCATGGCGTCCCTGAACCTCCGCGGCTTGATCGCACACAAACACATGAGTGCCGGACTTAATGCGAAACCCATTCTCCTTGGTCAGATCAACAGTAAGTTTCATGACAAGAGATTCCTCCAGATATGAACCCTCTATTTTGCAATCCTTCTACGCTTGGGAGCCCAGAAGGAGCGGACGAGCCGATGAAGCGTGCAGGAAGGCGTGATTTTAAACAGGCTCCGGTTCTAGCCCGCAGCCATTTTCCGGTTCCACCCTTCTCCTCAATAGATTAACTCTCTTGGCCGTTGCAACCCACTTTTCTGTTCTTCCAGCTTAGCACACAGGGCTTTCAGTTGTCTTATTTGTCCGTCCGCCGTCACTTCCAACACAAAGGTCAAACCTCACAACTTCGGGTTCCCGGCGAGCTCTTTCAGCCGGTCCCAACGCCTGTCCGTTTCCCCCTGGATATCCCGGATCACTGTAGAGAACGGCTCCGTGGTTAAATGAGAGAATGCAGTCCCCATGACTTCAAACGCAGACTGGACGGGGATCCTTCTTCCCGCGGCCTGCGGATCATAATTCAAGTGCGTGATCCCGTCTTCGATCTCATAGAGCGGAAACAGACAGCTCTTGACGGCTCGATCGACAATTTCGTTGCCTTGGGATTCCTCCGCTCCCCAGTTAAGCGGGCAAACGGAAAATACCTTCCCGAAAACGAAGTTGCCGGCCCGGACCATCGCTTGGGCTTTGCGCGCCTTCGCAATCATGTCCCGCGGATTGGATTCGGCGGCGGTGAAAAGGTAAGGTGCGTTCGTGCCCCTTAGAATTTCAATGATATCCTTGCTATGTTGCTCTTTCCCTCGACCTATCTTTCCGAGCGGAGCATTGGTGAACCTCTCACCCTTAAACCCGGTGTAACAGAGTTGTCCTCCCGTATTCATGTAACCCTTATTGTCGTATTCGAGCATGATAAAGGGATCATTGCGGAGCGCCGCCCCGATGACCTGATCCATCCCGATATCGTCGCCCCCATCACCCGAGATGACGATGAAAGTGATCTCGTCTTTGATTTTTCCCTGGGCCCGGAATCGACGGTACATTTCGACGACGCCGCTGGCTGAGGATGCACCATTGTGAAAAAGGTTATGGAAATACGGTGTTTTGAAGCTGGTGTTTGGAAACCCGGTGGTTACGACCATTCCGCAGCCGGTATTGAAGAGAAAGACCACATTGCCATCAATGCCGCGCAGGAACAGGTTCAGATTTGTGAACACCCCGCACCCCGGACAAGCAGAATGCTTGGCGATCCGCGCGGGCATCTGCGATAGGTGTTTGAAATCAATCTTAGTCTGGTTCGCATTCAGCGTCGCTTCTTCCGCGGTCAGCGGGGTGAACACCTGAGGGGGATCATAACCGGGGTCTCCCGGCCAGGCCCCGTAATACCCGCGGAGCTTCCGTTCATCTTCGTTGATACTGGGATAACGCAAAGCGAGGCTGAATAATTCCTCTCCGTCTTCAGGGCGGAAATTCAGGCCTCCAATGCCATAGGTCCGACTGATGAGCAGGTTTTTCTTTCCGGCCCTCTGCAGGGTGGCACCCAGTTCGTTGGCAAGATAGTTTCCGGCGCCATACTGTGAGGCCCTCTCCGCCACGACGACGCGCGGAGTATCGCCAATCGCCTCGCGCATTTCATCCTCGGGCCAGGGGCGGAGGACGGTTGGAATGATAGCTTTCACCCGTTGGTTCTCAGCCAGCAACTTATCGACGGAAACCTTTGAGGCTTCGCCGGCCGAGTTCAAAATAAAGAGGCCGGCTTCGGCATCCCGATCCCCATAGACCTCGACGAAACTGTAGCGGCGGCCTGTGAGTTGAAAAAACTCCTCAAATACCGAGGGAATTAGGTCGTAGGCCCTCTTGAATTTTTCGTCCAGTTGCACCTTCGTGTTGATCAAATCATCATTCATATAAGGTCCGAAGGTGTGAGGATGCTCCAGGTCCAGGAGGTTGAGCCGGGGGGGCGCGGGTCCGACAAATTGACGCACATCCTCCGGACGGGCAAACACCAGGATCCGTCGATTGGCATGGCTGGTGTGGAAGCCGTCATAAGCCACTATTGCAGGCAGATTCACCGCTTCGGCCACCTTAATGGCAATGATGTTCAGATCATACACCGCCTGAACCGTGGGCGCACAAAAGGTGAGCCAGCCCCAGCCAAGCGTTGCCATCAGGTCACTGTGCCCGTTCTTGATGTTGAGGGGTGCATTGATGTCCCGGGTGGCGAGATTTAATACTACGGGCAGGCCGAGGCCGCTGATGGCCGGCATCTCCTCGGCTTTCAGCATCAGCCCCTGCGATGAGGTGACATCCACAGCCCGTCCACCGGCAATCGCCATTCCGGCGACGATTGATATCGCCGCAAGCTCACTCGTACCGACCACAAACGACAGGTCAGCATCGCCATTCGCAATGGCCCGGCTGACCATTTCCCCGACCTCGCTGGAGGGTGTAATCGGATAGTAGCCTTCGCCATCGTATCCGATCTCGAGAATGGCCCGAGCCGCGACATCATTGCCGTTGCCAATAAAAGTGACCTGCGGTGCCGCTGCAACCGGTTTCTTGAGCTCCGTCTTTTCGATCAAGGTGTCCAAAGGCATGATGGGTTCCTAGTGAATGCGGTGATTTTGTTCTCTTTCTGGTATTCATGCGGCCTCTCTCAGGACGAAAGGCCGTGTCATCTTCTCGTGAGGTCTCAAGCCTCAGGCAGCAGCCACTCCCGCTGGCGCGGTAAGCGCCTTGCCTTTCTTCGTCTCCGGGCAAGCTTCAACGCAGCGCATGCAGCCTTTGCAATAAACGGCGTCGATGGCAATCATTTTCTTGTCGTCCCAGACGATTGATCCGGGGTCGGAGCAAACGAGCATACAAAGCCCGCAGTGGGTGCATATCTCGGCATGAAATTCAGGGAGGGGGTTAATGTTAGCACTCGAGATGGCGGACGACAGGTTTAAATGTGTCGTCGCGTTGATGGCCCCCCCTTCATTCATGTTCATGTAGCCAATCTTGCCGCGCGGTTCAGCAGGGGGAACGAGAGGATACTTGCCGTCCGCCTCAAAGCGTTTCTCCGTGTACGACCCCAGGACGCGATCATAAGCCTGAAGATTTGCCTCCGCCGCCCGCGGCCAGGTGTCCGCAATCACCTTGCGCAGCGTGTCCCCCGGGATCTTCAAGAGCTTTCCGAGGAGCACTAGGATAGGGACATTAAGTCGTGAATTGGTCTCGCGGGCCACCCGCGTGGCATCGAGACAGTAGAGCGTGCCGCTATGGAGTCGCAGCTCGTCCCGGATTTCCTCTGGCGTGCGCCGAGTGTTCGCAATGACCAGGGCATCCCTCTGCAACCCGCGGTGCAGCGCCAGGGGTCGAATGAGCGCATCACGAAAAATACACAGGATGTGGGGTCGATTGGTTGGGCCACTCTCCCGGACGGGCGTCCCGAACTGGCATAACCGGAGAGATACGTCGGTGGGCGTTCCTTTTTTCTCGCTTCCATATCGCGCATCGTAAGCGCCGTCGAGATTCAGGTAGGTTACACACACCTTGAAGAGCAGCTTGGCTGCCATGTTAGCGCCGTCCCCGCCAATCGCTGACATCAGGACATTGCAGAATCCCAATTCATCTTGAAATGGGAGTTGAACGTTCGGATTGGATGTGGTCATTTATCGGTATGCCTTCCCGTGGGGCTGAGGTCGAGGACCATTTCACTTTCGGTGTCGAAACTTGCGGTCAATTGAAAATTGTTCTTCTGGAAAGTACGAATCGCCTGAAGATTTGACGATTCCACGGAAATCCAGATCTGGCGGTAGCCTGCCGCAACGGCTGCCCGCTTGGCCAAATGGATCAATTGAGTGCCAATTCCCCGGTTTTGAAAATCCTGGTGAACGAAGATGGCGAGTTCCGCCCGGCCATCCTGCAGGTTGCACAACACGATGTGCCCCACCAGATGCCGTCCGACCATGGCCACAAAGTTCTCCCCGTCATGAGTCAGGCAATGAATCCAGCGGCTGGTCTGCTCTTCGGTTCGAGGCGGCATTCTCTGAGTGATTTGTTTCGGCTCGAACTGGAAGTACATCTCCTGTAACGCTTTCATATCCTGGGGACGGAACGAACGGACCGTAGCCCGCGCCCCCGTTTTGTCGGTGAACGCTCGCAACCAGCTCGTCGACTCCTGCCCTACAGCGCTCTTCCGGTCTTGAGAGGCGATCGCAGGTGCATCAGGCAATAGGGTCGGCATCGCAACCTCCCCTCAGCTGGCTCTTCCGGGATAGTTGCCAACACTCCCCCCTGTTTCCCGGGTGTGTGGTGGCAATAATAATGGATTCAAACGACATTTCTTTGGCACTCATTCCAATTGAATTACTGCATGAGGGATGCCAAGACCGTAGAAACCTGCGCCGAGTGAAAAACTTCACAAGATATTGGTTCTGTTGGGTATTAATGAAAAGGCAGGACTTGCAAGAAAGGCACTTTTTCTTTGGGGCGTGTTGCATGCAACGGTTGCGTTGCTGTTAAAATGTTGCCAAAGGAAGGGGAATCCCTTATTAGAATCGGTGCGTAAGAGTCAGAAATTTAAGCAGTCTTTTGCCGGTCTCCGACATCGTCGCCCCCATCCTCGATGTGCTCTAACAAGGGGGTGACTGAGGTCCGGAGAGTTGCGATCACAACATCTCAGCGCTTCGCTCTCATGTTGGGAATCATGGGTCGCAATCGAAAAGTTGCATGGTGTGACCCGAAAAAAGGACGCTCAGATTGGAAAGTGTACTACTATCAGTTATCGTTCCGTCATCCGCTCATTGATAAAGATTCACAGAGCGACCTCGTCCGACGGGGACGATGCCTGACCTTGGTAGGGGTGGACGGGGATATGGAGGTAGCCTGGAGGGGTCAATTGAAGATTGCTCCAACCAGGCCGCTGGATCGGTCATAAATCTAAGATTCGACGTCGTGGATACCGTTTTTATGCTTCGAGCCATTCTTTTCGATTTTAATGGAGTGATCATAGACGACGAGCCCCTTCACTTTCTCGCGTTTCGTGAGGTTTTTGAAAGAGTCGGAATTCGACTGAAGAGGCGGGATTACTATGCGCGTTATTTGGCCTTCGATGATCGGCGTTGTATCCGGGAAATTCTTGCCGACCACAACAGGGAGCTAACGAGGGCTGGAGTGCTTCGCCTCCGTCGGGAAAAGGAGAAGGCCTATCGTGGTTTATTGAAAACAAAACTCCACCTCTTTCCGGGCGCGATTGAATTTATCCGGGGGAGTGCCGCTCATTACCCGCTTGCCATCGCATCAGGGGCACTGCGTTCAGAGATTCATGCAATCTTGAGGAAGTTTAAACTGCGCCGGTATTTTGCGGTCGTGGTGAGCGCGGACGATGTTGTTAACGGCAAGCCGGATCCCGAGACATTCCTGCGGGCCTGGGGGGCGCTGAATCGACGGCGGTCTCGTCGAGAGAAGAGAATTCTCGCCAGCGAATGCCTCATCATCGAAGATTCCTTGCATGGCATTAAAGCCGCGCATCAGGCGGGGATGAAGTGTGTCGCGGTAGCGCACTCGTATCCCCTGCGCCAGCTCGCGCATGCCGATTTCCGCGCCCGCTCCATAGCAAGCTTGCAATTGTCCCGTCTGGAATCACTCTTTGATAGGGATTGAGCCAAGGGGGCGTCCGGCCTCCGATCGTTGTGACGCGACGTTCATGATCGGGAATATAGTTTCCGCTTGAACTCAATTCCAAGAACGGTGCGACCTCTCCTTCGCGGTCCGGGAATTCCCCGCAATGTGCGGGTGGCGTGATGGCTCCTGGAATCGATTCCCGGGTGACTTCCTCAGGTGCCCCTGGCGTCCGCCTTCCTGAAACGGAAATCTTTTTGGCCCGGAGGAAATATTTGTGTTCCTGTTTTTTGATTTCTCCTATAATTTTGGCCCTACGGTCAAAAGCGGAACTTTTCCCTTGGACGCTCTGGCGATCAGCGGAGAGAGGGGTCTGACTGAGATCAAATCATGAAAGATGTCGCCCAATGCCCGGACTGTGAAGGTCGGCGGCTCGAAGGGTCCACTATCGATGTGGAGTATGCCGGAGAACCGCGGACTCTTGGAATCTTCCAATGCTTGGATTGCGATGCCAAATTTCAGATGACCTCGGGCAAGGTTGATTCCTGGTCGCTGGATGACGCGGAAGTGTTGCGCCTCCACGATCTGCGCTTCGATGAATTGAGGAACCGCATCAAGTTTTGTCCCACGCCTCATGCGCGGGAGTGCCGGTGTGAAGCTCACCTGTTTTTTGGAAGACAGTAGCAGCGAACTCGGTTCCTGCGTTTGACTCTGCCCCGGCAGGACCCGTCAACCTGGAAGGTGGCGCCCATGTTTTCACGTCGAAGGTTCATACGATCAATGATAGCCTCTCCGGCTCTTTTGCCGTTGATCGACCTGCGCCAGGCAGAATCGAGCCCCGGCGTCCCCTCTGCGTCGCATCCCGCAATTACGAATTGGGAAGGTGCGGGCGCAGATGAGATCGCGTTCTGGCAAAAAGTCCGGGACCAGTTTCTAATCCCGCGCGGCGAAGCCTTCTTCAATACGGCGACACTGGGCTCAATGCCACGTCCTGTCCTGGAAGCGGTGACCACGAATATGGCCCAACTCAACGCGACCGTCACCTCTTGGGACTATCGTCCGGAACATCCCGACTGGTTTTCCGGCTACCGCAACTATCCTTCTTTCATGGGCAAACTCGCCAGACTGATTCATTGTGATGCCGACGAGGTGTGCACGACGCAGAATGCCACTTTTGGCATGAATTTCATTGCGCAGGGATTGGATTTAAGAGCAGGCGATGAGATTGTACAGACCGACCAGGAGCACCCGGGCGGTTCGTGTGGCTGGCAAGAGCGGGCCAAACGTCACGGCGCCGTCTGGAAGACGGTCCCGATACCCCGGCCCCCCAATGATCCCGACGAAATCTTTCGACGGTTTGCATCCGCGATCAACCCCAAGACGCGAGTGCTGGCGATTCCCCACATCACCTCGATGCTGGGTCTGATTTTGCCGGTCAAACGTTTGACGTCGCTGGCGCGTGAGCAGGGCGCGAAGGATCTGTTTGTGGCGATCGATGGCGCACAAGCGGTCGGGCACATCGGCGTGGATGTAGGCGACATCGGTTGTGATGCCTACTACTCATCCCCCCACAAATGGCTGCTCGCTCCGGCCGGTTCCGGTTTGTTGTACGTGAAAAAGAATCGACAAACGGAAATCTGGACCACGCTGGCCTCCAGCGAGTGGGCGAGTTACGAAAAGGGGGCCTACCGTTTGATGCAATACGGTACAGGAAACCTTTCGATCCTGAAAGGGTATGAGGCGGCGATTGATTTCCACAACGATCTCGGACACGAGCGGGTGGTCGGACGAATCAAACAGTTGGGGGATTACTTACGGTCAGAGATTCAAAAAATTAAAGGAGCCACTATTCTCTCCTCCAGTCACCCCGATATGTCCGCCGGCATCACGACCTGGAGGATGGATGGAGTGCCGGGCCCGGTGATGATGGATAAACTCTGGAACACGGGAAGAATTCGGGTGAGGTCCATGGGCGGCGAGAACGGGGTTCGTCAATCCACCCATATTTATAACAATGAGGCGGAAATCGATGCGTCGTTGGCGATGGCCCGCGAATTGACAGCCGGGTCGTCGTAAGGGGCCCGCGCGGTGAGGCACGACATGCAGGTCATTGCCCTGAGAAGTCCGTTGCGATCGACTATTCAGATCAGAATTCCAAAAGGAGCATCCACGCTTTATGCTTAACATAAAAGAATTCGAGAACAAGGTCGCCCTCGTCACGGGCGCCTCGAGTGGGATCGGCCGCGCTGCCGCCCTGGCGTTTGTCAAATGCGGGGGAAGCGTTGCCGTCGTCGCCCGCCGCGAAAAAGAACTCACCGACCTGGTCCTTGAGATTCATGCTCTCGGCGGCCAGGTGGAAAAACTGGCGGGCGATGTGACGGATGAGGCCTTTGTTCAACGCGCCGTTCAATCCACGGTGACCCGATGGGGTGGGATCGATGTGCTGGTGAACGCCGCCGGGATCATTGCAACCGCCTCCCTTGAAGCGACATCGAATGAACTATTCGATCGGATGATGAATATCAATGTGCGCTCTGTTTTTCTGATGATGCGAGCAGCTCTCCCAACGCTGGTTGAGCGCAGGGGAAGCATCGTGAATCTTTCCTCGGTCGCGGGGACCCGCGCATTTCCGAATGTCTTTGCCTACGTCGCCAGCAAAGCCGCAGTGAATGCCATGACTCAGTGTGCAGCTCTCGATTTGGCCTCGAAGGGAGTGCGGGTAAATGCCGTCAACCCGGGCGTGGTCGTGACCAACCTTCACAAGGCGGGCGGCATGTCGGAGGAGGCTTACGTCAAGTTCCTGGAGCACAGCAAGACAACCCACCCGCTGGGCCGCGTCGGTCAGGCGGAGGATGTGACCGAGGCGATCCTATTCCTGGCCAGCCCCCGTTCCGGCTGGATTACTGGGGAAACCCTTGCCGTTGATGGGGGGCGACACCTCACCTGCGCGCGGTAACCCGGATCGAAAAAAGAGGTTCATCTTGCGCCCCAAGGCGGACGGGAACCGGTTGACTGCAAGCGAGGGAATTCGTGTGCGACTCTCATCTTCAGAATTGATCGATATCTCATGACCGCTTTCTGTTGGGTTCTTGATTCGGGCGGCGCGGGCCGGGGTGCGTGGCAAGGGGGCGTGCTTTATGAACTCATGCGATGGGCCCGGGCCAACGGATGTTTTCCCGGGGTCGCAATGGGAGCTTCGGCAGGGGGGTACGCCGCCGCCGATGTGGCTACAGGGACGCCCGACACGGTCATGAAGGGATGGTCGCATTGGGGACTGGAGGAGATTCCATCCCGGGTCCACGAGCATCCGGATTTCCGTTCACTGGGCGGGCTCTCGCGATTCCGTTCCTTCCTGTACCACTCCATCCGGTATGTCATGAGTGGTCCGGAGCTGGCGGGGGTGTTTGAGACTGCTGCGGATTGCTGCACAAGGGTTGTTGTGTTTACTACTCGGGTTCGCCGCCGGGATGGCATGCCCTTTACTCCCCGGGATTCACTTCATTACTTTTTCAAGTCCTTAACCCGGAAGCTGCCCCTGACGATGAAATACCTCCCCGGGGAATACATCGAAGACCCCGTGGTCTTTGTCTCCCATCTTTCGCCCTCCCTGGCGGGTGAATTTGTCCGGCCCCTGACCCGCATCAACTACCACAACGCCATCGAGGCCTCCTGCCTGATACCTTTCGCGATGGGAGAACCCATGCGGCCCGAAGAGCTCCTGCCGGTCTGGAGAGGAATCGATCCGCTCCATCCGAACCCCTGTGCCGACGACACCCCCTGGGGAGAACTCCTCGCTCCATTCCGCTTTCTAGGGGATGAGGCGGCAGTTTTCATGGACGGGGGGTTTGCCCTGAAGATGCCGTTTCGAATCTTTGAGGAAGTGTCGAGCTTCAAGAGATTCTCGGAAACGATTCAATGCGATAAGACCCTCGTGTTCTGTTGTGACCCCAAAGGTCTCTTATGGGAAACCTCGATGCGGGTGCGTTCGTTGAATACGTGGGACCGCGTGCGGCAGGCTATGGAGGACCATCGATTGTATATTCTGTTCCCGGACCACCCGGTTGAGGCCAGCTTCCTCTGCACTGACAATCCCAGGATCATGCGGACCTTTGAGCGGGGAAGGGAACAAGGGAAGAGGATCTTGTCCAACGAAAGATTCAAGGATTTTATTCATGCGGGGTGAGATCTCTATCCCCGCGAAGCCCTTTCGGTGATGAAGCGGGAGGATCCCCACAACCAGGAAGAGGCTCTCCATGAAGACCCGCTCAAACCGATCCATCCAACTCGAAGAGGAGGTTTCATGCGCAAGGTAGCTGCAGTCTTTTTACTCTTGATTCCCCATCTCGGCTGGGCACAAACTCAATCACTTCTCCCTGGGCCAACCATGCGTTTCCTGGTGGAAGAAACGAGCGGCGGTTCGGCGAAACGGAACCTCCAGGCCATCACGACTTTCAACCGCGTCCGCGGCTCCCGCGACTTCCATGCTGCCGCGGAGTACATCCTCGGTCGCGCCAGGGAGGCCGGTCTCGTGGAAGCTCACATTGAAAAGTTTCCCGCCGATGGAAAACGTTTTTACGGGACGCTTAAGGCCCGGCAGGCATGGGATGCGGAATCGGCCGATCTGTGGGAGGTCCTTCCGAAGAAAGCTCAAGGTCCCCGGGGTCCGCAGACTGCCCTCGCGGAGTACACCCCCATCCGACAGATTTGTTCCTGGGAGGACATGCGGGTCTGTTTGGCCGAGGACTCTGAATCGGCCGACGTGACCGCCGAGTTGATCGATGTGGGGAGAGGGACGAATGAAAAGGATTATGAGAACAAGGACGTTAAAGGAAAGATCATTCTCATCTCATCGCAGGGTGGCGCCGCGCAGAAACTGGCTGTCGATCGTTTCGGGGCCGTCGGCATGGTTAGTTACGCGCTCAATCAACCCCAGGGCTGGAACGGCGACGATGAGTCGCTGGTCCGGTGGGGGCATCTCGATTCATATTCTGCGACCAAGACCTTTGCATTCCAGATTTCGCTCCGACAAGCGCGTGCCTTCCGGGAGCGATTGGTGCGTGGAGAGAAGATCTGGTTGCATGCCCGCGTCAAGGCAGGTCAGCATGATGGTTTTTACGAGCTCGTCACCGCGACCTTGCCAGGGACGGATGACCGCCTGAAGAATGAAGAGATCGTCTTCAGCTGTCATCTCGATCATCAAATGCCCGGAGCCAACGATAATGCCAGCGGGTGCGTCGCTATCCTGGAAGTCGCGCGGTCACTCCACAAGCTGATCGAAGAGAAGCGCATTCCTCCCCTTAAACGAACCCTTCGCTTTGTGTGGCCTCCCGAAATAGAAGGGACCCAGATCTACCTCACTTCGCATCCGGAACTCGTCGCGAAAATGAAGGCGGCGATTCACATGGACATGGTAGGAGGTTCCCAGGAAAAAACGAAAGCCATTTTTCACGTCACCCGCACCCCGGATTCCATCCCTTCCTTCGTCAACGACGTGGCACAGGTCTTCGGTGAATACGTCCGCGATCTCAGTGACCAGTTTGCATCGACCGGAGAGCCCCAGTTCGAGATCAATGCGCCCGAAGGATCCAAAGACGCTCTTCATCTGGAGATCTCGGACTATACCGAGGGGAGCGACCATCAGATTTATGACGAGGGCTCATTCCGGATCCCCGCGATTTATCTGAATGACTGGCCGGACCGCTACATCCACACCAACCAGGATTCCGTCGACAAGATCGACGCGACCAAACTCAAACGCGCGGCCATCGTGGGGGCGGCCAGCGGATACTTCCTGGCCAACCTCGATTTCACGAATTCGGCAGACATCACCTCGGAAGTGATCGTGCATGCTAAGCGGCGGATGGCGGATTCCCAGGCCCGATTCAGCGAGCAGGCACGGTTGGCCGCCCGCTCGACCCCGCAGAACCCTCTGCGCGAAATGGATAATTTTTTGAGGTTCCTGGTGCGGCGGGGAAGAGCAAATTTCATTTCTATGAGGAGCTTCATCGGGGAAGAGCAGGTCGAAAAGTTTGATCTCATGGGTTTCACCCGAGATCTCATCGGTTGGTCCGGAGTGCGGGGCGATGAGGTCGATAGTTTTCTGGAGGAGCTTGAGCCCAAGGAAAACTCAACCGAGGTCCCGGTTCGCCTCGATATCAAGGGACCCATCTCTGTCTTTGGCTACGATTATCTGGCGGATCATTACGGAGTCGACAACACGATAAAACTGAAAGTGTTTGCCAATCTGGATGGATTGGCCGACCCCACCGGCCCCGTCCGCCGCGCGTCCTCATCGGACTACACCTACGAAATTCTCAATCTGGTGGATGGAAAACGATCCACCCAAACCATCCGCGACTTTGTTTCCTCTGAATTCGGCCCCATCCCCCTCGATTGGGTTCAGGAGTATTTGAAGGCCCTGGAAACAGTGAAAGTGATTCAGTTTGTAAAGAAGTAGGCCACATCCGGTCTCTCATCGCGAGAGCGACTCCCCGGGGGACGCCATACTGAATCCCCCGGAAAAAAATTGTACACGACGGTAGCACTTTCGATCCCCTTCAGAGTATGATTCGGGCGTCCGACATGACCGGACGTTGAACGATGAGGATTGTCGGAGGTCTTTCAACTCAAGCCCGGATGTTGGAGCTGGTATTACCAGAACGGGATGACCGAGCCGCGGGTCACCCTTCAACTCCATCTGGCATAGGTAGGCAAGGGCATAAGGTCGATCCAACCAGGGGCATGCACTCATTGTATATTCGCTTCTTTATGATCGTTGTGTAGAATGAATTCTGGAACATTCCCTGGGAGGAATGAAGAGAATGATCGAGACTTTCAAGTTTGAGGCGCAGAGCTGGGTGGAAACATCCCCGGGCATTTGTCAGAAGGGTTGCGAATCCGGGGGTCACCGTTTCCGCCTGGTAGAGTACGCCACGGATGCGAGGCATGAAGAGTGGTGTGCGCGGGGGCATCTCGGATATGTTTTGGAAGGGGTCATTGAGTTTGAGACGCCCGACCAAAAATTTCTGGTAAAAGCGGGTGAAGCGTTCCACGTCCCTGAAGGCGACCCCCACCGGGCGCGAAATGCGGCGGCCACGCCCTCTCGCTTCTTCCTTGCAGACTGAATCATCATTCCCTCGCCTGTGGTCGATCCACCGACGCGCAGGGCTTCCTTTCACTGACTCTGTACAGCCGGTCTTAATTTCCTCGCTCTCGAGCAAGAGGTGTGCCGTCATCGAACTGAGATCACTTCGATGCTGAACTCGTTGGCGGATAGGCTAACCACGCAACCTACAGGTTTTTTTCGCAGTCAGCGCTCCGGCATCCGGGGGGGTGCGGCAAGAAAGCTCCCCCGCCTCCTGGCAAGCCGAACACTCAATGTCACCTGGTGCCGTCTATGGCTTCTGAAATCAACATCCGACCCTGCCGCCTTGACGATCTGCGTTCTGTTTGGAAAACATTTTTGATTTCCTTCGAGGAAATGATGCGAAGGGTTCAAGGCTCGCGACGGGCCTTGCCGGGATCACGGAAGCTTCCTCCGTATCTCCAGCATGTTCTCGCAACCGATGCTCGTGGTTTCTGGGTGGCCGAGTCGAATGGTGAGATCGTTGGATTTGCTTGCTCCATCGTGAGGGGGGCCGTCTGGTTCCTGTGCGATTTCTGGGTTCTACCTGAATTTCAAGACCGGGGCATCGGGAGGAAATTGTTGGAACGATCACTTCAGAGTGATAGAAGATACCGGATCATCTCCGCTTACAGCTCTCTTGATCCCTCCGCAATGCGCAGCTACATCATGGTGGGTATGACACCGCGATTTCCGGTCTACACCCTTGTTCTGCGAACAAAAGATCTCAAGCGGGAAATAGCCGTGGGGAGTCGGGTGAAAATCACCGAGCTGCCTCCCACCGCATCCCATGAAAGAATCGATGAGGCTGTACGCGAGATGAGTTCCATCGACCTCGTCGCCCGAGGCAGCCATCGTAAAGAGGACCATGAATTTTTCGTCAATCGCAGCGGAAGCCGTTGCTGGCTGGCAAGAAAACATTCTAAGACGAATGGCTATTTTTATGTAACGGCCAGTGGCCAGATCGGGCCGCTGGCCGTGGAGAATCCTCGATACATGCTTCCCGTTCTCCATCAATCTATTGAGATGGCGGCTCAAGGGCACCCCAAACTCTCGATCCAGATTCCCAGCCCGAACGTGGAATCGATCCGGGCGCTGATCCGGTTTGGATTCCGGATTGAATCCCATGCCGTTTTCATGAGTTCAAGAGAGTTCGGGAGGATGGAGAACTACATTATTTCAGGTCCGGCATTGTTTTGAAGTGCAATTGTCACCCTTCGCGGCCCAGCGGCGCAGATCTCCCTCTGACCGAAACCGGGAGAAGGGGTGTGGTTCTCCCCGCAAGTTCTGCCGCTCGTCGCCAACCCCCTTCCATCGCAATATCCTTTTCAAAAAGAAGAATGGCAGAGGAGATCCTGATAAGTAAGTGAAAGGGCCCTTTCTTTGCTGCTCCTGTGATTCTTTCTAGCTGGCCCTTCCCACCAAAAAGTAGAATGAAATTCTTCAAGTCTGCGCTAGAATAACAGTTTTTCTGCTTTGTGTAGCCGGACCACTCTCTTCATGGAGATCAGGGGCCAGATTTAAGACTCCGTTCTTTCATCATGGTCGGGAGGATTCATTGAGGAAATTTGGGAGTCTCTTCTTCATTCTTGTGGCGATGATGTTCCAGCCGGGGAGTATATGGCTTGCTAAGTCCAGTCACCTTCCAACGCCTGCGGACATCGTTGATCTGCGGTTGGTCAGTGATCCCCAAATCTCCCCCGACGGGGAGCAGGTGGCTTTCGTGGTCACAGAGCCGGCTGATCCGGACCATCCGGATAAGCCCCGCAATTCAGACATCTGGATGGTTGCTGCCGACGGAAAGACCCCCCCGCATAAGTATGCCGCCAGCGACAAAAGTGAAACCATGCCGCGATGGTCGCCCGATGCTCGGTGGCTTGCCTTTCTTTCCGACCGAGGTGAAATCTTCCCCCAAGCCAAGAAGGAAGATGCGGAGCCTCCCAAACCCCAGCTCTGGATTATGCCGACGGACGGAGGCGAAGGGCAGCAGGTCACTGATCTTAAGGGCGGCGTCGTGGCCTACTCATGGTCCAAGGATGGAAAGACCATCGCCGTCCTGGCAAGAGACGGTCCGACGCCGGAGGATGAGGCGCGCAAGAAGAAACGTGATGATCGGGTGTACGTGGATCACGAGTGGAAATTCGTGCGTCTGTATCTCTGCGATCCAGTCTCACATGACACCAAACTGATCACCCGGCAGGACTTCAATGTAAGTGATGTGGAATGGTCTTTCGATGGTCGGGAACTCGCTCTCCTGGTATCGTCCACGCCTGATCTTGACGAGGTGTATTGGCACTCCAAGTTGCTGGTCATCAACCGTCAGGGCGAAATGGTTCGGACGCTCAGTGAGCGTGCAGGGGACGGTGATTGGGGCTATTCCCCCGATGGGAAGTGGGTCGCCTTCCAGGAACGCACCCCGACCGAGATCACGACCTCCCTTTCGTTGGTTCCGGCTTCCGGCGGCGAAGTAAAGCACGTCGACACCGATTACAAGGGCACCATTTTCTGGGCCCGTTGGGCGACGGATTCCAAATACCTGATTGTGGAATCCGTGGAGGGCACACACGCCGTGATTTCAGGTCTCGACACGACCAACGGCCGAATGAAGAAGATGTTTGATGTCCAAATCGTGACCGGCCATGATCACGGCTTCTCAATGAATCGTGACGCCAGCGCCATCGCGTTTCTTCACCAGAAGGCCGAGGCACCCACCGACGTGTGGATGATTGATGAAGAAAACCAGGAAAAGCAACAACTAACCCACATGAATCCCCAGGTGGAGGAGTGGCGCCTGGGGAGTGTCGAGGAGATTTCCTGGAAGAGCAAGAAGGATGACAAAACCATTTATGGCGTTCTCATCAAACCCCCGAATTATGATGCTGGGAAATTATATCCCACCATTGCGGAGATTCATGGAGGACCCGAGTGGGCCTGGTGGATGGGCTGGCATGGCAGCTGGCATGAGTGGGGACAGCTGTTGGCGTCGCACGGATACGTGGTCTTGCTGCCCAATCCCCGGGGAAGCGAGGGGCAGGGGATTGCCTTTGTCGAAGCGAATCGGGACGACTGGGGCGGCGGTGATTTTGTCGATATCATGAGCGGCGTCGATGAGTTGGTTGAGAAAAAAATTGCGGATCCGAACCGCCTGGGGATCGGGGGCTGGAGTTACGGCGGATTTATGACTTCGTGGGCCGTCACTCAGACCCACCGCTTCAAAGCCGCGGTCGTGGGGGCGGGCGTGACTAATCTATTCAGCTTCAATGGAACTAGCGACATCACTCCATCCTTCTTGAAGTCTTACTTTCTCGATCTTCCTTTCAACCGCCGGGACGCCTATGAAAATCATTCTGCCATGTCCTTTGTGAAAGACGTCAAGACGCCAACCCTTGTGGTGCACGGGGGAGGCGATGAGCGAGTTCCCCTGGGGCAAGGGCAGGAGTTTTACCACGCCTTGAAGCAAATGGGTGTCATGACCGAAATGGTCGTTTATCCCCGGGAGCCCCACGGGTTCAGGGAGCGCGCGCACCAGTTGGATCTGCTGACTCGCGTTCTCGCATGGTATGACACGTATTTGAAGTAGGGACGTCCTCCGCGGCGGACTAAGCGCCCCTGCGACTTGCTGGATGTCAATAGAATTCAGGAGGAACGCGCCTCTGCGGTTTTAGAGAACCTCATGAATCTCGACCGGAGACTCGTACATTCCCGTGAATCTTGAAGACGCAAAGAAAGCCATCTACTGCCTGACCTACGGCGTTTACGTGATCACCACGAAACGAGGCGAAGAAGTGAGCGCGATGACCGCCGTCTGGGTCACGCAAGTATCGAAGGAGCCCTTGGAGGTCGTAGTGGGTCTAACACCCGAGAGCTGTACGACCCAAATGCTCCTGGAGAGCAAGGTCTTTGCCATTAATGTCCTCGCAAAAGAACAGCAAGAATTGGCTTACGCCTTGGGGCGGACCACTTCGAATGAGACCGACAAATTCGTCGGGGTTCCCACGATGACCAAATCAACCGGTTCGCCTATTCTCTGCGATTCCGTGGCCTTTGTTGATTGCCGTGTATTATCTCAAGCCAAGGTCGGATCACACTTCGTGATCATTGGGGAGGTGGTGGAGGCGGGGGTCCTTCACGATGTCGTCCCCGCCGTTTATCGAAACGGGAAGATTTTCTAAAAGGACCTAAACTGAGGGCAGGATCCGGGTGGGCACTCCGTCACCGCAGTGCCGCTGAGATGTCATCATGAAAATATCCAAGAATGATTTTGTGGCCAGCGTGGATCTGGGCGGTACAAATCTGCGGGTCGCCGCCGTGGATTACGAAGGGAAGATTCTAGAAGAAAGACGCATCCCGACCCAGGTGGAGCGGGGCCGCGATGACGTCATCGAGCGGACATGCGATTTGATTCTGGATCTCAGCTCCGACCTCCGGAAGAAGAAACGACGTCTGGTGGGCGTGGGCGTGGGCATTCCCGGTCTCGTTTACTACCATCGCGAGCTCCATGAATCTCCCAATTTCCCCGGGAAAGGAATATTCCCGGTCAAAGCCAAAATGGAAAGAATCCTGCCGGTGGAGGTCATTGTGGATAATGACGCCAACGTGGCGGCGCTCGGAGAGGTGTGGAAAGGGGCGGCTCGAGGTGTCAGGAATGCAAGCCTGCTGACGCTGGGCACGGGTGTTGGTTGCGGCATCGTGCTGGAAGGGAAGATCTGGAGCGGCACGCGGGGCACAGCCGCCGAAACGGGGCATATGATTGTCGATCCCCATGGCGAGCGGTGCAATTGCGGATCTTACGGTTGTGCGGAAACCTACGCCTCCGCCACTTGGGTGGTCAGACGCGCTCGCGCCGCGGCGGACCGGGGAGATTCGAAACCTTTGAGGAGACTCTTCCGTGATAACGACGCAGTCACCGCGGTCGAGATCTCCCAGTGGGCGAAAAAGGGGGATCGTGCCGCCCTGCGAATCTTCCAACTCGTCGGATGGGCTCTTGGAATCGTCATCGCCGATTTGACCAACGTCCTCGATCTCGAAAAATATATCGTGGGAGGCGGCGTCGCGAATGCCTGGGGAATCTTCGCGCCCTACATGATGAAAGAGGTCTTCGCGCGGTCCTACGTTTACCGTGCTGAGAAAATGCCCATTGTCCGGTCACGCCTTATCGACAAAGCCGGCTTGCTCGGCGCGGCCCGGATGGTGTGGCAACGGTACGAAAAAGCCAAGTAGGGCGAGCAGGCTGCTCGCCCAACGCAGGCCAACCTGAATTGATAAGACGGGCATCAAAACAGAGGTCCAATAAAATATGGCGGCGCTCCCAGACACGGGATTAAACCATTCGCCCGTCGAGGGCATCTAAACGTTCTCTTGTGACCTGGGTCCGGTCGGGTTCTGTGGCTCTATCGTAAATCACTGAAAATCAAGGAGAGTTATGAGGCTTTCAAGACAAAAGCTGAGGGTTGTTTTCATACTTTATCTTGCGATGACAGTTCTGCCCGCATCGCTATCGGCCAAATCTAACCGGCCGCGCGTCTCGCCCGAACGATTGCGCGAAGGCGGATTCATCGACGGGACCTATCCGGGAAACTGGAATGATACAGCCCGAATCTCGCAAAACTTCAAGTATCGCCGACAGGGGCCACAGTTTTCATTGAAACAGAATACCCTAAACGCAGATCAAGGAAACATCGCGGTCATCGAGGACGATGGAAGCGTCATTTTTCCCGCAAATCACTTCGATCTGGATAACAGCAATATCCGGTTCACGCCCAGCGGCTCTGCCTATACGGTGACCAAAATACCCCAGAATTTTGATCCGGCCGCGGGTGCGATCCTGGTTCCGGGTACCGTCTCTCCCTCTCAAGGACAGCCGCCGGGGCCCAACCTGTCTGATGATGACGCCACGCAGGTTCCGTTCTCGAGTGGGTTCACCTTTAACTTTTTTGGCCAAACCTATACCAGTGTGTTCGTCGGTTCGGATGGCTATTTGACTTTTACTTCCGGCGATGCCACCAGTGATGATCGTGACCTCGTCCGTTTTTTGAGCCGTCAGCCCCGCATTGGCCCCCTTTTTGCCGACCTCGAACCGGGCTGCGGGACGGGTGATGTCAGGACGCTTCAGCGGAGCGACCGGTTTATCGCCATATGGAATGATATTCCAAACTTCAGTGATTCTTGCTCCAACGTCAATCGGGACCACAATACCTTTGAAGTCGTTTTGTTTGCGAATGGATCCATTGAGTTCTCATTTAACGGAATGGGTACAACGGAGGGCATCGTGGGAATCGCTCCGGGAAACAACGTGGGGAAACCTCCGTCCGTTGTGGATTACACCACTTTGACGACGCCTACTCTTGAATTTGGAGTCATCTTCGAATTCTTCTCAACCTCCATGACGATTTCAAGGACGGCTCTTGCAGAAAAGTTTTATGAAACTCATGGCGACGACTACGATTTCATTACCTTCCTGACAAACTTTTCTTTCAATTTGGGAGGGAATGCATTTGCGTTTGAAGAGAATGTCAGCAACGATGCCACCGGCTTGGGTGCCCTTCCTGTGTTCCAGCCTGACCCCGCCTGGGGTACAAAAGGACGCCTCCGAAGTTTTCTAACGCTGGGGCCGCTCAGTCAATATCCCACCGATCCCAACCAGATATTCCTGGGAACCAACAGTACCGTCGAGGTGATTGGCCAGGAATTCGGGCACCGCTGGATGTCATTCGTCGATATTCCGGGCGCGACCTGCGATCCGACCACAACCCCCCAGACCTTTGTGAACACAATCCTGGGGCGTGATTGCGCTCATTGGAGCTTCTTCTTTAATTCCGACGGATCAGTCATGGAAGGGAACGACATCCAGGATAATGGCAACGGGACCTTCACCACCAAAGATGATGCCACTTCGAAATACAGCGATCTGGATCAGTATCTCATGGGTCTTAAAGACCAGTCGGAAGTTTCCCCCACCTTTGCCGTGTTTAATCCAACCGGTTCAAGTCGAGCCAATGGGTCCTCCCCGGATGTCAATATAACGTTTGGTGGGACCAGGCATACGGTGACGGTCAATGACATCATGACGGCGAGCATACTGCGTCCTGATGGCTCCACCGGACCGAACGGCCTTCGTACCCCGACTCCTGCAACGTCGCAAAAGGCGTTCCGCCAAGCATGGATCTTGCTGGTACAAAGGAACACAACGCCTTCTGCGGCAGACCTCGCTCGGATCGATACGATCCGCCAGGCCTGGCAGTCTTTTTTCTCAACAGCCACCAGTGGCCGGGGCAGCGTCGACACCACCCTGGTTTCCACTGTGTTCAGCGCCCAGCTCCCCGCGAGTGGGGGCGTGTCAAAGATCTCCTCAGGACAGGGACAGTTCGCCTCAGTCAGCTACGGCCAAGTGACGAATCCGGCAGGTCCCCCACCCGTTGGTTTGGCGATTTTTGCACAGAGGCAGAGCGGAGCCCTTGTAACTGAAGCGGGCGTGCCAGCGGTGACTGCCTCGACCTCATCGAGGGTGTTCGTGGACTTCGATGCGGCGAACGGCCGGGATAGCGGTGTAGCCCTGGTGAATCCGGGCACTACTGCATTGACAGTCAATTTGACCTTGAGGGACCAAAATGGCGTTTCCAGCTCATGTCCGGCTGTAGCAGTTCCACCCCTGGGAAAGATTGCTCAATTTGCCAGTCAGTTCGGTTGTTCAGCCTTGGGCAGTTCATTTCTGGGGACGTTGACCTTCACAGCATCAGCTCCTTTTGCCGCAGTCAACTTACGCTCTGCTCCAAACGACCATCCCCCGGAATCGATTTTCAGTGCCTTGCCTGTGGTCGATCCGACGGTCACTCCCGTCGGTTCAAACCTGATCTTCTCTCAGATCCTGGATGGAAACGGGAATCCAACTCAGATCCTGCTGATGAATACCTCCGGTTCCACCATTGCCGGAACCATTTTGCTTTTCAGGGATTCTGGAACTCCGGCCTTGTTGGATTTCGGCAGCGGACCGGTAAGTTCCTTATCCTATTCAATAAGCGCCAATGGCATGCAGAAGTTTTCGACGACCGGGCAGGGAGGGCTAAGGGTAGCCTATGCCGTGGTGACGCCTACATCAGGGCAGCTTCCTGCGGGGGCAGTGATCTTTGCAGGAAAGGGCGCTACCGGCGCCTCGTCACAGGCTGGAGTCTTAAACGCAATTCCGACGACCAACGCCCGCGTCTACATCGAACGGTCCTCTGTGCCACTGGACCGGGATACCGGAATTGCACTGGTCAATCGAAATGCTTCAACGGCCAACGTAACCCTCCACCTTGTCAGTCTGGACGGCTCGTTTAACCAGACGACAACCATAAATGTTGATTCGAACATTCATCTCGCGGCGTTCATTGAACAACTTTTCGCGTCGGTCTCGATTCCCTCGGAATTCAAAGGAGTGCTGACCATTCAAAGCAACCAGCCTCTCGCGTTGGTGACGTTGCGTCTGACGCATAATGAGCGCGGTGAAGAAATCTACTCAACCTTGCCTGTGGCTGACCTCAACAATCCGCCGGTTGGCCCGCTCTTTATTCCCCAGGTGGTCGACGGAGGCGGCTTCACAACTCAAATTATTCTGATCAACACATCGAATGGTGGAGAAACGGTGGGCATTACCTTCATCAGCCCGGGCGGAAGCACCGTGGTAGTCCCGTTCTCTTAAGGCAGCGAAGCGAGGAACTGGGATGAGGAAACAGTGGCAAGTAGCAGGTGAAACGATAGACACCAATTAGAGCGAGGGAATGGTGCGAAAGGAAAGTAAGTCAACCGGGGAGTTACTTCAATTTGCGAGTTGGCCCCTTCCACGATGGATTTCTGGGAGGAATCCCTGTGTGAGTCATTCGGGAAGGGCCGGCAACGCTTTGTTCTTGTCCCGTCACTTGCCACTCTCCCTAATCAGGATTCGTACACTTCGATGACTTTGGTTGAAACGTGCGGGCCTTTGGGTTTGGTGGAAAACTCCGAGCGCACGATGAGAATCGCGTCCTCATCCCCCCGCAAACGGTTCCGGATGGGTTCGCCCTCTTCAACCTCGTGGCGGAAATCGCCGTAGTCATACTTCATCTCGGAATGCTTGGAGATGTCGATCTCCGTCGCCTTGCCCTTGCGTACAATGATCAGGCGTTCCCGTTTTTGTGTTTGCTCGGTAATCCCTTCGTGGTGGAAGTCTGAAATGGCCCTTTGACCATCGAGCGCGGACTTTGGGTAGAAAATCATTTCATAATCGTTTAACCCCGCGATCATCTTATCCAACTGCTGCTCCACCTTTTTATCCATGGACAACCCCGTCGATGCTTTTAGAGTCTCTTGCCCAGCGTTCCCTTGTCCGGCCATCGGCACAGAAGCCGACCTCGGTTTGTGGACACTCGTTTGGAGCGCCGAAACTATAGCGTAAAATTGTTCTTGCGGCAACGATTCCTGAAGCAGGCGCCCCCTGCAGGTTTTCAGAGAAGCTGGAGACCTTCAGCCGATCCCGGAAAAAGTCGCGCCAGGTGAGGGTGGCGCCGAAGGTGAATTCAACGGAGGTTCTTGTCAATTCATGATGGCCCTTGAGCTTGATGACGACCGTCCCCGGATACCTCAGAAGATTGGCTGTCGAGTGTGTATGTCGACGGCCATGCTCACTGAACAGTTTGGTGAGGCGGCCTCGATTGATTCAGCAGGCTCGGTTGATTCAGCGGGAAGGAGAGCCCTCGGGACTTCGAGTTACGCGATCTATCGTTGCGCCGAAGGCCACACCACACATGCCGCCTTCGACACCGCCGACGGCAGTCTCCGAATCTATGAACCGGAGAATCTTCCGCCTGGATCCTGAATCTACTTCCCAAAGGTCAATGACACAGGTTCCATTCGCAGTTTGCGATGTCGCTTGATGTATCACTCGGGGGTATATCAGTTTCTGGGACAAGCGTCCCTCCAATCCATCTCTGACTTCCTCTCCCTTTCGCCTATTGCCTATCACCTACGACCTATCTTCTAACCCCCGCCACCTGAGACCTGCCCCCTGGTTTGTCTCACGACCCATTCGCCCAAGGCCGGAATCCAAGATTGCAGGCGAGAAAAAGCTGGCGGGATACGATCGATGGATAAAGCGCTGCGAATGATCCGTGCAAATAAGAATCTTCGACTGAATTCCGATTGGTAAGCCCGGTTGTAGTTCTTCTTTGATTCTTCATTGGAGACGCGCCCCTGTATGACATCGTCGACGCATTGAGAGGCCAAAAAGGCGGATCGAACTGCGGTCGAGATCCCATCACCACTGAATGGGTCGAGAAATCCTGCGGCATCACCCACCAGGAAAATGTCCCTGAGAATTCTCTCTCCCGCCTGGAATATGACCGGGCCTGTCACCAGGAACTCTGTCGAGCGACTCATGGCACGAATTCGGCCTTCGAGATGGGGATTCTGTCTCCCCGCCGCTTCAACCAGGGACTCCCAGTTTCTGGCATAGCGAGCTGCAAATTCCTCCTCGACGAGGGCGCACAAGTTTGTCTCGCCACCCTCTATGCGATTCAAGCCGCAATACCCGGCCTCGAAAAAGTGCAGCTCAACGGCATCATCCAGGTCGGACTCCCCACGAAAGTGGGCTTTGATCCCTACAAAGCGCTTCAGCCGCTTCAGTTCACGCAAGGATTTGCGAGGGTTGTGAGGAACATTGGACCATCGGCCGGTTGCTGCGATAACCGTTTTGGCCGTGAGAACCCTTGGGGTGTTGCTCTGGGTCCCGACTTGGACCTGGAACCCGTGATCAAGACTTCCTTCGATCGTTTGGACGGGAGAATTCTCAAAACACTCTGCTCCCTGGGCCCTTGCATGTTCAAAAAGAACTTGATCGAGAGCGTAGCGGCTGAGTCCCCATCCGGATTCACGCAGTTCGATCCGGGCCTGATGATCCGCGGAAAGGGTCACCCGCACCCTTTGGACCGGGGCAGGTTTCTTTTCCAAGAGGGCAGGACGAACCCCGAGCCTTGCAAAATCGCTGACCCCCTCGGGGGAAATAAACTCGCCACAGAGTTTGTCACGGGGAAAGGTTTGTTTTTCCAGTAAGGCCACGCGCCAGCCCCGAGAGGCAAGAGCAATTGCCGCAGAACTCCCCGCCGGACCTGCTCCCACAATGATGGTATCAAATGGAGTGTTCATCCTCCGGGTTCCCAGGAGGCCGGCTTTCTTTCAGAAATGCGCTCCTTGGGGAGGCCGAACGAGTCTCCCTTCCTAGTGATGGGGTTCATCATTTGGAAATCACCATGGCCAGGCGATACGGAAATCGACGGGTCACCGAGAGGCCCGGGATCCCTGCGCTCTGACCCAAGCTTTTTAATTCGCCGGCCGTGAAGCCCTGCCGCAGGGAAGCGAATCCGTCAAACCTCGTGATACGACTGCGAGCGAAGATCGGTTGGGTCAGTTTCAGAAACAGATAGGGGATCCAGTGGCGCTGGAGATCATTGATGATCACGGCCACTCGTGCCACCGAGAGCAGCGTCTTCAAAAACGGCGCTACCCCACCGTCCTCCACGTGATGCAGAAAAAGCGAGGTGTTGACAAAATCAAAGCTCGCGGGGGCAAACGGCATGCGTTCGATGTCGGCCCGGACCAACCGGATGTCGGAAAAGGAGCGAACAGCCCACCGGGCAAAGGCGAGGTGCCGCGAATTGATATCCAGGCCCACAACACGACAGGGGAGGTGTGCGCGACGTGCCCACTGGGAGACCGCCACCGGCAGATCGGCGCCACCTGTGGCCACATCCAGCAGCGAAAACTGCTTGAGGGAGAGGCTCCTCACGAGTCGACGGATAGGAACCAGGCTGGCGCGGTGCCCTCCCAGATATTGATTGATACGTCGGAGGTCGCGGAGGCTGGCAGCAGTCTCCTCAGGGGAGCCGCCATCCGTGTCGAGCAGTTCCTCCTGGCGGATTCGATCGGGTCGCCACAGGGACATAATTGAGCCTTTGGGTAATCCAACAAGCGACTGGACAGACACCCTTCATTCAAGGCGTTAGAGGTTTATGAGAGTCAGGTGTCTGTCTCTAAAATTTTCCATTCACGCGTTTCAAAACAAGCGCTGAATTTTTCGATCCGAATGCAATGCAGTTGCACAAGACGACGTCGATCTCTTTCCGGCGTCCTATTTCGGGAATATAGTCGAGGTCACATTCCGAATCGGGGTCTTCCAAATTGATCGTGGGGGGAAGCACATGGTCACGCATGGCCAACAAGGAAGCTGCCACCCCGGCCGCCCCACAAGCACCCTGGGGATGCCCGATCATCGATTTCAGCGACGATCCCGGCAAAGTGAAAGCCTTCGCTCCGAAGCTCAATTTGACTGCCCGGGTTTCGATCCGGTCGTTGAGCAGCGTGGATGTTCCGTGCAGATTAATGTAATCGACCGCTTCGGGGGAGACTTGAGCCTCCTTCATTGCAAGATTCATGGCGCGGGCCGGCTCTTCGCCGCTCTCATCCATTCGGACGCGATGGTAGGCATCGCACGTGGATCCGTAGCCCGCCACTTCACCATAAATACGGGCTCCACGCGAAAGGGCCTGATGGAGTTCCTCGAGCACAAACATCCATGCCCCTTCTCCCAGCACAAATCCATCGCGACTTTGAGAGAACGGACGAGAGCCGCGCTTGGGATCGTGATTCCAGGAAGGGGTGAGAATGCGCATGAGGCAGAACGCGCCCATGATGAGAGGGGCAATGGGTGCGTCCGCCCCCCCCACGAGAAACTTATCGATCATCCCGGACCGGATCATCAGCGCGGCATGGCCCAGGGCGTCAGTGGAGGAAGTGCATCCGGTCGAGACCACATGACTCAAGCCGCGGAGTCCGAAGCGCATGGAAATTTCACTGGCCAGCGTGCCGATGGTGGACGAAGGGATGGTGTATACGGAGACCCTTTTGGATTGTCCGGTGTAATAAAGCCGGTACATCTCTTCAGTGAATTCGACCGAACCTCCCCCCGTCCCGAGCATGACTCCGATCTGTTGCTTTTCCTCCTTGGTCATGGAATCGACCTCTAACCCTGCGTCCCGGAGCGCCTCGTCCGAAGCCGCCAGCGCCAGGGGGACCACGCGCGAAACATGGGGGCGGTCTTTGTATTTGATGAATCCGTCGCCGTCGAAATGCTTGACCTCCCCCGCAATGCGGGCCGAGAGGTGAGAAGAGTCAAAAAGCGATATCGTGTCCACTCCGCTGATCCCCATCCGGGTATTTTGCCAGAAGGTCTCGCGGCCCATGCCATTGGGGCTGATCGCCCCGATTCCGGTGATGACCACACGTCGGGTCACGGCAACTCCTGTAATGAATTATTCGCCCTGGGTCGTTTCGTCGAACAACAGGCGGCGCTTCTCGAAGGCTTCCAACTTCCGCCGCATCGCCGCAGCGACCCGCTTCGATTGATGACGGGTATAATCATAGATCACCTGGACGGTCAAACCCGTCGCCACGACGCGCCGGGGCCGGCGGGCCCGCGCCTCGTACTCCATCACAAAACTGGTGTTCCGGATTCGGGTGACCGCCACATGGATATCCAGCCATTCAGCGTACTGGGCGGGTTGGAGATAATTGCATTCGGCGTGGACGACAATAAAGTTAATATCGCTCAACCGCCCCAGCGAATACAACGACATCCAGTACTCACAGCGCGCCATTTCAAAATAGGAAAAATAAACCGCATGATTGACGTGGCCCATCACATCCACGTCTCGAAATCGGACCTGCACCGCGGTATGAAAATAAAACCGGTGCCCGGGTTGCCCGCGTCGAGCGGCCATCTGCGATTAATCCCCTTTGCGGTGGTTCGGATCCAGCGTATTCAATATGTCCGGAAAAAGTGCAAGTCTTTATAACGATACAATCGAAGCCGGAAGTCTCAAATCAGGCAACCTCTCGGGTGTAAACTCCTCGAGGCAGGGATTCTCATCGGGACCTCCCTCTTCCGGCTCCTGGGTTCAGGATTCAGTAACCCGAACAGGAGGTCTTTGACTGCGTCAGTCTCCGCCTCAATTTCAATACTCTTTGATGGGTCTTTACCCTGAATCCCAAAATGTTCGGGGGACATGAAGTTGAATGGCGTCTGCTGTGAGTTGGCTCTGGCCTTGACGAAAGTTCGGTCTGCAGAATTCTTTTTTTAGCGAATCTCCTTAAAACGCAACTGAATTTCCACGTTCCCGTTTCAGAATTCAGGTTTAAATACGAAACAATATCATATCGGGACACGACCCGACACGATTATTCCCTTGAGTCTTGATGTAACGAGTACAGTCGTCAATCGGGGGGACCGGTCGGATTACTCGCTCTGGAGTTCTTCAACGATCTGCCGTGCGGCTTTTTTGGCGCTCTCGAGGTCACAGGTGGGAAAGGAAATGGCGGCGACCTGCGCATGACCCCCGCCCCCATACCGTTCGCATATCTCTGCGAGATTGTGGGTGCGCTTCGACTGGTTCCACGGATTCGAGCCGACTGAGACCTTGGCCCGCATAGGGGTCGAGAGCACACTCACGGTGTAAATGCACTCCGGATGGAGAAAGTAGGGAATGAACTTGTTGTAACCCTCGACACCCACGTCGCTGAGGTCGAAAAACACCACACCGTTCTCAGTCATGGCCCGGTCGCCGATCAACTGAATTGCCCGCTCGTGCTGGGCCCAGAGCATCTTGAAATGGTCGCCGCTGCAGTGTTCTGTCGCAAGATCGGCCAGCGGCCTGACGGCGAGCTCACGGATAATTTGCCGCAAGAGCTCCGGCTCGCGGTTGGACTCGATGAGCAGCGTCAACTTCATCGCCGGCTCCTTCATCTCCACCGCCGAGCGGGCATCCGGATACTGGGCCCCATCAATGATATCGGCCCAATAGATCAGTTCCGAAAGCCCGTTGATCTTGAAGCCGAATTTTTCCGCCAGCGTCGTGGCGATGAATTTAGTACAGGATTTGAAGTCGGGATTGACAAACTTTTTCCCGCCCTGGTCCTGCCGGAAATGGTCTTCATCCTCCTTCGTAAGAAAGGCGCTCTTGTGGTGGTCGAACCACCAGGTGAGGCGAGGCGAGGGTGAGTACTTGAAATCCACGATGACGTTTTCATCGCCGTCGAAAAGGCATTCATTGAATTGCTTTTCCGACTTGTGAGTCAGCCCTGTGTATCCAATCTCAGCCTGTGGATTGATGTTCTCGCGGTAGAAACGGCTGAACAGGGCGGCGGAGGCGGCCCCATCGAAGCAATTATCGTGATGGAGAATTCGCAGTTTCATAGGCAGGTTGTGGTCACGTCGGGACTCGCTCCTCTCTCGTGGCGATTCCCGGACTCCCGGTGCTAGCCAAAATTATTCGACTCGTATGAGACCCTTCAGGGCTTCTCAAAGAAGTCCGGGTTGTTCTTGATGAACTCTTCGTGCGTCTGTTCGAATTCTTTCTTCAATTCAGTGGAGATAATTTCGGACTCAGCGGCGGCGCGCGTTGCCGGACCCTCAGTCTCAGGCCGGGCAGTCGGCGGGGTGACGCCCGGAAGCTTTGAAAGCGGCCTTGTAACGGCACCCACGACGAGGGGAGCGCCCTTCTTCAAAAACCGCCTCAGGAATGCCCGGCGATCTCCGGGTGGCGGGTTCTTGCGGTCTTGATCCTCGTTATTCATGATTGAGGGTAGCGAAAAAAAAACGGATTATAGCATGCCAGGCCTGGATTCGGAAACCCTCCGAATAGGTCCAAAACCAAGGTGTTCGGACATGCCTCATGACTCATTGCCAGGCCATCCCTGGATGTCCCTGTGATCTGCAGGCCGATTCAATGCGCTTATGGATAAGCAGCCAGGCGGGAGATCAGCAAGTCGAAAAATCGCGGTGCGTCGACGGAGAGGGCCACCTGGGCGTTCATCGGGTTTCCCGTAACGTTCCAAACATCGCAAACAGTCCGACCCTGGGTGAGGCTGCCTTCCAGCTCGATGGCAACATGCATCGGCTTAAAATGAAAGAGGGAACGATCGATGACGGCGGCTACAGCACAGGGATCATGTAGCGGAGGCCCGGCCATCCCATACTTGACGCGATGATGCTCCTGGAAAAACTCGATCAGCTGGGCCACCACGCCGCCCGTGCGGGAGCCCAAGTCGCGAATCTGCTGCAGCCGGTCGGGAAGCACCAGCGCTTGATGCGTTACATCCAGCCCGATCATGGAAACGGGCACCTTGCTGCGGAACACCACATCCGCCGCATGAGGATCGACATAGATGTTGAACTCGGCCGCGGGGGTGGTATTGCCCTCTGCAATCGCTCCCCCCATCAACACGATTTCCCGGATGGAAGGCCGAATGCGCGGCTCCCGGAGGATCGCCATGGCAACATTGGTCAGGGGCCCCGTGGGAATAAGTGTGATCGGTTCTCTGGCGCGCAGCAATTCTTCGATGAGGAAGTCGACACTGTGTCTTGGTTCAAGGGTCCGTTTCGGTGCCGGCAGGTCCGGCCCATCCAGCCCGCTCTTGCCGTGCACTTCCTCGGCGGTTAAAAGGCCCTTCACCAATGGGCGCGACATTCCGGCGTACACCTTCACGCCATCGAGCCCGGCCAGCTCGCAGACTTTCAAAGCATTCTTTGAAGTTTTTTCGAGAGAGACATTTCCCGCCACGGTCGAAATGCCCAGCACTTCCAACTCGGGGGAGGCACAGGCCAACAAAATGGCCACGGCATCATCGTGTCCGGGATCACAGTCGAGGATAACGGGAATAGGCATCAATTCACACCGGGGTTCGATCAATTGTGAATGTCAACTCGGCTCCAACCCATCACTCTCGCACGCGCCCGAAGGCGGGATTCCGGCCCTGCGAAGACGGCTTAAACGACCGGCTGAGTGGCCACAGGCCGGGCATTGAGGAGCCGTAACCCCGACAACAAAGCCAAGGCGAGCAATCCGCCGCACGCGAGGTAAGGAATTCCAAATCCCCAATGCTGCAAGCCGAAACCTCCCCAGATCGGGCCCAATATCCTCGCCAGGCTGGAAAGGGATTGCGACATGCCGAGAACACTGCCCTGTTCAGTCGTGTCCGCCGAAAGTGAAATGAAGCTGGAAAGAGAGGGATTGGTGATTCCTGCCCCAATGCCAAGAGAGAAGAGGACGGCTGCCAGAGCCGCTCTGCCCCCCGAGTAGGGGATGAAAACGATACCGATGATGGTCAGCACGAGGCCCACAATAATCAACTTGCGCTCGCCGAATTGTTTTGCCAACCGTCCGATCAGCCCACCCTGGATAACGGCCGTCACCACACCCACATAGGCAAACCAGAGCCCGATCTGTGCGGGGTGGTAACCAAACTTCTTAAGGCCCAGGAGCGGGAAGGTCGTCTCGTAGCATGAGAAGGAGAATGTAAAGATAAAAAAGATGGCAAACAGCATGCTAAGGTGCGGGTGAGTAAATGCCTTGAGGATGGCTCGGGGACCAATCTGCCGTCTCACCGTGACCCTGGTTCGATTGGGTGGGAGGGACTCGGGGAGCAGGAGAAGCGTCATCAACATGGCCAATGTCGAGAGTCCACAGCCGAAATAGGCGGGAAGGGAATAATTCACATGACTTAACCCTCCGCCGATGGCGGGGCCGAAAATGAACCCCAACCCGAACGCAGCACCGATCATCCCCATTCCTTTGGCGCGATTTTCGGGCGTCGTCGTATCACTGACGTAAGCCTGCGCGGTGGAAATATTGGCTGCGGCAGTTCCCGAAAGGAGGCGGGAAAAAAAGAGGAGCGGCAAGGTGTTTGCGACACCCAAAATCCAGTAGGAAAGGCTCGCCCCCGCCAAGCTCATGATCAAAATGGGCCGGCGTCCCTTGCGATCCGAAAGGCCGCCCCAGATGGGTGCAAAGATGAATTGCATGAATGAAAAACTGGCCATCAGCAAACCGACTTCAAAGTTTGAGGCTTGGAATTTTTCGACGGCGTACGAGGGAAGGTAAGGGACCACAATACCGAAGCCGAGCAGATCAATGAAAACGATGAGAAAGATCGTGAACAGCGAGGATTTTTGTTTCATATCGGGCAATTATAGGACGCTGGCCAACGCCGCTGGATATGGACGCAATCTGGCTCTGTAAATGCAACAGGAACTCAAACGGCGCCTAATTCGCGTGGGTTGTCGCGATAAGTTTCGCAAGCTCTTCTTCACTTGGGATGGGTGGCTTATAAAAAGGGATCTGAACCACTTCAGCGATGATGCGCGAATTCGGCCCTCCGACGGAGAATCGGTTGCCCGGATCCTTTTGAAGCGAAGGGACGTATCCCAGTGCAACGACCTTCTTCAGGGAGGGAGACCAGTGACTGCTGGTCAACTCACCTACTGCCTGATCGCCCTTGAAAAGTTTACGGCCCTCCCGGGACTCGTCAGCGCCTTCCCATGCCAACCCCGCAAGAATGCGGTTCACGTGTCCGCGATTGATGATGCGGGCGACGACTTCCTGGCCAATGTAACATCCTTTGTCCGTGGAAATGGTGCGGCGAACATCCTCTTCGGTGGGAAGGACCTCCAGGGCAAGATGCTCTTCCGTCATGTCCACGCCGTAGAGGGGAACCCCCGCTTCAAGTCGAAGAATATCAAAGGAACGTGAGCCCACACACTTGAGGCCATACTGTTCTCCCTTTTCCAGAAGAGTGGTCCATAACAGGCCGGGATCCTGTTCTTCGAGGAAGAAATCAAATCCCATTTCGCCTGTCCAGCCGGTCTCCCTTGGGGAGCCTTGTCGATGGACAAGGACATTGTTCGGGCCGATTGGATAGCCTTCTATCGAATGGGGATGCATCCATCCGTGCGCGTCGGCCTCGCGGGTCAGCTCGTACAAGAGCCACATGGCCTTCGGGCCATGGAGACCGAGATGGGAGGTGCTTTCGGTAATGTCTTCGATCTCCACATCATCGGAGATCGCGAAGCGGAGCAGATGGTCGAAGACCTCCAGAGCGCAATACTCGGAAGTATCGATCAAGAGCTCATCGATTCCCGTCCGGTGAACATTAACATCCCCCACGATGGCGCCCTTGTGCGTTAGCACAAAGGCGTAACAACTTCCATGCAAAGGCAACCGCTTAATGTCATTGGTCACCTGGCCATGCAGGTACTTGAGACTGTCCGGGCCCTTGATTCTGATTTTGCCGCGGTGGGAAAAATCCAGGAGACCCGCCGCATGGCGGACGGCGGCGTATTCCTCCTCCACGGTCGAATACAGAGAGGCGATTTCCCAGAGGTCTTCCTGCCCGTCAGGCCGCCGCGTCGCACGCAGTTCAAATTTCGCGCCGACCACGGTTTCACGTTCGTAAAGCGGTGTTCTCTTGGTCATAGGTAGACGATGTGTTTTGTTGTGCTGATCAACGCGCCATTATAGCGGAATTGTTTTTCGAGCGTCGACGGAAATCTGGAAGGGAGATCCGGTGATCGAGAAACGTATTGTGACGGGAATGTGGGTGGAGTGCTCTGTCGAATCCGGTTCCGATCTTATGCCTTCCTGAGAAGGCCATTCAAAAACGCTTGGATGCCCGTTTCGGCGACTTCGCGGTCCTGTTCCGGCGTGCCCGAGCTGCAGCCGACGGCCCCCACAACGCGTCCCTCCACGAGGATGGGAACTCCACCCCCCACGATGGAGAAACGTCCCTGATGGCTGACGTGGATTCCGAAGGCCGGGCCGCCCGCCCCGGCCATTGCAGCGTACTCGTGTGTCGGGCGACGCGTACCGGCGGCCGTGAAGGCTTTGTCGATGGAGACCTGGATGGAGGTGATCTTGGCGCCGTCCATTCGCTGAAACATCAGGAGGTGACCGCCGTCGTCCACGATCGCAATATCCATATCCACGCCCATGGATCTGGCCTTTGCCTCCGTCGCCTCCATAATTCTTTTCACGTCCTCGAGGGTCAATTTCGGAACTGTAATCATGAGGGTCTCCTCAGTCAATTCAAGGGTGACCGCGAAGGTCGCAAGAGGGGCGCCAGGCACACTCAATGTTCGTGCGAAGTTTCCTGGGCCAGGGATATCCGCCGGCTTTCTGCGCGCAACGCCATTTGGGCACTGATGAGGCCTGCCAGAATTCCATCTTCGTAATTGAAACCGGAACTGTTGGCCAACTCGGGAAAAGTCTGGGGGTTCAAGATATCTTCAAAGGTTAAGGATGGATTGAGCGTCCGGGCCAGGCGTAATACTTTGGCGCGCTGTTGTTCTATCAGCTGGCTGAGAAGACGGTCTCCGGCCGGAAAAGAATCTGGCATGACAATTCAAAATTTAACGGGAGCCGTTCAGCAGCCCGGAGCATGATGGATTCCGAACTGCCGGTAAGCCAGACCCTGCAGTTCATCCGCCAACTCCAGCGTCTGGCGGGCACTGAGCCGGGCGTTGGCCTGAAGCTCCTCAGTGGTCGCATATTTTTCCAGCAGTCTTCGGCCCAGATCGTGATGGAATTGTTCGTCGGGCTGGATGATATCCCGGTAGAGTCGGGCCGTTTCGTGATCGCCCTTGGCCTCGCATAACGCAATAAACTGCTCATTTTTGATGACCGCAATGGCTTCCCGCGTAAACTGCGCAGCCGCCACCCGGTCCACCATGTCACGGAGTACACTCAAAAACTTGAACAGCGGCGTATATCCATTACTCAATGGGTTGAACCCGTCCAGCGTTTCTCCGAGCTGGTGAAGCCGCTCTTCAATGAGTCGATAATGCTTGGCTTCGTCGCCGACCTGTCGCGCGAATGCCATCTTCACTTCAACATTCGTGGTCGTTGGCATCCACACCGCAGCCAGCTCGGTGGCCTCGACTTCATTCTTCAGAGCGATCTTGAGAAGATTCGGGATCGACATCGCCTCCTCCGGGCCGGAGTGGATGTCGACGGGAGATCTCAGCTGATTCAGAATCTTGTCGTTGGATGCCTGGAGTTCCTTAACGAATTCTTTGCTGTCCATGGTCCCGTCTGCTCCTCGCGCGCCTTCCCATGAAGATTATTTCCCTGCGAATTCCACCCCTCAAAATAAGGGCTTGATTATGGCGTCAAATTCCTCGCGATCGACGCCTCCCATGATCTTCCCCTTGAGATCACCGTGACGATCAAAAAAGAACGTCGAAGGCAGTCCTCCTGTCCATTCCGGATAGATCGCTTCCCGAAGATCATTGGCGCCATGAGGGTCGACAATGTAGGTGGGGAAGAGAGCGTGCCGTTCTTTGATAAAATCCTTCACGTCGTCAAGATTTTGGAGGTCATCGTTCGAGATTGCCAAGAGTTCCATCCCCTTCGACTTGTACTGTTGATAGAGTTGAACCAGCAATGGAAACTCTTTCCGACAAGGCACACACCAGGTGGCCCACATATTGACCACAACGACCTTGCCCTTAAGGCCCTTCATGGTCTCCCCAAATTTGCGGGCATTAATGAGGGGAACCTCAACCGGTTTTGATCCGGATTTGCCGTCCAGGAAGCGGGGGGATTGACCCGGCACACCCCCATCCAAACTGACGCCGGTGAATGAAGACAGAATCAACATCGACATGGGAAGAAGCTTCCTCCAAAACCGGGATTTCTCAGGCACCCTCGATGAACGTTCCATGATTTTTCGAACCCCCCAATCCGTTCACTACTGAAATCCTTCCGCGCACCGTCAGCCGGAGCCATGACACCCCAGCCGCACCCCCTTGAAAGCGAGTGCAGATTCTAACTACTTTTGAAGATTTATTCAATCTCGCTTGTAGGTTCCCAGTCCGTGGACGCTCTCCCTGCCGTGTCGGAAACTGGGCCCTTCCACTTTTGTCTGGCGTCAGGTATCATGAATCACCCTATGCCAATCGATCATGAAGTGGTCGGACGCGCCGTCGAGTTATTCCGGCAGGCGTACGAGAAACAAATGAGCGGCGATCTGGAAGAGGCCGTCGATCTTTACCGGGAGTCCATCGAGACCTTCCCCACGGCGGAAGCGCATACTTTTCTGGGTTGGACCTACAGCTTTCAGGGCCGCATAGAGGAAGCCATCGAAGAGTGCAAGCAAGCCATTCAAATCGATCCCGATTTTGGGAATCCCTACAATGACATCGGCGTGTATTTGATCGAACTGGGACGTCCCGATGAGGCGGTTCCCTGGCTCGAGAAAGCCGTCGAGGCGAAGCGATACGATGCGTATCATTATCCCTGTTATAACCTCGGTCGGATCTATCTCGCGAAGGAGATGTACACCAGGGCCCGAGCCTACTTTGAGCGTGCTCTTGAGATCGCCCCGGATTACGAGTTGGCGCGTGGGGCACTCGACAGATTAAAACGAAAGATTAATTGAGGGGAACCTAACCGCGTATTGATTTTTCATATCCTCGCGTGAATCGGGGACCAAGATGAACGAGATTACCAACCGGGACGTGGAACACTACATGCACGATTTAATTCCCCCTCGGGACGCCGTGCTGAGAAAGATGGAATCGGAGGCTGCCAAACGCTCCATCCCGATCATTGGACCGGCTGTGGGCCGGGTCCTCCACCTGCTGGCCCTTACTGCCGGGGCGAAGCGGGTATTTGAGATGGGTTCGGCCATCGGCTATTCAACTCTGTGGCTGGCCAGGGCCGTGGGAGAGCGCGGGGAGGTGTTCTACACGGATGGAAACCCGAAGAATGCGAAGGAGGCCGAAAGGTATTTCAAGCGCGCGGGGGTCTCGAAGAGAATCCATGTGATGGTGGGCAACGCGCTGGACCTCATTCAACAGGTCGAAGGCGATTTCGATATCATCTTCAATGACGTCGACAAGCATTGGTATCCAGAGGTCTTCAATCTGGCAGTCCCCCGGATCCGCAAGGGAGGTCTATTCATCATCGATAATGTCCTCTGGAACGGCCGCGTCACGCGACCCAAGCCGGATGAGTCGACACGAAAGATCCAGGAGTTCAATCGCCTGATCTATTCCTCAAAAAAACTCTTCTCCACGATTCTTCCCATCCGCGATGGCGTCGCCGTATGCTGGAAACTTTGATGACCTCCCTCCGCCAGACTAAAGATTCTGCCACAAAAGAACAAAAGGACAGGAGGGATGGAGCGGCTGGAACCCGGAGAGACTGCGTCGCAGGTTTCATCCCTCTTTCATTTGACCCCTCGAGTCGTGACGCGCGAGGAGATTACCGAAGGACCTTCACTTCCTGCGACGACATCAATTTGTAAACCCGATCCCGCCATTCCACTCGGTTCGTCAGGGCTGATCGCCAAAGAATGTAAGCGCTGAATAAGGAGATCAACGGCGGCAGAAAAACGTAAGTCCAGCCAAAATGATCAAGGTTCTCATGATGGCTGGGAAGAATGGACCTGACGGAAAGCCAGCGAAAGAAGCCACGGACAAAACCTAACAGGAAGATCGCCAGCAGAAAAGCGGTCACGGGAAGGACACCAAACCGCGCGGTCGAGGTCGAAAATGACATCCCCGAGGAAAAAAACAATCCCCATTCACGGGGCAGCAGGGCTGATCCGAGCAGAACGGTCAGCGCAAAGACCGACTGTGACACGGCCGCCAGTTTCCAGAGCTTGTTCGAATAGACACGAGTGATGATCAGCTGGCGCGTGCTCCACTGCACCACCTCTCGCCAGGTCGTGCGCCCGCGCGAAGGGAGCAGGCATTGTGGCACAAAGCGGATGGATAAATGGGCGTCCTTGAGAGCTTGCGTCATGGAATAATCGTCGCTGATGGAATGCTGCCAGTAATCCCCGACCCTGACTCGTTCGAACGTCTCCCTTCGGATTGCCGTGGACCCACCCCAGCAAAAATTTCTGTCATGGGGTCCCAGCAGAGTCGCGATGCCGGCATTCCATGCGCTCCGCAGCACGCCGGAGGGATTTCCACATTCCGGGAAGTACCACCGATATCCCGTCGTGGCCCCCACCGGTGGTCCTTGAGTGTCCAAGGGGGATACCAATTCCCGCAACCAGGACTGAGACGGCTTCGCGTCTGAATCTGCAAAAACAAAAACTTCGGTTGAGGGATCAGCCTTTCGAACGGCTTCCAACAGGTTGTTCACTTTCTCGCCTCGCTGGTCACTCGTGCCGGCCACAAGACATTGAATGGGAAGCGATGGGAGCTCTGCCTGCAATTTCCTGCATATCTCCTGAGCAGGGTCATCCTCGCGAGCCGAAACAAAGATGATTTCGTGAGCGGGAGAATCCTGGCGGATGACGGCCTTAAGATTCTCCTCTAACTCGTGGTCAACCCCCTTGCAGGGGACAACCACAGTCACACGCGGCCACGGCCGCTCAATCCTTTCTTCTCGGAGCGTTGATAATACATAAGAATGATAACGCAACCCCTCCCAGGCTGAAACGAAGCCCTGGATCAAAACAAGGATGGCGAGCACCGAGAAGATTGTCAGCGCAATGGGAATCAGGACAAAGCTCCGTTCAATCTATCCGTTAAGGTTCCGTGTTCGGTCGGGATTATAATTTCATTGGTCCAGGCCTTCAACGAAAACCCCAAGTCGCAGACAATGCTTCAAGGGAGGCATCATGGTCTCCACAGTAGAGTCGGTCACTGCGGATGGAAATCGAGTGATGAGTTAGAGCCCCGATGCCGCCTGGAATTTGGCGAAGCTGTCGTGGAGAAATTGTCAGCGATGGTAGCTACTGGTCGAGGGACTGCAACCTGGCAGCCTCTCGGCACCGTGTTCTTTGCGTAGACACCGGGAAGGATTTTGGTAGGTGGACAAGAACCGGGGGGAGGGAAGATCGGGCAGTCCAGGCGCTTCTTTAGACCGGGGTACTCGCCGCGCGTCTCCAAGACCCGTCCTCTGGAAACACCCTGCGACAGCATAATGCCCGACGCTGTTCTGGGGTCAGAGGAGGACGTGATACTCCTAAGTCCGGGTTCCGAATCCCCTGGGGGAAAACGCGACCGGTCCCCATACCATTCATTCGGAAGCGGTCAACGGTCGTTTTGTGTCCGGGGTTTGGACCCCTATCCCCGTTTGTGCATGCGAACCTTCAGACGGAAGTCCTGTTCAGGGAGGACCTTTACATCGGTCGAAAACGTCTCATAGTTGGGATCGCGCAACTCAATGGTGTGTCGTCCGGGAAAGAGAAAGAGCCTTTCGTCCCGGCCGTTGAAGTCGCGCACCGTGCCGGCAAGATTGCCATCCACATAAACCAGGGCATCCTTGGGGTGAACATCCAATCTCAAAGAAGCTTGCGCCAAGGTGACCATTGTCCGCGTGCTTTTGCGCAATTTCTTGATTTCCTTTTCGCTGTACCATTGGCCCTGAGAAGCGCTTACATAACCCAGCATCAACACGATACCGATCATTAGAATCCCGACCTGCCTGCCCCTTTTCATGCCGGTCATCCTCTCTGCGTCCCTGATTCAGCTATGGGATCTCTCTGGACACCTTAGATGCAGAGTTTCATGGAAGGTTGGAGGGGACAAACAGAAACTTCCCGCTATGGGTCGACGAGTGGAATCATCGGGTGTCCGGGCCAAATCTCACCCGGGTTGGGTGAGAGAGGGGAGGATCCGACTAATCATTCCCCTTCAGGACCATCAACGGTTTGTGTCGCGAAACGATCCGCGCGATCCGGGCGTCGAGCATGGAGGAGATAACGTCTTCATAGTTCTTGTAGGCGGCGGCGGATTCGTCGATGGGGTAGTGTCGATAATTAAAGAGGACGTCATGCTGCTCCATCTCTTCGTCGACCGCTTTCTGATCGAGGGTGCGGCGCGCCTGGTTCCGGCCCATGGCGCGTCCCGCTCCGTGATTGACGGAGTGGTGGGTAAGGCTGGAATTGATATCAGCGACCATCAAGGTGGACCCGGCCAGGGCCGACCCGGGCACTAGGGCAGGATGCCCCGTGGCTTCGAACTTTGTGTCTTTCAGCAAGGGGTGACCCGCCGGAAGGGCTCGTGTGGAACCCTTCCGATGGACAAACCGGGTCTTGCCATCAACCTCTTCCGGCTGGACGAGATTGTGGGAAATCAGGTAAACAAGATAACATTTCACACCAGGGAAGACAGTCCGGAGCGCATCCCGGAGCGAGGTGTTGATAAAGAGGTGATTCACGATGGCGAAGTTCGCGCCGCAACCGATTGATTTCCAGTAACGCTCTCCTTCAGGGGTGTCGCGATAGCAATAGACCAGTTCCCTGTCATTCCCCGGAAAAGGGATATCCGCTGACTTGAAATCATGCTCGAGTTGCTTGAAAAACTCAGTGGCGATCTGGTGGCCAAAACCGCGGGAGCCGCAGTGTGTGACAATCACCACCCCTTCACCAATGCCGAAATGCCTGGCCAGGGGTGGATCCACGATTTCGCTCGTTTCCATCTCAATGAAGTGATTGCCTCCCCCCAGTGACCCGAGTTGATCGAATCCCCGTTCAAAGGCCCGCTTGCTGATCACATTGGGGTCGGCCTCCAGCCACTTGCGCTCTAAATTCTCCGTCCAGCTCACATCGACGCCATACTGTTGGAGAATCTCCCGGGCCTCGGGTCCCCGGGCAACAATCTCATGGAATTCCTGCTTTGAAACGCGGGGCTGAAGCGGTGCCGGCTTTGAGCCGGCCCCCAGCGCGATACGCTTCTCTATTTCCTGGATGAGCGTCCGCCGCACGCGCCGGTCCAGAACGTCGGCCGGTTTCAGGTCAGTCTGGAGAAAGCTCATTGAACAACTGATATCAAAACCGACCGGGCCGGGCATGAGTGTTCGTGAGGTGACGACCACGCAGCCGATGGGTGCCCCATAACCCTCGTGAGCATCCGGATTCAGCACGACGCTTTCAACCCCCTCCGCATTGGCGGTATTGGAGGCTTGCTGGATGACACGGTCGGTTATTGTCTTGAGGATATTTTCATTGGCGACCACTGGAATCTTCTTCCCGTGCGTCAGGGCGGGATTGATGATCCAATGAGCAGGTCCCTTGCGGATGAATTTGTCTACTGGCATGGCAGAGGTTGACGTGGTTTAGTCCGAGCCGAGGGAATTATTCGACGAGGAGAGGGTCTTGGAGGGTCCGGTCGCATTCAACGACGACGTGGTCGGGAGGGCCCCTCCGCCTCCCCGGGACATGGGGAGTCTATTTGACTTCAACAGCAACATCGGATCCCCGGATGTATTTCACTTTCACCCGGTCGCCCTTCCGATATCTCCGGTTTTGCATTTTATGGAGCAGCTTGGGATTGAAAGAGAAGGTGCGCACAACGTACACCTGTTTGGCATCGCGCACGGTCAGCGCGCGTTGTGTAAATACTTCCACAGTGCCACGCATGGTTTGATAGCGGTTTTGCGAAGCTTTGTTAACCGTTCCGCTTTGGGTTTGGGCAAAAGCGGCGGAAGGGAGGGCGGGCAAGATGAGGAGTAAACAGAGAAAGAAGGGAAGTATGATTTTTGTCTTCATGGGTCACACGGGGACGAGAACAGGACTTTCCAACCCGAATCTATTCCGTCGCAGGCCCGGAAATCTCGGGAGAGCTGACTTCGTCAACCCTGATTCGAAGGGCCTGGAGAAACTGCTTGTCCGAAGCCGTAATGTTCAGCTTGAATTCGCCGGATTCAGTCGGCACACCCAGCTGGAGTCCCGAGAGGGCTGTCGTTTCCACTCTGTTTCGGCTCAGCCCAATCGTGGCTTCCAGCACCAAAAAGAGATCAAACCCGGATTCCTTTATGGCTGCAACGGCGTCAGCGATCTCGCTGGAATCAGACATGGCAGAGCTGATGGCAAGGCCCAGGGCCTTCAATCGTTCCTTCAGTTCGTCGCTCAGGTCCACTCCATCACCTGCCCTCAGTCATGTCCTTCAAACAAACGTCACGATAAAAATACTACGCCTCACCTCCCGGAAAGTCAACGCAGGGGACGCCGAGGCGCATCTGGCCGATGATTGGAAGTGGGAGCGGCAGGATGGGCACCCGGGAGAGTGCGGATCTCCAACCCGTGTGCGTAAAGCCCTCGGGCCGCTTCGGGCCGCTCCTGTCATTAGCACATGATCTGTCCGGTGTAAATGGCAAGTGAAGTGTCCGCTCCAAGCGGCGTAAGGTAGGGCTTTTGTCAGGAGGCAGACATGAGGCTCTACCCGGAGCGCGCGATGGAGCGGGCCATGAAGATC
>JBGQBO010000018.1:0-100500 GCA_041494885.1 Terriglobia bacterium
ACTGCGGTCAAACGCCTGCTCCGTTCGCCTTCCTGAGCGGGAAGGGCCCAAAACAATGTGTCAGATGGCACAGCGATGTGCTGGACAGCGGATCCCACCCATCTCGTTGCTCAAATCCCCCCGACGGAAGTCGGGGGAATATTCAGTTCCAACCTACAAACACGCTTCTCACCTCACCACTCAAATCCCCTCGATCCGCCTCGGCGCATCGAGAGGATTGGGTGGAGGAACGAGAACCTGACAAAACGGTAGGTTGAATCTGAACAATCCACCGGCTGCCGCCGGTGGAAATTGCCAAAGCAATGGATGAATCGCGATCCCGCCGGCATGGCGCTGGCATCACGATGTTTTCCGTCCCATGCGAAACACATCAATGGACAGAGGTCACGCTTCAAATTCCATGAAATGAATCCCCCGATCCCCGATGTATCATATCCGCGCTGAGCCTCACGCATCCCTGTTATAATTCGCGTGGCATGGATGAATGGATTCAAAAGTTTCTTGCTTCTCTGCGATTCGAACGCAACGCCTCGCCGCACACGGTACGCAACTATGCCAGCGACCTCGCGCAGTTTCGGGACTTCCTGCTGCAACAGGAAATGTCCGCGAGAACAAAGGGGAGATCCGAAGACGTCCCCGACTCCGGGAATTCTGTCCAGCTTGACGTGAAGTCCATTGACAATCTTCGCATCCGGGAATTCCTGGGCTCCCTCTATCAGCGTGAAAACCAGAAAAGCTCCATCGCCCGCAAAACCGCGGCGATCCGCTCCTTTTTCCGTTTTATAGAGCGCGAGGGAGGCGTTGAGAAGAATCCGGCCCTGTTGGTGGCAGCCCCCAAGATTCCCAAGAAGCTACCGCAAGTGATGACCGCGGAAACCGTCGGAAATTTTCTAAACGCCCTCGATGTGATGTCGGCAGCGGCAGAGAGCAGCACTCATTTTCTTCTCAAGCGCGACGTGGCCATGTTCGAGTTGCTGTATGCCGCCGGTCTTCGCGTCAGTGAACTGGTGGGACTTAATTTTGAAGATGTCAATTTTGATGAGCGCATGTTGAGGGTGCGCGGGAAAGGCAAAAAGGAGAGGATGGTTCCCTTTGGAACGAAGGCAGAGCAAGCCATTGCGGCTTACCTGGAGCTACGCGATCAAAGGTTTGGACAGCATCAGGTGATGGTGAACCGCGCCCCGGTCTTCGTGAATTTTCGCGGCGGACGCCTCACCGCCCGTTCGGTGGCAAGACTTCTCGAACGGTATATCCGGCAGTTTGACCAAAACCTGAAGCTCTCCCCGCACGGCCTCCGTCACGCCTTTGCATCACATCTGCTTTACGAGGGGGCGGATCTGCGTGCCATCCAGGAAATGCTCGGACATCAATCCTTGTCAACCACACAGAAATACACGCACACTTCCATCAAGCAGCTTCTCGATGTCTACGACAAGACCCACCCCAAGGCCTAGGAGCATGAGGGGCTTGAATTCTCTGTCCCTGGACACGGACACAACATCCATCAACTCCTCAAGAAGAGTTCTCGTGGCATTTGTGCTGGACGGGAAACGATGACGATCAATACGAACATTCCGGGAGCCTGCCCAAACTGTGGTCGACCTGTTGTGCCGGGAGAAAGCGTTTGTGCGTGCGGGTTCAATTTGGGGGACATTTCCCTCTTGGGGGAAAACGAGACGAGCTTCGGTACCGTAGACCGACCTGCTACTCTCGCTTTTACGATCCCGGGGAAGCGAAGGAAGCCCGCGGTCACCTACTTTCTGATCGCAGCCTGCACCCTGATTTTCCTCCTAATGACATTGATGGGCGGGTCGACGAACGTCAGCACCCTTCTGAGTTTTGGAGCCATGTATCGTCCTCTGTTCACGGCGGGAGAGTACTGGCGTTTGGTGACTCCCTTATTTCTCCATATCGGTTTGTTGCACCTGGTTTTCAATATGTATGCTCTCCTCATTCTCGGCAGCGTCGTGGAACATCTCTATGGCTCAACACGCTATGTTTATTTGTATTTGATTTCGGGCATTGGAGGAGCAGTTGGGAGTGTCCTGTTCTCAACCGCGGTCTCCGCAGGAGCTTCCGGGGCAATCTTTGGCGTTGCGGGAGTGGCGCTGATTGCCGGGTATCGCTATCGCGATCAGATTCCGTCGAATTTTCGGAGTATGGTGGGGCGAGGGATTGTCCCTTTTGTTCTCTTCAATCTGGTTTACGGCGCACTCAACCGGGGCATTGACAATTACGCGCATCTCGGAGGCTTGATCACCGGGGCTGTGCTGGCGTTGTTGATTCCTCCCATTCGCCCGGAGGAGCGGACACTCGATCGCGGACTCCTCGCGTTCGGGACTCTTCTGCCGCTCGGCCTCATCCTGGGCTCGTTCTTCTTTCCCTTAAGAGCGCATTTTGAGATGAAACGAGTCGAGGGAGATTTCAAGATGGCGCTCTCGCTGGAAAAGGACAGGCGCTACAATGATTCGATCGCCGCCTATCAGCGGGCCCTGAAACGGCGTCCCGATCTTCCTTCGATCCATAACAACCTCGCGGTCATCTATACGCGCCAGGGAAAGTTCGAGGAGGCGGAGCGGGAAGCCCGGGCCGCAGTGGGGTTGGGCGAAGGGGAGGCCATGTATCATCAAACCCTGGGCGCAGTCCTGTGGCACCAACGAAGACTTCAAGAAGCGACTGACCAATACCATCGCGCGGCCGTGCTGGATCCCAAGAACGCCGAGTTGCACGAGGCCCTCGCCGCGATCTATCAAGAACAACAGAATCTGAACGGCGCTCTCGAGGAGTGGTTAAAGGTAAAAACGCTCCGTCCTGGCGATATGAGCGTTGACAAACAGATTGAGGTACTACGCCATCGAGTCGCCCCGCAAGAGTCCTTGCCTTGAGTTAGAGCTTTGGTGAGCGATGAATGGGATCTCTGAAATAAAGCGGAAGTATGCAGCCTTCAAAGGGCTGAAGAGGTGAAGTGGGGTCGAGCAGTCCTTGACCCCGGAATATCCCCCGCGGTCACCTTGATTTTTTATTTCTCCCCCGCTAGAATCGAGTTCGATTGAGTGCGGTCTGACCTTGGGGTCAGGCTTGCAATTTGTCCTTGTCATTTCCGACCAACCACCCTCAGCAAGAGATATTTCAATCCAGTCGACGAGGTGTTGCGATGGGCGATGATCCTGAGGTCCCTTCTTCCCTCGAATTGAAAGTCAACGAGTTGCTCCGGCGCCTGAGCGACCTTGAAGAGATCGTGGCACGCCAAACGCAACGCATTTTCACATTAGAATCTCAACGAGGCGTGCAGGCCTCGCCCACCGTCCGAAGCGATCAGAAATCTGGCCCCGCGGTCCTTCCCGACAGGCCCATTGAAAGCAAGCCAAGTGCACCCGCTGCCGGCTGGGTATCCCCCCCGGCCAGCCCGCCTCAGGGGCCGATAGGCCGAGCCGTCCCCTCGGCTTCAATCTTTGCGACCGGGAAACCGATCCCGTCAGCGACACGGCCTGGGACCAGTTTAGAAGCGCGGATTGGCGGAAACTGGTTGCTGTGGGTGGGCATTGTGGCGATTGTCCTCGGCACGGTGTATTTCCTCAAACTGGCGTTCGAGAACAACTGGGTGGGACCGAGCATGCGAGTGGCGATCGGTGCCTTCTTTGGCATCGGGTTTATTTACTGGGGTGAGGAACTTCAAAAACGTGATTATCCCATTTACGGGCAGACGGTGACCGGTGGCGGCCACTCGATCCTCTACCTGTCGGTTTATGCCGCTTTCAATTTTTATCACCTCATCCCTTCTTCGGCTGCGTTTCTTCTGATGATTCTGGTTACAGCAACGGTCTCTGTGCTCGCAGCCCGGTATTCGTCCCTCGCCCTGGCGTTTGTCGGGCTGATTGGCGGATTTCTGACCCCCCTCTGGTTGAGGACGGGAGAGGACCATCAGATCATCCTGCTTAGTTACATTGCTCTGCTGGTCGCTGGGGTGGCGTTTTTGGCGCGATTACGGGACTGGGTGATCCTGAACTATTCGAGTTTCATTCTCACACTGTTCATCTTTCTGGGATGGGCACATGAATTTTATGCCGTGGAGAAGCGGGGTGTCACAGAGTTCTTCCTCTGTGTCTTTGTGGCCCTGTTTTTGTATCTAGGCAATGAAACCCGCCGCCATGCTCAACTTCCACGACGCTCTTTCTCCCTCGTCCTAATGGCAGCCTCCTCGGTTCTGTTTTACCTGTTCAGCCTGGTCAATCTGTTTGACCATGGCATGGAGATGTTCTCCTTCGTTTTGATTTTCGATGTGCTGGTATTGGCAACCTCGGTGAGATTCCTACTGAAACGGCTCGGATGGGCTGCTTTCCTGTTGAATGTACTGGGACTGTTCCCGTGGTTACTTATCGAATATCGGGAGGAGCATCTGGCGACCTCAGTATTCTTCCTGACCGTCATTTTTGCCCTCTTTCTGTTTTGGCCGCTGGTGTTGGTGTTTCGTAAGAAAGTGGGGACGGCCAGCTCCGATCTAGTCGTCACGCTCGCGAATGGTTTGGGATACTTCGGCGCCTTGTATTTTCTGCTGGAGACGCATCACCACGGCATTCTGGGCCTCCTGGCGGTCTCCCTGGGAGCTGTGTACTTGGTCGTGGCCAATATCATCTGGAAGAAGGCGGAACAAGAGGAACGATTTGCTTTGATTGCCCTCGGGTTGGCCATCACCTTCGCCACCTTGGCCATTCCCATTCAGCTCAAGCAAAACTGGATTACATTGTCCTGGGCAGTGGAGGCAACCGTGCTTACCTGGGTCGCTGTCCGCACTTCCAGTGTCCGGATGCATCAAGCCTCTTGTGCTGTGATGGCTCTCGCGGTGTTTCGCCTGTTTGCTTATGACAACTCCCTGTCCGGTGACCCTTTCCAACTCGTTTTCAATAAGCGTTTTTTTACCTATCTGGTCGTGATTTTGGCTTGCTATGCTATTGCCTGGCTGGTGAAGAAGATGCCCGAGGGCATGGGGCGGGGAATGGTGCATAGTTTCCGCGTGTTCCTTCTTCTGGCCAGCCTATTGACTGTAATCCTGATGACCATGGAAGCCTCAAGTTATTATGATGGGGAACGCTCTGCCCTGCTGCGTGCCGCGGGATCGAGGTTTTACAATCCGGACGAAAAGTTCAGAAGCATTGAAAATGCAAGACAGCTGGCCTATTCAGTGTTATGGGGAATTTACTCCGTCACTCTAATCATCGTCGGCATCGTCAAACGGTTTCGTGACATTCGCTGGTTTGCCATGGGTTTATTTGCGGTGACTATTGCCAAGGTGTTCCTGGTGGATCTCAATTCGCTTGAAAGAGCCTATCGTGTGCTCTCCATGATTGCCCTGGGTGCCATCCTGCTCTTGGCTGCCTTTCTCTACCAGCGCTACCGAAAGGTGATCTTTGAATGACCAGGTTGATCAAGCAGGGACGCGAAGCCGAAGAAACTGGTCAAGGAGCTGGAGAGATGACTGCAAAGGACAAATTATTCCTCGGATTCTTCCTTCTCCTCTTTTCTACCCTCCTTCTCATGGCCGACTTTGAGCTCACCCATTGGAGATTTTTCAAACCTATCCAACTGCCGGGAGTCACCTCAAAGGCTCTCGTTTCCGTCGCAATCGACAACGACGTCATCTCCCATTCCGCATATCTCGAGAGCGAGGCACGTCTTGTCGATGCAGAAGACTCGGAAGTGCCGTTCAACCTGGTGGCAGATAGCGACGAGGTCCTTGAGCAGAACCAGCTCAACGTGACCGTGCTGAACAAGTCTGTTCTAGAGGGAAAGTACCAGCAGTTCCTTTGTGACTTGGGAACACCCGGGCGAATCACCAACCGGCTGATGCTGGAGACCTCGAGTCATAACTTCGTCCGCCGCGCCGATGTTGAGGGCAGCGAGGACAGGCGGAAGTGGTTTTCTCTGGCCAGGGGACTTCACATTTTTGACTGGTCGGAAGGCCGCAGGCTGAAGATCGAATTTCCGGATTCTACCTATCGCTTCCTGAGGGTCATCCTCTGGTTGGATGGGGGTGTACCGCTCACCATCGAAGGCGCGGCGGTTGCGCGGCACGAGAAGCGGAGCGGCGAGTTGGAGCCGGTCCCTGTGGCCTTGCACTCCAAGCAGCTCCAGACCCCACAAAAGTATACCGAATGGCTGTTCGATTTCGGGCATGGGCGGCCTCTCGTGAATCGCTGCATCTTTGATGTGGCGAACCAGAATTTCCGTCGCCGTGTGGAGCTGGCGGTCAGCGATGACATGACCGGGTGGCAGCCGGGACCGACTCTGGAGGTTTTTCGGATCCGATCGGGTGAGTTCAAAGATGAATTCACGACGCTGGAGACGAACGCTCTGAATCATCGTTATCTGAGAATTCGAGTCATGAACGGGGATGATCGGCCGCTTCAAGTTAACGCGATCACCTTCCGGCGATTCGTACACCGCGTGGTGTTTGAGTTTGATCCCCAGAAATCCTACCGCCTCTTTTACGGCAATCCCTCTGCACAACGACCCAGTTATGATCTCACGGCCGTGGAATCCGTCTCCCCGACCGTTTCTCTCGTCAAAGGCAGTCTGGCTGTCCAGCAGGACAATCCGTCCTATCTCGATCCGCGGGAGCGCCTGCCGTGGAGTGAACGACATCCGCATATACTTTGGGGGGTTCTTATCATCGTAGCGCTTCTGTTGGGGAGCTTATTATTCAGGAGTGTGAAGATGATGGGAGGAAAATCCTAGGATCGGGCGACCCGCGAGACCGGCGACACTGCCGATCGGAGGACCACTTCTCCCATCCACTCGGGGCATCTGAGATTTCAAATTTGAGATTGCAGATGGGCAGGTGCGTATAACGAAACTGAACCTGCACCCATGAAAGGAGGGCAAGAGCCCATTTGCTGTCGTAAGGATGCGACGCAAACCACGCCTCTCTGAAAAGGCTGAGAAGATGCCGCCATTTTTCCAATCCTTTGCTGAAACCTTGTAAACCTCTGTGGCATTGTTCTAAGGTCAATTCCAATAAATAAGCCTCACCTTCGGAAATCAGGAGGAATATCCCGGTTTCATGGCTTTCCGGGCGACGTTGTTTCCCATGTCGGCTGACAATAAACTTTCGCCGTCGAAGAGATCGGGCGACCCGCGAAACCGGTTGCGCCACAGGTCTGGCAAGTAACCTTTGCCATTTGGTCAGCGGATTTCCACTGCCTCAAAAAATCCTGCCGTTTTTTGAAAATGCAGTATAATGACCGATTCTTAAGGAGTCCGAATGAGTGATCGACCCAGGCTCGCTGTAATTCATTATCTGAACACGTTGCCGCTGGTGTGGGGGATGCTGCATGGCCAGGAGCAGGACGCTTTCGAACTGTCCTTTTCCACGCCTTCCGTCTGCGCAGAGTCGTTGAAGCGCGGCGCTGTGGATGTGGGGATCATCCCGGTCATCGAGTATCAGCGGATTCCCGATCTCCTGGTGGTGCCCGAGATTGCCATTGTGAGCCGGCAGCGCGTCCGCAGCCTGCTGATTTTTTCCAAGGGCGACATCCGGGAGGCTCGGACGGTAGCCCTGGACACTTCGTCCCGGACCTCGGTGGCCATTACACGGATCTTGTTCTCGGAGTATTACAAGACCCGGCCAAAATTTGATGATTGTGCGCCCGATCTTGACAGCATGTTGCGATATCACGACGCTGCTCTTCTGATCGGGGATGCGGCAATGCGCGCCCAGCAGAATAATCTCCTGGTCTATGATCTGGCCGAGCAGTGGCACGAGTTTTCCGGCAAGCCCCTGGTGATGGCGGTGTGGGCGCTTCGCCGCGCTGTCACGGACCGTGTTTCCTCCCGGACCTTCTTTGAATCCCGGGCCTACGGGATGGCACACCTGGAAGAGATCATCCGCAGCGAATCGAGCCGTTCGGGCTGGACGGAAGCGGATATCCGGGAGTACTACACGAAGGACCTGGATTACTCGATGAACGAGGAGAGTTTGGCCGGCCTGAAACTCTTTTTTGAGTTGGCTCAAAAACTGGGATTGATTGATCAACATCGTGAATTCCAGTTCCTCCCCGGCGTTTCAAGTCTTGCCAGCAGTAAGGCCTGAAGTTGAGTGGTGATGCAAGGACGGGCTGGATTTGCCTTGGGTGTGGCCTCTCTTTCCGGTTTCTTCCAATTGATGATTGCTCTCGATGGAACGTAAGGCAATGGATTTTGCGAAGTAAAGAAGAGCTGCGGGTCGCCTCTACAGGGTGTTTGCCGGCTTTCGAGAATTATGAGCATGCGAATCTCACGACAGGACGCATTGGATCTCTTTCACGCCGATCTCTTCGAGGTGGGCCAGCGCGCCGATGCGGTGCGGCGGGAAAAGCACCCCGACAACATCGTCACCTACATCATCGATCGAAACATCAACTACACGAATTTATGCAACGCCTACTGCACTTTCTGCGCGTTTTACCGCCCGCCGGGAGACAAGGAAGAGGGATACGTTCTCCCCAATGAGGTGATTTTCAAAAAGATCGAGGAAACGATCGCGCTGGGGGGCACCGGCATCCTCCTGCAAGGCGGGGATAACCCGGATCTGCCCTTGGAGTACTACGAAACGCTCTTGCGCGAAATCAAACGGCGTTATCGGATTCACGCGCACTGCTTTTCCGCTCCCGAACTGGTCAACCTCGCCCATGTCGCCCGGCTTTCGATCGAGGAGACGTTGAAGCGGCTGGTTGGAGCGGGGCTGGATTCGATTCCCGGAGGAGGGGCGGAGATCCTGGATGATGCCGTGCGCAAGCGGATTTCTCCTCTGAAATGTACCACCGAGGAGTGGCTCAATGTCCACCGCACGGCTCATCGGCTCGGCCTGCGGACAACCGCAACCATGATGTTTGGTTGCGGTGAATCGCTGGAACACCGGTTGAATCACTTCGAGCGTATCCGCAATTTGCAGGATGAATACGGGGGATTTACCGCTTTCATTTCATGGCCCTTTCAACCCGACAACACTCCCCTGGGTAAAAAGTATTCGCGCCGGACCACGGCCATTGAATACCTCATGAATCAGGCGCTCTCGCGAATCTACTTTGACAACATCGACAACATCCAGTCGTCGTGGGTAACGATGGGGCTCGGCACCGGCCAGCTCGGCCTGCGTTTCGGCGCGAACGACGTGGGTTCGATCATGATTGAAGAGAACGTGGTCTCTGCCGCCGGAACCACGTACCAGACGACGGAGGCAGAGCTCCGTGCGATGATCACCGCGGCGGAATTTATCCCGATGCAGCGCACGACACTTTATGCGATGAAGGCGGATTCACTCCATGGGGTGGGACAGGTGATCATCCCGGTGGATGAAACCTCAGTCTCTGCGCGGCAAGCTTTGACCCTCTCCTAACATTCGTGCCTCCCATTGCCGTCTGCCACAGGGCGACCCTCCTCGAAACCATCTACAGAAATGAAAGCCTTGTTCTGGTCCAAGCAAGGCAGGACTTGAAGATCTCGTCACAGTTCTTTTGGTGGAGTGATCCGGGGCGAGTATTTGTGATTGGGGAACCGCTTCGGCTTCCCTCGGTGGGCGTGCTCATCCTCTCCGTCGCCCCTCAGATCCCGATCTCAAATTTGAAATTTCAGATCTTGCCAGCCGATCATGGGAAGTCTCCCGCCCCTGCCTTGGTCATCCCGCGCCGCGCGGTTACTCCCTCAAACTTCCGTGCTCAAGATCCGGCGTCGACCGGCGCCTTAGAAACTTGTTCCTGACGCATGCGATGAGAGAAAAATCGATTGAACCTCCTTCTATGCGCCCAAAGAAACAGCAGAGGTCTTGAATTTTGGAATTAAGGTTGAAGCCAACCCGTTCACATGATCACTCTGACATCCCCCTCGCGGCGTGTCACTCGTTCACGGTCAAGAAACTCCAACAGGGGAATAGCGTACTTCCGGGTGATTCCGGTCATTTCCTTGAACTCGCTCACGGTCATTCGGGGCGAAGAAGCTTTGCGCGAGAGCAGCCGCTGGCGCAACTCCTGAATCGAATCGGCGTGAAACATCAACTCCGACGTCACGCGAACGAGCCTCCCTTCTCTCACCAGCAACTGAACAATCTGCCGGGCCCGGTTGCGGTCGATCTTAACTTTCGCGAGCACTTCATCCGCTGACGGCACCGCCAGCCCCGCGGCAAGAAAGGCATCCAGGATCACCTGCTGGCCGGCGTCTTCTTCGGTCGATAACGAAACCCTCCGGCCGGCGGTGTGAACCAGATCCTTGGACACTTCCAACGATTTCACCTGTTGAGCTTTCTTCAATAAGAAATCAAATACCTCTTCGGAAACCTTAGGGCCGAGTCGTTCCTTGAGCTCCTGCTTTGAAATCCCGATTGTCAGGGGATTCCTTGCGTGATGTTCGCTGACCAGCATGGAGAGCTGTTGATCGACCTGACGCAAGTGTTCGGTGGAGACGAAGCATGCGGGAAGGGATTGGATTTTTCCCTGGTTGGACAAGGCGTCGAGCTGTGCACGCAGAACGTCCTGGCGCAGCCCTGTTCGCGCGATCAGTCCGTTGATCGTGACGCCGACGGTTCCGGATTCTTCAATCACATGGTTCACCATGCCTTCCAGGTCATGCGTTCGAATTGCTTCTAGGAATCCGAGGACCCGGGAGTCACCCCGAACGTGCCGGGGCGGCAACGGATCCAAAACCATTCCTCCTCCAATGGTCACGACCGGAGAAAGGCGGCGAATAACAAACCGGTCTCCCGGTTGGGCAACGGTGGGCGACGATAAGACCATCTGTGCGACCGCTGTTTCACCGGGTTCCAGGACAGGCCGATCCAGGAGGTGCACGGTGGCCACCATTTCAGCGGTTCCGATGTGAAAATGCGCCCGATGGCGTGATTTTAGCGGTGCCGGCGCGGAATTGAGCAGGTGGAGCTCGACATCAAGGCGTGAAGCGGGTTGAAAGACATCGCTGGGGGCGAGGATCATTCCGCGAGCGAGCTCCGGCACGTCTACCCCCTGCAGATTGATCGCTGTTCGCTGGCCAGCCATGGCGCTCGAAACCGATCGGTTATGCACTTGAATCCCTCGCACGCGCACCCGTTTTCGCTTCGGGAGAATCTCCACCTCATCCTCGCGATTGATTCGTCCGGAGATCAAGGTGCCCGTCACCACCGTTCCGAATCCTTTCATTGTGAATGCTCGGTCAATGGGCAAGCGAAAGCTGCATCCCGAGTCCCGGGGAGCCACCTCTCCTGCCAGCACTCGCAGTTCCTCTTTAAGGCGGTCCAGTCCCGCCCCTGTTTTGGAACTGACGCAGAGAATCGGCCGGTCTTCCAGGAAGGAATTGGCGAGGAAAGAGTGCAGCTCATGAACGACGACCTCCTGGGTTTCCGCATCAACTAGATCGCATTTGGTGACGACGGTGAGGCCGGCTTTGACCTGGAGCAGCTTTGAAATTTCAAAGTGTTCGCGGGTCTGCGGCATGACCGATTCGTCCGCCGAAACCACCAGCATCAGGATATCGATCCCATGGGCCCCCGCCAGCATATTCTTCACGAACCGCTCGTGGCCCGGGACGTCGACAAAGGCAAGGTGAGTCTCGGAATCGAGGTCCAGCGCTGCAAATCCGATATCGATGGTAATGCCCCGGCGTTTTTCTTCTTCCCACCGGTCACAATCCACACCGGTCAGCGCCTTAACCAGTGCCGTCTTCCCGTGATCGATGTGGCCCGCTGTTCCCACAATGACATGTTTCATGGATGGTGGGATATCATACCATCGTTGTGGAGTGCGGTCCGCTGTGGCGGACCGCTTTCTTTGACCGAGAGGGTCTCGCGGCTTTCTCCTCATTACCAGCCCCACCCCAAGCGGTCCGCCAAGGCACTCCAAAGGAAGCGTGACTAAAGTTAAAGCAATCGGGAACGTTTTTGAGACAATACCCCGTGGGCCCGAAGCGTGAAATGACACCAGGGGCCAAGTTGTTGTTCTTAAAGGCGGTAACTAAAAAGGTGTCCCTGGAGGGTGGTCGAGTGATATAATCGGCGCTCATTTTGATGAGGCGGACAACTCTTCACGTTAAGAGGACTTCTGACCCGGGGCTAAGGAGGTAGGATCGTATGAAGGGGAAGGGAAAGTTCATTGTCGGTGCTGTCATTATCATCGCTGCGGTCGTCTGGCTGGCCTTTAGTGGATTTAATGAGAGTAAAGCTTACTACAAGACGGTCGACGAACTGATGGCCATGAAGGATCAGGCGCATGACGTGCGTCTCAAGGTGGCGGGTGACGTGGTCAAGGGCTCAATTGAGCGCCAGGGTCGCTCGGTCCGGTTCAGAATCGAACAAAAAGGGATCGTGGTTCCGGTCAACTACGTCGGCGACGAGACACTGCCCGATACCTTCGTGGATGGAGTTCAGGCCGTCGTGGAGGGGAAGTACGATCACTCGGGAGTCTTCCAGGCCGATAAAATCCAGGCAAAATGTGCGTCCAAGTATCAGGCCAAACAGAAGGGGGAGACGCCCCCGAGTAAAACGTAATTGCATTGCGGATTGCGGATTTCGGATTGCGGAAGAGATCGTGTGGGATCCTTGGTTTATAATTTGGCAATTGATTTCTGGCCTCTGATTACTGACTTCTGATTTCACATCTGTTCTGGTTCCCCAATCCAACTTCCCAAGGATAGTCCGGCTGATAACACCGTGACATCGAGGTAACCCATGCCCGAGATTGGCAATTTTGCGGTCATTCTGGTTTTTGTTTTTTCCGCCTATGCGGTACTGGGCAGTGTCCTCGGGGCCAAGCTCGATAACCGCAAGTTGGTCCGGAGTTCGGAACGTGCGGTTCTGATCAGCTGTGCCATGGTGACCCTGGCGGTTGTTATCCTGTGGACGTTGCTATTGACCAATAGCTTCAACGTCGCTTATGTGGCGGCGCACTCCAACCGCGACCTCCCCTTCTTTTACAAGTTTTCCGCACTTTGGGCGGGACAGGAAGGGTCCCTGCTGTTTTGGGGCTGGCTGCTTTCCCTCTACTCTTTTGTCTGCGTGCTTCAGAATCGAAACCGGCATCGCGCCATGATGCCTTACGTCATCGCCGTGCTGATGACGACACAGTGCTTCTTCTCCATCCTTAATCTCTTTGTGGCGAATCCCTTTTCCACCCTGGCCGTCGCCGGGGCCAGCGGCGGCCTGCAACCCTACGCGCCCCCTGATGGCAACGGACTCAACCCGCTGCTGCAATATCCGATGATGGTGATTCATCCGGTGATGCTGTACCTGGGATACGTGGGATTCATCGTGCCTTTTGCATTTGCCATCGCGGCGATGATGACCAAGCAATTGGGGGATACCTGGATCAAGACGACACGCCGCTGGACGATGGTGGCGTGGTTCTTTCAGGGTGTTGGTATACTGCTCGGAGCGGCGTGGGCCTATCATGTGCTGGGTTGGGGCGGTTACTGGGGCTGGGACCCGGTGGAGAACGCCTCACTTATGCCGTGGCTGATGGGGACCGCTTTCCTCCACTCCGTGATGATCCAGGAAAAAAAGGGGATGCTGAAGGTCTGGAACATGGTGCTCATCATCCTGACTTTCTTTCTGTGCATCTTTGGCACTTTTCTCACCCGCAGCGGGGTGGTGTCGTCGGTGCACGCTTTCGCCCAGTCCTCCATTGGCGCGTACTTTGTGACCTTTCTGGCCTTGATCCTCGCTTTTTCATTGACCTTGCTTTTTGACCGGCTGAAGTACTTGAAGAGCGAGAACCAGCTGGATTCGGTGGTCTCCCGGGAATCCAGTTTTCTGTTTAACAACCTGATCCTGCTGGCGGCCTGCTTTGCGGTTTTCTGGGGGACGATGTTTCCGGTCATCTCGGAAGCGGTCAAGGGGGTCAAGATCACGGTCGGCGCCCCGTACTTCAACAAGATCAACTTCCCGATCGGCCTGTTCCTCCTCTTTCTTACCGGTGTGGGGCCGCTCTTTGCGTGGCGCAATACTTCCATCAAGAGTCTGAAGAAGAACTTCATGATTCCCTCATCGACGGCATTGGCCCTGGGGGTGGTCTTATTCGCGTTCGGTGTTCGTGATTTTTACGCCTTGATGGCTTTCATCCTGTGCCTGTTTGTTACGGTCACCATAGTGGCGGAGTTTTACAAGGGAGCCAGGGCGCGTGGAAAAACCAGTGGGGAAGATTTTATAACTGCCTTGATGAACCTGACCCATCGGAACACCCGCCGCTATGGCGGCTATATCATCCACTTCGGTATCGTGCTCATCTTTATGGGGGTGGCTGGCGCCGCGTTTAACAAGCAGGTGAAAGCGGATATGGGGGTGGGGGAGCGTGCGCAGATTGGCTCCTATACGCTCCAGTGCGATGCGATTCGGGATGCCGATAACCCCAACTATGCGTCACAGCACGCGGTCCTCAGCGTTTTCCATAACGGCGTGAAGCAGAATTATGTCCTCCGTCCCGAGCAGCGTTTTTACAAGGCGAGTGGCCAGCCGACCACCGAAGTGGCGCTCCATTCCTCGCTCGTGGAGGATTTGTACGTGGTGTTCTCCGGAACCGTGAACTCCGACAAGGCCATCATCCAGGCCTTTGTGAATCCGTTGGTCCTGTGGATTTGGATTGGCGGCCTGGTGGTGGTGTTCGGCACAGTGGTGGCCATGATTCCAAGCAAGGGGGAGATGGAACGACGCGCGGCGTGGGAAACCGAATGGGAAAAAATCATCACCACACGGGAAGCCGAACTCGTGGAAACCGCAAAGGAAAAACTCCGTGCTTAAAAATCGGATCCCCTCCCTTCGCTTCCGGCGGTTCTTGACGTTTGCTCTCTTGATGGGATTGCTGCAAGTCTGGCTCATGGCACAGAGCAGCACAGGGCCCGCGGCTGCCCCCAAGACCACTTTGGATGAAGTTTCTGAAAAGCTCTCCTGCCGTTGCGGATGCAATCTCGTTCTGAACCGCTGCAATCATGTACAGTGCGGCTCTGCCATCCCCATGCGGGAACGCATCACCCGCGAGATTTCCCAGGGAAAAACCCGGGACGAAATCATCGCCGGATTCGTCCGGGAGATGGGTGAAGAGGTCCTGGCTGTCCCTCCCACCTCAGGTTTCAACTGGAGCGCCTGGATCATGCCCTTCGCCATGCTTGCCGCGGGCACCGTCCTGGTCATCGTCGTTCTGAAGGTCATGATGCGAAGGCGGCCGATGGAAGTTCCGGCGGCATCCCTGGCTGGAGCGAGTGGACCATCATCGACTGCGGAGACGCTCGCGAGTTCCAAGAAGCTCGATGACCGCATTGAGATGGAATTGAAAGAGTTTGGGGATTCCTAGCCCGCACGCGTAAAGGGTGTTTGGTGGGGTCCGCTTTCCGCTCCACCAATATTCTCAGAAACTTCTAATTCTTACATTCGGTACCGAACTTATGATCTATGCCTTCTGTGCACTGCTGGGAATTCTGGTGGTGGCCTTTGCCCTGGAACCCCTGTTTCGCCAAAGCGATTCGCTCGTGTACATCGACAACCTCGGCGAGACCGAGCTGGAGGGCTTGTTGCAGAAGAAGGACTCCATCTATGAGAACATGAAAGACCTCGAGTTTGAGTGGAAAATGGGAAAGCTCTCGGAAGAGGATTTTCACAAGCTGCGAGACGAATACAAAATGGAAGCCGCGCTGGTCCTCGATCGGATCGACTTCATCGAGCACGGCGAAGATTACAACGCCCTGGTCGAAAAAGAAGTGGAATCAAAACGCCGCGGCACCAAACGTTGACCCTTGGCCTCCCTTTGGATCCTACCCAACAACATAGACATAATGGATGAGGATGATTTTTGCCGCAAGAAGAATGACCATATAAATATATTGCTATTAGACCATATCCTGTTATAGTAGCCCATGCGGAAGACCCGCTTCGAGTGGGATGACGAAAAAGACAAGAATAACGAGGCGAAGCATGGGGTTTCATTCACGTTTGCCCAGCGGGTATTTCTTGATCCGAGGCGTGTTATTGCTCAGGATTTGAGCCATAGCGAAACAGAGACCAGATATTATTGCATGGGTGAGATCGAAGGCAACATCCTGACGGTGAGATTCACCTTTCGTCGAAACGTCATCCATATTTTTGGGGCGGGTTCTTGGAGAAAAGGGAAGAGAATCTATGAAGAGAAAAATAAAATACACCAAGGAACCCATGGATGAATTAAAAGTGATCGATGATTTCCTTCCGCCTCCCGAACAACTTGCTTTTAGAGAAGACAAAGTTAAAATCACCATTGCCCTGAGCAAGGCCAGCGTTGAGTTTTTTAAGATGGCGGCAAAGGAGAACAAGACCCAATATCAGAAAATGATCCGAGGACTGCTTGATTACTACGCCGCGAAATTTCACAAGGTGGCGGACCGTCGGTTTCACTCAGTGAAGGTGCCTATGCCCGGTTCCACCAGGTCTTGGAAACAGACGGGCGGCAACTGAATGGGCGTCCGGGCAGGGGTGGGTTTTTTCTCAGCCAATTCAAGGATCACGCGTAGGTAAAGGTGAGCTTGATTCGATATGCTTCCCTTGGTGCTTCAGTATTTGTTTTGATAATTGGAATAATCCGATGAACGAACGATTCAATGGTTTTGGGCCTAAGACTTTTTTGATTTCGCTGTGTAGCCTTGTGCTCCTGTGTGGCAATCTTTTTGCCCAGCCTTCTGTCGAGATCGAAGGTGTGATCAAGAACGGGACGACCGGCAAGCCCGTCAAGAACCAGCGTATGATTCTGGTCTCGCCCTCCAAGGGAATGGAAGAAGTGGCGAGCGTCGAGTCGGACGGCGAAGGACGATTCAAGTTCGAAAGAACGCAAGGGCCATTCTTTGTGGTTCAGACACACTATCAGGGCGCCAACTACAACCAGCCGGTTCAGCCCCAGGAGAGGGGTCTAACCCGGACCACCCTGACAGTGTTTGAGGCCACGACCTCCGATGCCAACGTGGCGGTGACGCGGGCGCAGTGGCGAATGGTTCCTGAAGCCGGGAAGCTGAATATCGACGAAGTGTTTGAGGTCGAGAATAAAACCAATCCACCCCGGACCCTGGTGCGCAGCGATGGATCCTTTAAGTTCATGCTCCCTGCCGGGGCCACCGTGGAGAACGCGAGTCTGGAAGAATCGGCGGGAATGCCTCTCCCGCAAACACCCCGGGAAATTGGCGCCGGGAAGTTGTTTGCCATCGATCACCCCATCCAGCCCGGCATCACACGCATCGGCATCCGCTTCACCGCTGATTACAGTTCGCAGAGCTATTCCTTCTCCCAAAAGCTTGCCAATGCGCCGGGAGAGATTGATCTGTTTCTTCCCAAAGACATGCAGGTCAACTCTGCCGCGGGCTTCGAGAAGAGTTCCTCCGACACGCAGGGATATCAGGTGTATGCGGCCCGCGGCAAGCGGGCGGGGGAGGAGGTGACCGTGAATGTGGCGGGCGGGACGTCACCGGCCGCGGGATCGGATTCGGGCATGGGGGCGGAAGGGGGAGCATCGTCAGTGACCCAGTTGCCGAATGCCATTGGATCCATCCAGGTGCCCTTGGTCGGTCTATTGGGATTGCTGATGCTCTGGTCATTGAGCTTTGCCATTTTCCAGCGGCGTGAGCCCTCCTCGAAGTCCGAAGGGCCATCGCCGGTACGAAAGAAGCAGCTGATCGACCAAAAGGATTACCTTGTCCGGCGCATCATTGAACTGGACGTGCGCCTTGCGGCCCAGGAAATCTCGGAGCGTGACTACCACCTGCAGCGCAGCCGACTCAAAAGCAAGTGTGCCGAACTCATGCGGCGCATTCATCCCGCCCCCGCAAGAAAGCGAGAGAAGACCGTTGCCTGAGTCTGCGCCTCACGTTCGTCTCAAGGGCATTCACAAGTCTTTCGGCCATTCCACGGCGCTGGATCAGGTCACGTGCTCGGTCCAGCCCGGCGAAGTGGTCGCGCTCTTCGGCCGCAATGGGGCGGGGAAAACGACTCTGCTCAAGATTCTCGCCCTCTTGATGCGGCCCACCGCCGGAGAGTACCAGTTGAGGGGTGAGCCGGCGAGGCGCCAGCCGGACCAGACCCGCGCCCAGATTGGCTTCATCTCCCACTCCACTTATCTGTATGCCGACCTGACCGCCCTTGAAAATTTGAAGTTCTTTGGCGCGCTCTATGATCTGAGCAATCTCGGGGACCGTATTCGAGGGGCCCTGGAGGATGTCAAATTGTGGGACCGACGCAACGAGCGCGTGCGAGGATTCTCCCGTGGGATGCAACAGCGATTGTCGCTGGCTCGCACGTTCCTGCATGATCCCTCGCTGCTGTTGCTCGACGAACCCTATACCGGTCTGGATCCCATCGCCTCCGATCTGCTGGACCGCCTGATTGAGCGACATCAGAAAGAGGGGCGCACGGTCATCCTGACCACCCATAACCTCGACCTGAGACTCCGGGTGGTGAGCCACGTACTGGTGCTGGAAAAGGGGAATGTAGTGTTTGACGAACAGGGATCCGGATTCACGCCACAACAGTTTGCCGGGATTTTTCGCGCCCATGTGGACGAGGCCGAAGAGTAGCCCAGCGAAGCGCCCCTCCCCCCTTTTAGCGGGGCCGGATATCAGATCCATCTCAACCGACGAATCTCAATGCTCAACAAGATTCTCAAGATCCTTTGGAAGGACGTGGTCACTGAATTTCGCACCCGAGAGTTGTTCAGTGCCATGTTCGTGTTCGCCCTCCTGGTGGTCGTCGTGTTCAACTTTGCCTTCGAGAGTGCCCCGCGAGAGTCCATTCTCCTGGCCGCCCCCGGGTTGTTGTGGGTGGCTTTCACGTTTGCCGGGGTGCTCGGCCTGAACCGGTCCATCGCCATCGAGCGTGAGAATATGTCGATCCAGGCGCTGATGCTGGCGCCCGTCGATCGGGGTGGAATTTATCTCGGGAAGATGCTGGGAAATTTTGTGTTCATGCTGGTCAGCGAATTACTCATCGTTCCCATCTTTGCGGTGCTTTACAACTTTTCATTTTCGGCTCGATTTGGCCAGTTCGTGTTGATCCTGGTGCTCGGGACCCTCGGTTTTTCGGCGGTGGGGACGGTCTTCTCGGCCATCGCCGCCAATACCAAGATGCGCGATGTGCTCCTGCCGATCCTGTTCCTGCCGGTGGTCGTTCCGGTGCTGATTGGGGCCGTGGAGGCGTCGGTGCGCACCCTCGCCGGAGAGCCTTTGCGTGGTATGATGGATTGGGTCAAGATTCTTATCGTGTTCGACGTCATTTTCATTACGACGTCATTCCTGGTGTTTGAATATGTCCTCGAGGAATGAGCGAAGACATCCTTCGACTCACTTCCAATGAGTCCAAAGAAACCGGGAGCAGAAGTTCGCGGGGATCCGTCTCCGGCGGCCGGCAGCCCATAGAGGTGCTTCTATGTTAACCAAGGTTTCACGATATTTTTTTTATCCCCTGGTGATCTTATTTCCTGTTTCGCTCTACCTGGTCTTTGTGTACGCGCCGGAAGAAGAGACGATGGGGATCGTGCAGAAGATTTTCTACTATCATGTCTCCGCCGGATGGGTGTTCATGCTGGCCTTTGGGCTCGTGTTCCTGGGCTCGGTCGGTTATCTCATCACGCAGCGGCAGGTGTGGGACACTTTTGCGGCCTCCTCCGCCGAATTGGGCGTGGTCTTTTGCTCTATCTCCTTAACCACGGGCCCCATCTGGGCCAAGCCCGTCTGGGGAATCTGGTGGACCTGGGATGCGCGGCTGACGTCCACGCTGGTCGAGTGGCTGATCTACGTGGCTTACCTGATGCTGCGCGCCAATGTCCCGGAGCCGACCAAGCGCGCCAATCTCTCGGCGGTCTTTGGCATCCTGGGAGCGCTCGATGTCCCCATCGTTTATTTTTCCATTCGATGGTGGCGGACTCAGCACCCTCAGCCCGTCATGGGAGGGGGAGGTTACCTGGATCCCCAGATGCGGGTGGCGTTTTTCGTGTGTCTGGTGACCTTCACCCTCCTGTATTTCTTCTTGTTGGGCCGTCGCATCGAACTGGCCGAGGCACAGGAGGCATTGAATTCCCTGAAAAAACGCTGGGCGGGAAGATAGGGATGCCTTCGGGTTACAGCGGGGCGGAAGCGCCCGATGGGCCCGCGGTCGATTGCCTGCGCGCGTCCCCGGTTGGGCTTAAGATTCGAAATTTGAAATCGTCGTCCTGATAGACCTTTATTACGGAGCGTGTGATGAATAATTATCTGGTCGCTGCCTATGCCGTTCTTTGGATCGTGCTGTTGGTTTACACCTTCCTTCTTGCCCGTAAGTGCAAACGGCTGACGGAGGAACTGGAGCAGTTGAAACACCGGATCGAACAGGAAAAGCGATAGCGGCTGCCTCCACGCCGGCTTTTTGAAACGAGTGTTCATCCCGAACGCCCGTTCAGAGGTTCTTCGAAACCTTCCTTACCATGAATCGTATCATTCCTTGATGGCTGCCATCGTTGAAAGCATCGATCTCACGAGACATTACCCCATGGGTCACTCCATCGTTCGGGCGCTCGATGGAGTGTCGTTTACCATCGAAGCAGGCGAGTTTGTGGGCTTACTGGGGACTTCCGGGTCGGGTAAATCGACTTTGCTGAACCTGATTGCGGGCCTGGACCGCCCCACCAGCGGCGCCCTGAAAGTGTTCGCCCAGAATCTGGATCAGATGAGCCGGGAGGACCTGAGTTTGCATCGCCGGAAGAACGTGGGCATGATCTTCCAGTCCTTCAATCTTATCCCCACGATGACGGCCTTCGAGAACGTCACCCTGGCAATGATGTTTTCCGGTGTTCCCCGCCCGGAACGTGAGCGGCGAGGGTTGGAACTATTCCAGTCCGTGGGTCTTCAAGACCGGCAGCTCCACCGTCCCACGGAACTCTCGGGAGGAGAGCAGCAGCGCGTCGCCATTGCCCGGGCGCTCGCCAACAGTCCATCCATCCTGCTGGCCGATGAACCCACTGGAAATCTGGATAGTCAGACGGCCCGCGAGATACTCGGAATTCTGAAGCAACTGAACGAACACGAAGGAAAGACGATCCTCTGGGTGACTCACGATACGGAGCTGGCCTCGAATTACATCCAGCGGAGCATTCGCTTGAGGGATGGAAGGATCGCGGAAAACTGATTTTCACCGGGTTCGTCGTCGAGGGGCGCCGCTTGATTTTCTCGTTCGTGCGTTATTCGGTAGGGCGGCGAGTCTCGCCGCCCTACGAGACTCTGGTTGGCACCAATGATTCTTTCTGATGTTCTTCAACTCTCATTGAGAAATCTGCGCGAGGCGAAGCTGCGGACCTCTCTGACCACCCTCGGTGTCTCCATCGGCATCGCGTCACTCGTGGGCATGGTGTCCCTTGGGGTGGGGTTGCAGGAACTCACGGTCGGACAGTTTAAGAAATCCGGCCTTTTTGACACGATCACGGTGTTTTCCGCGGGTCAGGGTTTCGGCCGTAACGGACGGTCCAGACCGGTCAGGCGGGACCAGCAGTCCGCCACCGGGAATTCTGTCGGCGGGACGAGCGATCCCGCCCGCCCGGAGAAACCCCCGGAGCCGCTGGACGACAAGGCCGTCGAGAAGATTCAAGCACTCCCCAACGTGAAAGAGGTTTATCCCAACCTGCGAATGCCCGTGGAGGTGAAGTACGGCAATTTCTCTGAATTTGTCACTGCCGTGGGGGTCCCCCTCTCTTCCCGGGGTGAGGGGGTGTTTCAAAAAATTACCTATGGGTCTTTTTTGAAGAACGATACTGAAGATGGCTGCATGATGAGCCTGGACTTTGCCCACAATTTGAGTTCGGAAGATCCGAAGAATCTCGTGGGGAAGGAGATCACCTTAAGCTATGCCACGGCGTCCGACCTTGCCAGTGCCGTGATGGGTGGGGCCATGGGCCAGATGACCATTCAGCGGACCGAAAAAAAGTACACCCTTATCGGCATTGTGGAGCGCGAACCCGGCCCCAACTTCGGGGGAGGATTTTTTTCGTCGATTATGATCCCACTCAAGAAAATACAGGAGGCGGGGTTTCAGGATTTTACAAATCCTCAGGCCTTCCTGCGCGGTCTCTCCCAGAAGCCCTCCTACAGCGCAGTCACCGTCAAGGTGAAGCATCTCCAGGATACAGAAGATGTGGAGAAGAAAATCAAGGACCTCGGTTTCAATGCCTTTTCGATCAATGACGCTTTGCAGGGCGCCAAGAAAGCCTTCATCATTCTGGATATTCTTCTCGGCTTGATCGGCTCTATCGCCCTGGCGGTCGCCTCCCTGGGGATTGTCAACACCATGGTCATGTCGATCCTGGAGCGTACGCGCGAGATCGGCGTCATGAAGGCTATTGGTGCAGGCGATGGGGACATACGGAAAATATTCTTTGTGGAGGCTTCCCTGATCGGTGTTCTAGGGGGAGCCATCGGGGTTGTGCTGGGATGGAGCGTGGACAAGATTATTAATTTTGGGGCGAACATCTACATCCAACGCCAGGGAGGGTTCGCGGCCCAGATGTTTTTTACGCCGTGGTGGCTGGTGGCGGGGGGCATCGGGTTTTCTCTTCTGGTCAGCCTCATCGCCGGAAGTTATCCTGCCACTCGGGCGGCACGGGTGGACCCGATCAAGGCCTTACGGCACGATTAGAGACCTTCACAGCTAAATCTAAAATCAACCGCAAAGGTCGCCAAGGAGGCGTCAGGTTCAATTTCGGATTTCGGATTTCGGATTGCGGAAGAGGAAGATGCGGCCGCAGTCTAAAACCAAGCGAGTCCGAACTATCCGCCACGATGACCTGGTCTCTCCCCGCGGGACCAACTCTATTGGGTTGGTGATTCAGCTCATCGCAAGAACCAATTGAAAAAGCCCCGGACTTCCGGGGCTTTTTAGTCTCTGTAGGGTGTAGTGACCTGTTCGCTAAAGTTGTGCGACCTTCAAGTTTCCATAAGTCGTTTCGAGCCTTACATGAGGGCCGCCCTTGCCCACTGAACCCGTGATTTCGTTCGTGGGTTGATCCTGGGTCACCTTCAACGTGGGCACCTTAAAATCGGTCTCAATATCCCCGGATTTCGTCTTCCCATCGATTTGGAATGACGAGTTCCGTGGCAATCCAAAATCAATCGATGAGGATTGTGTCCGGATGTCGATGTCGGTCTTGGGCGGCAGCGAGGCACGATATTGTACATTCCCCCGATTATTATCGACCCGGACCGGTCCTAGCACATCTTCGAGGGTAATATCTTTGGCACTGGTCTTCACGGTGAAGGCACCCTTGACGTTTCGGACCGTGAGGTTGCCGGACTCCAATCGCACGGCCCCCTCAAGTTTGTCAGCCAGCAGGTCAGTCCGGCTCGAGAGAAAACGCACCTGTTTTTTCACATCCTGAAAATCGACCGAAAAGAATTCCCCTTTGACCGACCCGTTCCCGCCCACTTTGATTAGTGAGACATCATTTCCGCGACCGGAGAGATCAACATTTCCGGTGACATCGTTCACCTTGAGATCCCCTCGCCGCATCGCGATCACGACGTTTCCCACAATCTGGGCGACTTCAACATCACCGCGAATGGAATCGATGGATTGATCGCCCACCAGCCCGCTGAAACTAACGTCACCGCGCATCTGGTTGGTCGTCACCTGGGAATCCTTGGGGACGCTGATTTCCAGGTCGACGTTGAACCGATACCCTTTGTTCGAGGCGTCCTGACGATTGGTCACAATCTTGTATTTTCCACCCTCTTCCGAGATCGTTGTCTTATTCAAGTCCGCGCGGGCTTTCGCATCATTTTCATTGTCGGCATAAACACGCTGCTTAATCTGGACCTGGATTTTCGGTTGGTCCCAACCGATGACCTTGATATTCCCCTTCACATCGGGGATCGCGATCACTGCCTTCGGTTTGGCGTCAGCCTGCACCTGTTCCGTAAAGTCATACGGATTGCCAAAGAGCCCTTCAAAGGACAGGGTTTCGTCGTTATCCCCATCTCCTATATGAATCCCCTGTCCGCGGAAAAAACGGTCCGAGTGTCTTACACCGCTGGAGATCGCCGTTCCGATGAGGAGGAGGAAAACCAACCCCACGATCTCGCCGCCAGTGATGAAGGGTCCGGGAGGAACGTTTGGGTTTTTACGAAACTTGAAGTAGGCGTAGAGCTTGCTCAAGCCCCAAAAAATGATAAGGAGGGGCCAATACTTCGCGATGATATGCCAGGGCCGGGCGTCGTGATGAAAGTTGGTATAAAGGAACAAACCTCCGATCGCGATCAATGTCAATGCCCAAAAGATTGAATCTCTACGATATCCGTTTGCCATATCGGGTCTCCTGCATCCAGGATGTGAACTTCCGTCTACAAGCGCCCGAAATATCCGCCCCCTCCAGGAGGGCTCGAAATCCCGGGAGCGCTCGGTCTAAGACTTTGGCGGCTCTTGGCCCCCAGTTGGTGGGCTCTGTGGCACGCCCGGTGAACCTGCCATCCCCGGTGATTGTGGAGGCGCCTGCCAAGTGGGATTTCCGGGGGCGGATCCGGGAGCGGCCGGGGGAGGAACGAAAGTGGGTGGTGGCGGCAGAAAAAACCGCTCCAGAATTTTGACCGCTCCAATCACCACCAGAATGACCGGCCAGGTGTGACCGATCCCCCAACCCCGGTACGGGAACAGCTCATCCAGAAGAAATAACACCCCTACCGTGATCAGGACGATGGGTCCCATTACTCGCCGTGCATAATAGCCGTTTGCCATGGTCGTCTTGCTCCTAAGGATTGACTAAGGTTCTCGAACATTCGGTCGACAGAGGACGGTCCGTCCTAGCGGATCGCCCTACATGTCATTTCGGTCTGCTCAACCGGTTTCTCAGCATCAGCAGACCGAAGAAAATCAGCAGCGCCGGCCATAAACGCCAAATCCTGCCGAAGTAGAAAATGCCCATGTTATCGAGCAGGAAGAGCACTCCGATGACTACCAGGATGATCCCGCCAATCGGTGCATTCAACTTCCAGTCGGACCAGAAATCCTGATAGAACTGAGGTTGTGCCATGGACGGTTGTCCCGTGGCGGGATTTCCAAGGCCCGCAACCTGTTTGCGGCGGGCTGTCTGATACGCCTCAAAGGGCATATACAGGCAGAAGATTCCCAGAAAGATTCCCAGGAAGGCCTCACCGGCATCCGGGATATTTCCACTGGCCAGCAGAGCGATCGTGCCGGCAAAGATTGCGACATGAACGGCGGCCTTGGTGTATTCGCCGTTGACCACCGCCCCTACGCCCGGGATCCATCCCAAACCAAAAGCCACCCAGGGATTCGCCAGGTCCGGGGATGGGCCCGCAGGGCCCCCGACATTCCGGGCGAGACAGGCTTCGCAAAACGCCTGACCTTGGATCAGATGAGTGCAGGTTGTGCACATGGGCTTGCCGCAATTTCGACAGAAGTAAGCGGATTCCACTTCAGCATGGCTGGCGCATTTCATGAGAGGCCTCCCGGGTTCTCCGAACGGTGCATATTTTGTACAAGAATCTCCCCCGCATCCCGCTCCTCACTGATGGTGCGCTGGGATCCGGATTTCGGCGGCGGAGCAGGAGCGGTTTTCTCCGGCTGTTCGACCGGGTTGGGTTGATCCTGATCTGCGGTGGATGCGTTCAAACTTTGGACCCGTGACTGGATTTCATAAACGATTCGCAGGGCATTGTAGTATTTGACCCCGCGGCTGTAGGCGAGGTGCATCTCCCGATTGGTGTGGTCCCACACGCGGGAGGGCTTCAGATCAGCGGTCGTGATGTGCCGAAAATCAAGCCCCATCGCGTAAAGCACGACGGCCAGCGAAGCAACGGCCATCAGCGCGCCCATGGCGAGTTTGGGCAGTTGTTGCGGACGAATGAAATCGAAAATGAAATCATACCAGGCCGGAGCGGCGGGAGTCCCCGAGGTCCCCGCTATGATTTTGTAGATGAGCCGGGGCGGGGGCTCAACTTCCGGAAGCGCACTGGCGAGCAGGCGATTGCTGCGCATCTCCGCGGCCAACCCGCTACAGTTCCCACACAGGGACAGATGCTCCTCCACCTGCCGCCGCGTGGCGCTGTCCAGGGTTTCGTCGAAATAATCAATCCACAGATCTTCGAAATTGCTGCAGTTCATGGTTTAATCACCGCATTGGCCCATCCAGGGCGGTGCCCCCGGGATTCTACTTAGACCTCAATCTGACTTCGTTTCCGTTCCAGGATGCGCGCCAGCTCGATGCGCCCCCGGTTGATCCGCGATTTGACCGTTCCCTCCGGGACATGGAGCACGGTCGCAATCTCGTCGTACCGCATCTCCTCGCAATCTCGCAGGACCACGGCCTCGCGAAGGTCGGGCGACAACTTGTTCAATCCCCACCGGACCATCTCGATTCGGTCGTTGGTGGAGATCTGGTCCACGGCGGTCTTCGCGTGGGAGGGATTGGTTTCCACCGTCTCAAAGACTTCCTCGAGGGCGACGTCACTGGACTCTTTCTTGTGCTTGCGATAGTGGTCGACCAGCAGGTTGCGCGTGACACTCATCAGCCAGGTTGGAAAGGAGCCTTCCGTCGTGTTATAGCTCTTGAGTGTCTTGTAAACTCTCATAAAAACTTCCTGGGTCAAATCCTCGGCGTCCTGCCAACTGCCGGTGAATCGGTAACAAAAGTTATAAATGCGCCGCGTGTGCGACCTTACAATTTCCTCCCATGCTGCGTTGTCGCCCTTCAGGCACCGGGTGATCACCTCCGCATCGACGTGAACCAAAGCGCCTGCTCCTTCTCGTTCTCGGTTCCAATATCAGAAACGAAAATGAGTGCCAAAAAGTTCCATTTCCTTCAGCCGAAGAGGAGGCGGAGATTGAACCCTCGCAAGGAAACCCGGGCACCCAGGATGTGACCTCTAAAAATCCCCTTTTTAGGCTGGTCGCGAGGGTCTGGAAAGGCCAAATCTGCTTGACTTAGTCACAATTTGTAGTATAGCTTGAGGCCGCGGTACGTATCCCTTGAGTGATGGCTGGCCCCCAGTGACCCAATACCCAGAACGAACTGGGCCCGCATTCTCATACCGGTCTTCATCACTTGACTTCCCATGAGATTGAGATTCCGCACGTTTGTCTGGGTGGCGCTCCTCCTCGGTGTCCTCATTTTAGTGGTTTGGGGCGGGAAAAACAATCCTGAATGGCATGCCTTCAGCTGGCATGTGTTCCTGAGTTCCCTCCTCCATGTCCATCCGGGATACTTGCTGGCGGGACTGGTGCTCACGCTGAGTTGTTATCTCATCCGGGCCCTCCGTTGGAGGGAGTTCCTCTTCCCCGTAAAGCGGGCTTCGCTGGGTAATTTGTTCTCCGCGGTTCTGATTGGATTCGCTGCAGTGACCCTGCTCGGCCGCGCCGGCGAGTTCTCCCGTCCGTTTATCCTCTCGCGAAAGGAAAACCTGCCGCTCTCGATTTCCTTGACCACCGTGATCGTGGAGCGGCTTTTTGATTTCAGTACGATTCTGATCCTGTTTTTGGGAAACCTGGCATTTTTCCAACTGGGCCCGACGGTCTCTCCTCAAAATGCGATGGTGTTCCATCTTTTTTCGCGGGTGTCAGCCATCGTTCTCGTCGTTCTGGTGGCCGTCACTACTTTCCTCTTCCTGTTTCAGATGAATGCTGTCCGGTGGATCGATTTTCTGATTGAACGGATGCGGTTGATCCCTGAGCGATTCCGGGTGAAGGCGGAGCAGGTGCTGAAGTCCTTTGTTGAAGGACTGGCTTTTATCGCCCATACGCGCCCACTCTTTTTTTCACTTTTCTATTCCCTGTTGCTCTGGCTGACGGCGACGGCGAGCGTTTACTTTATCGTCCGGGGATTTGGAATACCCTTTTCGTATTCCATGGGGATTGTTCTGCTGACTTTTTCGGCGATCGGAGCCATTGTGCAACTTCCCGGCGTGGGGGGGGGCTACCAGGCCCTGATTCTGTTTGCGCTGGTCAGCTTTCTCGGCGTGAATCCCAATGTTGCCACGGGGATCACCCTGGTTGCCTGGGTGATCGCTTTTTTACCTGTGGCAGTGATTGGCCTCATCGAATTGATCCGGGGAGGCTGGTCACTCGGTTCCCTGGCCAGGGAATCGGAAAAAGAGGCCGCTTCAGCCCTGGCAGAGCCGGCTCCAGTGCTTGAGAAGCACAGCAAAGGGGCGTAAAGCAGCAATCAGCGGTCAGCGATCAGCCTTCAGCAATCAGCTTTCAGCTGTCAGCCCCAGATCTTTGATTTCTTTTGGCAGGTTGAAATGGTCTTAGAAGTAGCAATCTCGATTCATGGATCCCAAAAACAGACTTTCAGCTGACCGCTGATTGCTGAAGGCTGATTGCTGATCGCTGACGGCTGATTGCTGAAGGCTGAAAGCTGATTGCTGATAGCTGAAGGCTGATCGCTGAAAGCTGATCGCTGATTGCTGAAAGCTGATCGCTGGTAGCTGAAGGCTGAAAGCTGACCGCTAATTGCTGAAAGCTGATTGCTGAAGGCTGATCGCTGACGGCTGAAAGCTGACCGCTGATTGCTGAAAGCTGATTGCTGACCGCTGAAGTCTGACCGCTGATCTAATCAAAATCAAGGAGGTCCACCCGTGAAATGCCCTTATTGTTCTCATATCGAAGACAAAGTTGTGGACTCGCGCGAAAGCAAGGAGGGTGATGCGATCCGGCGTCGCCGCGAATGCCTGAGCTGCGAAAAGCGCTTTACCACGTACGAGCGTATCGACGAGATCCCCTACATGGTCATCAAGAAGGATGGTCGGCGCGAAAAATTCGAGCGCACCAAGATTTTGGCCGGTTTGTTACACGCTTGCGAGAAGCGGCCGGTCCCCATGGCCAAGATGGAGGAGATCGTGGACCAGGTGGAAAGTTATGTGATGGAGTCCTCGACAAGGGAACGATCCACCAAAGAGATCGGCGAAATCCTGATGAAGAATTTGAAGAAGCTCGATAAAGTGGCTTATGTTCGATTTGCCTCCGTGTATCTCGATTTCAAAGACGTGACGGAATTTATGGGAGAAGTGAAAGAGCTCCTGGGAGCCCGCGTCAAGAAGGAATCCCAGAAGAACTGAGAGTAAGAAAGCCAGGAAAACAGCAGGTCAAGATCAAGACCCAGCCGTCGGGAGAGGGTCCGTATTTGTTCCTGACACCCGAAACCCGTCACCCGACACATCGAGCATCATTATCCGGCCAGCAAGGCCTCCTGATAAGAGCTGTTCTTCCTTCGCATTGACAATTTAGCGGAGTCGCCCCTATAATCGGCGTTTTCGATTTGCGCTGAAGGAGTGCCTACATGTACGCAGTGATCTGTTCCGGGGGAAAGCAATACCGGGTGCAGCCCGGCGAAACCATCCGCGTTGATAAGCTGGATGCCGAAGTGGGCCAGAATGTGAAGTTTGATGAGGTTCTGGCCGTCAAGACCGAGACCGACTTCAAGGTGGGAACACCGGTGGTGGCAGGAGCCAGCGTGAGCGGGACCGTGGTGGACCACGGGCGTGCCGACAAGATTATCGTATTCAGGTTCAAGCGCAAGAAACAGTACAAGAAGAAAACCGGGCATCGCCAGGATTTCACGGCCGTTAAGATTGCTGATATTGCCGTCTAGAGGGAGCGCAATCGGCGCGTCTGAGACCGGGTTTTGAACTCTAGCGCCAAGCCGGATGGGCGCGGCGGGCAGATCAGCGGGGCGATCGGTGACGACATTTGAATTCACAGGTGGGAGCTTATGGCACACAAAAAAGGTGTAGGCAGTTCTCGGAATGGTCGCGATTCCAACGCGCAGCGGCTGGGTGTGAAGCGCTTTGCGGGACAGTTTGTGACCGGCGGATCCATCCTGGTACGCCAGCGCGGTGCAAAGTTTAAGCCGGGCCCCAATGTGGGTCGGGGCAAGGATGACACTCTGTTTGCAAAGGTCAGCGGAATCGTTCAGTTCCATGACAAGGGCAGCATGGGTCGTTTCATCAGTGTCTCGCCGCAGCAGGCACAGGCATAGATTAAATTGCGTTTTTCTTGTTCTCGCAAGGGACGGCGGATGGTTCAGAGCGGGTCGCCAACGGTTCATCGTAGGGCTTCCGGCTACGGTCCATCCGCTGTTTCTTTTTGATCTCATGATATTTCTCGATGAAGCCAGGATCTTTGTGAAGGCCGGAGGCGGCGGAAATGGCTGTCTGGCCTTCCGCCGTGAAAAGTTCGTTCCCCGGGGAGGTCCCAGTGGAGGGGACGGCGGGCGGGGGGGCAACGTGTTCATGGAGAGCTCCGAACGCCACAACACCCTCATCCATTTCCGTTACAACAGGGAGTTCAAGGCCCAACGCGGTCGACACGGGGAGGGTTCCAACCGGCATGGCGCCGATGGAGAGGATGTGGTGTTGAAGGTTCCAGTGGGCACCCTCCTCCTGGAAGACTCCACGGGAGAGGCGATGCATGATTTCACGCGCCCGGACGAGCGGATCCTGGTGGCTGCGGGGGGACGAGGCGGGTACGGCAATGCACATTTTGCCACATCGACCAATCGGGCCCCGCGGCGTCACGATGCGGGGTTTCCGGGTGAGGAACGCCACCTTCGACTTCAGCTCAAGCTCTTGGCGGATGTCGGCCTGGTGGGTTTTCCCAACGTCGGCAAGTCGACGCTGATTTCGCGAATCTCGGCGGCGCGCCCCAAGATTGCCGACTATCCGTTTACCACGCTCGTGCCGAACCTCGGTGTCGTGGCCGTGGACGAAGAGCGCAGTTTCGTTGTCGCTGACATCCCCGGCTTAATCGAGGGGGCTCACCTCGGCCAGGGGCTTGGCGTCCAGTTCTTGAAACATATCGAGCGTACCCGTCTGATCTTGCACCTGGTGGATGTTTCCGAAAGCAGCGGGCGTGATCCGGTCAACGACCTTCACATCATTAATCGCGAACTGGCCTCCTTCAACCCCGCCCTGCTGGACAAAATCCAACTTGTCGTAGCCACCAAAATCGATATTGTAGGGGACGGGTCGCGCCTGGAGACCGTGAGCAAGTACTGCCAGCGCGAAGGCCTGACTTTGCTTAAAATCTCTTCGGTCAGCGGCTTGGGCATTCCAGATTTGGTCTACGCCGTGGACGGAGAGCTCCAAAGACTGGCGCGCCAGGGCGATCCCGTCAAGACCACTTAGATCCAGGCGACCCATTCGGCAACACTTTGGACTTTTTGCGGGGCACTTCCGTAGCGGTTCCTGTCAGTAGGGAGGAGATTCAATTGCGGATTGCCGTTTTTGGGGGCACCTTCGATCCCATTCATCGAGGACACTTGCGCCTCGCGCGCCACGTGACTCGTCTGCTGAAACTGGATCGCATTCTCTTTGTCACCGCCGCCTACCCGCCCCATAAGGCGGCCGCCCAGTTGACCCATCCTTGCGATCGCCATGCCATGGTGGCCCTGGCTCTTCGACGCGAGAAGAGGTTTGTAGCTTCGAACGTGGAACTGCTGTCACCGGTCGACAGAAACTACTCGATCGACACCCTGGCCGAAATACGGGCTCACCTCCACCCTTCTGACCAGCTTTTTCTTATGATGGGTGCCGATCAATTCGCCGAATTTGAAACCTGGCGGAGCTTTGACCGCTTGCTCAAATCTGTCGCTCTTGTGGTAGTCTCCCGACCCGGCCTTGTTCTTCAGGAGTTAGTCAAACAGAGCGATCCGAAAATTCAGCGCGCCGCCCGCTTTCTTGGCGGAACCGAGCATAGGGGGGCGGGAATCTCGCGACGGGTCTCAGCCGTTCCTCCTGTGGTCTACCTTGTTCCGAACCTCAAAATCGGCATTTCCTCCACCTTGATCCGTGATAGAATATCCGCGGGTAGATGGCTTCGTGGAGTACTCGATCCCGCAGTCGCCGATTACATTCGGAAAAACCGTTTGTACCGAAAAAGAACCTGAAGACTCAATCGAGCGTCCCCACAGGGGTAATGAAAAAATCCCTTACTCAAGCTGTTCGAGCCGCCGAAGATAAAAAGGCGGAAGATATCGTCGTTCTCAACCTTTCCTCCATCTGCTCATTCACTGACCACTTCCTGATTTGCACCGGTCATTCATCGCGCCAGGTCCAGGCCATTGCTGACTGGATTGAGGAGAAATTACGGAAACAAACCGTCCGGCCCGCGCACATCGAGGGCTACTCCCAGGGGGAGTGGATTTTGATGGACTATACCGATTTTGTAGTCCACGTGTTTTCGACGAAGGCACGCGAATTCTATGATCTGGAGCGGTTGTGGCGAGGGGCGCGGCGGGTTGAGTTTTCGCCTTCGCACAACGGCACTTCCCGGAAGCAGGGTTGAGTGAAGATCAAGGCATTCTGGGTGGGAAAGATCAAGCAGCCGCAATGCCGCGAGCTGTTTGATTTGTTCTGGTCGCGCCTGGCACCCCTCATCCCGTGCGAAGTTTTGGAAGTGCGCGATAACGCCGCGTTGCTTAAAGGAGCCGAGAAAGAAGCTGCCAACTCTTTTTCGGTCGTGTTCGACGAAGGCGGGCGCCAGTTCAAGTCCAGCGAATTTGCAGAAGTCATCAAGCGCCTTCAGGATCGATCAGTCCAGGAATTGCGGATCTTCATGGGGGATCACGACGGCCTGCCTGAGGCGATCAAGGCAAACGCCAATCTGCTCGTCTCACTCTCGGCCATGACCTTTCCGCATGATCTGGCACGTGTCATGGTGGCCGAGCAGTTGTATCGTGCGATGACGATTATCAAGGGACATCCGTATTCGCGGTGAAGGAAGCAGCGATCAGCTTTCAGCTTTCAGCTATCAGCAATCAGCGTTCAGCCTTCAGCAATCAGCTTTCAGTGGTCAGCGAACAGCTACAAACAGTCCGAAATTTGAAATTGATGATGTCATCGATACAGTCAATTCGTACCAGCTTACTTCACAGCTCGAAAACATTCAGATTTTCTTTATTACTGAACGCTAATGTCTGAACGCTGATAGCTGACTGCTGAAGGCTGAACGCTGATAGCTGACATTAACGAAGGATCAAATTCATGGCTTGGTTCAAAAAGGAAAAGACACCTATCGCGTCGGTTGAAGAGAAACGCGTCAAGACCGAGGGCCTTTGGACAAAGTGTGAGTCCTGCAAGCAGATTATTTGGAAGAAAGACCTTGCCGCGAACTTCAATGTCTGTCCCAAGTGCAACTTTCATTTCAAGATGGATGCCCGTGAGCGATTGAAGATGCTCTTTGATGACGGGGTCTTCTTTGAACTCGACAGCGAGCTGGCGACCAGCGATCCCCTTCAATTTAAGGACACCAAGCAGTATCGCGACCGCTTGAGAGACGCCACCCGGGTGACCGGCCTCAAGGATGCCATCATCAGCGGCGATGGGGCCCTGGGAGGCCGCCCCGTCATTATCCAGGCCATGGAGTATCGATTCATTGGCGGCAGCATGGGCGCGGTGGTGGGCGAGAAGATTGTTCGCGCCATCGAACTGTGTCTCGAACGCCGCTGCCCGCTTGTCATTGTGTCCGTCTCAGGGGGGGCCCGCATGATGGAAGGAGCGATCAGCCTCATGCAGTTGGCGCGAATCAGCGCGGGGCTCGCTCATCTGGACGATGCCCATGTTCCCTTTATTTCCATATTGACCGATCCCACCACGGGCGGGGTCACTGCCAGCTTTGCCATGCTGGGAGATCTGAATGTCGCTGAACCCGGGGCTTTAATCGGGTTTGCAGGTCCACGCGTCATCAATCAGACCATTCGACAGAAACTGCCCGAAGGTTTCCAGCGAAGCGAATTCCTCCTCGAACACGGAATGCTCGACGCCATCGTGTCCCGAAAGGAATTGCGCCAGTTCCTGATTCAATCCCTGGATTTCATGATGGCAGCGTAGGGAGGCTTCCGGGGCCGATCCGAGTTTTTCCCGCCCATCCCGGGTGGTGGGGCCCCGCGGTATCCACTGCCCGGCATCGATCGATTTCATTCGCGACGGCCCGCGCGGCCGTTTTTTTATTGCCATGACTTTTTCCTCCGCAGAGACACAGTTACTGGCCCTTGGGGACGAAGTATTGACCATGAAGTTTGGACTCCGCAACATGCGGACACTACTTCATGCGCTGGGATCCCCACACCGGGCTTTTCTTACGGTGCATGTGGCCGGGACGAACGGCAAAGGTAGCGTGTGCGCCATGCTGGACAGCATCTTGCGCGCCAGCGGACGCCGGGTGGCCTTGTTCACGTCACCCCATCTCAGCTCGATTCGCGAGCGCATGAGGGTGAATGGGGAAAACATCCCCCGTGCCGATTTTGTGAAATCCTACGAGCGCGTGGCACGCACGATTCGTCAACTTCAGAAAACCCGTCATCTGTCTGTGCGTCCCACCTATTTTGAAACCATTACCGCGATGGCCTTTGATTATTTTGAGAGCGCTGGGGTGGATGTGGGTGTTGTGGAAGTGGGGATGGGAGGACGCCTCGATTCGACCAATCTGGTTCATCCAGTGGCGTCCGTCATCACCAATGTTGATTTTGACCACGAACGTTTTCTGGGAAATACAATCGAAGCGATTGCCCGCGAGAAGGCGGGAATTATCAAGGCGGGAGTGCCCGTGCTGACGGCCGCCCGTCGTCCGGAGGCGTTGCGGGTGATTCGCGAGGAGGCGCGCTCCAGGAGAGCTCCCTTCGAGGAGGCGCGATATGGAACGCGGATCTCAAACATTCACCTGGAACGAAATCGTTCCTGCTTTTCCTTGCGGACCCCAGTGGCGGTGTATGAAAGCGTGGAACTCCCGCTGGCGGGGCGGCATCAAATTGACAATGCCGTCCTCGCCATCCGCGCGTTGGAACAATGTGCGGAGAGAGGATTAAGCGTTTCCCACGGCGACATCATCGGGGGTCTTCGGTCCGTCCAATGGCCGGGACGATTTGAAAGGGTCGGTGACCACCCGGAAATCTATGTGGACGGCGCACACAATACTGCCGGCGCCCGCGCCCTTCGCCGCCTGGTCGAAGGACTCCTGGCCAATCGCAAAATCATCCTGGTTTATGGCGCGATGCGGGATAAGGCCATTCGAAAGATATTTCACCAGTTGGAACCGCTCGCGCATCAAATCATCTTCACGCGCCCGGCCACCCGGCGGGCGGCCACCCCGGAGGAAATCTTCTCGGCTGTGGGTGAGCCGATCTGCCCGTCTTACCTGGCCCCAACTTTGGCTCAGGCGCTCAGACTCGCCAGGCGTTTGGAGGGACCGCGGTCGACCATACTCATCACCGGCTCCTTGTACCTTGTCGGCGAGGCCCGAAAAATTCTCATGAAGGGTGACATGGAAAGATGATACATTCTCTCGGGACTCCCTCCACCGGCCATGCGGCGTCTCTCTGGTGTGATATACTTCCGTGCCGCGACTTATGCGATTAAGAATCCGCCTTCCTTCCAAGCTCACCACCTTCATCTGGACCCGGACTAAAATTCTTCTGGCAGCCCTCATTCTCTTGGTCCTCGCGACCGTTGTCCCCCTGGTGTACTTCTATGTGAAGTATTCCAGTATGATCGATCAGCGGTTCAGCGGCGAGGTTTTTGCAAAGACGTCCCAGATTTTTGCCTCCCCGACCGTGATCGGAGTAGGTTGGCCGGGTCGCCCCTCTGAGATCACCTCCGACCTCCGCCGTGCCGGGTATGTAGAGCAAGGGAAGGGGAGCTCGCGTCGCGGCGAGTTTCGATATGTTCGGGCAGGGCTGGAGATTATACCCGGACCGGATTCGGCGCTCGATCCGAAGCGGGACCATGTCCGGGCAGAATTTCAGGAGGGGAGAGTCTCGCACCTCACACGGGTCGACGATGGCGCCGAGCTTTCGACCGCCCTCCTTGAACCCGAACTGATCACAAACCTCTTTGACCAGCGACGGGAAAAGCGGCGCCTGCTCAAGTATCAAGATCTCCCTCCTATCCTGATTGCGGCGGTCATCTCGGCCGAAGACAAGCGCTTTTTTAATCACAGCGGGTTTGATGTGCTGCGAACCTTGCGGTCCGCATTCCATGATGTGTCGAAAATGGAGATCGCCCAGGGGGGCTCCACCATTACGCAACAAGTGGCCAAGGGATTCTTTCTTACCCCGGTAAGGACATGGCGACGCAAGCTGGCCGAACTCTATATTGCCATCCTGCTGGAGCGGAAGCTGACCAAGCAGGAGATCTTTGAACTGTATGCCAACAACACCTATGAAGGCCAGAGAGGGAGCTTCTCCATCAACGGATTCGGAGAGGCAGCCGCCGCCTATTTCAATAAGGACATTAAGAACATCACCCTTCCCGAGGCGGCGCTCCTCGCCGGCATTATTCCCTCGCCCAACCGGTATTCACCCTGGCGTCATCCGGACAAGGCGCATCTGCGCCGCGATTGGGTGCTGGGCCAGATGAAGGAGAACGGGTATATCAGCGACAACCAAAGGGAAGCGGCGATGAAGACCTCCATCGCCGTCATGCCTCCCAATTACGATTATGGAGACGCCCCTTACTTCGTAGATCTTGTGAAGGACCAACTGCTGGAGAAGTACAGCGAGACCGATTTGGTCACCCAGCAATTTCAAATCTTCACGACCCTGGATCTAGTGCTTCAAAGGGCCGCTTTTGAAGCGATGCGGGACGGGATGAAGCAGGTCGATGCCCTGGTGGCGCAGCGAACGCGCCGTCGTTTGAAGAAGGGCGAAACCGCGCCGCCGGTAGAGTTTTCTCAGCTTCCCCAGGCCGCCCTGATCGCCTTGGATCCTCACTCCGGGGAGATTAAGGCCCTCGTGGGAGGGACGGATTACGGCCTCAGTCAGCTGAATCACGTTCTGGCGAAACGCCAGCCGGGATCCTCGTTCAAGCCGTTCGTCTATGCCACGGCCTTAAACTCCGGGGTCGACGGATCCCAACCGCTCATCACGCCGGTGACGACCGTGGTGGATGAACCCACGGTGTTCACGTTCGACGATAAAACCTACGAGCCGGAAAATTTTGGACAGGAGTTCTACGGGACCGTCTCCGTGCGATTCGCGCTGACTCACTCCCTGAATGTCGCGACGATCAAGATCGCGGAGATGGTCGGGTTTCCCAAGGTGGCCGCATTCGCGATCGAGACGGGGCTGAATAACAAGATCAAGGCAACCCCCTCTATGGCTATTGGGGCCTATGAAGTCACGCCCCTGGAACTGGCAGGCGCTTACACGGTATTCGCGAACCGCGGGGTGCGGGTGGATCCTATCATGATCGGAAGGATTCGCAACCAAAGCGGCCAGGACTTGGAGCGTGCCCAGTTGAAAACCCGTCCCGTCCTCGATCCGAGGACCAATTATCTTCTAACGTACCTGTTGGAGGGAGTGGTCAACAACGGAACGGCAGCGGGAGTCCGGGCCAGGGGGTTCTCCCTGCCCGCGGCGGGGAAGACCGGAAGTTCCCACGACGCCTGGTTCGCGGGATACACCTCCGGATTGCTGTGTATCGTGTGGGTCGGGTATGACGACAATCACGATATCAAGATCGAGGGAGCGAAAGCGGCCCTGCCGATCTGGACCGAGTTTATGAAGAAGGCTGCTGCGCTGAGACCCAGGATCGTGGGAGGGCAACCCTTTACTCCTCCTGAAGGAATCGAATTCGTGAAAATTGACCCCGAGAGTGGAGAGCTGGCGAACGACAAGTGCCCCACGACCCGGGATGAGGCCTTCATCGCCGGAACCGCCCCGTTGCAGCACTGCCATCTCCATGGCGGAGGCTTCCTGCAAAGGCTGTTCGGCATTTTTGGCCACAAGGACGTTCAACCCCCGCCCAAGCCGTAGCCCGCATTTGCGAAGTCGCCCCCGTAGAGCTTCCCGGCGGGACGCCTCTACAGGTGGATCGCACAACCTCAAGCCCGAATTCCAAAGTTGAAGACGATGATCAGTGTCGGAGGAAGATTTGATTCCCATGAGTGGATGCTTTTTGAGCAAGGCTTTTATCCCCTAAGGCCCGGAGGGCTCTTAGATTGTAGCCCCACCTGAAGCTCCGTCCCGCGTTCTTTGCGGGGCGGAGCGAGGGTGGGGTACCGGTTTCCCCCATGACATCCGAGCCCCGCTTGCGGGGAGAAAGAATCTGCCGAATGGATCTTCGGATAACCATACAATAATTTCCTGGCATGTTCCTCTCCGCAATGCTTTCTCTCCGCCCCCTGTTACCCTTCTCGTTTCACGAATTAGTGGAGCCCAACTCCGCCGGTTGGATTCACCAAGCGATATCGGGAAACTGGAGTTTTTCCTGGCAGCGGGAGCGCCCTCGGAAGATCTCTTTTCCGCAAGAGTGGGCAATCTCTGTCCGAGTGCGAGGCATCGAATAGGACGATCCGTATACTGGGACCTGATGCCATTGTTTCACCCCGCAAGCGGGGCTCTCACATTTTCTCTCATCGGTACCCCACCCTCGCTCCGCAAAGAACGCGGAGCTTCCCGCCACGGCGGATCTTCGACAGGTGGGGCTACAATCTAAGAGCCCTCCGGGCCTAGAGCGGCAGCCGCCTCGCTCGAAAAGCATGGACAGACAGAACAGAGTCAGCCGTCCCTCCTTCTTTCTCCGGTCCCTTCAAGGGCAAAACAATTCCATTCTTCCTTTATTTCATTCCATTCGATTTGAATCGAAGAGCCTAACGCTTAGTTGGCGCCCTTAATTTCGGAATTCAGGCTAAGGCAATTCAAGATTGCGACTTGCGGGTCGCAATTGCAAAGGCACCGAGGGCAATCACCTCCGGATATGCCTCCACAACATAGCGAGGTTCAGGGAAGGCGAAATACGACAGGAAAAAAGTGCGAAGGCAGATAAGAGAAAGGAGGAGGCATGCTCCCAGTAGATCCACCCTGTCCAACGAGGGGGCGTTGTGGATGAATCTCCATCCGCCGAACAAGGCGAGCGCGACGTAGCCCAGGTTGACGATGAAGAGGACAAGAGAAATCAGAAAGTCGCGCGGATCGTTCTCCCAAGCTTCGGTGATGGGAAGCAGTTTCCCTTCCAGTGGAAGAATTTCGATGCGCGGCGTGAACCAGAGTGCCAGGGCACGGAGGGCAGGAGTGATCACGAAAACACGAAGAGGATGCCGGTGCATGCGCTCGCGAGCCATCGCTTCGAATTCCGAATCGGACGCTGCATCGAGAGAGTACGATTCGTTGTGGCGGGCGAGGAGAGCCAGGATCTTGGCGCGCTGTTCAGCATTGTCGTTCGCTTTGTAGGGCAAGGCGTCCAAGGGGATCTCGGATTCTCCAACGGTCCAGATGAAGGAATTGACATCACGAAACCTCCAGAGCCAGGTTCTGCACCAGTTGTAGTATCCACGGGGCACAAATTCGTCGGGATCCTGGGCGTAGGCAGGAGCGAGGGGTTGAAACGTCTTCAAGGTCACCAGGTTTCGAACGGTCCAGGGAAAAAGCACCAGGGCCAATCCAAGGGTTACAAGCAAGCCATCGGAAAGGATCGAGCGCCAGCGGTGATGAAAGGCTTCTCGAAGGACAAGGACCAGGCCGATGGCAACCAGCCAGATCCCGCTCTCGACCCGGAATAAAGTGGCCAATCCAGCGAACAGCCCACAAAAAAACCAACTCCTTTTCGGGGCGGAGGGCTTGAGAGCGCGAACCGCGAACAGAGTGGCGGCGGTCAGCAGAAAAGTGGTGGGGACTTCCGCAAGAATCGACGCGGCGTAGTTGGCAACGAAGGGGCACAGGGCTGCCAGCAAGAGTGCCCACTGTGCGAGTCGTCTCCTCTGTGCCACCTCTCGAGTCGAGAGATCGAAGACAATCACCGCAATCAGAACGCACGTCAATGTATCGATCAACGCTTGAACGACACGAACGGCGGTTTCGTTGTCCTGGCCGGCGAGGGCGAACGTGGCCGCAAGAAAGAAGGGATAACCCGGTGTGCGGGTCATCGTCGGCGGGGGGGGTTGCAGGTCCTGGGGTTGAAGATGCGAATACACCCCAAACCGGAGTAGATTTCGAGCGTAGGCTTCGTAGATGGGCGAATCGCCTCCCACGTGGGGGAAGGTGAGCGCTAGAAAAATTCGAATGGTCAAAGCCAACCACACCAGCGCTAAGGTTTGCTTTCGATGTCCCGAAAAGGCCTCAACCATGTTTCAGAACCCGGTTTGAGATATAATCTCCTGGCAGTAATACCTGGAGGCCGCTCATGCCCTAGCCGGTTTGGGCACCGGCTCTATCCGAAATGACGAATCTTAACTCACATCGACCGGTTTTCTATGATCCCCACCAACGCCGTTGGTGGCGATGGCGACAGGGTTTCATCACCCTGGCTGCCCTGCTGGCGGTGGTGATGGTGGTCTTTGTGGCGAACGTTCTGAGCCAGCCCCGCCTGACTTCGTTAGGTCTTCCCGATCTGACCCGAGCGTATCGGCCGGTTATCGGCGAACTTTCAAAGCCGGGATTGTCGCCCAAGGAGCGTCGCAAGCGGCGGCTCGACCGGATGATAACCCGACTGGAAAACCTGAACAAGGGCCAAGGGGCCAAACAGTCCCAGGTTGACACGTCGATCAAGGAATTCTCCGCACTCATGATCGCCTTCTTCGTCAACTGGGATGCGACCAGCTTGACTTCGTTCCTTGCCCACTACGACAAGATCGACGTTCTGGTGCCCGAATGGCTTCAACTCGGGGACGCCAGCGGAACCCTCGTCAAGAAGCATGAGGAAGAGAAGGCCAAAATCGTTCGTGACTTCATCAAACATGGGCAGGTCGATGTCAAAATCATGCCCCTCCTCAACAACTTCAACGGTCAGGTGTGGGAAAGCGAGTTGCTCGCAAAATTCCTGGCCAACCGCCAGGCGCGAAAGCGGTTGATTGACGATCTGATCCCGTTCCTCAAGGAGAATGGGTTCATCGGGGTGAACGTCGATTTCGAGAATATTCCCCGCGCTTCCCAGATGGATCTGCATGACTTCATGCAGGAACTCTACCACGCGCTGCACACGCAAAATCTCCTGGTTTCCCAGGACCTCCCCGCCTCAGACGGTGAATTCGATTATGGGTTTTATGCCGCCGTGAACGATTTCATCGTCCTGATGAATTACGACCAGCACTGGGAAAACTCGGCGCCCGGACCGGTGGCCTCCCAGGACTGGTTTGTCAGTAATGTCCAGGACCGGCTTGAGAAAATTCCGCACGACAAGTTGGTGATTGCACTGGCGAACTATGGATACGATTGGGGCGTGATGGGGCGAAAGCGTTATTCCGGGAAGTCCATCACCTTTCAGGATGCCATGCGCACGGCCAAGGAGTCAGACGCCAGCCCCGAACTGGATCCCGATTCGCTGAATCCAAGCTTCGAATACTACGACGAGAACAATCGAATCCACCACGTCTGGTTTCTCGACGGGGTGACCATTTACAACCAGATTGCGCAGACGAAGTCCGTGTCCCCGCACGGCTACGCGCTCTGGCGCCTCGGTTCAGAAGATCCTTCCGCGTGGCACGTCCTGGCGGAATTTGAAACGGACTCCAAAGTGGCGGATCAGTTACGACCCCTGAAGTATGGATATGATGTGGACTACAACGGCGATGGGGAGTTGCTGACGATCCAGAATGTACCCCAGGCGGGAGAGCGTGATCTGACCCTCGATCCCCAAATCAACCTGGTGACGGACGAATCATTTCCCAAGCTCCCCCTCGGCTATCTCATTGACCGGCGCGGACGGCAAAAAAATAAGATGGCGCTGACCTTTGATGACGGTCCTGATCCCCGCTACACGCCGCAGGTCCTCGATATCCTGAAAGAGTACAAGGCCCCCGCCACCTTTTTTCTGGTAGGACTGGAAGCCGAAAGCAACATTGGAATTGTCCGGAGGATGGTGGAGGAGGGTCACGAGATCGGGAACCACACCTTCACGCATCCCAATATCGGAGATATTTCCACCCGGCAGTTGGGGATTGAGTTGAACCTGACCCAGCGGCTATTCCAGAGCAAGCTGGGGAGGGAATCGCTGTTCTTCCGGCCGCCGTATGGGGTTGATTCGGAGCCGGAGGTCCCCGCGGAGGTCCAACCCCTGGAAGTCGTGCAGAAGATGGGGTACCTGCTGGTGGGGGAGCGACCGGATTCGAATGACTGGTTTATCAGGGACCCGGATGAGATTGTCAAGACGGTGATTGAGCAGGCATCCCATGGGAACGTGCTGCTCTTACACGATGCCGGAGGGGACCGTGAGGCCACGGTGCTGGCGCTGCCCCGGATCATCACAGAGCTCCGCAAGAACGGTTACGAGCTGGTGGGGCTGTCCGCCCTGCTGGGGCGAACGCGGGATGCGGTCATGCCTCTGGTCACCTCGAACGAGCAGTGGCGGGCGCGTCTCGATAACGTGGCATTTACTCTGTTCAGCGTGCTGGATCACGCCTTTCACTGGTTGTTCCTCGTTGGCATCGTTTTTGGAATTGGTCGGTTCATATTCATTGGGACCCTCGCGATCATCCAGGAGATCCTGCGACATCGGGAGAAATTCAACGAGAATTTTACCCCCTTCGTGAGCGTCATTGTTCCGGCCCACAACGAAGAAAAAGTCATCGTGCGAACCATTGCTGCCCTGCTCCGGTCAGACTATCCCCGTTTCGATGTCATCGTGGTGGATGATGGCTCGACGGATGCCACCGCAGACCGGGTGTCGGAAGCCTTTGGCCGGGATGCGCGGGTCCGTCTCTTCGTTCAGGAGAACTCCGGGAAGGCGGGCGCGCTGAATTCCGGCTTGGAGCAGTCCGTCTCTGAAATCATCATTGCCCTGGACGCCGACACGCTCTTCGATCGTGACACCATGCGCAAGCTGGTGCGGCACTTTGAAGAGAAGGAGGTGGGGGCTGTGGCCGGGAATACCAAGGTCGGCAACCGGGTGAACCTGCTGACCCGCTGGCAGGCCCTGGAGTACGTGACTTCACAGAACCTCGACCGCCGGGCCTTTGACGCGCTGAACTGCATCACGGTCGTACCCGGCGCCGTGGGAGCCTGGCGCCGCGATCTCATCCAGGAAGTGGGAGGCTTCACCAACGACACGCTGGCGGAGGACACCGATTTGACGATCTCCATCCGCCGTCTCGGCTATGACATTGTTTATGAAGATGAGGCGCTGGCTTACACGGAGGCCCCGGACACAATCCGGAATTTTATCAAACAGCGCTTCCGCTGGACTTATGGAACGATGCAATCAGTATGGAAGCACCGGGATACCTTCCTGCGCCGCCGCTATGGGTCTCTCGGCTGGGTCGCTTTGCCGAATATTGTGACTTTTCAAATCCTCTTCCCCCTGATCTCCCCCCTCATGGATTTTCTGATGATCGTCGCGATCGTAATTGCCGGCCTGCAGCATCATTATCACGGGACTTCCTATTCCGCGACCAATCTACTGCGCATCGCATTGTTCTATGCCATTTTTCTCGCCGTCGATTACTTGACCTGTGTGCTCGCCTTTATTCTGGAGTGGAAGGAAGATTGGAAGCTCCTGGTCTGGCTCTTCTGGCAGCGGCTGCTCTACCGGCAGGTGATGTATTACATCGCGGCAAAATCATTGTTTGCCGCCCTGAGGGGCCGCTCCGTGGCCTGGGGGAAGGTGGAACGAAAGGCGACCATCCCGATGGGACGATGAAGCCCTGGAGAACCGGCTGCAAACCCACACCTCCTTGATTCAACCCGGGCGACCATTCAATGTATTCCGATGGGAGACGACGTTCTTCACTCTGTAATCTCCTCTCTATCTCCTCAGAGGTTTCACTTGGATAAAACTGAATTTCAAAAACAAAGATAACAGCCTTTTCCGGACACCTCCCGCTTCTCCTTCCACTTCACATCCTTCCACCGTTCGCATACAATGACGCCGGGATCTCACCGCAATCTCAGCGTATCTGTAGACCTTCAAACCCTGAATTCCGAAATTCAGGCGGCAGGGTGCAACGGTGTTCCCGTTGCTGAAAGACTCTGTTGAGATATCAAGATTCAAGCTGGATCGGGGATAGGCTCTATTCGCTCAAAGGGTTGGACCCTTGATTGTGAGGCGCATGAATACGACTCCGGAATCGAATCCTCGGAAAACGCTCTACCTCATTGACGGCATGTCGCAAATCTTTCGGGCCTTTTTTGCGCTGCCGCCCATGGCCACCTCCAAGGGTTTGCCCACCAATGCTATTCGCGGCTTTACGGCCATTCTCCGAAAGATCATCCAAACGCATCGGCCGGATTATCTCGGGGTGGCCTTTGACATGGCCGAACCTACCTTCCGGCATGACTCCTTTGCGGATTATAAGAAAGACCGGCCGGAGATGCCGGAAGATTTGTCTCTCCAGTTGCCTTACATCCGGAGGGTTTGTGCGGCCCTGCGCGTTCCCATCATTCAATTCGAAAGATTTGAGGCGGACGATATTATCGGGACACTTACGCGAAAGGGTGAAGAGCAGGCTCTCGACATCGTCATCGTCACCCAGGACAAGGACATGTTCCAGCTGGTGGACGATCACGTACGGGTCATGCGAGCTTCGCGCCAAGGCGATGAGACCCTTTACGACCCTTCCGGAGTCGAAGAGCTCATGGGACTACCTCCTGAGAAGATCATCGACTATCTTGGACTCTGCGGCGATGCCGTCGACAACATTCCCGGGGCTCCGGGGATCGGGGAAAAGGGCGCCAGGAAATTACTGGCTGAATTTGGCTCCATTGAGGCCCTGCTGGAGCGATGGAATGAGGTGCCCAACAAACGTTACAGCGAATCCCTGCGAGACAATCGGGACCTCATTTTGAAGTCAAAGGACCTGGCGACCATCCGGTTGGATGTTCCCGTTGAATTAAACCTCGAAGAGCTTCATCTCGATCCTCCTGATCGCCAGGCGGTGTTCGAGTTGTTCCGGGAGCTGGAATTCAACACCCTGCTCAAAGAGTTTGAGGAGGAGGCGAAATCACGAGAAGCCGATCCGAAATCCGTCACGCGTCCCGAGGAGAACCACAAAGAGGAAGCTTCCTACCCGACCCTCAAGAGTCTTGAAGAGGTAAAACAATTCGTCTCGAAGCTTAACAATGAAAAATCAGTCGCGGTCTCCATTGCCCAAGATCGACCCAGCCTATCCCACGACTCCGTGGGTGAGATTGGCTTGGCCAATGGAACCGTGGGTGCCGCGAGTGTAGAAGTGGGAAATGAGGAATTCCGGGAGGCGAGCGGGTTGGCAGCACTCCTTGGAGACCGGGAGATTGCCAAACTGATTCATGACAGCAAAACGGCCGCGCTGAATCTGCAGCGGGTGGCGGGGCTGACATTGGGCGGCGTCGGCGACGATACCCTGTTGATGTCCTACTTGTTGAATGCAAATGAGAGCAATCATTCGCTGGAGCGCGTGGCCCGGGCCCACTTGAATGAGGATCTGCCCCCCGGTCCGGCCGCCGCGGCTGATTTTACGCAGCGCCTTGCTCCGCTGTTGAGGCGGGAGATTGAAGCCCTCGGATTGAAGCCGGTCTATGAGGACGTTGAACTCCCCCTGGCCGGCGTCCTCGTCCGCGTGGAACAGAATGGCATGCGCGTGGATGAGAAAATCCTGGCTGCTCTTTCGACGGAATTTGAGTCGAAACTCATTGAACTCACCCATAGCATTTACCAGTTGGCCGGCACGGAATTTAATATTAACTCTCCCAAGCAATTGGGCGAAATCTTGTTCGAAAAGCTCAACCTCCCTTCCGGAAAAAAATCGAAGAAATCGGGCCAATACTCCACCGCCATCGATGTGCTCGAAGAGCTCGCCGCGAGCTACGAGCTGCCACGGTTGATCCTGGATTATCGGCAGATCGCGAAACTCAAGTCGACCTATGTGGATGCCCTGCCGAAGCTGATCAATCCGCACACACACCGCCTTCACACTTCCTTCAATCAGACGGTGGCGGCGACGGGGCGGCTCTCCTCCACAGAGCCCAACCTTCAAAACATTCCCATCCGCACGGAACTGGGAAGGAAAATCCGCTCCGCCTTTGTCGCGGAGACGGAGTGTCTGTTGCTGTCGGCGGATTATTCGCAGATCGAATTGCGCCTCCTGGCTCACCTCAGCGAAGATGCGGTGCTGGTCGATGCCTTCCAACGCGGCGAGGATATTCACGCTCGAACGGCGGAAGAGATTTTCGGCGTGGCCCCGCTGATGCAGACTCCTGATCATCGCCGCCAGGCCAAGGCCATCAATTTCGGGATTGTGTACGGGTTGAGCCCATTCGGTCTGGCACAACAGCTGGGCATCTCGAATGCCGATGCGAAGAATTATATTGAGGCCTACTTCACCCGCTACAAGGGAGTCAAGCGATTCATCGAACGCGTGCTTGCGGAAACCAGGAAGTCCGGAGAGGTTCGCACGCTCCTGGGAAGACTTCGACGCATCCCTGATATCAATTCCAGAAATCCCACCATGCGCGGGTTTGCGGAGCGCACCGCCATCAATACCCCGCTGCAGGGCACGGCGGCTGATCTGATCAAGCTGGCGATGATTCAAATCGACCAGCAGCTTCTCTCACAAAACTTGAGGGCAAAGATGATCCTCCAGGTTCACGACGAACTCGTGTTTGAGGTTCCTGAGAACGAGATCGATCCTTTGCGCAAGCTCGTCAAGCAGGGGATGGAACATGTATACAAGCTGCGTGTCCCGTTGATCGTGGATGTTTCAGTTGGAAAAAACTGGCGGGATGTGGAGTGATGGACAGTGGACAGAGGACAGTGTGCGGTGGGCAGAAGTGGGAAGTTAGAGCTCAGAAGTCAGAAGTCAGAAAACTCTTATCGCGTAGGCCGAGCGCCTCTCGTGCTTAGAAACAGGCCACGATGCAATGTGGCCTCCTTTAGCTGAGAGCTTCCCTTCCAGCTTGAAAGCCGGTCACCTCGCATGTACACCCCGATGGATCGGGGTATGCGCCACGCCTGCCCCTGCCGCAACGCTCTTCGCGGGATGCCTGGCGACAGGCAACGGGATCGCAAATTTCAAGATTTCAATCTTGCGGGGAACTTGAGTGCGGCTCTGCCGTAATGCCTGGAATGATATAACCTTGACGAGCCCGGACCTTGAGCCCCTTGGGTTGGAGCTTCACCTTGATCCTGCGATAACGGTTGTCCGCCGCGGGGTTGGAAGGAGAGTAGCCCAAGGTATACTGGGTCCCCAGGTCCCTTGAAATCTGCCCGGCCGCGGCCTGCAGTGCCTTGTCAGACCGGGGGAAGAAGACACCCGCCCCGGACTGCTGGGCAAGGCGTTCAAACACCACGCGGGGATTGTCGATGAACCTGCCCGGAGCCAACAGGAGTCTCGCGCCTCCCTTCAGGATGACCTCCTCTTCTCTCTTACTGAAATACCCGATCGCGTAGACTTGTACGAGTGATTCCTGTACGGCGTGGATGACTTCGTCAAGGGTGTGTTCGCTGTGCTCGTCGGCGCCGTCGCTGATGATGACAAGGGCCTGCCTTCCATTCTTTGCATGCTTCGAACGCTCCAGGGCCATCAGGATGGCATCGTAGAGACTCGTCCCGTTCCCCACCGTCGTCCGAGCGATCCGGCGTTTCACGGATTCATGGTCCTGGGTGAATTCAGCTGAGACCTCAACTTGGTCGTCGAAGGGGATGTACATGACCTCAGTTGCACTGTGGGCGGAATCCACCAACAACTCCGCGGCTGCCTTGGCGCGCTCCAGTTTTTCTCCCTCGATCATGCTAATACTCCGGTCGAGCAGGATGCCCAAACTGACCGGCTGCTCTTCGCTCGAAAAAAAAGTAACGTTTTGGGGGATGTCATCCTCAAAGAGCGTGAAGTCCTTAGCGCTTAAGTCACGGACTTCGTGTCCTTTGGCGTCGGTCACTCGGACGCCCACCGTCACCATCGAGACGTCGATGCGCAGTGTTGGCATCTGCTGAGCCGGGGTGGAAAATGACAGGATTCCAACGAACAATAGGCCCACCCAAAATGGCCCCCTGAAAGGCGCTTTCATCTTGAAGCTTCCAGACCTCAATTTTCCCTCGTCTAGTCCTCAAAAGCGATCACCCTCCCGCCATGGCGGGAGGGGGTTAATTCAGATTGCCAAGGGCTTAATCTAGTACACTGGTTCAATAATACGCCAACATATTTCAGGGCCCATTTGGAAGGCGGGAGTTGGCTGCCGCTTCCACAGGGCGAAGTTTGCTTCGCGCGCATTCCCTCCGCACAGCAAGTTACGCCGAACCAAAGCGCAAGCAAGCTTGTGCATTCCCAATGCGTTGCCGCTACGCCATCTTCCTGGCGATTCGCAATCCATCACCTTGATTGCCGCTCCATCAGTTGATTCAAATTCGCGCGTGCATTTGGAAAATTTGGGTTGATTTCGAGCAGCTTTTGGTATTCCTCGATGGCTTCGGGCGTTCTTTGCATCATCTGCAGGGCGTATCCCCGGTTGAATCGGGCCTCGGTATCGGAGGGGTCCTTTCGAATCAGCATGTCGAACTCTGCAATCGCGGCCTCGGGCTTGTTCAGCTTGAGATAAGCCAGCCCGAGGTTCCCACGAGCCATCCGATTTGGAGGATCAAGGTTCAGCGCCTTCTGAAAACTCTGAATGGCGTCCCCGGCGCGGTCTGTCTTTAGATACAGATTGCCGAGATTCACCAGAAGCGTGGCTGATTCTGCATGATCCGATGAAAGCTGAATGGATTTAGCCATCCGGTAATGCTGGAGGGCGAGATCGTATTGTTTCAGGGAATAGTATTGATTTCCCAATTCGAGGTGTACTTTGGTGCTCCTTGGGGACGTTTGAGCCGTTTGGTAATAGATGCTGAAATCATCTTTCCAGTCCCGGTTTCGTGCCAGTGTGCGGGCCGTCAAACCCAGAATCAACAGGGCCACGCACGCATGGAAAACAGGGCGCCAGCCCGATTTGTCTGCGAGAGACGAGAACCGTGTCAGGACAAATCCTACAATCATACACAAACCCAGGCCAGGCAGGTAAAGCAGGCGATCGGCTCGTATCGTTCCGATGGGAACAAACAAATTGCTGACAATGGAGTAAGTAATCAAGAAGAAGGCCAGGCCGAAAAACACCTCACGAAGACGCTTGTAACTCCAGAACAGGATAACGACGAGCAGCCCCATGCCAACGAGAACCATCAGGGATGAGGGGGAATTCCATTCCTTTAACAGCGGGATCTGATCATAAGAGTAATCCGCCGAGAACGTGCGGGGATAGAAAAAAAGGGCGAGATTCTGGAAGAGAATCTTCAGGCCAGTCAAAATTCGCGAGAGGATTGAGACATGCGCCAACGGATTGAGATAGAAACCCACTTGCATGGGCGCCAAACCTTTCAAGACCACCACACGAACGATGAGAAAGGTGGCGGTCACCAGTGCAAACCCCGCATAGGCTTTCCACAATCCATCCGTGACTATGCCGGACAACACCTTTCCATTTCGTTGACGTTCGTAAAGCCAGTCAGTCAGGAAGGCGACACCGAGAAAGGTGACGGCGTTTTCCTTTGAAAGAAGGCCAAGAAAATAAAAGCCCATCGAGAGCCACAAGTATTTTCCTGAGGGTTGCTCACTGGAGCGCAACCGCAGAAAAAAGAACCACGCGGCAATAAAGAACAGCATGGCCAGGGCGTCCGGTCTGCCGTTGATGTAGGTGATGGCTTCGGTTTGGATCGGATGGACGGCAAAGACCAAGGCAGAGAAAAGGGCGATCTTTGGAGATGATGTGATCAAGAGCCGGAGGCAACGGAATATCATCAAGGTGATCAAGACATGGAGGAGCCGGTTCACCAGGTGAAACCCATCATAATGCAAGCCAGTTATCCAAGAATTGATCGCGTAGCTGAGCACGGTGACGGGGCGGTACAGACCGGTGGACACTTCCGAGGTCGCATCGCCGGGGCGGCAAAAAATATCGAGGAAACGGGTGCTGTCAGTCACCAGCGGATTCGAAAGAATGCGGGCATGATCGTCCACCACAAACTGGTGGCCCCAGCTGTTGAGGTCGCACAGGAGCGCCGCGAGGATCAAGAGCCATTCTGGCTTAAAGAGGCGATCAGTAAAGGCGGGAAGTGAAGAACTCTTCTCAGATTTTTTAACTCGGGATCTCTTTGCCATGCTTTCAAGGTGGCCAGCCTTCGACATTCGTCACACGGAGTCGCTCGGTTCTGGCCACAGACACCCGATCGACCTGACAGTGGACGCCTCACCTGGAACGCCGGGGATACGACACTCTGTCCATGAGTGGCTGTCGACAGGTCCTATCCTTCCGGGATCACAAATCCACGAGGTCGTTGTATAGCTCGGGACGACGGTCGCGATAGAACTGCCAGGTTGAGCGGACTTCCTGAATCTTGTCGAGATTCAGATCCGCCACCAGCAACTCGTCCTTGTCGCGAGAGGCTTCGGCAATTATTTGTCCCCGGGGGTCACAGAAATAGGACGTTCCGTAAAACTCGCCGATGCGCCAGGGGTCTTCAAACCCGACCCGGTTGATGGCGCCGATGAAATAACCGTTGGCGACGGCGTGAGCCGGTTGCTCGAGCTTCCACAGGTACTCACTGAGTCCGGCGACGGTGGCGGAAGGGTTGAACACGATCTCTGCGCCGTGGAGCCCGAGGGCGCGTGCCCCCTCGGGAAAATGGCGATCGTAGCAAATATACACTCCGATCCTGGCGAACCCCAGATCAAACACCGGATATCCGAGATTGCCCGGCCGGAAATAGAACTTTTCCCAAAAGCCGGGCGCCACATGAGGGATGTGGGTCTTTCGGTATTTCCCCAGATACTTCCCCGTTCCGTCAATGATGGCTGCGGTATTGTAATAAAGGCCTTCCATTTCCAATTCGTAAATAGGAACAATAATTGCCATTCCGTACTTGCGGGCCTGTTCTTGCATCAGGCTGATGGTGGGACCCTCAGGAATCTTCTCCGCCGCCTTGTACCAGTGCTCCTTCTGTTCCGCGCAAAAGTACGGGCCGTTGAAGATTTCCTGGAGGCAAAGAATCTGCACATTCTTCTTTCCCGCCTCCTCGATCATTTTCAGATGCTTGGCGATCATTCCGTCTTTGATTTCCTGGATGGGCCGGTCGGGAGGGACCGCGTTGGAGGCTTGGATCAAACCACAGCGGACATTACGAGGCATGGAGAGGCTCCTTGATGGTGTTGGTTGGTGGCGCAGCATCCCCGTGCATGTTTTTCAGGGACGGGCAATCTCGGACGGCCGCGCCAACGATCAGGCCGCGCGCTCAGGGCGTGTTTCGCTTACCTGGGTTTTTATAGTATAATTGGGCAGGGCGTGCAATCAAGCTAAAAGAACCCTAGGCCTTCCGTGACGCTTGAATTGTCACTCCCCCGTTTCATCTGAGCAACTGCAAGTTGGGGTTGATGTTCAACCCATCCAGCCTGGGAGGCGGGAGGCTCGCATCGGCCTCTTCATCAGGCTCTTCACCTGATTCATGATTTCAAATCGAATTCTTTAACTGGATAAACCCGTGGAGACTGTATTGAATTACAAATCGGCCGGGGTAGATCTTGAAGCGGCGCGCGAAGCGAAGAATCACATCAAGCGCCTGGCCCAGAAAACCTTTACCAAGGGTGTCATCAGCGAGATTGGTAGCTTTGGGGGGTTATTCTCTCTGGCCGGCGAGATTAAAAAGATCGAAGACCCCGTTTTGGTGTCTTCGGCTGATGGGGTGGGGACCAAACTCAAAGTTGCCTTCGCCATGGGCATTCATAACACCGTGGGGCAGGACCTCGTCAACCACTGTGTCAATGATATTCTGGTGCATGGGGCACAACCCCTTTTTTTCCTGGACTATATCGCCTCAGGGCGGTTGAGGCCTCCGGTGGTGGCCCAGGTCGTGGACGGCATCGCAGTGGCCTGCAAGGCCAACGCCTGCGCATTGATCGGTGGAGAGACAGCCGAAATGCCCGATTTTTATCCCCCCGATGAATACGATCTGGCGGGCTTTATTGTGGGCATCGTCAGTCGCAAGAAATTAATTGATGGCAGCAGTATCAAGGCAGGTGATGTGCTTTTGGGTCTGCCTTCCTCGGGATTACACACCAACGGATATTCCCTGGCCCGCAAGATCTTTTTCGAGCATGCCAAATTGAAGGCGAGTTCTTCAATTCGAGGGCTTGAAGACACCATTGGCGAGACGCTTTTGGAGCCCCACCGAAGCTACTTGAAGGTGTTGAGAGGATTGAACGACCGGGGGGTGGTCAGCGGGTTGGCACATATCACGGGGGGAGGATTGACCCACAATATTCCGCGCATCCTGCCGCGCAACTGTCAGGCTCAAATCAATGTCGCCACGTGGCCTGTCCCGCCGATATTCGACGTGCTCAAGCGGCTGGGAAACCTTGAATTCAACGAGTTATATCGCACCTTTAACATGGGAATCGGGATGGTCGTTATCATCGACGAGTCCAAGGTGGCCACCGCGGTCAGTCACTTTAAGAAAGTCAGAGAAAAGTTTTATGTAATTGGAAAGATCATTCGTGGCGATAAGAAAGTAGTGTATGTCTAGCCCCGGGCTTTGGGGGGCCGGATGGAATCTGCCCGATGCCAAAGAAAAAACTCGGAATCCTGTTATCGGGGCGTGGTTCGAATTTTGAAGCCATCGCAGACAATGTTGAAAAGGGGGTGTTGGACGCCGAAATTGCGATTGTCATTTCGAATGTCGCCGACGCGCGCGGGCTGGAGATGGCGCGACGGAGGAACCTGAATACATGTTTTGTGGATCCCCGCGGGAAGTCCCGTGACGTTTATGACCGCGAAGTCGTTGCCCTCCTGGACAAGAACAAGGTGGACCTCATCTGCCTTGCAGGTTACATGCGGATCTTGAGTTCTTTTTTCGTTCAACAGTTCCCCTGCCGCATCTTGAATATCCATCCCGCACTGCTGCCGGCCTTCAAAGGGCTTGACGCCCAGAGGCAGGCATTGGAATTCGGCGTCAAGGTCACTGGATGCACGGTGCATTTCGTCGACGAAGGAGTTGACTCGGGACCAATTATTCTTCAATCGTCCGTGCCGGTGGGGGAGGACGATACCGAGGCGTCTCTCTCCCAGCGCATCCTTGGAGAGGAACATCGCCTCTACTCCCAAGCGATCAAGCTGGTTTTGGAGGGACGTTTCAAGGTCGAAGGGCGATGCGTCCGCATCCAGACCCCTATGGTGAATGCAAATTAAGAATCTCCTTATAAATGCAATGAGTTGGCGTAAGATTTTTCCTTTAAAGAGTGGGATTTTATCCGTCGAATGGAGTGAGGGTTGTAGTGTCTTTATGCGAACCGTTCTAAAGGGGTGTTGGCTTGTCATGGCGTCACTGTTGTGGCTTGTGGCAGTGTCCACAAGTCTGGAGGCACAGTCTGCTCTGAATCTCCCTCGCTTGGTCGAACAGGGCGGCCGGTTTACAGGGATTGCCGTAGCCAATCCCAGCAATCACTCCGCAAGCATCCGGCTCCAGCTTTACGATGAAGCGGGTAATCCCGTTGGACTCCCGGCGAAGGGGGCGATCTCAAAATTGGGCCCGGGCGCCCAAATGGCTCAGTTCGATAATCAACTCTTCCCCATTCAATCGGGCTTTCACGGTTGGGCTCAGATTATTTCCGATGACAATTTGAATTTGCGCGGTTTTTACCTTGTCGGAGACGAGGCCGTGACCGTGCTCGACGGGACGAATGGGGCCCAGGCGTATCGCGAACAGATCCTGCCGTTCCTGGTAAACGATGCCAATACGGATACTGAAATCAATATTGTTAACCCCAGCGATCAGGTCGCTCTGGTCAGCTTACGAACCTATGCGTTTGATGGCACCATCTCTCAGTTTGGCGTGACCGGCCTGACCTTGCCGCCCCATGCCGTGTTCCGGAAGAATACCAAGGAGCTTTTCAGTTTCCGGAATTACCCGGATGGATCCTATTTTTCGATCTCGTCGAACGTGCCCCTGCTGGGGATGGAATTGGTGGAGAACCACGCTGAACCGGCCCTGGCGTGCTTGAATGGCGTGAACGTGAACGCCGCAACCCGCGTCATTAATTTTCCGCACGCCGTTCTGGGTGGGGATTATTTCTCAATTCTCGGGGTCATCAATCTGTTGGATATCCCTCAGACGGTGAGCATTTCGTTGTATCAGCAGGACGGAGTGCTGGTGAACACCGGCTCCGTCCCCAACCCCATTTCGGTCACCCTGAAGCCGAAGGCCTCTCTCCGAAAGTCATTGGTCGACCTGTTTGGCTTGGGCTCTTCGCTGAGCTCGGTAATGGGCGCCTGGGTGAGCGTGGAAGCGAACTTCGGCCCGATCAGTGGCTTTGTGGCATACGGAAATTTTTCAAATCCCACCCTCGCGGCTGTGGTGCCGCAGGTGCGTGCGTTAGACGAAATGGTTTTTTCACATCTCGCCCCACAATCCCTCGGTTTCTTCACCGGCGTGGCGTTGCTGAATGTGAATCCAGTCGCCGCCTCAGTCCGGTTGACCGCAGTGGACAGGAATGGCGTGACAACCGCCGTCCGTGATCTTCGTTTGGATCCCAATCAGAAGATCGCTCAAACAGTGGGCGACCTGCTTCCCGAAGCCAGGGACCAGGTGGGCGGGTCGCTGGTCGTTACCTCGGATCAGCCGCTCTATGCGGTGGAACTGTTTGGATCAACAAATTTCAGTGTCCTGGCCAATGTACCCCCCGACGATATTTCCACCGCCTATATCCCGCTGGATCTGGGCAAGTTCGTGATGAGTGGAAAACTGACTCAGGAAAACGGGGCTCCCCTGGTCGGGGCGACCGTTCAACTCAGCGGTTCGGTCCAGGGAACAGCGGTCACCACCGATGATCAGGGTGAATACGTCTTCCTTAACGTTCCCAGTGGAAACTATGCGGTGGAGCCGACCCTCAAGAACTTCGATTTTGCCCCGACGGCTCTTTCGGTCGTCATCAATAACTCCAATGTCGGAGATGTGGACTTCCAGGGCAAACGCCTTCCCGTCCTTGCGGTCACTTCCGTTTCCCCACCCAACGGGCCGGTCGGTTCTCCGGTAACGTTGCGGGGGACCGGATTCAGTTTGAATGCTGCTGAAAATACCGTTCACTTCTTCGGGACGTTTGGCTCCGCCACTGTTTTGAAGAATCCTCCACCCGCCGACGATGCGATTACGGTCCTTGTCCCGGGCTCAGCGAAAACCGGCGGAGTCGTGGTGAGCGTTGGCAGCAATGTGAGCAATTCGGTTCAGTTCAGTGTGACGGAGGCCAACTCCACGTCCGTGCCACTCCCTGCCTCTGTCCCCTCGTCAGTGGCGATCAGCGGTTTGGGAAACCTCGCGCTGGTCGGGAATAGCGAACAGGGAACAGTGAGCCTTGTTTCATTAACGCCCAACCCCTCACTGGTCCAAGACCTTTTATTCGCGGCGGGAAGCAATTCAGGAATGCTGGCTGTGGCGACCGATGATGACGGGACGGGAGGAGGAACCTCCCGGGATGACGATATCGGATTCTTCAATATTGAATTGCTCGCCTTCAAAGCGCTGCAGGCCAAGGTGGCGAAGCTTCACGCGAAGATCGAACGGGCGGGCGCGGAACAACCCCGGGCTGCCCTGCTGACCTCCTCGGACGTCAATATTATTCATCTCCCCAAAGGCAGTGAGCCGGTATCGCTGGCCTTTGAACCCTTCGGGCGATTTGCCATGACCGCGAACCGGGGAACGGACAGCGTCTCGTTTGTGGAGTTTCTGGGGAAGGCTAATCCTGTGCTTCGCGGCAGCTTGACCTTGCCGGCGGGTAGCAGACCGGTGTCGGTCTCAGTGGCGGCCAATGGCACTCGGGCCCTGGTGGCTAATTCGGGTACCAACTCTGTTTCCGTCATCGAGTTTGCACCGACCCCCGGAGGATTTCTGACAGGCAACCTGCAGCCGGTTATCACCCGGAATTTTCTTCTGAATTCGAGTCCAAACAGTGTGGCCATCAATCTGGATGCCGCACGGGGCGTGACCGCCAATGCAGACAATACAGCATCCATTTTAGATTTGGATGGCCCGGCGGACGATTCCGCGATTACCACGTTTGCACTCCCCAAATTCTCGCCCGGCATTCCGTCGGCAGTGAGTGTGGCCCTGGCGCCCAATGGAAGTTATGCCATCGTGACCAGTCGTGATCCCGCCGGAAATGCGTACCTGAGTATCCTTTCGCTGGAGGGCATTCCTGAAGTGGCTTATGTCCAGGTGCTCCCGCAAGGCGCCGGGACCTCGGCCGTCACCATCGGACCGAATAGCTCCTCGATTCTCGTAGCGAACCCCCTGTTGGGCAACGTGTCCGTTTTTAACCCTGTCCCGGGCGGGGTGTCCCTCGACACACTTTCCTTGTCGAGATCACAAGTCAAGGAGACCATCACGTTTTTTGGATCGGGGTTCAGCCAGGATTCCAAGAACAATGTGGTACGTTTTCGCGGGAAGGGTCAGACCACCATCCCCGCCCCCGTGTTGTCCATGCCCTCGTCCAATCAGATCACGGTCGAGGTCCCCGTGGGGGCAGTGTCCGGTCCGGTCACCGTCAACGTGGGGCGCGCATCGAGTAATGAACAGTTCTTTGTCGTGTTGCCCGGTGGGCAGGCGAACAAAGTGCCGTCGATTAACGCCATTATCCCACCCACACTCTCCCGTCGATCGGATGGCCGGCTCCTGATCACGGGAAGAGGATTCAACACCCACTCCGTGGTCGAGGTTGATTTAGGGGATGGTGTCGGCCCACAGCTGCTGACCTCGGTCTTTGTTTCCGCCACCGTCACCTTCCTGAGCCCGACGCAGCTCCAAGTCTTGATTCCGCGGGGAGATCTTCGGAGCATCCCCGATCAGGTGACGATCGATGTGTTCAATCCACCGCCCGATGGTGGAAGGTCCAACAGTTTCATACTCTCCGTGGCGGGAACGCCCGGTAACAGTCCACAAGAAACGCCTTAGGTCATGAACCTTCCCAGGCGGGTCAGCGGAGAGCGGTTGCGGCTCAAAGGCTGCAAATAGGCCAAGGGTTTCTCACGACGAAGCTTTCTCAATGCGAAAAACATTTTCATATGGTCTTCTGATTCTCGTCCTTTGCGTGTCCGTCTCCGCATGGGCGCAGCCTTCAGGGGGGGATGTAAGCGTCGAGGCCCGCCTGAAAGAGGCCGCGGGGCTGGTGGAGAAAGGCAACTGGAAGGCCGCCGAGGTAATCCTCGACCCCCTCATCGCCGAGTTGCGCGGACTGCACGATGAAAAGAATTCCGCCGCCGCGTCTTTCCTTTTGGCCCGGGCGAAGAAAGATCAGGGCGATTATCAGGCGGCCATCAGCCTGGACGAATCCCTACTGACCTACTATCAGGAGAACAAGATTTCCGAGTCGGTGATTGAGGTCAGCAATCATCTGGCGTCGATTTATTCGAGCCTGGGAAAGTCGCCACAGGCGGAAACGCACTTTTCCCGCGCGCTGCAGGTTGCCGAGGAGATCAAGGATACAAACGGAATCCTCGTGGCGGTAAACGGGCTGGCAGGGGTCTTCGCGGACCGCCGCGATTTTGACAAATCCCTGGAGTTTTACAAGCGCGCCCTCGACCTCAGTGTCTCTACGGGGAATAAACGACGCCAGGCTGCTGTTCTTCAAAACACCGGACTCTTATATGCCAGCGTGGGGGATTTCACCTCCGCGTTTAAGTACTTCGACAAGGCGCTTCCCCTGTACAAAGAGCTGAACAACCCTTCCCTCGTGGCCCGTTTGCTGATCAACCTCTCCGATACCTATATCAGCGTGGGGGACTATTCGAAGGCGCGCGATGCCGCCACCGAGTCGTACCAGCTCGCCCAGCAGAATGCGCTGGCGCCCCTGGAAATGCTCGCCCTTCACAATCTCGGCCGGTCGATGCATTACCGGGGGGACTACAAGGCGGCCATCGACAATTATCTGGCCGCGCTTGCGATCGCCCAAACGACGAAGGATTCCCGCAACGAGGGAGATATCCTGAATTCGATCGGTGAAACCTACGTGCGACTGGGGGACTTCAAGAAAGCCTCCGATTACCACCAGCGGGCGCTCGACCGGATTCACGATCTGAATCTGCCGAGTTTTTCGGGATTGTTCCTGCGGAATGTTGCCGGGGATTATGCCAGCTCCCAGCAACCGGCTGAGGCCATCCGAGCCCTCAACGAGGCGCTCACCGTGTCCGAAAAGGCCAAGGATCGGCGTTTGAAGGGCTTTGTCATGAACGACCTCGGGGCCCTCTATCTGGATCGGGGGGATCAGGTCAAGGCGCGGGAATACTTCAATCAGGCGCAGGCGGTTCGGCGTGAAATCGGCGACAAGCGCGGCGAAGCCGAAACGTTGATGTACCTCGGCATGCTGGAGTTTCAATCGGGACATCTCGAAGCTTCGGGGCGGGACTTTGACGAAGCCATCGCCACGGCCCGGGCGATTGGACATCTCGAGACGCTCTGGCGGGCGGGACTCGGCAAGGCCCGCGTGCTTCGGGAGCAGAATCAGAAGGCTGATGCCATAGTCACCCTCAAGGATTCGGTGGATGTGATCGAAGAGATCCGGCGGAGCGTTGCGCCCAACACGCTGGCGGATGCCTTGTTCTTTGCGAACAAACAGGGCGTTTATGAAATGCTGATCCAGCTGCTCATTGAGACCGGAGACAGTGAGAAAGCTTACGAATACCTGGAGCGATCCAAGTCCAAACAGCTTCAGGATAAGATCAAGCTCACTTCGATTCCGTTCAAGAGCGCGCAAGTCCGGAGCCTGATGAGCGAGGCCGAAGAGCTTTTCGATGCGGAAGCGAAACTCCGGGAACAGCTGATCGCTGAGCGGGCCAAGACCGAACTGCTGCGTTCTCCCCGGAAGATCGACAATCTCAGCGAACTGCTGGCCTCCAATAAGTCCCAGTTCTTCCGGGTCGTCAACGAATTGCGGCAGATTCATCCCGATTACGACCGGTTCGTCACCGTAAAACCGCCCTCCCTGGCCAAGGTCCAGCGATTGATTCCCGGCGATGCACTCATGCTGGAGTACTTTCCCTCTGAGACCACGCTGTATATCTTCGAGATCACCAGTACGGAGTTCAAGCTGCGAAGCGTCGCGGTTTCACGCGAGCAATTGAATTCCCTCGTGAAGTCTTATCGCGGGGAGATGCGCAGCACCGTTGAACAGCTCCGCGCGCGGCTGCTCACCCGTACACGCCGCATTCGCGGGCCCATACCTGCCGACATCGGCGAATCATCCATGCCCACGGTGAAGGCCGCGGTCACCGAACTTTACAAGGACCTGATCGCGCCCGTCGAAGCGGACATGGCTTCCAAGAAAGTAGTGACCATCATCCCCTCCGGGTTGCTTTATTACCTCCCGTTCCCGGCACTGGCCAAGGAGGAGAAGGGTCATCTCCGCTACTTGGTCGAGTCCAAGGCGGTGTCGTACCTCTCTTCGTCGGATCTGTTCGATCTCGTGTTTGTGAAGACCCACAGCGACGAACGGGACAATCTCGTGGCTTTTGGCAATCCCGATGGGACCCTTCCCTCCGCGTTGGATGAGGTGGAACGCCTGAAGGTGATTTATCCCAATTCCAAGGTGTACATGCTGTGGGAGGCAAGAAAGGAACGTCTGTTTGATCTGCCCAAAGGCACCGATCTGCTGCATCTCGCCACGCACGGCCGCTTGGACAGCGGCGATGTCAACGAGAGCTATATCAAAATGGCCAGTGAAGGGGCGAAAGGAATGGGCAAGTTAAAGCTTTCTGAGATCTACGATTTGCCTTTGGAGAACACTTCGCTCGTAACGCTCTCGGCGTGCGAAACAGCGCTCGGGGAAAAAGACCCGGGAACCGAGATCGCCTCCCTGGCACAGGCATTCTCAATTGCCGGCGCCACGACCGTGGTGGCCAGCCTTTGGGCGGTGTACGATCCTTCCACCGCCGACATCATGGATAGTTTCTATCGGGAGTTGCGCAAGGGCGTTCCCAAGGTCGAGGCGTTGCAGCACGCCCAGATCGCGATCCTCCATAATCCGAAATACTCCAATCCCTATTTTTGGGCCCCGTTCATCATGCTGGGAGATTGGCGGTAGCCTGTTGCACCGCAGCGTCGCGGTGGTCGCGGAGTGTGCCGGAAGCTCTCGGCGAGCGTGGCGTTTCTGCGGTGAATCGTTCGTTCTTTGAACCCCTTCACAAAAAAGCGGCGAGGAGGTTTCTCGCCGCTGATCCGAATAAGTCCTGAAAAAGGCTTGGTTAGTCCTGCGGGGGGGAGATTTTCAGCGGCTGATCGAGGCGGAAGCTCAATCGCGTTTCGGCGGGGATCTTGATCTGGTTCCCCTTGGTCAACACCTGCACAGCGGTTCCCGCGGCGGCGCCGGAGACCGCGCCGATGGCAACTCCCTTGCCTTTCCCGGCAATCGCCCCGATGACCGCGCCCAGGGCGGCTCCACCGCCGATCATCTCAGCACTGCGCGTTCCCCGACCTTCCCCAATCTGCTCATATTCTCCCGTTCGGATGAAGACCTGCCGCCCATTCACCGTAAAATCGGTGAGCTCGAGGCGTAGTTCCGGCGCTCCGGAGATCTTCCCTGATTCCCTGGCTTGAATGATGTGTCCATGAACGATGGTGTTTTTGGGAACGACGGTCTCTCCATCGATAATCACGGGATCATCCAGGCTCGCGCTGAAATGGTCGCCCACCTGGTTCTTATCGGTGTCGATGGAATCAATCATCCGGACCGGAAACAGGGTTCCGGCAGGGAGAGTGACTTCATAATCTGCAGTGCCGGCCCTGGCGGCGACGCCGGGCGGCGGCTGCAAGGCCGGAGCTTCCGCGCTGGGTTCCGGCGCGGTCGTGGCAGGAGCAGGCACAGTCGCCCGGGAGGCCACGTTTTCGTCCCTCGTGGCCATCGCCGGTGCTCCTTCTGTTTCTGATTCGAAATGAATCGAGGTCACCTTCTCAGTCCGAAAAGTGCGGACCTCAGTGCCCACCTTGATCTTCACAAAGCTCTGGTCCGCACTGACAAACTGGCCGCGAATGACCTCTCCATTCTTCAACTCGATAGTGTCCGCAAACAAGAATGCCGATGAGAACAGTATCAGAGTCACAACAAGAGAAACTCGATGCAACATTTTCATAGGTATCCTCCTGGTGGTTCCTCCTCAGCTCCTTGAGATGACAAAGAGGCATATGGAGTTTCCTGACCCATCCCAGGAAAATCAAAACTCCAATCCGGCCGCGGCGGAAGAATACCAGACAAAACCCAATTACCAGTGGCCGCCTATCATATCCGCCAAAACGGAAGATGCCTTAAAGGCTGAGTTCGAATCGAACGAAAAGGTCCACTTTAACTGTAAAAGGTCACTCCAGTTTATCACGTCACTTGCTGGACGAGAACTGCAGTTCTACCGCTCTGTTTGTAATTTTGAGATTTGATTGGATTTTGTCCGCCGCAGGCGGATTGGATTTTGGAATTTGCTCTAAGAAAATGCGGATGATACACTCGCAGGGATTCAAGATGGCCCTAAGAGACGATGGGAGCAGGAGCTCGTTGTCCGGTTAACGCATTCCGGGTGTGGGGAGCTTTCGTTGAGCACACTTTTTGACAAGACACCTCAAGAACAGTTTGAGTACATTTCCAAGGGTTCGGTCGAAATCATTCAGGCCGAGGAGTTGAAGGCGCGCCTCACCCTGGCGGTTCAGGGCAAGAAACCCTTGCGGGTCAAAGCGGGGTTTGATCCCACGGCGCCAGACATTCACCTGGGGCATACGGTCCTGATTCGGAAACTCAAACACTTTCAGGATTGCGGGCATACGGTCATCTTTCTAATCGGTGACTTCACGGCGCTCATTGGCGATCCCTCCGGACGCAACGCGACGCGGCCACCCCTCTCCCCGGACCAGATCTCGGAAAATGCGGAAACCTACAAGAAGCAGGTGTTTAAAATTCTCGATCCCCAGAAAACCGTGATCGATTACAACTCGCGCTGGCTGGGAGCGCTGCGCGGGGAAGATTGGATCCGCCTCTGTTCGAAGTACACGGTCTCACAGTTACTGGAGCGCGAAGATTTCCACGCGCGCTTTCAAAAGGAAACCCCGATTTCTTTGCATGAACTGTTATACCCGCTGACGCAGGGGTTTGATTCCGTGGCCCTGGAGGCGGACGTCGAACTGGGGGGGACCGATCAGAAGTTCAATCTGTTGGTCGGGCGTGAGCTTCAGCGAAGCTACGGGCAGGCTCCGCAGATTGTGTTGACGATGCCGCTGCTCGAGGGCATTGATGGCATCCAGAAGATGTCGAAGTCGCTTGGCAATTATGTGGGGATCGAGGAATCGCCGAATGAGATGTTCGGGAAAATCATGTCGATCAGCGATGAGTTGATGTTTCGATACTGGGAGTTGCTGACCGATGTCTCCACGCAGGAGATCCGCCAGTGGCAGCAGGAAGCCCAAGCGGGGTTACGGCATCCCATGAAGCTGAAACTGGAACTGGCCCGGCGTATCGTCTCTGATTTTCATTCGGCTGCTCTGGCCGGGAAGGCGGCGGAAGAATTCTCCCGCGTCTTCTCGGCGAAGGATATCCCCGCGGACATGGAAGTGAAGAAGATTCCCAAGTCTCCCGAAAAGATCCGGCTTTCCAAATGGCTGGCACAACTTTCCCTCGCAGTCTCCGTGAGTGAGGCCAATCGCCTCATTGAGCAAGGAGGGGTTGAAATCAACGGGGTTCGCGCCCGCAGCGTGACGGCGGATTTCGACTTGTCCGCTGCGGGTGAATACATCATCAAGGTGGGGAAGAGGAAGTTCCTGAAGCTCATGGTGGAATAGCGCCCGGCCGGAGCAACCATCCCCCCGAGAGCCGCTGGCATCGAACCCTTCAGCAGGAAAATCTTCTTATCGTCCGGACGTTCGCATGAGTGACTCGAAGAAAAAAAGACCGACGATTGGCGTGGCTTTGAGCGGCGGGGCCGCTCATGGATTTGCCCATATCGGGGTTCTTAAGGTTCTGCACGAGGCCGGAATCCCGATTGATTATCTCGTGGGGACCTCTGCGGGCAGCGTGATCGGCGCCGCTTATGCGAGCGGGACGTCGTTCGACGAGATGATCGAAGTGTGCAGCACCATGCGCTGGCGGGATATTGCGAAACTGACTCTCTCGAGGCGCGGGCTAGCATCGATCCAGCACAGCCATCGCGTGTTGGATCGCTTGATCAAGGTGGAGACATTTGAGCAACTCCAGCCACGATTCTATAGTGTGGCCACGGATATCCGGACGGGGGAGATCATCGTCCTTTCGCGGGGGGCGCTGAAACCTGCAGTCCAGGCCAGTTGCGCCATTCCCGGCCTGTTCATCCCGGTGGAAGTGCAAGGGCGTTTCTTAGTGGACGGCGGGTTGGCAGCCAACCTTCCCGTGCTCCCGTTGCGACAATTGGGTGTCGACAAGATTATTGCGGTCAATGTGTCTTCCCGGCTCGATCCCCACCACCCGCCGCACAACCTTTTTCAAATCGTGCTTCAGTCCATGTTCATCGTGGGTCATGCGGCCATGCGTTCGGCCCGGGAAAGCGCTCATGTCATGGTCGAGCCCGAGGTGCACGACTTTGACTGGGATGCGTTTGACCGGTGCCAGGAAATAGCAAAGGCGGGGGAACGGGCCATGCTCGAAGCCCTCCCTCAAATTCAAGGATGGTTGCCAGCCCCAAGGAGATCGGTTTGGGGCTGGGTTCGCTCTGCTTTTCACCCTGCACCGGAAGCTTGATTTCTCTCCCATCCGGCTCTATAGTTTCCTTTCAAACCGTTTTGTTTGGAGTGACTCATGGCATACTGCGCTAATTGCGGAATTACCTATCCCCCTGATAAGAGATTCTGTAAGGATTGCGGCATCGCGCTGATGGAGGATCCGGCTCCTCCCCCCTCGCCTCCGGTCGGCGCAGGGCCCGTGCGGTGTGCGTCTTGCGGGTGGACTCTCCCGCCCAGCGACAGATTCTGTCCCCAGTGCGGCGCTCGTGTGGCCTCCTCCCTGGCATTTGAGGCGACCATTCCGGGGGGGGCAGCGCCCTCAGTCCCCACGGAAGCGGCGATGGCCACCGAAGTAACGCAGCGGTTTACCCAGCAGGATTTCTACACACCGACACCGCCGACAAATCCCCCGGAGGGACCTGCACCATTGCAGGAAACGCAGGCTTTTTCTCAGCAGGATCTGTTTGCGCCCTCAACTCCGCAGGCTTCTCCTCAAACTCCGTTCCAGGCAGGCCTGCCCGCCATGACTCCAACGTTTGATCCGGGTCAGACCGTTGTAGATTCTCCCATGGCGTCTCCACCATTTCCACCTCCCCCCGGAGTTTCCTTACCTTCGGCCGCCATTACCCAAACCCCCATGGCGCCCGCTCCCCAGCGGAAGAGCCGCGTCGGGGTCCTGGTGGTCGCCGCTATCGTGCTGTTCGGCATCCTGATTGGGGGCGCATTGATGATCCAGAGGGTCAGGGCGAAACGTCAGGCAGCGCAGTTAGCGCAGGAAACGCAGGCGCCCGCTCCTGTGGTCCCTCCCCCGGTGGTGGTCCAGGAAACTCCCCCGCAGGATGAGAAGCTCAAGGACACGCTGGGCCGAATGAATGCGGTCCTCACCGCACTTGAAAATTACAGAACCGCCCGGAAGAAATTGCCTCAGTCCTTGCAGGATCTTGGCAGTGTCATGGACGACCCTCAGATGCGGAGTGATGGCTGGGGCAATCCGCTGATTTATCTGCTGGACCTCTCCAATAACACGTACGTTATCAGATCCATCGGCCCGGACGGGAAGAAGGATACCGAGGATGACATCCGGGTATCCGACGACAGTGTGGCATCGTGGCGTGAGCAGCATCATGAACTGCTTGATGAATGGCGTGTTGCCAACCTGGAGCTGTTTCAGAAGCTCTCCAGTGAACAAATCACGACCGACACCAAAGCGGCGCTCGATCGGAAGAAGGCGGAGCGCGAAAAGGCCAAAGCAGAGGCCTTAGCAGCCCAACAGGCGGCCCAGCAGCTTGCGGCGCAGCGCAGGCTGGAAGAGGAAAAGCGAAAGCAACAGGAGGCGGCGCAGTTGGCGGAACAGCAGCGCCTTCAGCAGGAAGCTCAACGCCGCCTCGACGAAGAACGGGCAAAGCAACAGGCCGAAGCCCAACGGAAGGCCCGGCAGGAGAAGATGAATTTTGTGGAAACCTTCGGGGCCGGTCTCTCCCGCTGGTCCGGCGCCAGTTTTGAGGCGGTGGCGGAAAAGGGAAAACCCGCCATGCGGATTAGCGGGTTTGGTTTGCTCAAGGATGCAACGGACTGGGACAATTACACGGCCACTTTCGATGTGAAGATCCAGAAAGAGGGCGTGAATTTTATTATCCGCGCCCGGGATCACCAGAATTTTTACTTTCTCAAGCTGACCGATGACAAGGCAAAGGAATATCCAAAGAACAGCTTGATCAAGTACCTCTATGTAGGAGGAAAGTACCTGAGTGGTCCCGCCTCCAATGAGGCCGCAGGGGCCCTGGATATTGTCACACTTCCCTTCAAGATCAAACGCAACGATACCTATCATGTGACCATCAGTGTCTCAGGCAGCGCGATTCGTACCAGCATCAACGGCCAGACGGTGGACACCTGGCAGGATAATACCTTCAAGCAAGGCGCCTTCGGTTTCAATTGCAGCACCGTGGAACAGGCGACGGTCACCAGTTTCCAGATGCGATCCAATTGATCCGCCCTTCAGGTGGGGCGGACGTCCCCGTCCGCCTTCCTTTCATATCCACGCACAGGTTGATCCGCGCCGTGGGTTCCCCCATCAATTGTCACACCATGCGATCAGCAAATTGCGGATTCCGGATTGTGGATTCCGTTGAAAGAAGGTCTACGCGAGAGGGAAGGAGACCCGATTCCGCGATTCGAAATCCGCAATCCGAAATCCGCAATTTCAATACAGTGGCTGTTGAGTTGGAGAGGACGACTGCTGCTGCGTGGCGAGCATCAGGATTACGGAGATCGCAAAAGAGATGACGCTGACGATAATGAATACATAGGTCAGGGCCACGTTCATCGCTGCCGTCCGGATGTGGAGTTCCTTCTGCTCCATCTTGAGAAAGATGATGTCCACCATGTTTTTTCCAAACATGATGATGAGCAGGGCCACGCCCGCAATGGAGCGAAAGAAAGAGGTCTGGACATCCCCCAGGTCGAACCGGATGAACACCAGCGGGTAGATCAGCCAGGCGGCCGCGATCCACAGAAGAATGTTGAGAATGAGGGAAAACATTAAGCCTGGTGTCTGGGAGCAGGCGCCGGCTGTCAGTCCGGCAAAAGTAACTGGATTATCTGAGTGAGGCCGCTCTTCCTTCCGGCAGGTCGAACGCCGAACCCCGGCTGGAGTCGTGCGGACCCGTACTGAGGGGAACCCTTCACCCTCTTAGTGGGCATCACATTCAGTTATGCATTTCGACCCATGAATTCGTTGAATCGAGTTCGTCCTACTCGGTCAGTACCCAATTGTTGTAAGGCTCCACCAACTCGATCCCACACCGCACCTTCTCACTGGATTTGCTTCCCTTGTTCAACCACCGTATCCTGGCCCGCGCATTGAATTTTGTCGCAATCGAAATGAAAACGTCATCCCCTGAATTCGCGCAATCTCGAGGCAGTTCGATACAAAATCCATGGGGGCTCACGTCGATGGTTTCCACCACCACGGCAAATTCTTTTCCGTTCCGGTCACGGCCGAGGATGGTCATAGGGAATTTCAAGGCCATGCGAATGGACTTGCGCGCGTTCTTTTCGATACTGGGCGTGGAAGGACTCACGTCGGTCTACCCTCTGAGAGATTTAGAAATTTCAGCGAATATCACACAGGCGGCGCCTCTACTCCGACGGCTGCCGCGAGACGAGCCATACGAAACCGCAGTCCCGAAAGTCGGGATGAGTCCGTGCCCCATTAATTTACCACAAATAGGATATCTTGGGTATTCCTACAATTTCATCACAAGGGGTAGGGTGGGGCAGCGCCGAATGGCGAGCAAATGTCGGCGGTCCTCGTCACCGAGGAAGAGGACGCCTCGTTCATTGCCTTGTGCGGTGGTGTGATACCATGCTCCTTCCCACGCGATCCGTAGCGGTCTGGCCATGGACCTTCCCGAACGGGGATACGGTGAAGGGGATTGCAGGGGGAAAATCGGTGGCAGGTATATCATGTCGCTGACTGAATTGGAGATTGGAAAGACCCGACCCTAATTGCTTTTTTCTGAGGGGCAAAAAATGAGAGTGTCGGCCGGATGGAGAAGGTCAGCGAAGAAATGCTGGTCCAGCCTTTAATTCAGAGATAGGAGTTCAGAAGATGCAAAATCGCAAACTTGGAAACAGCAATCTGGAGGTCTCGGCTCTCGGGCTCGGCTGCATGGGAATGAGCTTTGGCTACGGTCCGGCCGGAGACAAGCAGGAGATGATCTCAGTCATCCGGGCCGCCGTGGAGCGCGGCGTCACATTCTTCGACACCGCTGAAGTGTACGGCCCGTTCACGAACGAAGAACTCGTGGGTGAAGCCCTCGCACCCTTCCGTGAGCAAGTGGTGCTGGCCACCAAGTTCGGGTTCAAACTTGATCCGAATACCGGCAAACAGGCCGGGCTGGACAGTCGGCCAGAGCACATCAAGGAGGTCGCTGAAGCCTCGCTCAAGCGACTCAGGGTCGAGGCCATCGATTTGCTCTATCAGCACCGTGTTGACCCCGGCGTACCGATAGAAGACGTGGCGGGAGCAGTGAAGGACCTGATCCAGGAAGGTAAGGTGAAGCACTTCGGCCTTTCTGAGGCAGGAGTCCAAACGATCCGCCGCGCGCACGCCGTCCAGCCAGTCACTGCGGTCCAAAGCGAATACTCGCTGTGGTGGAGAGACCCTGAAGCGGAAGTGTTACCGACGCTCGAGGAACTTGGAATCGGGTTCGTTCCATTTAGTCCTCTTGGTAAAGGCTTCCTCACGGGAAAGATCAACGAAAACACTACGTTCGACAGTTCCGACTTCCGCAACATCGTTCCTCGCTTTACGCCGGAGGCTCGGAAAGCGAATCAGGTCTTGGTTGATCTGCTTCGCAAGATCGCAGAACGGAAGAAGGCGGCACCTGCTCAGATAGCGCTTGCTTGGCTGCTAGCCCAGAAGCCGTGGATTGTTCCAATCCCAGGCACCACAAAGCTGCACCGGCTAGATGAAAACATCGGAGCAGCCGCTGTCGAACTGAGCTCCGACGATCTGCGAGAGATCGAAAGCGCCGCCTCAAAGATCACACTGCAAGGGGCTCGGTACCCCGAACATCTGGAGCGAATGACCGGTCGCTGAGCGCTAAGAAAGAGGTCGTATCTTTGCATTCTCCATTTCAGCACACGATATCCCGGGAATACGTGACCGTCGCCAGGTCATCCGTCGGTTCGAAGAAAAACCGGAGAGCGACAAGCACTTAGCCGAGATCTTCCAGAACGCCAAATCCCAAATGTAGGTTGCAAAGATACGGCCCCTTTCTTGTCGTCCCTCGCTTTACGCCGGAGGCTCGGAAAGCAAATCAGGCCTTGGTTGATCTTATGAGCCAGAGTTTACGAAAATTCGCATTCTGTCTCGGGTTGGTTCTGATGTTGGGACTAGCCCAGGGGTGTCGGTATCTGGAAGGCACTCACCGCACTTACTCGCGATCAGCAGCGAAGGACCACTTCTATCGGAATAGCCAGGCGTTTCAGTCACTGGGCAATGGTTGGTTCTCGCAGCATGAGAGCGACAATCTCGTGTACCGACCGTGGCACATGGGAGAGGTGAGTTGGAACGGAACCAGCATTTTGGAAAAGGACTCTCGCTACATTGTGCAAGAAGGAACACACAAGGGGCATGAGGCCGCCACTTTCGAGGAGGCTGCCAAGATTGCAGGAGCAGATCCCTCGAACCTCTCTAGCCTCCTTGCAACTGTTCGCAAACTCGATGTTGCATTCGTTCACATCCGAAAACGAGGGGACCAGAAAACCGGAGACTATCTACTGGTCGGACTCCAACAGGCAGGAGCGAACTATGGATTCATCTTCGTTCCCACTGGCCACGATGAGGCGCAGACTTTGGTAAATGAAGCGGCGCAAAATCGTCCCGATCTCATCGACATGGAGAGGGTTGAGCAGATCCCCCCGCAGTGGTTTTACTTCGAGGGCAAGTAGCTCAATCCGCACACACGGGCAGTTCTAAACTAAGAACAAACGAACCCTTCCGGAGCATTAATGATTGGGAAAATGAATGGGTCGCGGTAGGGGTGCCCGGCGACGGGTATCCCTACCGCGACCCATGCTTTTGTGACCCCATGCTTTTGCGGGTACGACTGGCTGAATCGACTGACGGGGATGAACGAGACGTCCGGCTGGTCGGAGACCCTCAGTTACGATCAATATGGAAATCGCACCGGAGGGAGTTCCAGTTCGGCTTACATGCCGCTCCAGATCCCGACGATTAACGCACAGACCAACAAGATCTCGGCGGCGAATCACAGTTATGATCCGGTAGGGAACCTGACCCAGGGGCTCGGCGGCAGCGGTCTATGGGGTCAGATCGCGTAACGAGACGATTGCAAATTTGTCTCCGCGGGCAACTTTCTTAATCTGGAGTCGCACTCCAGTCGCGCTCCGAAGCGACGGGTGACCTTCTGGTGATGAATCTTCCCTCGCTCAGAAGCAGTCATGGCGCGAGCGTTACGAGTCGTGTGTGAAATGGACGCCGTCCCTCGCAGGCATGCAAAGAACGCATACCTGCGGCACCCGACCATAAGCGCATGCCCGCGACACCCGGCAATTCAAGATCTCATTCCACGCCTTCCCCTTCAAGGCTTCAACCATGGCGACGACCCGCGAAAACTCCTACCGTCGAATCCAATGGCGCAGACTCCTTTGTTCCTCCAACAAGAGTGTTGGGACGCGTGGTATTCGGAATTCTCCCTCACGGGACTTCAACGGACCAGTTGTCGATCAGACGGGTCGTTCCTACATAGGCGGCGACCGCGATCAAAGTTTCGTTCCGAACCGTGTCAACCGGACGCAGGGTGGCGGGGTCGACCAATTCAATATAATCAACCCTGACCAGCGGCGCACTCTTAAAAACCTCCTTCATGCCTTCCCGGATCACAGCCGCATTCGATTCGCCTCTCTCAATCATTGCCCGCGCACGCAAAAGACTGTGGTGAAGGACTAAGGCCGCCTGGCGCTGCTCGGGGCTCAAGTAGCGATTACGGGAGCTCATCGCCAGGCCGTCAGGTTCGCGCACGATCGGGCAGGTCACAATCTGTATGTCAAAATTCAGATCCCGTGTCATTCGCTCGATGAGGATCGCCTGTTGTGCATCCTTTCGGCCGAACACCGCAAAGTCGGGTATGACAATGTTAAACAGTTTCGCGACCACAGTCGTTACCCCGCGAAAATGGCCGGGACGAGTGGCTCCGCAAAGGTATTCTCCCCATTTTTCGACCTCGACGAAGGTGCGTGAACCGTCAGGATACATTTCCTCGACTTCTGGAGTGAACAGGTAATTGACGTCCAAGGCAGAGAGCATTCGGCAGTCATTTTCGAGATCGCGGGGATATCGGGTGAAGTCCTCATTGGGTCCAAACTGGGCGGGGTTGACGAAAATCGAAACGACCACGGCGTCGGCCAGTTCTCGTGCCTGACGAACCAGGCTCAGATGACCTTCATGCAGGGCGCCCATGGTGGGAACGAATGCGAGGGACTGTTGGCGGGCATGAAGCGCCTTGGCCACCTCACGCATTCGAGATGCTTTGGATACGATTTCCATGGGAACTTTCCGAATGGTAGGATTCCTGGTCAGAAGGGAAGCGGGAGTTGCGGACATCGTCAACAAAACCCGAAATGGCTTGGGCAGCGGATTCGCGCAGATTCGCGTACTGCCGGACAAATTTGGGAACGCGCCCGCTGTTCAGGCCGAGCAGATCGTTCAGAACCAGTACCTGGCCGTCACAATCAGGCCCTGCCCCAATGCCGATGGTGGGGGATTTGACGGTCTCAGTGATTCGCTTGGCAAGGTCGCGGGGAATTCCCTCCAGGACAATGGAGAACACGCCTGCGTCATCCAGGGCCACGGCGTCCTCCAGGATGTGCTCCGCCGCCGCATCCGTCTGCCCCTGCACCTTGAAGCCACCAAAACTGAGGAGCGACTGCGGCGTCAGGCCCACATGCCCCATTACGGGTACCTCCGCGTCGATGAGACGGTTGACCAGAGCGATCCGCTTCACGCCGCCTTCCAGTTTCACGGCCTCCGCTCCGGCTTCCTTGACGAACCGGATGGCGTTGCGGACCGACTCTTCTTCGTTGACCTGGTAGGAGCCGTAGGGCATATCGGCCACCAGTAACGCCCGCTCGACTCCACGCCGAACCGCCCGAACATGCATCAACATTTCTTCCATGCTTACAGGCAAAGTGGAATCATAGCCGAGCTGGACCATCCCTAATGAATCCCCGACGAGGACGATGTCAATCCCGGCCTCATCCACAATGCTGGCCATGGAGAAATCGTAAGCCGTCAGGCAGGTAATCTTTTCGGAAGAGAATTTTCTTTGGTAAATTTTCGGGACGGTGATCCTGGCGGGTTGAGAAGCAGGCTGTTGACTCATCGAAGTATCCTCCAAAAAAATTGGTAGAACCTTCACGCGCTTTGCCCGGTCGTCTTTGAGAATTCTGGCAACGAACTGGGGAGATCTCCGGGCGTCCCGCTCATCGAATCCGAATGATGCGGTCGCCGCTCCCCTCCGTTGTGGATTTATACTCCACAGTGGCCAAAGCGTCTAACCCCCCTATTCTAACCGAATGGGCAGTCATGGGGGAAGCCATTTTTCTTCTCGGCCGTCAAAACGAGAGAATTTCTAGTGGGTTGAATCGGGAATTCGGAATTTGGATTCGGGCTTCTTCTCAAGCCGGGATTCTATCTTGATTTGAGTGGGAGGTAGTATTGTGTGCCTTTGACGGGTTGCTGCAGGCGATGCAGCAGATCATTGAGATCTTCGTTCCGTTCAATGAAGTCGATTTCAGCCGTGTTAATCACCAGCAGGTCAGTGGCATTGTAGTGAAAGAAGAAGTGGTCAAAGGCCCTGACGACCTCGGTGAGATAGTCCAGGGAAATCTGCCCCTCGAAATCACTCTCACTCTTCTCAATCCGGCGCATGAGCTCTTCGGGGGTGGTTTGCAAATAAATCACCAGGTCGGGCTTGGGAATTTGTTCGCTCAGCAGGGTAAAGTACTGTTCGTAGGTGCGCAGCTCTTCATCGTCGAGATTAATAAAAGCAAATATCTTGTCCCTTTCAAAAATAAAGTCGCTCAGAAGGGTTGCCGCGTATGAGGAGGAAGAGTCAAGGTCCTTGAGCAACTTGTATCGCTCGATCAGAAAAAACATCTGCGAAGCGAAAGCGGCCCCGGCCCGGTCGTTATAAAAATCTCTCAGAAAGGGATTGTTCTTGCAGTCCAGAATCCGGCGGGCATGCAGGCGTTCGGCCAGGATTTCCACTAGTCGGGATTTGCCCACATGGATGGGACCCTCAATCGCGATGTAGCGGGGATGAAGTGATGGGGGCTGTGAGCCAAAGAACGCGCTGGGCGGCATACGAGCGGGGATTATAGGGAAGTCAAAATCTTAACGCAATGTCGATTTGGAGGCCTTCCCCCCGGGTGCCTCTTGGTCGGATAGGAAGAAGTCCTAACTTTCGACGGCTCAGCGGTTCGAGCGGTCATACCCGCACCGGATTGAATTCAATGCGGGTGCAGGTGGCGAAGAATGTGGGGTCGGTCAAGCCCGTGAGCAAGCATCAGGGATTCATCATTCAGGATGCTGCTGGTCGGGCCCTCAGCGACCACTGCCCCTTGATCCAACACGATGACACGCGCGCAAATTTCGACGACCAGCTCCAGGTCATGGGTGGCAATGATCTGCGTTACAGGCAGCTTTTTGAGTAGCTCTTTGAGCTCACGTCTCCCTCGAGGATCCAGGTCGCTGGACGGTTCATCGAGCGCCAGCAAGCACGCCTCGCAAGCTAGCAGTCCCGCCAGGCAAACGCGGCGTTTCTCCCCACGGCTCAAGTGATGTGGCAATCGTTCGTCATAGCCACTAAGACCCACTTGCGCCAGGCTCCGTGCGACGCGGTCCGAGAGCTTTGCGCCCGACAAGCCCAGTTGTTGCGGCCCGAAGGCGACGTCTTCCCACACGGACGGGCAGAAGAGCTGGTCATCCGGGTCTTGAAAGAGCAGCCCCACTTGCGCGCGTATCGCTGTCAAATGCGGTTCCGCGACCGATGTCCCGAACACACGGACCGAGGGCAACGAAGCAGGATGTTCCGGGAGAATCCCGTTGAGATGTAACAGCAGGGTCGACTTGCCAGCCCCATTCGGGCCAATCAGTCCTACCCGTTCGCCCTCCGCCATTGAGAAGGACACATCCTTCAGCGCAGGTGTGCCGTCAGCATAGTCATAGCTGAGGCCCTGAACCTCCAAGGCGTTCATGTTTTCCATCCCCGGGCGCACATGGCTGCATAAACGCGCTCGGCGCGTTCAGAGGTGCGAACGAACAGGTGGGCGATGACAGTTGCAGATGAACGCCAGACGTTCAAGCGGCCGCGAGAAAAGGTGCGACTTTTCCTCGCGCGGAGCATGCGCCCGATCTCATCGGTGAGAAGGAAAAGATAGCGGTGCATGAGCGCAAGCGTCGTCACGAGCAGGGATGGAGCGCGGGCTCGCCAGAGCACGTGGAGGATGTCGGAAAAGCGCGTGGTGCTGGAGAGCAGAACCATGGAGAAAAGACAGAGAGTGCTTTTGACGAGCGTAAATACGAAGACTTGAAAACCGTTGGTTTGCAGAAGGGAGAGAAGGGCGACGCCGAGGGCAAACGGTTCCACCCATAAAAGCTTTCGAGTGAGTTGAAGCGCCGGGATTCGGGACAATGCGGCTGTCAGCAGGAGAGCCACACCCGCAACCGCAAACGCTGTCCAGCCATGCCGGGGTAGCAGCAGGCAAGCAAAGACAAACACCGTTGCCCCCACCAGCTTGACTGCGGCCGGAAGCCGATGAATCGGGCTACGCTGGTGCTGGTAGGTATTAAGAAGAGGATGATGCAAGTGGGGAACTACCTCCCGGTTTCGTATTTGCACCAGGGTCCCGTTGCGGCGTCAGGAGGCGCGCCAGGACATAGGCCAGGACAAACGCCATCACTGTGCCCAAACAGCCGGCGATGACGATCGAGAGCTCGGCGGAACGAATTCCAGGGACCGTGTAATCAGAGAGGAGAGATGAGAGCCCTGATGCTCTGGCCGCCCTCTGCTCAAAACCCAAGTTGGCAGCAACTTTTCTCAGGCCATCGGGCCAATGGCTGGCAAAGGGGGCGACGAACACCACCAGCCCGAGGGAGACAAGCAGGCCGTAGGCGATCAGTTCCCTATACCGCGCCTGAAGACTTGATTGTGAGCGCTCAAGGAGCAGCTCAGGTCTCATTCGAGTGACTGCGGCGACCACGAGGGTGGTGATTAACGCCTCCCCGACAGCAATCAGCATGTGAGTGCCGGCCATGGCAGGAAACGCGACTCCCCAGGCAACGGTGCCAGACCATGCGAGTTGACCCGCACAGGCAATCGAAGCAGCAACCGTAGAGCACCAGGAAGCAAAGGCGGTTGCACATAGACGGCTCCTTAAACCGGCTCCGCCAATCCGGTCCACGAGCCGGTACACGCCATAACCCACCACGGGAGCAACCAGAGCCATATTGAACATGTTCGCGCCCAATGCGGTGACGCCGCCGTCCGCAAACATGAAGCATTGAAGGATCAGGACAGCGCTCATCACCAGGATGGCAGCGCTGGGGCCGAGCAACACCGCGGTGAGAACCGCTCCGATCAAATGTCCGGAGGTTCCACCGGCAACGGGAAAGTTCAGCATCTGCGCCGCAAACACGAAGGCCGCTGACAAGCCCAACAGCGGGACGCGACGAGGCGGGAGAGTGCGTCGAACGCTTGACAGGGCGAACCCCAGCCCCACTGCCGCAATCGCGCCGGTGGCTACCGCTGTCTTGACGTCAATGAATCCATCCGGTATATGCACTTACAGCGTCCCTTGAATTGCTGTGCAGCATCAATCCTGGAGACTCAACGGGCAGGACTCGTGCGCAAGGCACAATACCAAATCTGGTCTTAAATCTCCATAGAAGAGCCCAGGGTGGAAACTTACCATTATCCGTTTTGGGTGGGAGGGGGTGAGTGCTGTCAGTGGTTCCGGTCGCAGGCGGCCAAAAGTCAGGTGGGAGACGCGGTGTGCAACAGCGGGGGCTCAATCCCCGGGGATCAGGCGATAGCCCACCCAAGGTTCAGTCAGTATATACCGGGGCTGTTGTGGAGAGGGTTCAATCTTGCGTCGCAACTGGTTGATAAACACACGGAGGTATTCCGTTTGATCCGAGGATTCCCATCCCCAAACCGCTTGAAGGAGTGAGCGATGAGTGACCACCTTTCCCGCATTGCTCAACAAGTATTTGAGCACTTCAAACTCTTTGGGGGTCAGCTTGACCTCCTTCCCCGCCACGGTGACGCGCCGCTCATCCGTCTTCAGAGTGATGTCCCCGACGGTCCAGGTGTTGTTTTCAGCGGTCGCGGGGGGAACTCGGCGCAGGACGGCCCGCAAGCGTGCTAGAAGTTCTTCCATGCTAAAGGGCTTGGTCACGTAATCATCTGCTCCCAAGTCAAGGGCCGCGACCTTATCCTTTTCTGAGCCGCGAGCGGAGAGGACGATCACCGGAACCGCGGAGAATTCGCGCAAGCGGCGGCATACCTCCAGTCCCGACATTCCCGGCATCATCAGGTCGAGAATGATAACGTCCGGCAGTTCCTTGCGGATCTCCTCCAGGGCTTCTTCCCCCGAAGCCACCGTTCTGACCTCAAACCCGCGCACCGGCAAGCTCGTTCGCATGACCCGCAGAATCTGCGGCTCATCGTCGACGACAAGAAGGATCGGTTTTCTGGGAAGAGATGGATGCGGCATCGCCATTCCGTTGGATTTCAGCATTCGGGTGAGCTCCTGACATTCATTTGGCGTGAGTGGATCCACAGGCTGTGCCTGCGCAAAAGCATCACCTCTAGGGTTTCTCCGGAGGCTGACTTCAGGGTTCCTCGCCTGCGGCCACCGTCTCAGGGCTCTCCCTGCATTCGACTGGGATTTTCAGGGTAAACGTTGCGCCGCCTTCAACGTTGTTCTCACAGCCGATGGTTCCTCCATGGGCCTCCGCGATTCCCCGGGCAATCGCCAGTCCCATGCCAGTCCCTTCGCTGCGTCGCTTTGAAGAATGTTGTCCCCGGTAGAATTTGTCAAAGATACGTTCCATTTCCTCGTTCGCAATCCCTGGACCCTGATCCTTGACAGTGAAGATCAAATGTCCATTTTCAATGCGGGACTGTAAAAAGATTCTCAAGCCCGGCAGGGAATACTGACCGGCATTTTCGACCAGGTTGGAGAGTGCCTGGGCGATGAGCCGGGAGTCCATTTCCACAAGAGGCAGGTTCTCCTTGAAATCAATATCGACCGGATGGTCCTGGGTAACGGAGGAGCATCGGCTGAGCACATGCGTGATCACTTCCGAGACGGCCCCCCAATGCTTCAGGGGGCGCAGCTCACCCGCTTCAATCCGGGCCATCTCCAACAGGTTGTCGACCAGGCGGGACAACCGTCCGACCTCCTCGCTGATGATGAGATGAAACTCCTGCAATGTGGCTTTATCCCATTCCACCTCGTTTTGAAGAAGATTATCAATCGACGCGCGGATCGAGGTCAGCGGCGTTCGCAAGTCATGTGAAACTGACGCCAGCAACGCGGATTTCAATTCGTTGCTCTGTCGAAGCACTTCGGTCCGGCTGAGTTCCTTGAGGAAACGGGCTCGCTCGAGGGCGAGCGCCACCAGGCCTGCCATGGCATCCAGCGTCTCCCGTTCAACCGGTTGTGAAATCATCACAAGAACCCCGATGGATTTCACACCCACCCGCAGAGGCATGCAGGCAACGGTTTCGCCGGCCCCCGCCCCCGTCTTTCCGTAAGGCGTGTCAATCGGGTGGGGCATCAGTTTCGTTTCCCCGGATTCGAACACCTCATCCAACACCCGCTCCGGCGGGGAAAGGGAGCTGAGGTCCGACGCATCGGCGGCGGTCGCGACTCGTTGCCAGTCACCCTCTTCGTCCCGGATAAAAACCGAGCAATGAGCGGCGCCAAAAATCTCAACCACCTGTCGGGCGATCGACGAAACCGCGGTTTCCGTTTCCGTACTCATGATGATGGCTCGACCCAGTTGAAACAGTTTCCACATCTCTTGCCGCCGGTTCTCAGCATCCTGCGTCCGGGACCGAGCAGTCGAGGAAAGATGACTCGCAATGATCGCCGTGACCAGAAAGGCGGTCAAGGCAATCCAATTTTGCGGGTCTTGAATGGTGAGCGTTCCGACGGGGGGGAGAAAAAAGTAGTTGAAGCACAACATGCCCGCAATGGAGGCCAGGATGGCGGGGCCGAGTCCCGAGGTGGAAGCGGAGAGGAGTACGACCAAAAGAAAACTGAGCGCCACGGTGGTGTTGTTGACTCTCGGGACGAGGAGCTTGTACAGAGCAACAACGGCGGCCACGCCAGCTGCTGAAGCGGCGTAGTTAATCCAGTTGTGGCGAGTAGTCACCTTCACGAAGAGTGATTATATACCGGATTGGAAAAATCCTGTCATCCGGTCTCTGCCTCATTTTGCGCGTCGCGCCTGGTGCCATCGCCGAGCGGCCACCAGCGACCAGACGGACTCCACCAGCCCAAACGGCCAGGCCCCCTGGAGGAACCCGTACGCCGACCCGAGGGCGCACGCCACAGCGAAGGCCAGAATGAACCAGGGGCTGCGGCTCTCCAATGCATAGCACACTAACATCGCCGTGACCGCGAACAGGCCAAAAGTGGAGAGCAGAGTCATGCCCGCCTCGTCTCCTTTCCGAGCGAGCCGCAAAGAGGGAAGCCGCAAGTTGTGAGAACAAAATGACCCGCTGTTTTATCCATGCTGGAGGGAAGACCCGCTACCTGCTGCGAACGTCTCCCGGGGGAATGACCTGGACAGCGGCATCTTTGACGGCGGCAAGGAACCGATTGATGATGGATCCCCGGAGCAGGATTTCCCATCTTGAGCGTGCCGACTGGCCGAAGATGACATGAGTGATTCCCTCGCGTTTGGCAAATTCGATCAGAGCGTCGGCCACTTTGCCGGACTTGAGATTCACGACCGTGGCTCCCAGTTCCTCCGCCAGTCCTGTGTTCTGCTGCAACTGAGCGGCATCTTCGGGTTTCAATGGAGTTCCCGAGGCACCGGCGGTATCCACATGAACAGCAAACCACACGGCACCCAGACGGCCCGCAATGCGCGCGCCCGTTCGCAGCAATTTGAGCGCCGTCGAACTCGATGACATGGAGACCATAACTTTTTCGGGAATCTGAGCGGGTTCGAGCCCCTCCCGTGCCCGGTACTGTGCGGCCTTGGCTCCGACCTCCTCGGCCACCGCCCGGAGCGCCAGCTCACGCAGGGTGGAAAGATTTCCTTTTCGAAAAAAATTGGTGAGCGCTTGTTCAATTTTCTCAGGCTTATAGATCTTTCCCTGCCGCAGGCGATTGCGCAGTTCTTCGACGGTGACGTCCACATTGACCACTTCATCGGCGCGTTTGAGAAAACTGTCCGGGACCGTTTCCCGGACGCGCACCCCTGAAGACCGGGCAATGACATCATTGAGCGTTTCGATGTGCTGAATGTTGACGGCCGTCATGACATGGATGCCCGCCTCAAGAAGATCCAGCACGTCCTCAAAGCGCTTGCGGTTGCGGGATCCCGGCATATTGCTGTGCGCCAGTTCATCCACGAGGCAAATCTGCGGCTTGCGAGCAACGATGGCCTCCACATCCATCTCTTCGAGCACAACGCCGCGATACTCAATCTTCTTTCGAGGGATGATCTCCAGATCCGCAACCTTGGCCTCGGTCTCGGCCCGTCCGTAAGTTTCGACGAATCCGATGACCGTGTCATACCCCTGTTTGCGCAGGATGTGGCCGTCCTGAAGCATTTCGTAGGTCTTACCCACCCCGGGCGCCGCCCCGATGTAGATTCGCAGGCGGGCCCGCTCCGACTCGCCGAGCTTGGCGAGCAGGGATTCGGGGCTCGGCCGAGAAGGGGCCTCAGGAGTTCTTGCGCTCATGTCTGCACTCGCGCACTCATTGTAGAACCACCCGACGGGAGGGTAAAAGTAAATACCGTGCCCGAACCCACGACACTGGAAACGGCCACTTGTCCACCCTCGGCTTCCACCAATCGTTTGACCAGGGCCAGACCCAATCCCGTTCCGCCCCCCGGTTTTCCATGGGCATGGACGAAACGACTGAAGATATTGGGCAGGTACTCTTCAGGAATCCCTTCGCCGGTATCCCGAACGGAGAATACCACATTGTTCTCACGTTCCTCTGCCGAGATCGTCACTTGACCGTCGCGATTGGTATGTCGAAGGGCATTCGACAACAGATTGTCAAAGATCCGTTTCACCGCTTGCCGGTCGGCCGTAATGTAGGGCAGGTCCGGCGCGACGGTGTGTTCCAATTTAATATGGCGACTGTCCGCCAGGGCGGCATGTTGCAGGATGGCCTCCCGCACCAGATCAATGGGGCGATAGGCCTCAAATGACATCTTGTGCGCTCCCGAGTCAATCTCGGCCAGTTGGAGCAGATCCCCCATTAGATCATCCAGCTGTTCCGCACTACGACGCGCGTCCATCAGCAAGTCCAACTGCTGTTCGCTCAATTCGCCGGCGTAGTGTCCGGCCAGCGTGTGGAGGGCGAGTTCAAGCGACTGGAGCGGCGCGCGCAACTTTCCTGAGGCAATCGAAATGAAATCGGTCTTGATCCGGTCGACCTCGCGGATGGCCGTGATATCTTCCAAGAGCGAAACCGCTCCCAGAAGCCTTCCGTTCTCATCCCGCATCGGCGTTGTTCGCAAGCGGTAACTCCGATCAGCGCCTCCAACTTTCACGGGCACCAATGCCGCCTCATTCTCATCCGCGACCGGGCGTTGCATGGAGACCGCCGCCTCGACCGCGCGCAATATTTGTTCCCCCGCACTGAAGTCGGAAAGGGAAAGACCTCGCCCGATCTCTTCGGCACTCTTGGAAACCCCAAACAGTTGGGCGGCGTTGTGGTTTAACTTAATCACCCGGCCTTGCGCATCCGTCACAATAACCGGCTCGTAAATGGATTCGATCACGGCATTTGACTTTTTCTGTTCAATCTGCAACTGCCAGTAATTGGTCTTCTTCAGGTCTTTGAGGTGCGCGGTCATCCGGTTGAACTCAGTTGCCAACACCCCGATTTCATCCCTCGAGGAAATGTCGATGTGCTGGTCGAAGTCGCCCTCGGCGATTTGTTGGGCTTTTTCTGTGAACATTAGGAGGGGATCGACGATATAAGCGGAAAAACGCCAGGCGAAGGCAACTGCAAACAGGACACCGAAAAAGACCACGGTCACAGTCGAGGCCTGAGCATTCCAGGATTCGGACAAGGCCCGCTCGTTGGCGTTCACCATCGCCTGCTGATTTAGATGGAGCAGATCCTCCAACCGGCTCCTCAGGGCGACGAAGGCGGGCTCGAGCCGGTCGAAGTAGGCTTGGGAGGCCTCGGTGGGCGAGCGGGCCTCCTTGCCGCCCAAAAAATCCTCCAGCGCGCGGCTGTAGCCGGAAGACTGGGTCTGGATATCGCTGATGATTTTGTCCTCACCCGGCTCAGTGACATTGTGCGCGGCAATTTCGAACTGCAGCGTGAACTTCTGCACGTTGGCTGAGAACTGCTGCCTGGCCTTGTCCAGATGCCCCGCGATGAAAAACATGGCCGCCGAGTCCTGTCGCTCGAGCGCTTCCTCCATGTTTTCGGCAGCAATGATGCTCTTGTAGTTGTTGGCGAGGATGGTATCCACGGCCCGGCCCAGCCGCACGAAATGATAGATTCCCACTGCGCTGACCCCCATCATAACTAGGGTCAGTAATCCGTAACTAAAAGCCAGTTTTTGTCTTAATGTTCCCATGGTTTATCCTTAGAAAACTGAGAGTCGTCGAGTTGTTCATCGGTCCATTATGTTCCAAACATCAAACGTTCCAGCACGGGACCGAGCGCGAGTGCCGGAAGGTAGCTCAAAGCGGTCACCATGATCACGCAAGCCGTAAGCAAAAGGCCAAACGAAAAAGAATCCGTGGGAAGAGTTCCCGTTGAGGCAGGCGTACTCCTCTGCCTCGCAAATGAACCCGCGAGTGCCAGGGCGGGGATTGCCAAGCCGAACCTCCCCACCATCATCACTAATACCGGGGCAGCGCTTCGAGCGAAGTGTGTGCTCGATGCCACGCCGCATCGAGGTCGCGGCGATCAAGCGCGACTAGCGCGCTCGCGGTTTCGAGGATCGCGTCCGCTTGATCCGACAGCGCTTGACAGCAGGCGTCCGGAAGTCGCGGTGCCAGCCGATGGATCGCGTCGAGTTGGCGGATGAGCACAGCGGGCGTGGTGGCCGAAGCCTGACGGATCTGATCGAACGCGAGCTTGGCGAGGCGCTCGATTCGCACCGGTGGCATCCATACCCGGAGTTGGCTGCCAGTGTCGTACCAGTTTCCCTCCAGCGGCGGCCGCTCGGCCAGCGTGAGCAGAGCGTCGGCGAGCCAGTCGACGCACGCAACTCCGGTGAACGTATCGTTCACCGCAGGCGACAGCGCGCGAATCGCGATCTCAACGACCTGCGCGATACCGAACTCGCTGTCTTGGGTGAGTGTGCGGTGACGACCGATGTGAACGCCACGATCAATCGCGGCCTCAAGCGTGCCTGCTTTGTCCGCTGGGACGATTGCTGCCAGGGACTCCCCGCGGAGAACGAATTGGCCTGGGCGGAATCTCAGCACGATTAGTGCGTCCACTGCCCGAGCAGCCGCGACCAGCGCGCCGTGATCGATATGCTGAAGGTATCCGCTCTTGGGACACGACACGATCGCGCCGGTTTCAGCTTGGCGCAGAATCGCGGCGTCGTCGGGCAGCGCGCCTGTGCCCTCCCCATAGCCGGGCACGTGTGCGCCACCAGCCGCGACATACAAATCGTCGACGATCGCGCCGATCATGTCGGGGTTCTGGATCGATCTCGCGACCCGATGGCTGTAGTAGACGAGGAACCCGAAGCTGAGGACGACGAGGACCCAACTCGTGATCAACGAGATCTGCGGGATGAACGTCGACTTCGGATCCTGATGCGTGACCAGGAAGACGAGACAGATGTACACGAACGTGGCCATGAACAGCCCGATCGTGACCTGGGTGACCCAGTCCTGCAGGAACCGATAGAGCAGGCGCGGGCCAAACAGCGTCGAGACCATCGACAGCACGAGCAGCGCGACTGAGAAAATCAGCGCCAGGACGGTCGCGACTGCGCCCATCATCGCCGCCAGGATCGCGCGCGCATCGTCGATACTGCCCATCGTCAGCCACGAGGGGATGTGAATGACGCCATATTTGTCGAGGACGTCCGGAACTAGCGTGATCGCGAACAGAGCGACTGCGCCGAGCGAGAGTTGCAGGGGGATCTCCCACAGGTTGATGTCGCGTTGCGAACGTAGCTTGGTAGGTCTCGGGGCCAGCATGGGATGTGAATTTAAGCTTTATCTTCCCAACAATAGTCTTTCCAGTACAGGACCGAGGGCCAAGGCAGGAAGATAGCTCAGGGCCACCATAACGATCAAACAGGTCGTGAGTAACATCCCGAACACAAAAGAATAAGTCGGAAGAGTTCCCAACGAAGAAGGAGTGTTTCTCTGACGACCAAAGAGAGCTGCAAACCCCAATGCAGGAATCGCCAAGCCGTACCTGCCCACTATCATCGCAAGTGCTGTGGTGAGCGTGTAAAACGGAGTGCTCGCATTCAGACTGGCAAAACCTTGGCCATTGTTGGCGAAGCAGGAAGCGTAGGCGAACAGAATGCCCGTGAAACCATGTGGGCCGGTGTTGACCGTCAGCCCGGCCAGTCCCAACCTGGTGCTTATGGCAATCGCGGTGAGTGGAAGGACAACTAGAGGCGAGGCTAGAGCATAAAGCATGATCATTTTGTTCTCCGCGGGCCCTATCTTCCTCCCCAGGTATTCCGGCGTGCGCCCAACCATCAGGCCCGCCAGAAACACCGCGATCGCAGCGGCCATGACCATACTGAACAAACCAGTTCCCAGACCTCCGAATACAAGTTCTCCCAGAAGCATGTTGACCAGTAAAACCATCCCCCCGAGAGAGGTGTAGCTGTCATCCATTGAGTTGTTTGATCCTGTGGCTGTGTTGGATGTAACGACAGCCGTGAGCGTCGAACCCCCGATGCCGAAGCGCACCTCCTTGCCTTCCATGTTGCCCCCGGATTGAGACTGACTGTTTCGGGAGTTCACACCGCTGAGAAGAGGGTTTCCCCGTTGTTCAAAACGATGTACGAAAATCAATCCCAAACCAAAAAGCAAAAGCATCACGCCGTAAAGGAGCCACCCTTGACGGGGTTGACCCACCATTCTACCAAACGTGTTGGTCAATGCTGCCGGGAGAAGCACGATAGCCATCAATTCCAGAAAATTAGTGAGCGGCGTGGGGTTCTCGTACGGATGTGCGCCATTGGCATTGAAGAAACCGCCTCCATTGGTGCCGAGGTTTTTAATGATCTCAAGTGCGGCAACAGGTCCCTGCGCGATGACCTGCTGAGTTCCTTCGATGGAGTGGGCGACCACGTAATGGTGGAAGTTCATAGGAACTCCCTGCCACACAAGAAATATGGCTCCTATCAAGGCCCCGGGTAACAGGATCCAGAGCAGAGCACGAGTCATGTCAACCCAGAAGTTCCCGAGCTTCTCCGCAAGTTGTCCCGCAAGCCCCCTGATAAAGGCAACACCAATCGCCAGTCCGGCCGCACCCGCTAAGAAGTTCTGCACGCACAGCCCCATCACCTGACTGAAGTAGCTCATGGTGTTTTCGCCTACGTAAGCCTGCCAGGTGGTCGTTGTTGAGAAACTGATCGCCGTATTCAGAGCCAGGGCTGGAGAGAGCGGCGTCGTTTGGTAGTCGGCGAAGAACCACGGGAGAACACCCTGGAGTCTGAGAATCCCGTACAAAAGCAGAGTGCAGGCTAATCCGAAGAGGACGAAGCAGGTTGCATACTGACCAAATGGCATCTCGACAGCGGGATCCACCACTGTAATGCGATAGATGAACCGCTCGACGGGCAGGCACAGGCGATCGAGTCTGGTTCGCTTCCCGGAAAAAACCCGCTCCATGTATCCGCCCAGCGGCTTCACCAGGAAGGTGACGATGATCCCAAACGCGAGATACTGAATTGCACTGTGCCGATCCATCAGGCCTTCTCAGGCGTTAGCCAACGCTGACGGTCAAGGCCGGAACTTGAAGAATGCGATTCCCTTATCGGTTTATGCCTACTTCTTCAGAGGGAATTTCTCATCCAGTTCGAGATTGAGTTCCAGGACATTCACTCTGGGCTCGCCGAGGAATCCCAATTGCCTGCCTTCCGTATGTTTGGCCACCAGTCCCTGGAGTTGCTCCCAGCCAGTTCCCCGCTCTCGAGCGATGCGCGGCACCTGGAAAGCTGCGGCGGCAGGAGAAATGTGCGGATCCAAGCCTGAACCCGAAGCCGTCACCAAATCGATCGGGACCGGCACACCCGGATTCTCTACCTGTAGCGCGGCGACATCTGCTTTCACTCGATCAATCAATTGGTGATTGGTTGGGCCGAACTGCGATCCGTTGGAATTGGCGGCATCATAACCGTTTCCAGCGGCTGAGGGACGAGAGTGGAAATATCCCGGGCCCGCAAACGCCTGTCCGATGATCGCGGATCCGACAACCTTGCCATTCTTTTGAATCAACTGACCATTGGCCTGCCTCGGGAATAAAACCTGCGCGATCCCTGTCAGCACCAGTGGATAGATGATGCCCAGCAAAATCGTTGTAGCCAGGGTCATCAATATTGCAGTGAGAAGGTTCTTCTTCATGGCGAATTCCTCTTAGGCCAATCCCATACGAGTAATCAGCATGTCGATGAGTTTGATCCCAATGAATGGAATAATGATCCCTCCGACGCCATAGATCCAGAGATTGCGTCGCAGGAGAGCTGCGGCGCCGAGGGGGCGGTACTTCACCCCGCGCAGTGCCAGAGGAATCAAAGCGACGATGATCAGGGCGTTAAAAATCACCGCGGAGAGCACCGCGGACTCGGGAGTGCGCAGGCGCATGATGTTCAGCGCATTCAAGACGGGGAAGGTCCCCGCAAACATTGCGGGAATAATGGCAAAATATTTAGCCACATCGTTGGCGATGGAAAATGTGGTCAGCGCGCCGCGCGTCATGAGGAGTTGTTTTCCGATTTCCACGATCTCGATCAGCTTGGTGGGGTTGGAATCGAGGTCGACCATATTGCCGGCCTCTTTGGCGGGCATGGTTCCGGTATTCATCGCGACGCCGACGTCGGCCTGCGCCAGGGCAGGTGCATCGTTGGTACCGTCGCCGGTCATGGCCACCAGCTTTCCTTGCGCCTGCTCGCGCCGGATCAAATCCATCTTGTCCTGGGGTTTGGCTTCCGCCAGAAAATCGTCCACGCCCGCCTCGCGGGCGATGGCTGCGGCCGTCAAGGGATTGTCGCCGGTGATCATGACGGTTCTGATGCCCATTTGTCTCAGGTGATCAAACCGCTCCCGCATACCCCCTTTGACAATGTCTTTCAGGTGGATCACCCCGAGCGCCCGATTGCGGTCGGCGACCACCAGCGGTGTTCCGCCAGTGCTTGAAATCCGCTCGACGGAGGCCTTTAATTCTTTGGGAACCGTCCCCCCCTGGGAAACGATGTATTCAATGATGGCGTCGGCAGCGCCTTTACGGATGCTGCGACCGTTGAGGTCCACTCCCGACATCCGGGTGTGCGCCGAGAAAGGAATGAAATGCGCTTCATGGGCGGCCAGTTCGCGGCCGCGCAATCCATACTTGGTCTTGGCAAGCACAACGATGGAGCGGCCTTCAGGGGTTTCGTCGGAAAGACTGGAGAGCTGTGCGGCATCGGCGATTTCATTCTCCTCCACGCCGGGGAGCGGAATGAACTCGACCGCCTGTCGGTTGCCGAGGGTGATCGTGCCCGTCTTGTCCAGGAGCAGTGTATTCACATCGCCGGCCGCTTCCACGGCGCGACCGGACATGGCCAGAACGTTATGCTGAATCACGCGATCCATACCGGCGATGCCAATTGCCGAGAGCAATCCGCCGATGGTCGTGGGAATCAGACAAACCAGCAACGAGACCAGAACAAACACGGTTTGCGGAGAGCCCGAATAAATGGCGAACGGTTGCAACGTCACGACCGCGAGAAGGAAGATGATGGTTAACCCGGCGAGCAGGATGTTAAGAGCAATCTCATTGGGTGTCTTCTGCCGCTCCGCCCCCTCGACGAGTGCGATCATCCGATCGAGAAAGGTTTCTCCAGGGTTGGAACTGATGCATATCTTGATCCAATCAGAAATGACTCTTGTGCCGCCGGTGACCGCCGAACGGTCGCCCCCCGACTCCCGGATGACCGGCGCACTTTCACCCGTGATGGCCGACTCGTCCACGGAAGCAACGCCCTCGATGACTTCTCCATCGCCGGGGATGAATTCTTCCGCTCTCACCAGGACAACGTCTCCCTTCCGCAACTTGGAGGCGGGGGTTTCGGTGGTTTTAACGCCTTCGATCCCGGGGCCTTGATCGTCGACAATAAGATTGGCCAGCGTTTCGGTTTTCGCCTTCCTGAGCGTGTCCGCCTGGGCTTTGCCGCGTCCTTCGGCCATGGCTTCGGCAAAGTTGGCAAACACCACCGTGAACCATAGCCACACCGTGATCTGCAAGTTAAACTTTAACCCCGGGTGGCCTTGAATCACATCGCGCAGGAGCAGCGCCGTGGTGATCACACTGCCGATTTCCACGACAAACATCACGGGGTTGCCCATCATCTTTCGTGGATTCAATTTCACGAAGGCATCCCAGATGGCCCTCCGCACAATCCCCCAATCCCAAACTGCTTTCTTTTTTGTTTTAGCCGTCATCGTAGAATCCTTCAAAAAACTTTGCCCGCGCTCATGAGCAAATGCTCAAGAATCGGGCCGAGACTGAGCGCCGGGAAGAAGGTTAGGGCCCCGACAATCAAGATCACGCCCATTAAGAGCACTGTGAAGAGCGGGGTGGTCACAGGAAAAGTACCCAGCGAAGGAGGAACATATTTCTTCCGCGCCAGGTTGCCGGCAATTCCCAGCATCGGGATAATCATGAGGAACCGGCCCACCAGCATGGTGATGCCTCCGGATGTGTTGTACCAGAGCGTATTCCCGTTGAGACCGCCGAAGGCGGAGCCGTTATTGCCCGCCTGGGACGTAAAGGCATACAAGATTTGCGTCAAACCGTGTGGCCCCGGATTCGATATGCTGGAGGTCCCGAATCCTTTCACTACAGAAATGCCGGTGAAGATCAGAATGACCAGGGGAAACACCAGCGCGACGAGCATGGCCATTTTCACGTCGTAGGCTTCGATTTTTTTCCCGAGATATTCCGGCGTGCGGCCCACCATCAACCCCGCAATAAACACGGCCAGCACGACATAAATCAGAATGCCGTACATCCCGGCCCCCACGCCGCCGAAGATGACCTCGCTCAACATGATGTTCACGAGCGGAACCATGCCGCCCAGTGGGGTATATGAATCATGCCATCCGTTGATCGCACCGCAGCTGGCGTCGGTCGTCACGGTCGCGAACAGCGACGAGTTCGCAATGCCAAAGCGGACCTCTTTGCCCTCCATGTTTCCACCGGGTTGGAGAGCGCCCGCGTGCTGATCCACCCCCGGAAGGAGGGGATTCCCGTGCGCCTCCGCCCAATAGGCGATCGTCACACCGGCCAGGAACAGGACCGCCATCGCCGCCCACACGGCCCAGCCATGGCGCTGTGAGCCCGTCATCCGACCGAGTGTGTAGGTGAGCCCTGCCCCGATCGCAAAAATCGAGAACATCTCGATGAGATTTGACAAGGGAGTCGGATTCTCGAATGGATGGGCACTATTTGCATTGAAGAAGCCGCCCCCATTTGTCCCGAACTCCTTGATGATCTCCTGCGATGCCACCGGCCCTTGCGCGATCGTTTGTTCGGCAACCGTATCCATCACAGGCTTGCCGTCGGGCCCGACCACCGGCTTTCCATCTGCGCCGAGTCGCGGCACCTGCTGTGATTCCATCAGTCTGGCCTGGTCGTATGGCTTGAGGTTCTGCACGACGCCCTGCGAGACCAGGAGCAACGCCCCCACAATGCAGAACGGCAGCAGGACCCAGAGGCAACTGCGAACGAGATCGATCCAGAAGTTCCCAATGGTTTCCTTCTGACGGCGGGCGATGCCGCGGATGAACGCGATCGCGAGCGCGATGCCTGTGGCTGCCGAGACGAAGTTGTGGTAAGCGAGGCCAGCCATCTGGGTGAAATAACTCATCGTCGTCTCGCCGGCATAGTTCTGCCAATTCGTGTTCGTCGTAAACGAAGCCGCTGTGTTGAACGCCAGAGGAGGGGGTGACACTGCACCGAACTGTTGCGGGTTGAATGGCAGGAGACCTTGCAGCCGTTCAATCAGGTACAACAGCAGCATCGAAATGACGCTGAACAGGAGCATGGCCACGGCATACTCGGTCCAGCGCATCTCGTGATTTTCATCGACACCGGTGAGGCGGTAGAGCAGCCGCTCCATCGGCCGCAACACGGGATCCATAAATGTTCGCTCGCGGCTGAAGACGTGGGCCATGAAGACGCCCAGCGGCTTGGTGACCACAAAGATCAGCGCGAGAAAGAAGATTATCTGAAACCATCCATTGGCGGTCATGTCAGAATTTCTCCGGTCGCAACAGGGCGTAAAACAGATACACCAGCAACAGAGCGCTGACGACAAGCAGAATCATCGATTCAAAATTCATGGAGTTGCACCTCACTTCACGCGGTCACAGAAGCGCACGTAACCGATCGACAGTGCGAAGAATGCGATCGTAATAAGAATGAAAACCAAGTCCTGCATGCTCGTCCTCCCACAAACAAAGTCGCGATCAGCCAGGATCAACTCGAGTCTTGCGGCCGGCCCTGTCATTGACAGCACCCGACCGCAGATCACACTCCACACGCGCGCTAGAATTTCACGAGGATGGCGAAATTAAGCCGGTTCTCCGTCTTGCGGAGATCCGGCGCAAAGCCCGACACCAAAGAGCCGGGCGCGCCCGTGTTGCCACCGGGAGGCGTTACCCCGCCCGGCCCCGAATAATAGGGGACATTTGCCGCACGATGGTTGAATTCCCAGCGGAAGGTGATGTACTGGCTGGGCATGTAATCGAACGTCCCGGAAGCGTCCCACGCCTTGTACGGATCGCCGGGGTTCTCCGTAAAATACGGCGTGCCTGACGCGGCAGTCGCACCGTTGATCGGCGGCAGCAACACCAGATACCGGCCCGGATTGTTGATGGCGCCACCCCCCAGCGTCACGGCATAGAGATCGTGGTGGAACCAAACGCGATTGTAAATCATGAAGCCAAGGAAGCTCTGCTTCGGTCCGCCTGGGCGATTGCCAAAACAACTCACGCCGCCGCCGCTTTCACATCCGGCATCGACGGTCAAAGAAAAAGCCGCCTTGTCGAGCATCTTGTCCGGCGTGTCGTAGTATTTGACTTGGATGCTGTCGTCGGTATGGAAACGCGTGCGACCGGTCACACCTAAAGTGTCACGGCCGAGCGCATACTGGTTGCCAAGAATCGACAGCCAGCCATTCGGACGCCAAAGGATCTGCCCTCCCACGCCCGGCCTCTTGTTGAATTTGCCGTACGATTGCCATCCATTCACGAACCACGGCTCGATTTTCAGTTTCTCGGTTGGGAAGATTTGAACCCGAAGGCCGTTAAAGAACCACGGTGTGTTGGACGACACATACGACGGCTGGTAAGCCCAGTTGTCAAAGTTGTAGTAGCTGAAGAGGCCAACATAGGACATAAAGATTCCTGCATCCACATTGATCCCATGCAGCGCGTCAAAGTGGTACCCGCCGTACGCTTCCGAAATGTATCGATAAGCGTCGGCCAGGTTCCACTGGCCGCGTGCTGGACTGGCATCATTGCGCGGCGTCGTTTGCGAATACATCCCGAACTGCGTCATCACCCGGGCACGAACGTGGTCGTAATGGAAATCGCCGCCCACACCCAACTGCGTCATCTGGAATTCATTCGATCGAAAGACCTCGCTTGACCCACTGATCGTATGGTCCTGGGGATGATTGAAATCGAAGATGTAGTCCACGTCGGTTCTGATCTCCGGCGTAAAGAACTTCGTGTCCATCGCGAGCTCTTTGGTGCGAGGGTTACCGTTCAACCAGGTGAAATCTGCAAAGGCAAAGGGCTCTGCCGGTTTCTTTTTCTCGGGTTCGACCGACGCAGACGGCAAGGGCGCGGCCTCCCTTTGTGCTTGCATAAAGGAGGCAGAATCCTGTTTAAGCTCACGCGGCAGCGTGGAAAGTGAAGCGGTTTGAGTTGCAGCGTCGGACGTTCCGCCCGCTTTAGATTCGAGTGCGGCCAGACGCTGTTCCAGCTTGCTGATTCGGTCGAGCAGTAGTTTTTCCCGATCGGTCGGCGAACCTTGACTTTGAGTTATTGGGTCCGCAGCCTTCGGCGGTTGATTTGATTCCTGCGCAGGAGTCCACATCGATCCGGCGATGATGAGGACTATACATTGCAGGCAGAAGCAGGCGGACTTTAGCAACTTTCCCATCGTTGTCTCCTCAGGATTTGGTAAGAGGTCCTCGATACGCGGCTTTCCACCGGACCTGTCTCTGGTAAGAGTGAATGGCTTGACTGTGGTGCCTGTGTTGAACCACACAAGAGCTCAGGCCGATTGAAATGAGACGTCATCGAAAATCATTCTTTAGCGCTTTGCGACTTCGGTAAACTAGCAAGAGGAGAATAAGGAAGTCATAAATGAAAAATAAAGAGTCCATAAAGATGGAGTAAAAAGATGATCAAGAGGCGTGGCTTTCCCGTTACGGTCAGCATTCATCCTGATGATTCAGCGGCAATTCAGAATTCGTAAGATCCTAGAGGAGCTCTACTTTGGCGGGGTCATTGGCCCGCTCAGCAAGCAGAGAGCGAATGGGTTTCTTTAGGAGGGGGTGAATAAAGTCAGGGGCCAGTTCGGCCATCGGGACCAGAACGAATTTTCGCTCGGCGATCCTTGGATGGGGAACGACCAGATCGAAGTGGTTGATGACTTCGCGGTCATAGAACAGAAGGTCAATGTCGATAGTCCGGGGACCCTTGTCGATGGTTCGTTCCCGCCCGATCTTGCTCTCAACGCTCAGGCAGTGTGCCAGCAGATCAGCCGGGGGGAGCGGGGTTTCAATCGCGAGGACTTGGTTGAAGAACCAGTCCTGGTCAAGGTAATCCACTGGAGACGTTTTGTAGATGGAGGATTCCCGTACAATTCTAACGGTCGGGGTCTGAAGCCAAGCCCGAGCCAGTCGAAGGTTTTCGCGTTTATCCTCGACGTTGCTCCCGAGAGCCACGTAGGCGGTATGTAAGCTGGATCGGTTCTCAGTCACAGGAACTCCTTTCCAGGATTCTAGCACGATCGGTGAAAAATTTAAGGCCTCGAAGGCGCACACCAGAGGGGTCAGATGGCTAAGGATTCGGTGAGGAATGGTGGCCGGGGGTTGACAGGAGAGGGGTCAAAACCCGGAGCAGATCAATCATGACCCGAAGCCGGAGCTGAGTATCAGAGATGGATTGGGTGGCCTCGGTGGCTTCCTTCGGGAACAACGGGGTCAGCTTGGTGAGGGCATTCGAGGTGGCGGAATACATCGAAAAGAAAACGGGCGGCGATGTGGAATTCCTGAGCAGGCGAGAATCACCCTGTTCGCTTTGAGCCAGACCTTCATTGAGGTACTTCCGGGCCTGGCCCGCTTCACCCATTTGGAAATACGCCAGTGCGATTTGCGCGAGCGCAGCCGACTTCGATTGCGGGTTACTCTCGAGTTGCAGCCGGGGCAGAATCTCTTCGAGCCGGTGTGAAAAGTCGACGGGATGGTTTTTTGAAAGTGTTTGAGCTTTAATCAGGTCCTGGTTCAGTCCCAGAGAAAAAGCGGAGGGGGGCTGGGTTCCCATATTCATCATCTGTTCGAGGGTGGTGGGCTGATCCGGATCTTCAGCGGGCCGGTCGGTTCCCCTTCTCAGATCCGACCCCGTGGGCGAATTCCCCTGCGCCACGGAGTTCGAAGACCGGCGCGGTCTTGCATGGGAAGGGGCCGATGAACCCGGAGTGTATACGGCATGCGGATCGGGGGATCCATCGGCACGAAAAACACGCCGGGTAGAGGCATGCTTCAAGCTGTCCTGATTCCTTTTATCCTGGAGCGTCTCCATCCATTCCCTTGCCCGGGCCGGATTGCTCTTCTGCATTAGGGGCAAGAATTGACTCAGAATCAGGAGATGCGTCGGACCGTAAACGCCCTCCTGTGGACCTAATGGTTCAGGGTCATCGGATTTCTCCGTCTGCATGGTCGCGTCGACCTCGTCGGCCTTTTTCAGGAGGACTTCAACTCCCATCTCGACAAGGGCCGGATTAGAGATCCCCACAACCCGGGTGAGAGAGGCAAAGGTACTGATCAAGGCTTCCTCTGCAGGGAGGAGATTAAATCTCCCCACCGCTTGGGAGAAGAGTTGTTGCGAACGATCGGGAAGAGTTTTTTGGAAGAACTCGGCAATGGTGAGCGTTTGGTCGAAATCAACATCTTCCTGCACCAGGACGGGGGCGATTTTCTGGAAAAGCGCCTCCGTGTCCTCAGCGGGGATCCTTCGTGCCAAATCCGCCAACAGAACCAGCTTCACATGTTCCCCGGAGCGGGCGGCTTCAGGGGCCGGGGGTTCCGGTTGTAGGATCAAGGCATGGGCCACCGCGCGAGAGAGATCGAGCTTGGCCTCGTCGAGAATAATTTCTCGCTCCAACGTCTCGCGCATGCCCAGCTTGTCGGGGGCGGAAACCTGTTCGGCGGACCGGAAGGCCTGCTCATAAACCCACAGGGCTCGAGTGGTATCCATATGGACTATGACTGAGGCCAATTGCCGCAACCCCGCGGCGCGCAGTTCGGGCCGGACTCCTTGGGCTGTGAGAAAGATGGAGTTGATAAACGCCTTCAGATCGCTCTCAGAAAAATCCTTCCCTGGATTGGGCGGCTGCTCCGCCATCGGATCCGCCGGGACCGCCAAAGCTTCAGCCTGAGCTCCCGGTGTCTCGGAGACGAGGAGGAGCAGGGCCATCGCGAAGATGGGGAGGGGGAAAACGATCGATCTTTTCAGGAGTGACATGATTGGGTCTGCCCGCGAGCGCAAGGGAACCGCCAGGCGAAATCCCTGGAGAACGAGCGGGCGCTTCACGTGTTACTCAATGGAAGAGGGGAGTCTGCCCGCCCTGGGGAGCCATCCCGAGATAACGATAGCCTAGCGGGGTAACCACCCGGCCCCGGGGCGTCCGATCCAGGAACCCGATTTGAATCAAGAACGGTTCGTAAATCTCCTCGATCGCATCTTCCTCTTCGCTCATGGCTGCGGCGATGGTGGAGATGCCGACCGGCCCTCCATTGAACTTGTGGATGATAGTTTCCAGCACGGTGCGATCCATCTCGTCCAGCCCGCGCTCGTCCACATCCAGCATGCTCAATCCATCGATCGCCAGGGGATGGGTGATCCTACCGTCTCCCTTGACCTGCGCAAAATCGCGCACGCGGCGCAGGAGCCGGTTTGCAATTCGAGGAGTGCCGCGGGAGCGGCGTGCCAGCTCCGCGATGGCCGAAGATTCAATTTCGACGCTGAGGATGGAGGCAGAGCGGGTCACGATTTCCGCGATACTGGACTCTTCATAATAGTTGAGCCGATGAATGATCCCAAAGCGGGAGCGCAGGGGCGCCGAGATCAGGCCGGCCCGCGTGGTGGCCCCGATCAGCGTGAACTTCGAGAGCGGCATGGTGATGGCCCGGGCGCTGGGGCCTTGTCCGATCATGATGTCCAGCTTGTAATCCTCCATCGCCGGGTAGAGAATTTCCTCAATCGCCGGTTGGAGACGGTGAATCTCATCGATGAAGAGAACATCGTTCCGCTGAAGGTTGGTCAGCACGGCCGTGAGGTCTCCCTTGATTTGAATCAAAGGACCGGAGGTGGACCGGAAACCGACCCCGAGTTCGTTCGCAATAATACTGGCCAGTGTCGTCTTTCCCAATCCCGGAGGACCATAGAGCAGCACATGATCCAGCGACTCTTTCCTCGCCCGAGCCGCCTCGATCCCGATGGAAAGATTCTCGCGAACCTTGGGCTGTCCGATGAATTCCTTGAGAAAACGGGGGCGAAGCGGCAGTTCAAAATTAGCTTCGTCGTCGAGGGGTTGACCTGAAATGAGACGTGGCATGATTACAGCTTATCAGAATTTGATGCTCAATCCGCCGCGAATCACTCGCGCCTGTTGGGAAAGGAAGTCGATGGGGAGGGAATTGCCAGGGCGGGAAGACCCTTCCGAGAACAGATTTCGAAAATCGGCCTGCGCCTCGAGTTGACCGGGCAGCATGGTGAAATTGGGAAGAGGCTGCGTAATTACCAGGTTGAACCCGGCTTCTGACGCATAAAAGTTCGACTGGAAGGGATCGACGAGAGTCACCGGAAGACCAAAAATCTTTCGATAGATCATGTTGAGCTGGGTCTGCGACCGCGGAACCTGGAATCTCAGGCCTCCCGTGACAAGGTGGTAGGAACGGTTCTTGAAGAACTGTGCCACTTCCACCCCGGGATCCACCCCCAGAGCAGTCCCACCGTCAACTTCCTCCAATCCGCCGGCGTAGTTGTAGCCGAGAGAGATGGAGAGCCTCTGCGCGGGACGGGAAAGCAACGCGATACCGTACCCGCGCTGGATGGATCCTCCCACATCAACCGCATCGAAATTGGATAACAATAGGGTCCGGTCCCTGAACTGGTCCTGGTAGACGCTTAAAATGACGCGGGTGCGTTCCGTAACCTTTCGTTCGAGGCTCAACTCAATATGGTTAATGGATTCCGCCCGAGTGGAGTTGGGGGACAGGGTCATTCGAGCGATCGAAGGCAGGCTGATGGATTCGCCCTCCGGCAGATTAAACATCTTGGCGCGTTCCAGGGTGGTGTTCATCGCCGCGGCATGCAGCGTCAAAGAGGGTGAGATCTCGGCCGTGATCCCAATGCGCGGGCGAACAATGTTTCTTGTCCGCACCGACTCGAGGTGGTCGAAGGTCATTCCCCCCATCATCTCGAGGTGATCCCCTATTTTGAACCGATCCTGCAGATCCAGCGAGACCAGGAAATTCTGAACTTGGGAAAGGGTGGCATTTCCTTCGGAGAGGGACGCAACCGCCTGCGAGATCTCAGTGCTATTGAGGAGGGGCAACCCGAATTGCCGCAGGCCCAGTGAAACCGTGGCCGTGTGACTTTCATCGAGCCGGATATTGAGTGCGCTGCAAACACTCGCCTGGCTCGAACCCGAGAATCCAACCCCCCCGGCCACCAGGAGCTGGGTGCTGGGAGAGAGTGAGTGGATAAAGGCAAAAGACGAATTAAAGGAATTGGCATCCGGGCTGGCATTGGAGACATCGTTCCCTGAAGAGATCTCCAGAATCCCTCGGAATGGCAGGAGGGAACCCTTCAGGGAGTTCTCCGCCACGGCCTCGAGATCCCCATTCTCCCTGAACCGCAGGATCGGGCGGGTGGACCGCGAAGTCCTCAGGATCCACTTTGCATCTTCAAAACTGTCTTCCCGCTCGGTCGTGATCCGGGGGGGCTTAAAGGCGAGGGTGAGGATATCGGAAAGATGGATGACCAGCGAATCATTCCCGCCCGGGCTAACGACCAGTATCTTGGAGACCTCATTCCAGGGGGAGACAGTAAAAATCTGAAGTGTGTAAGTGCCCGGGAAGAGCGAGGTGAAATAAAATTGGCCCTTCAGATCACTCAGTGTTTTTCGTTCAATGGGCAACAACGAGCCCATGCTATGAAGCGCCACGGCCACTCCCACCGCAGGCTGACCGGCGGGGTCTTTGACCGTGCCGCTCAAGGAGCCCAATTCCAGCCCCAGGGCACACGTTCCACCCAGGAAAAACAGGAGAAACCCGATAAGCACTCGATGTTTCATGAAATGGTCGTCCCGGTCATCCCTCAAAGAACTCTGACCTCGTGGTCCGGCAGAGGGAGGTCTTGCCGATCTGAAACCCAGTCCTCTTCAGCCTTCATTGCCCCCGCGACGGGCTTACTTTCAGTACCGCCCCGGAGGATTGACGTTCGTTCGCGATGCGCTAGTTCTTGACTTCGAAGCTGGCCGTAGGAACGATCGTCTGCTTGCTGATGTTATCACTGATCTTGATTTGAACACTATACTTTCCCGGCAGCAAACTGTCCAGGCGCATCAGCTTTTCAATGGTGATCTGAGATGATGCTCCTTCGACCTTCTCCGGAGCTTCAATATAGTTCAAGACCTGTGATTTGTCTTTGTCGCTGGTAATGGTGTACTCCACTTGAACCGACGGGCGGTTCGTCTGCCCATCCAACGCTAGATTATACACCTGCAAGTAAATGCCGAGGTTTTGCTGCCGGTCGAAGGTGACCTTGACACTGGGTCTTACCTTCATCGAGCCGATTACGAACTGCTGGTCCGATCCCACCAATTTCGATGGAATTTTCTCAATCTTGTCCGCCAAAATCAAGGTGCTCGATTCCAGCTTCTCGTCGTTGAAGGAGGGAACCCTCAAACGGGTTGTAAAGGATCCAATGTTTCCACTGTTCACATCCTTGAGAACGAGGTCGATCTTGTAAAGGCCGGGTCTCATGGGAAATGCTTTTTGGAAGATGGAGGAGCCTGAAAGTTCCCGCTGGAATTCGCTGTCCGGAATGCGTCGATCGATGACCTGTTCAAAGGTCTGGGCAATGCGGCCGTTCACCCCGGTAATCCGTCCAAAGACGTTGATGACCGCTTGGTGGATCCCTTCCTTATCAACGTACGTCAAGTTCTTATTCTCAATTTGGATGGTGATCGGCGTCAGAACCGTCTCATTGGTGATCTTAATGAAATCACTGCGCATTTCGAACGGCAGCAAGTTGTAGGAAAGCTTGGTGGTCACGGCCGCTTCGAGGTCCTTGAACCTCACCGCGGGCGCCCGAAAGACCTTGGAGAGCAACTCCAAGCGCTCAAACGGATTTGAGGAAATGGATTGACCCCCCAGGGATTTGCCCAAATGCGTGCCATCCGTATTGTTAAACCGATCGGCTTTGCTGGAGAGACCCATCTGCTCCATCAGGGTCAGTCCGGCATTGGGGACGTTCAATAACGCATCTTTTTCACTGGGATCGATGGTCAAATGATACTCACCACTCAGGGTGGGGTCAACAAACTCCAGCATCACTTCATTCCCAATATCCTCGATATAACGATATCGCCAGATCTCAAAAGGATAAGTGGACGTGTTTCCGCCGCCCTCACCGGTGGGCCGATCGTAAGAGCCGCCACTGGGATGGGATTCGATCTCATCCGCCGGGCCATACATAATGTAGATGCGTCCCCGGTCCGTTTTCCATCCGGGAATTCCCGAGCCATAGTGCTCGTTCGCATAGGCGATCCGGCGATAGTGCTCTTCTTTGTACTCATTTTCTGCCGTGTCCGGGCTTGGATCCCTTCGCAGCCAGAACTGCTCAATGAAGTTATCACGTTCTTCATCAGTGGTCAGGTTTTTGAAGGCCTTCCGCTCCTCGTCCGTGATGATGTAGGTGACATCCTTGCCCAGCCAATCCTTGTAAAACCTTCCTTCTTTTTCAGCCTTGAGCGATTTTTCCCGCTCTTTTTGCTCCTTGGATTTCTTATCTGCCATCGAGGCAGATCCGGTAAGCAGGAGTGCTACGACAAATCCCACCGTTACCCAATTGAAAAATTTGGATGCTTTCATAGGAGAAGTCTCCCTCACGGACTACGATTGACAGGACGTATTGTATTTTTAGGGCTGGATGGAGTCAAGCCCTTTCGCCCTCGGTAAGATGCAAATCGATGCAAATACGTTGTGTCAGGGGCGTTAGGAGACAAGAATAATGTTCATGCTGTGCAGAAATGGGGCCTTTATTTTGATTGCAAATCCCGGGGGCGTGGGCTAACATTTTTTTTGACCATGAAAATTGCTGTCGGCAGCGATCACGCCGGGTTTCACCTCAAGCAAAAGGTGATAGGGTGGTTGCGGGAAAAAGAGTACGAAGTTCAGGACGTCGGGACGCATTCCGAGGCCCGGTGTGATTACCCGGATTTTGCCAAGCTGGTGGCCGAGAAGGTGTCCCGGGGTGAAGTCGAACGCGGAATTCTGGTGTGTGGCTCGGGGATTGGAATGTCGATAACCGCCAACAAGGTGGCAGGGGTTCGGGCGGCCGAGTGTTTCGACCCTTTCACAGCCCAGTTGAGCCGCGCGCACAATGACGCCAATGTGCTTTGCTTGGGTGAGCGTTTGGTGGGTGAAGACATCGCCCGGAAGATGGTGGAAACCTGGTTGAGCACACCCTTCGAAGGGGGAAGGCACGCCCAGCGGGTCGAGAAGATCAAGGAAATTGAACGACAGAACCTCAAGGTCCCGTCCCCCCAGGGCTCCGGAAGTTCGATTTAGCCCGTGGGCCGTTTCATGGTATTCATTCAAGTATACTGCGGAGGACATCGTCATCAAGGTCAGCCATCAGTTATCAGCGGTCAGCTCTCAGCCATCAGCTTTCAGCTATCAGTCGATGGCAATTGAATTGGGGTCTGCCTTGCTTGAACCTGAACGGGCCACCTGCAACTTAATGTTGACCGGGTTGAGCCAACCTTTGGAGATTGTCTCTTGCCGGCTGAAAGCTGATTGCTGATGGCTGAGAGCTGATAGCTGATTTCTGAAAGCTGATTTCTGAAAGCTGATTCCCAATGAGCAATTCCCGGTATCAAGCGCGTTCGATCTCGTTTGGGGGTCCTCTGACTCGCGGGGTCAAGTGGTTGATCATCGTGAATGTGGCCGCGTTTGCGATGAGGTTTCTTGTTCAGAGTGTGGCGGGTGTCCCTTTTGATGCGATGTTCGGCCTGGTTCCGGGGCTGATTACCACGCGGTTCTTTCTGTGGCAGTTTGCGACCTACCTGTTCGTGCATGCGGGTCCGTTTCACATTCTTTTCAACATGCTCGTCCTCTGGATGTTTGGTTGTGATCTCGAGCGACTCTGGGGATTCAAGAAATTTCTGCAATATTATTTTCTGACGGGGGTAGGGGCAGGGGTGTGCAGTTACCTCGTGGGTCCACTCTCCTTCGTCCCCACCGTAGGGGCCTCGGGTGCGATTTACGGGTTGTTGCTGGCGTACGGCATCCTGTTTTCCGACCGGACGATTTATCTTTATTTTCTGTTCCCCATCAAGGCCAAGTATTTTGTCATGATCATGGGGGCACTCGAGTTTTACGCGGCGGTCGCGGCATCGGGTTCCGGCATTTCCCATACCGCTCATTTGGGCGGAATGATGATCGGGTACATCTACCTGAGGCATGGTCGATGGTCGCTAGGTTGGCGTGAGGTTGGGTCCCGCTGGAAACTGCAGCGTGCGCGGCGGAAGTTCAGGATCTATTTGAGCGAGGTGGAGAAAGGGAAAAAAGAAGCGGAGTCCGAACGCGAGAACCCCGAGAGCAAGAAAAAGACGATGATCCAATGAAGGCAAAGGGTCACAAGATCAGGGCAGACGAGTCTTGATCGCCGTCCAGCAATACAGGTTTTTTGAGGGCCCGCGCGAGGGGGTGAGATAAAATCCCTCCGCACCAATCACCCCGTATTTGTTGGGTGATGGTAGGAGTCGCCCGGAGGGGCGGGAAATCAAAGCGGACCGCGAGCGGAATAAAAAGCGCTGCGTCAAAATGGTCAGAGTTTTTAGTTTATTTTACCGCTTGACGGAATCCGCTTCTTCCACTATATTTCTAAAGCTTTGAGGTTCTGTTCTTTGACAATAGATTGAGAGTGCCTGAATTCTGATGAATTTCAGGTTTGAGACGTACGTAACCGATCAAGCTTTATATGAGAGTTTGATCCTGGCTCAGAATCAACGCTGGCGGCGTGCCTAACACATGCAAGTCGAACGCGAAAGCCCGCAAGGGTAAGTAGAGTGGCGCACGGGTGAGTAACACGTGGGTAACCTACCTTCAAGTGGGGGATAACCTGTCGAAAGGCGGGCTAATACCGCATAACAGACTCCGACCTCGGTTGGGGTTTTGAAAGGTCGCAAGATCGCTTAAAGAGGGGCCCGCGGCTGATTAGCTAGTTGGTAGGGTAATGGCCTACCAAGGCTACGACGGGTAGGGGGCGTGAGAGCGCGTTCCCCCAGAATGGGACTGAGACCAATAAACTGATCTCCTGCAGAAGCAATTTTGCAGTAAAATTCGGCTAATAACGGTGG
>JBGQBO010000019.1:0-99002 GCA_041494885.1 Terriglobia bacterium
CTGGGGCTTGCTTTCCGGGGCCTCGGTCGATGGGAGGAAGCCGGGAAGGCTTATCTCAAAGCGCTTGAGATGGAACCCAATAATGCCGGGACCCACAACGGCCTGGGAAACTGCTACTACGGGGCCGCCTATTATCAGAAGGCTTTTGATTGTTACCTGAAAGCGATTGAGATCGATCCCAAGACGGGGGTGTATCACGAAAACCTCGGACTTGCCCTGAGAGGCCTCGGTCGATGGGAAGACGCCGAGAAGGCTTATCTCAAGGTGCTTGAGATCGAACCCAATAATGCCGGGACCCACAACGGCCTGGGAAACTGCTACTACGGGGGCGCCGATTATCAAAAGGCCGTTGATTGTTACTTGAAAGCGATCGAGATTGATCCCCAAGTTTCCGTGTATTACGAAAACCTTGGCCTTGCGTTCAGAGGGCTGGGTCGATGGGAGGGAGCCGAGAAGGCGTATCGGAAGGCCATCGAGATCGAACCTCAAAATGCAAGTTATCACAATGGGCTGGGAAACAGCTATTACGGGGCCGCCGATTATCGAAAAGCCATTGATTGTTACCTGAAAGCGATCGAGATCGATCCCGGAGTGGCTGTCTATCACGAAAACATTGCGGTTTCCTTCGGTGGGCTAGGTCGTCCGGAAGAGGCTGAAAAGGCTTATTTGAAAGCACTCGAATTCGAACCTAATAATTCAAATTATCACAATGGCCGGGGTAACACACTCTTCAAGAGAAACAAATATGAGGACGCCATCCCTTGCTACCAGAAAGCGATCGAGATCGATCCGGGGGTGGTTGTCTACCATGAAAACCTTGCCCTTGCCTTCAGGGCAGCGCAGCGTTGGGAGGAAGCCCAGAAGGCTTTTGTGAAGGCGCTCGAGATGGAACCCAAGAATGCAGCTTACCACAATGGGCTTGGAATCACATTTTTCGGGGGGGGCGAGCTTGAGAAGGCCGTCGATTGTTATTTGAGGGCGATCGAGATCGACCCCGGAGTGGCGGTCTATCATGAAAATCTCGGCCTGGTCCTCAGAGGGCTGGGCCGATGGGAGGAAGCAGAAAGGGCCTATCTGAGGGCCGTGCAAATTGAGCCGCACAATGCGGAATCTCAAAATGGACTGGGAAACACTTACTACGGGAAGGGAAACTATCAGAAAGCCGCTGATTGTTACATCAAAGCGATCGAGATCGATCCCGGAATGGCGGTCTATCACGAAAATCTGGCGCTTGCCTTTAGGGGATTAGGTCAGTTGGAGGACGCCGAGAAGGCTCATCAAAAAGCGGTCGAGATACAACCTCAAATAGGAAGCTTGCAGTGAGGGGTCAAGGATATTCGACTTCTCATGACCCTTGTCAGATCACCGGTCAAATACGCAAGATCCAAGAGACTGAAAAACCGGTGGAGAGTGCACTCAATTGTAACATTTTGCCGCCGTCGCCTTGAAACTCGCGAAGACGCTCATACCTTCCTGAAGGCCGAGCGTGTGCACGGAGTGAGCGGTGATTTCAGCCACCAGGGGTGGATGCGTGCCCAGCACGACCCGCACGCGCTCACCCTGCGGAGGCTCCGGCACCAACTCGAGGATCGGCCCGGCAAAGACGTTCTGCGCCGTGCCGGAAGGCTGTAAGAGGTGCAAAGTGATTTCCCGGGGATCAACGGTCATGAATGTCTCGTCGCGGATGTCTTCACTGATGGTGTGGACGACGCCCGTTGGGGTTTGGACTTCGGCCAAACCCGTCGCATCCCGCGAGCTGACTCTCCCCTGGAATAGATTCACACCCATAATCTCCGCCACATAGCGAGAGCGCGGCCGCCGAAGGAGTTCTTCGCGATCTCCCACCTGGATGAGCTTCCCTTGATCCACCACTCCCACCTGGTTCCCGAACACCATGGCTTCAAAGGGACTGTGAGTCACAAGAAGAGTGATGCAAGGAAGGTTGGCAAGGATACGACGGAGTTCAGTCCTTACCTCACGCCGGGTTTGAAGATCGATGGCGGAAAGCGGCTCGTCGAGCAGCAGGAGACGTGGCTTTAACACCAGCGCCCGAGCGAGAGCGACTCGCTGTCGCTGGCCACCCGACAGCCGGTCCGGCTTCCTTGAGACAAGGTCTTCAATGCCCAGCTGATTGAGCATTTCGTGGGTCTGGCGGCGAACCTGGGTTTCGGCCAATCCTTGCGCCCGTAGCCCGAACGCCACGTTTTCAAAAACGGAGAGGTGAGGGAACAGAACATAATCCTGAAACACATATCCGATTGGCCGCTCGTTGGCCGGCATGGCAGTCCCGCGCTCGCTGTCAAAGAGGTCAAGATCCTCCAGTTGGATTCGACCACGGTCCGGAAGAAGCAGCCCCGACAGAACATTCAGGATCGTCGTCTTCCCCGCCCCACTCTCCCCTACCAGAACAAAGGTGCTTCCGGCCTTGGCGGTGAGTGAAACATCCACCTGGAACGGGATGAGCTGTTTTGAAAATTCGGCGATCAGCACGAATCCCTCACTTGCCCGGATTGACGACGACGCTCCGGAGGACGAAGAGGAGTCCAAACGAAACGGCCAGCAGGATGACCGAGAGGGCCACGGCGGATTTTACATCGGTCTGAAGGGCGATATACACCGCGAGCGGCATGGTCTGCGTCCGGCCGGGCATGTTGCCGGCGAAAGTAATGGTGGCCCCAAATTCCCCCAGTGCCCTTGCCCAGCTCATGGCGGCTCCCGCTACCAGCGAATGAAGGCTCAAGGGGAGCACCACGTGAAAGAACGTGTAACCAGGCGAAGCCCGTAAGGTCGCCGCGGCTTGCAGATACCTTGGCTCAATCGACTCGAACCCTGCCCGGGCCGTATTGATAAAGAATGGCGCGGCAACAAAAGTCTGGGCGAGGACCACCGCGAAGGTGGTGAACGGGATGCTTATTCCCGCCACAGAAAGGACACTCCCCAGGACACTGGAACGACCGAAGGCAAGCAGTAATCCCAGACCGGCCACCGTCGGCGGCAAGACCATGGGCAGGTTGATGACCACTTCAAGGACACGCTTGCCCGGAAACTTGCTTGAAGCCAACAGCAAGGCCACAGGGAGACCTAGGATGATGACGACGATTGCGGAACTGACCGAGGTGATCAAGCTGAGCCGCAACGCCGACATCACGACGGGCGTTTGAAGCCGGGCCAACAGTTCAACCGGAGACACCCGGAACAAGAGACTCAAAAGAGGGAAGCCCAGCAGAACAAGGAGGAGGATTAAAGCAAACCCGGCCCCAACTTTCCAAATTTCCATCCCTTTCCGATTCGAACGAAAGAGAGCAAAAGTATCGGTGGTTTGACTCATGGCGTGTTCCTCAAGTCGGGACTTGCCGGCATGAATTGCCGGGCGCGCAGCATGGACTGTCCCACTGGAGACAAAACAAATTCGATAAACTTTTGGGCTGCCTGGGGATTTGAAGCGGCCTTGAGAGGAGCGATTGGGTAGTTTGCGATGATGTTGGCACCCTCCAGAATTTCAAGCACCTGGAAGCTTCCAGCATTGGCTGGGGTGACATCAGAGTAATAGACCAGCCCGGCATCCGCCTCACCCAGTTGCACCTTGCTGAGTACCTCCTTCACATTCTCTTCGCTCGAAACGAGGTTTTTCAGTACGGCCGAAGGGTATCCGGGACTGAACCCTGTCACGTGCGCAAGCTTTCCCAGAACCTCCCGGCTGTAACGTCCTGCCGGGACGGATTCCGCGGCGAGGACCAGCTTGATGCCGGGCCGTGCCAAATCCTGGAGCTGTTCGATGCGAGCGGGATTCGATCGAGGGACAATCCCCATGAGACGGTTGTGAGCGAAGACCTTTGGAGTCGATGCCAGCAGTCCGTCTCTCTGAACTTCTTCCATCCATTTCATGTCCGCAGAGGCAAACACATCGACCCGGGCCCCCTGCTCAATCTGCAAAGCAAGCTGTTGTGAGCCTGCCAAATTGAGCTCGACACGCAGACCGGGATTCTGTCCTTCAAAGGCGGCGCCGATCTGCATGAAGGCTTCATTTAGAGACGCCGCGGCAAAGACAGTGAGGGACGAGGCGTTCCGTTGATGAAAAGGTTTGAACTGACGCGCCGCCCTCACCCAAACTAACGCCACGATCAAGACCGCGAAAAGACTAAGCCAGGCCATTCGTTTGAAGCCGGTGATTCTCATGGTCAGTTGGATCCCCACGCCGTGATCATCTTGTCCCTCGAGGGTGCGACGGATGGGTCCGGATTGATCTGTCTGGCCCTTTCAGGCCCGGATCACCATCACCTCGGTGGATTTGATGAGGGCGATGGCTCGGACCCCTTTCTTCAACCCCAGTTCCCTGCACGCATTCCGGGTAATGATGGAGGTGATCTGCTGGCCTCCCACCTCGATGCCGACCTGGGCCAGCAGCCCATCAAGCACCACCTCGGTGACCGTTCCGAGAAGTTTGTTGCGGCCGCTGATAGCGTCCAATCCCGAGGGATGGCGACTCCCGGGTCCCCGGCTTCGCCGGGTCCCCGTGATCCGTTCGATCTCGCTGCGCGGGATGCGGTGATGCCCCCCCGGGGTCTTGACGGACTTGATCCGGCGGCGATAGATCCATTGCTTCAGGGTGGGATAGCTCACGCTCAACAGTTGGGCTGCTTCTTGAAGTTTAAGGAGCTCCATGGAACCTCCCGAGACAAATCGCAGGTGCAGTCATCGACTGAATTGTCGATTATATACGATTCAATACGTATTTATGATAAATAAATTGAGTATTGTCGGAGATCGCGAAGAGGGAGATCCGATCTGGTTCGCCAACGGGATCGCAATTCAACCTGGGGTCAGCGCCGCTTGGTCTCTTCCGCCCCCGTGGAGCGCGAGCCGGGAAGGGGCAGGCGGCCTTCCTTTTGAAGCGCGCGCCTCAACAGGTATTCGATCTGCCCGTTGAGGCTGCGCAATTCATCCCCGGCCCAGCGCTCGAGCGCCGCCACCACCGCCGGGTCCATACGCAACAGGAATGGTTTTCGGTCGGTCACGGCGATCAATGGTAGAGCGTCCCGGTATTCAAGACGGGCTGGGTACCGCGCTCGCTGCACAGGACCACCAGCAGGTTGCTGACCATGGCGGCCTTTCGCTCCTCATCCAAGTCCACGATCTTCTGTTTGGCCAGCATATCCAGGGCCATCTCCACCATGCTCACCGCCCCTTCGACAATGCGCTGGCGGGCCGCGATGATGGCGCCCGCCTGCTGGCGTTGTAACATGGCGGCCGCAATCTCCGGCGCATAGGCCAAATGGCTGATGCGCGCCTCGATGACTTCCACCCCTGCCTTCGTCAAGCGGTCCTGGATCTCCTGTTTCAAATGCTCCGCAATGGCATTGGTCTGTCCGCGCAAGGACATCAGTTTTTCGTCGTGGGAGTCATAAGCATAGGCCGTCGCGAGGTTCCGCAGGGCCGACTCACTCTGCACCTGGACGTAGTTCTCGTAGTTGTCCACCACGAAGCAGGCCTCGGCGCTGTCCACCACTTTCCATACCACCACTGCAGCAATCTCAATGGGATTCCCCTCGATGTCGTTGACTTTAAGGTGTCCGCTCTCGAAGTTCCGAACGCGCAGCGAAATCCGCCCCTTGGTGTAAAACGGGTTGGCCCATCTGAGGCCGGGCGACTTCTCGGTGCCCTTGTACCTGCCGAAAAGCTGAAGGACCTTTCCTTCATTCGGATTGACGATGAAAAGACCGCCCAGCAGGATGAGGTCGACAATCAATCCGGCAGCGTCTGCCAGGATTAGCGTCACATCCCCCCGGGGAACTTCACTGATCAGGCTGTAGAGCAAAAATCCCAGCAGCAGTAGAAAAACGATGAGCATCAGCCCGCCCGATGCCCCGTGATATTCTTTTTCCTGGATCATGACTCCTCCTTGAGGTGATATCATATATATATCATTATGATATCCATCTGTCAAGCTGTCAACTGCCACGGGAATCCCTGAATTTGGCTAGGGAGCCATCCGCGCAACTTCTTGATCGGCCCTCGGCTGTGGTGCATGATCGAGAGGGGTGCCGGCGGACGCGCACAAATTGGCTCATTCTTCTGACCTGGAATGTTCCGAAGGTCACACCGTTCATCCCTCCTTGATCAACTCCATGAATTCACATACTGCTGGAATAAGATAGAATGGCCGAGGTGTTCAATTGACGAAGGGGAGAGCGATCTGGGGATTGACCCATGGCCACCACCAAAGCTCGCAATAGCTCGATTTCTGAAAGAGCCTTCCGGAATACTGGAGCCGGAATCCAGATTTTCGTCTTCGTGATGTTTCTCTTAATGGGGGGCGGAATCTCGTATCCCTTGCTGATAGGCCCCCTCCTCCACGTCCTGGGAGCGAGAGATTGGATTGAAACGCCGTGTGTCGTGATTTCAAGTCGACTGGGCAGCCATCGTGGCAGCAAAGGCGGCACCACGTACAGCGTGGATATCCGATATGCCTACAGATTCAAGGAACGCCAGTATGTATCGTCGCGTTATCAGTTCTTTCAAGGCTCGACCAGCGAGTATAAGAAGAAGCGGTCGATCGTCCAATCCTATCAACCGGGCCAGCAGGCCTTCTGTTTCGTCGATCCCCAGGACCCCCGCAGTGCCGTCCTGAACAGGGGCTTCACTTCGGACATGTATTTTGGGCTCATCCCGTTGGTATTCCTGGTGATTGGTGGGGTGGGTTTAACTTTCACAATTCGCAGGGCGCGCAAGAAAAAAACCGCCTCTGCCCAGTGGCCATGGCGGTCCCCCTCTGCTCTCGATCGCATTCAGACGGCGTCAACATCCATGTCTCCAGGTCTTATTTCCTCTTCCGAGCCCCTGACGCTCAAGCCCCGGGCATCGCCGGCTGCAAAACTTGTGGGGCTTTTTCTCTTCGCACTGTTTTGGAACGGCATTATTTCAGTTTTTATCTTCCAGGTGTTGGAAACTTGGCGCGCCGGTTCTCCCAATTGGTTTCTGACCCTTTTTATGATTCCCTTTGTCCTGGTGGGATTGGGAGCGGCAGGGGGAGTGGGATACTTCTTCCTGGCCCTTTTTAATCCCCGGCCGAAGCTGGTTGTCAGCCCGAGCGCCATCCCGCTGGGGGGATCGGGACAATTGGAATGGGAAGTTTCCGGACGCGTTGACCGGATCCGGCATTTTTATATTTTCCTCGAAGGACGAGAGGAAGCAACCTACCGAAGCGGTAAATCAACCCGCACCGACAAAGAAGTGTTTGCACGGCTCGACGTTTTGGACACGCAGGCTTCAGGATACATGATCCGTGGGTCTGCTCGGATTACAGTTCCGCCGGAGGCTCTTCCCTCTTTCGAAAGCGTGCATAACAGGATCGTCTGGGTGCTATCTGTCAGCGGCGAAATTGAACGCTGGCCGGACCTCAATGAAGAATTCCCCATCGCCGTCCTGCCAACGAGCGCCTCCAGGAGGTCCCAGCCATGATCGCACTTTCAATCAACCCCCGGGACAATAAGACCGTGTTTCTGCCGGGTGAAGAGGTAGCAGGAGTTGTCTCCTGGTCCCTTGATTCTTCGCCTGAAGCGTTGGAACTCCGCCTCTTCTGGTACACGGAAGGAAGGGGAATCAGTGATACAGGGATTGGAGGGAACCTTCGCTTCGAAAACCCGGACCGTGATGGGCGCCGCGAATTTTGCTTCATACTCCCGGACGCGCCGTACAGTTTTACGGGCACATTGATCACCCTGAAGTGGGCCTTGGAGCTCGTAGTGGAACCGGGCCACGCGGTGGAAAGGCTGGATATCGTTGTCTCACCTTCGGGCCGGGAAATTGTGCTTCAACGGCTGGAACCGCGCCTCCAGATACGAATTGATTAGGAATCCAAGAAGCCATGAGCCCGGCCTCGATGCGAGCCCTCCCGCCGCGGAAGAATGAAATCCTTACAGATTAAACTCCTGTTTCCCTGGTCTCATCACAGTAAATTCTTTGCGCTGTTCGATACATTGTCCATCGATTAACCGATAACCCCCAGCGTCAACTCCTACGGCCGGATTCCGGTGTGGGCAGAACCCGCGCCTGACGATTCACGCTTGCAACGCTCCACCAGGGTGTGCATTACATCTCCTGCATTTTCCTGAAAGGTGACCGTGGCAATCTGGTCCCAGGGAGTTTTCGTGCGATTGATAAAGATCAGCTTCGCGCCCGATTCATGGGCCAATGGAGGGATGGAGGAAGCGGGGGCCACCTGCAGAGAGGATCCGATCATCAGCAGAAGATCGCATTTTGAAGCGCATTCATAGGCCCTCGCCAGTTCAGCCTGCGGCATGGCCTGGCCAAAGGAAATCGTAGACGGTTTAATGAGCCCTCCACAAAGCTCGCATTTCGGATCGAGGTCGCCGGCCTCCAGTCTCACCTGGATTTCCTCGAAGGGCCAAACCTTTCCACAATCCAGGCAGTGGGCTTTCCGATTTGTTCCATGAAGTTCGATGACAATCCCGGGTGCACTGCCGGCAGCTTGGTGCAGGCCATCGATGTTTTGAGTGATAATCGCCTTCAGCTTCCCCATTCCCTCAAACTCCACCAGCGCAAGGTGAGCTTTGTTCGGGCTCGCGTTTCGAAACTCATTGTAAAAATCCCTTTTCATAGTCCAGTACTCGACGCGCGCATCAGGATCTCTCAAAAACTCCTGGAACGGTACCACCCGGTACCGGTCCCACACCCCGCCGGGACTTCGAAAGTCCGCCAATCCGCTTTCGGTCGAAATGCCCGCGCCGGTAAAAGCTACGATCCACTTGGAAGATCCTATTAACTCACTTGCCTCATCCAACCTCTTTTGGAGAGAATCCATAGACGACTCCATCGAATAGCAGAAGCGCTTCGCTCTTGTTTATACCGACATGACATCACGACGCCGGGAATTGTTCAAGGAGGAAGTTTTCGGCATTGAGCGCCAGATTTTCTAAACAATATCGAAAGTGGCCGGCGGTTTGGCTTCGGCGGATTGACTGCGGGGACAAGGAGATGGGGAAGGGCTCAACGGGCATTGAATAGAGAAGAACCTGGAAGATAATCACGCATCAGCCTTCTCCTGTATCGATGCGGGTAAGCTCCCGTGCCTCATAAAATCCTGAATGGGGAAAGGAGGTTCAGTTGTATTATCGAGACGATGGAGAAGAAAAAGTCCCGTATCCTCTTCTTGCTCATAATCCTCCTCGCCGCATTCTTGAGACTTGCGCACCTTAGAACTGTCCCTCCCGGGCTGTACTGGGACGAGGCGATCAACGGGAATAATGCTCAGACCGCCCTCCGCACCGGGGAGTTCAAAGTCTTTTATCCGGAAAATAACGGCCGTGAGGGGCTCTTTGTCAATATCCAGGCCGGTTTCCTGAAATGGTTCCATGCGCATGAACCCTGGGTCTTGAGACTTCCGAGCGCTCTGTTCGGGATTCTGACTGTAGCGGGCCTCTATCTTCTGGCCCGGGAACTATTTTCTGAACGAGTAGCCCTCCTGTCGGCTTTTCTCCTGGCAACCAGCTTTTGGCACGTTCTTTTCTCAAGAATCGCCTTTCGGGCGATCATGGCGCCATTCTTTCTCACCTGGTCCCTCTACTTTCTCTTCGCGGGTTTCAGAAAAGAAGGGGAGCAGAAGAAGCTTCCCCACATCCTCCTTTACGCTGCCTTCGGCGGGGCAATGTACGGCCTCGGCTTCCACTCATATACCCCGTACCAAATCACCCCACTGCTCGTGATCCCGCTTGTCCTTTTCCTTTTACGAAGATCATCAAATCGCAAGAGCCCCAGGAAGAGATCTCTCGCCCTTGTTGTCACTTTCCTACTGCTCACATTGATCACCAGTGCACCGCTGGTTTACTTCGCTATGGAGCACAGCACGATCTATTTTCGACGAAGCGGAGAAGTTTCCTTCTTCCACTCCCCCGCTCCTCTGAGGGAGTTGGTCCTCAACAGTCTCAAGACTGCAGCCATGTTCAATTTTCGGGGAGATCAGCTGTGGCGACATAACTATTCCGGGCGGCCGGAGGTTTTCTGGCCGGTTGGAATACTTCTTGTAGTGGGTGTTTGGGGGGGCGTGACGGTTTTAGTGAAGACCTTGAGGGGGAGAGCGCCAGACCAAATAAGGGAAGGCCTGGGCTACGCCTTCCTACTCGCGTGGCTTTTTCTCGCTGCCGTTCCGGTCATGATGTCTTATGGCGGAATTCCCCACGCTCTTAGGTCCATTCTCATGATTCCTCCCACCTTTGTCTTGGCAGCGTTGGGAGGTGTCCGGATCTACGATGCATCAACCCGGCGTGTGCATGGTCCCTGGATTCCGATTGCAACCGCTCTGCTTCTTTGCTCTCTTGCCTTTGAGGCTTATCACACTTACTTCGTACTTTGGGCAAAGAATCCACGAGTCTCAGACGCGTTCAATGCCGAATGGGTGGAGCTCGCACGGAACCTGAACCGATCCACCAGCTCAAGTCCGCGGTGGATTGTATTAAGCCCCGTGGGGGTCTTCGTCAACGGCCTTCCCATGCATGCGCAGTCGATCATGTTCATCACCGACACCCTTCGTCCGGAGGACCAGGAAGTCAAAAACATCCATTACCGGCTTGGGGAGGAGGGAAGGGACCTGGCGCCAGGTGAAGTCTTGAAGCTGATGACAGGCCACGCCCCGGGAGCACGGCTTGATAGCGGAGGCGAAAAGGCACCTGCGAACACTCCACCTCGCCCCTGAAGCAGAGCGTCTTGACAGCTTCAACCGATCAATGACGATCAAAGATGGTGGTTATTTCTGTAACGTCCATGCCGGGCAAACGGCTTTGCCGTTTATTTTTGTGGTAACCCGTTAGCTTGCCGTCACGGGCCATCCTCCTCATTCCAATGAGAGGGGCTCCTTTCTAGCTGGACACCCAAAGGAACCGGGTTCTCCTATTTCTTTTCTCTCAATCGTCTCAGAGCCGACTCAAGTTTTTTCAGCTCCTGGCCATAGGCCGTCCAATCCCCGTTGCGGAGCGCCTGTTGGGCGTGCTCGTAAGCGTCGGAAGCATCCTTGATAGTAGCCTCCAGATTGAAGGAAGGCAGCGCTGGGGCGGTGGAAGTGGGGACCGCGGCAGCTGCCGTCGCCGCTTCGGTTTTGGCTGCTCCTCCGAAGATCCGGCCCAAGGCCAATTCCAGATTTTCCTCCATGGCAATGGTATTTCCATAGGCCACAATGACACGTTTCAATTCCGGAATTTTCCCCCCCTGAGCGGCTGAAAGGTAGAGCGGCTGGATGTAGAGCACCGATTTTTCGATCGGGATGACGAGGAGGCTCCCGCGGATGACCGTGGATCCGCCTTGATTCCAGAGGGTCAGTTGCTTCGAAATTTCTGTTTCCTGATCGATGCGCACTTCGATCTGCTGGGGGCCATAGACCAATTTTTGCTTGGGAAAATTGTAGACCACCAGCTTTCCATAGTTGGGGGCATCACACCGTGCAGCCATCCAGGCGATCATGTTGTCTTTCTTGGATGGGGTGAACGGAACCATGAGAATGAACTCCTCTTCTCCCCGACCACGCTGCGCCTGCATGGCTGCTTTCGGTAAAGCCAGTTTCATGATGGTGTAGTAGGGATCCATCGGTTGATCCTGGCCCCCCACGACACGCCGCGGAATCTTCCACAAATCCTCCTTGTTAAAGAAGACCTGGGGATCAGTCATGTGGTAGGTTGCATAGAGGGAGGCCTGAACAGAAAAAATATATTCGGGAACGCGGATATGTGCTTGCAGTGAGGGAGGCATTTGGTTGAGAGGCTGGAACACTCCCGGGAAAATCTTCATCTGTGTTTGAATTAAGGGATCATCCGGCGTACTGACATAGAGCTTGACGTCGCCGTTGTACGCGTCGACAACCGCCTTGATGGAATTGCGGATATAGTTCCCCACCTCCGGACGAGGCTCAGAGTAGGGATATTGCGAGGTCGTGGTATAGGCATCGATGATCCAGTAGAGTCGGCCCTCATTGATCACCATGTACGGATTTCGGTCCACTCTTGCCATGGGGATCAGCTTTTCCACCCGCTCCACGACTCGGCGGTAAAACATCAAGCGGCTGTCACGAGTAATGTCATTCGCCAGCAGGAACTTGATCTCCTTGAACCGTAGCGCAAAGAGAATCTTTTTCATAATTCCGTCCATTCGAATCCCGCCCGTGCCTACGTACTTCGTGTATTTGTTCTCCTCGCCGGACGGATAATCAAATTCCGGGGATGTGGTATTGACGAAACAGTAGCTCCCGGAGAGTTCCCCATAGTAGATTTCAGGTCGCTTGACGCTGATGTTGGTATTCGCGACGGGAGGAATATCCTTAATAAAAAACTCCGGCTGTCCCTCGCTGGTGACCACATTCACAGGACCCAGGCATAGCCCATACCCATGGGTATAGGTGAGGTGTTCGTTGATCCAGTTCCGGCTGGGGAGATTCTCGGAGGCCAATTCGCGGGGGCTGAGCAGGACCTGACGGTATTCCCCGTTGACCGTGTAGCGGTCGTTATCAACGTCGACAAAATCGTAATACGTGCGGATTTCCTGCAGCTGCGCAAAAGTGGCCAGCAACGGTTGGTGCTCCCACAAACGGATATTCTTGATGGTCAGTTCGTTCTTCTTGAGATCATTAGCTGACAGAGTATCCTCTGCAGGAAACTCTCGTTCATCCACGTTTTGAAGGTCGTAAGCCTGGCGGGTGTACTGAATGACATTCTGAATGTAGGGCCGTTCCTTGTTAATCTCATTGGGCACGACTTCGAATTTCTGCACCAGTTCAGGATACAATGCCTGGCCAACCAACCCCAGAACAATGAGCCCCACCCCCGCCAGAAGGAGTTTGTAACCCCGGCGGACGATCTGAAAGAGAGCGAGCAGGGCCGTCAACACCGAGGCCCCCGTGAGAAAACGGATCAGGGGGAGGTCCGCATGCACGTCCGTGTAGCTGGCGCCATAGACCACGCCCCGCGCCGAAAAAAGAAGGCCCCACGCATCAAACTGGTAGCTGACAGCGAACAGGAGGCTGATGACGGCAATCAGCGAGAGCAAATGGGCGCGCATCCGATGCTCCATGAGCAGGCCGCGACGGAGCACGGAAAGCTCTCCCTGAACCAGATGGATGAGGGCAGACACGATGAAGGCAATGACCAGCGTCGCCAGGGCGAAGGACTGAAGGAACTGGAAGAAGGGCAAGCGAAAAACATAGAATCCAATATCCCGTTGAAACAGCGGATCCGCGATGGAGAAGCCCGTCGCGTTGGAGAAACTTAAATACCCCTGCCACTCGCTCGCTCCCCACACTCCCATGAAGATTGCCAACAAAACCAGAAGCGCAAATAGAAACCGGGTCAAGAGCGTCTTCAGGACTTCATAGTAGGGGAAGTTCCGCCAGATCGGATTGTCCAAATCGACTTCTCCCGCCGCGTGATGTCGCGCCAACCAGACATTCAAGTAAACGATCAGGAAAAAGGCGAGGGCGAAGCCGACTCCCAACGTTACACTGGTTTCCACTTCTCGCTGGAAGACGATCGGATATCCGAGCTCCTGGTACCACTGCCAATCCGTGAGCAACCGGACGGCAGTTTCAAAGAAGGGGATGACAAAGAGTATGACCAAAACAAGGATGAGGACCACCCAGCGCAGTGAAAGACGCATGAAGACTCCTTTCAGTCATGCCGATGAAGAGAGTGAAGGTGCCATACTGTGTGGATATGCAAATGCCAGAGAGTCAGGCGGGGGTTCAGTCATGGGACGTTTCGCTCCCGGACCGATTGTACACGAGGTCTTATCGAGGGGGTTTGACGACGCCCGTCCCAGGCCGCTCCCGCGGCAACTGGTACCACACCGCGTCACAGGCGGCCCGATCCTCCAGGTCCAATTCCAGGCCGACGCCGGCAAGGGATTGGTCGAGTTGCTCGGCCCGCGTCGCCCCAACGATGGCCGACGTTATCCCTTCCTGTGCCAGCACCCAAGCCAGGGCTACCTGGATCAACGGTTTCTTTTGCTTCTCGAGGAAATCCTGTAGCCTCCCCACTGCATCAAACTGCGCCTCGTGCCAATAACGTTCCCGGTAAGTCTCCCCGGACTTCCCCAGTGTAAAACGAGTCCCCTCGACGGGGGACTGCCCCTTCTTGTACTTCCCTGTAAGGAATCCGCCTCCCAGGGGATTGTACGGGATCACTCCCAAGCCCTGATCCCGGCACATCGGTAACAAGTCCGCTTCAGCCTCCCGGAAGAGCAGATTGTAGCGCGGCTGCAAGCAGTCGAAGCGCGCAAGACGGAGTCGATCACTCGTCCAGAGCGCCTTCGCCAGCTCCCACGCGGCAAAGTTCGAACATCCAATATAGCGGACTTTCCCCGCGCGAACCAGATCATCCAACGCGTGCAGGGTTTCATCAATGGGGGTCAAAGGATCCGGCGCATGAACCTGGTAAAGGTCAACGTAATCGCATTGGAGCCGCCGCAAGCTCGCGTCGATGGCATCAAAGATATGCTTGCGTGAGAGCCCGACGTTGTTGGGGCCCGGCCCCATCGCAAACCGGCACTTGGTCGCGACTACAAACTGCGGCCGCTTCCCTTTCAGCCACCGCCCGACGATCTCTTCGGTGCGTCCTGCTGTTTCAAGGGTCGGCGGGAGGGGATACATGTCGGCAGTGTCAATAAAATTGACGCCCCACTCTTGAGCCTTGTCCATAATCGCAAAGGAGGTTTTTTCGTCACACTGCACCCCGAACGTCATGGTCCCAAGGCAGACCTCAGAGACCATCAAGCCTGTTCGCCCCATTCTCCTCATTTTCATGGATATAAGGACCTTCCAAGGCATTATGGACATTATAGAACTGAAGTTCCGGTTCCGCTTCCAGTGAAGATAACACAGCCTCCGCGAAAAGGATAAGAAATCGACATTTCGGTGGGGGAAAAAACAGTTCAAATCACCCCCTTGCATTCTTTCTCAGATAGTGATATACAGGTACCACTGGTAACACCTCTTTGAAAACTTATTCTCACCTTTTTCTTTTGGGGGAATTTAATTCAATAGATGGGCTCGTTCTTCCTCCCATTCCGAACGCAGCCCATCTTTAAACTTACCTTAAACCCGAATCCCCCGGGCGATCATCCAAGGCCTTGAACATCACCCACCGGAATTTTGTGTGTTCCGAAGGAATTTCCTCGACCGTGGAATCCGACTCTCGTGTCGTTACGTGGGGCGGACCCCCGAAGGCGCCCCCTGAGGCGATCGATGCGCCCACGCCCGAGGAAGCGCACCAGTCGGGATCGCACCCCCTCGACAGAAACCCTTTTTTGTGCGAAATTACAATCGGCAGATCAGACTCAAGAGATGTGTTTGGGGCGACGCTTCATGCGAAAGCGGTAATCCCGTGCCGCAAGGTGCGAATGAGTTGGTCATTCCCCATTCTCTCTTCCTGACAGGAAGGAGTCGTTGAATGCAGGTCATCGAAAAGAATACGGAAATCGTCCCCCGACCCATGGTCCTCGAGCTGCATCGCAAGATGATCACTGTTTATCATATTGAAGAACGCGTGAAGATCTTTGTGCGACAGGGAAAGGTCTCATTTCATGCCTCGACGCGGGGGCACGAAAAGGTTCAGATCGGCATGACCATGCTGCTCAAACCCCGCCACGACTGGTTCTTCCCTTATTACCGGGAGAAGGCGCTCGCCCTGGGTTTGGGGATGCCCATCAAAGATATCTTCCTGGGGATGTTGGGACGCGCGGGGGATCCCAGCTCCGAAGGGCGCAACATGCCGGAGCATTTTTCGTCGCGTGAGCTTCACCTCGTCTCCCAAACGGCGTGCACGGGAACGCAGTTTTTACCCGCCGTGGGTCTGGCGAAGGCGCTCCGGATGGATGGCTCGGACGCGATTGTTTACGTCTCTTCGGGAGAAGGCGCGACCAGCGAGGGAGAATTCTTCGAAGCCTTGAACTGGGCCGCGAGGGAGCGGCTGCCGGTCTTGTTTGTCATCCAGAATAACGGGTACGCCATCAGCGTCCCGCAGGACACTCAGACAATTTCCGAGATTCACCGGGTCGCGCGCGGCTTCGGTATGCCCACGTTCGATCTCGATGGCACCTGGTTCGAGCCCATGTATCAAACCGTACCGCCGGTGATTGAGCGCATCCGGGCAGGGCGGGGTCCTGCCTTGATTGAAGCCCAGGTGATCCGCATGGATCCTCACTCCTCTTCAGATGATCAAAAGAAATACCGTTCCGCTGAGGAACTGGATCAACTCATCGAGCGTGATCCCATTCTGCAAACTGAAAAGTACCTCCTCAAAAACAAGATTCTAACGGAACAGGAAATTGCCGCGATCCGGGCGGAGATCCAGCTACAGGTGAATGCAGAGGCCGACGAGGCCGAAAAGGCGCCCCTACCTGATCCATCGAATTTGCTTGCTCACATCTTCTGCGACCAGCCCGTGGTTACAGAAGAAACCCTCCCGACCTACGTGAGCGACGAACCCATCAACATGGTCAATGCCATCAACAAAGGGCTCCACGAGGAAATGACCCGCAACCCCAAGATTGTCATGTGGGGGGAGGACATCGCCGATCCCAAGGGAGGCGTGTTTGGTGTCACCCGTGGCCTCACCACCGCTTTTCCCGACCGGGTGGAAAACTCCCCTTTGGCCGAAGCTTCCATTGTGGGTGTGGCCGGCGGGATGGCTTTGAACGGTTACAAACCCATCGTCGAGATCCAGTTCGCGGACTATTCCTGGCCGGCTTACATGCAAATCCGCAATGAGATCTCCTCCGTTCGCTGGCGGAGCAACAATGAATGGCAGTGTCCCGTGCTCATTCGCATCGCCTGTGGCGGATACATCAAAGGAGGGCCGTGGCACTCCGCCTGTATCGAAACCCTATACTCACACACCCCGGGATGGTATGTGATTTATCCGAGTTGCGCGGAGGATGCCAAGGGGCTCATCAAAACGGCCGCCCGCTCTGAAGACCCGGTGATCTTTCTCGAGCACAAAGGCCTTTACCGTCGTGTCCAGGCAAAGAGCCTCGAGCCCAACGCGGATTATCTGATTCCATTCGGAAAGGGCCGAATCCGCCGTGAGGGTCGGGATTTGACCGTCGTCACCTGGGGATCCACAGTGTATTTGGCTCTCGATGCCGCCAAGGAGTTGGAAGCTCAAAACATTTCGGTCGAAGTCATCGACCTGCGTTCCATCATCCCGATGGATGACGAACTGGTCTTTTCCAGTGTCCGTAAGACCAACCGGGTGCTTGTGGGGCACGAGGATGCTCTTACAATGGGGTTTGGCGCCGAGGTGGCCGCGCGAATCGCCGAGAACTGCTTTGAGCACCTCGATGCTCCGGTGATCCGCATGGGGGCGAAGGACTGTTTTGTTCCGGCAGCCCCCAATCTCGAGGCGGCGGTTCTCCCCTCCCTCGACGATCTGCGCGCTGGCATCAAAAAACTCCTCTCCTACTGAGAGGGATGCAAGCACCCGCCCATTCGATCAAGGGAGCCCTCATTGTGGCCCGATCCTCGGGGACTCGTTAGACCGCCCGGCTTCCGCCCCTTTAGAAATGAATGTCTCCTTGATTCGCCTCTCCGATGCATCGAAGACCGGTTTGTAGATATTCGTGGATCCATGAAGCACGTGCCGGATCAGGTACGAGGTGGCTTGGTTTTTGCTCGTCGGTAATTCGCCGAATGCAACAGATTTCCTTTGCTCTGGAAGTATCTGACCGGGAACCCGCTCCCGAAGGAGTATATTTCGATGGAAAAAGATGATGCCGCCAATTCAATTGCCGAAGTTCCGAAGCCGGCTTCGAATATGGGGAATGAACCGGTTGAGCCCGTTGAACAGGAACACCTGAATAATCAAATCACCTCAGTGTCAGAGGAAGCCCCTTCCGCCCGAGCCGAAGGATCTAAGGTCAAACCCGCTCCCCAATCGCCGCGAATCCTGGTGATTGACATTGGGGGGACCGGCATCAAAGCAGAGATTCTTAATGACAAAGGAAAGACCCTGAATCCGCGTGCGCGGGTGCCCACTCCACAGCCAGCCACGCCGGCCGCAGTGGTGGCTGAAATACGAAAGCTTGCCAAAAAGGAAGGGAAGTTTGACCGGGTGTCGGTGGGTTTTCCGGGTGTGGTTAAAAACGGGGTTGTGTTTACTGCTCCTAACCTTGGCCCTCGATGGAAGAATTTTGACCTGGCGAAAGTACTCCGGCGAGAGCTACGCCGGCCGGTTCGAGTCTCCAATGATGCTGACGTTCAGGGCTTCGGCGTGATCTCGGGACGGGGCGTCGAGATGGTGATCACCCTGGGGACCGGCGTCGGTTCGGCTTTGTTTGTAAATGGAGTCATGGTGCCTAACCTCGAACTTGGACACCATCCCTTCCTCAAAGGGAAAACGTATGAGGAAAAGCTCAGCCACGCAGCCCTTGAGAAAGCAGGCAAAAAGAAGTGGAACAAGCGGCTGCTAAAAGCCGTCCAAGAGATTCAACTCATCTTCAATTACGATAAACTTTATCTTGGAGGCGGAAACTCAAAACACATTTCCATCAAACTCCCCCCCAACACAAAAGTCGTTAGCAACGAGGCCGGCCTTTGGGGTGGGATTGCATTGTGGCGTGACTGAAAGTCCTTCTTGTCGTGCAACAGCCTAACCCGTCCAGAAGGATGCCCGCAACCTTCCCGGGTTCAAGTTCCGCTGGTCACACGACTCCCTTCTTACTTATCGTCGAAAAGGTGAAGTGGACGGGGAGATCCCACGTCCACTACTTTAGGTCCATCTTGGAGAGGTTGAAGGCCGCTGGCTGGGACGGCTCACCATTCGTCATCTGCGGCGCTTCTCTTTTGGCGGTGACTCCAAATGCCGGATTACGCGAAGCCCTGAGACTTGCGGACTTTTCAAAGATCCTGATCACGCGATCGACGTAAAGGACCGTTTCTTCCTTTGTGGTATCAGGGTCCCCCACGTAGGCGGCGAGGGCGGAGTCCATCCAGTGATAATCGTCAAGGCAACTGCGAAGGATGACAACCCCCATACGAAGGTTCGTGGCCGGGTCAAAGGGGTTGTTCCTTGTGAAGTCGAGTTTTCGTGCCCAGACCTTGGCATTGATCTGCATCAACCCGATGGAATTCTGGTTTGATATGGCGAGGGGATCTCCACTCGATTCAGCCACCACAACGGCGGCAATCAGGCGAGGGTCGACATGGTTGGAGTTGCCGGCGAGCGCCAGTTCATGGATCAAGTTGGCACCCACTTGCATATGAAAACGCTCAAAGATCTGGGAAACCTGCCCCTCCAGGTTAATCTCCCGAATCGCTTTGGGCGAGCCGGCAACCAAAGCGGTCGCCAGACGCAAAGGCGCCACACAGACCTTGGGAATGGCCAAGGTAGAAATGAGCCCGAGGGAAAGAACTGAGAATAGGTAAGGGAATCTTTTCGTCCAAAAGGAACGGTTCCGGACGGCACAGGCGGGACGGAGGAGGTTGACCCCCATCGGCTTGCGCCTCTTTAGCTGTGATCTGCGGGATCTGATATTCATGGCGCACCTCCTAACGCGTGAAGAGACGCTAAGTTCTTCTCGGCCGGAAATTCTCCACCACAAGGTCTATAAACCTGGCAATCACGCTGTAAGTTGTTGTGATCATTGATATTCCTCCCTTTTGATGTTGCCGGCGATTTCATTAATGATCCCCTTTTGCCGGGACCCAAGACTCCAAAATCAGCAATCCAGATATGGACCACCCAATGCAGCTTGTTCTTCAAGCTTAATAAAAAGAACACCTTCAGACTGATTAGGATTAAGGAGCCAAAACTCTACCACGAGTAGTTGGTTTCGTCAAGAACTACCCTATCAGTGGGCTTTGGGGGTGAGGTAAGGGATTATCGAGATCGAACTCGGCATTCCCGAGGCCTATTAACCTGTTCATTGGGTTGTCTTCCCGAGCTTCGTGGCTCCCAGCGGACGAGCACATGAACGACGGTTTGCACTCCCATCTTCTGGAGTAGTTGTACTGTGATGATGAGAAGGCTCCTGGCTAAGAGTCAATGCTTGAATGAGAAGGTTTCTATGAGGTTGCAGGTGACATTCCACGATCCCGAAGGAGCTTCAATCTTTAGACTGGGGCTCTCTCTTAGCCAGATTTCGACTTATGAGCCATTCCAATGAAATCATCACCAGGCTGGCAAAAAGAGGGACGACCAAGCCTATTCGCAGGCTGCCGAAGTGATTTGACAGGGAACCGACGGCCCAGGGAAGGGTCGCACCTCCCAGCCCTGCCAGGGCAAAGATGGGCCCAGCCACCTTTGAGGCAGAATCCCCAAAGCAGCGTGTCAGCGCCGCTATCGTGGTCGGAAAGACCGTGGCAAGTCCTGCGCCAATAATCCCCAAGGCAAGCAACAGTCCTGGTAGGGACCGAGCTTCGAGGAGCATGAGCTCTCCGCAGGCCCCTGCAATGAGCCCCGACAGCACAAGCCTGTGCTCCCCGATATGACGCAGGATGATGGGTGCTGTGAGCCTTCCGATCAGTAGTGCAGCCCAGAAAGTTGATGGGCTCAATGTCCAAAGAGATTGTGCAAGCCCCTTGAAACGAAGTGCGTACGAGGGAACCCAGCCGGCTATGGCGTTCTCGGTGCCGACGTAAAGAAAGACCAGGGCGCCCATGAGCAGGACCAGACGCCAACTGCGGGCCGGCAACAAGAGTGGCTGCAGGGTTCTTATCGGACTTGGTTGCTCGCCAGATTCGGGCAGATCACTTCTCACCAGCCCAACGGCGATTAACGCCAGTAGAACTGACAAGCCCACTAATGGCATCTTGAGATCAGCCCTGCGGACAAACAGGGCGACGAGTGGTGGACACGCAACGGCCCCCAGGCCCCAGGCAAAGTTCAGCAGGTTGAGCGCTGCGGCCCGCCGGGTCGGATTTAGTTTCGCGAATAAAAGGTTGGTTGCGGGAATGTTGATGCCGAGAGCAAATCCATAGCAAAAAACTAAGGCAAACCCAGCCGATCGCGCACTCCAGGCGATTCCGGAAACCCCGGCAGCCATGACGATGAAACTCACACAGATTGACCGAACATAACCGATCCGTTCAATGATACGATTCAATCCCAGTACCCCGAGCATCGATCCGAGAAATTGGGCTGTAAACAGGCTTCCCGCCTGCGCGTCGTTGAGTCCCCACTTCGCCGACAAGGCCGGAATGATTGGCCCCAGCAGTGTCGTGACGACACCGGTGAGCGAGAAACCGATAAAAAGGACAGTGGAGGAGACGAGAGGGCTGGAGTCTCGGCGCGGCAGAATGCGACGTTGTTGCATCCCTAACCTCTCGCGAGAAGATCTCAAGACCAGGACAACCAGTGGAGAGTTCCTGCAGCCGGCGCCGCGGGGAGTTACCGAACCTGCCGCTTTCCCTCAAATCGCGCGGGTGCCTTGGCAGTGGAATGACGAATGACCAGCTCCGGTTCAACCGTGAGGAACTTCGGGTACACTGCATCGGGGCCGCTGGCAATACGCCGCAACAGCGTTTCGGCAGCGAGTCGCCCCATTTCTCGAAGAGGCTGCCGGACGGTCGTCAGCGCCGGATTGTGAAAGGCGGCGCTGTACACATCGTCGAATCCCACCACCGAGACGTCTTCGGGAACCCGGTAACCGGCCCCTCGAAGGGCGCGAATCGCCCCAATGGCAGAAATGTCGTTGAACGCAAAAAGAGCAGTGAACGGCTCCTGTGCCGCCAACAATTTCTGAGTGGCTACATACCCCGGCTCAGGCGAAGGGGAATCGCCTTCAAGTTGTGCCACCAGCGCAGGACGGATTCTCAGCCCATGTCGGCGCGCGGCCTCCAGGATGCTGGTCCACCTTACCTGCGTGTCAGAGCTGAACACTTGTCCTTTGATAAAGGCAATTCGCTGATGCCCCAGCTCCATCAGATAATCGAGCGTGAGCGAAGCCGCTTGATCGTGATTGAGCACAACATTGGTCACTCCTTCGACCTCATCGTGCCGGGACACCGCAACCACGGGCCGGGACAGGGGACGCAGAACGGGTGTGTCGATGGCAATGAGCCCCTCAATCGACCGGTCTAAAAGCATCTGCGGGTATTTTTCAATCAACTCGGCCTTGTGCCTGTGGCTGGCCACAAAATAGAAATATCCCTCCTGGAGAAGATACTGCTCCACCCCGCTCAACACCATGGGCGAATATCCATCGCCGAGTTCCGGCACGAGCACCCCCAGGGTGTAACTGCGCTGGGATCGAAGGGAGCGAGCCAGGAAATTGGGCCGGTAATTGAACCCCTTGGCCGCTCGAAAGATGCGGTCCTTCGTTTCCTGCGGAATTGATCCCGCCGCCGGGGATTGATTCAGCACCAACGAAAGGGTCGTCGGCGAGAGCCCCAAATGCGCGGCCAGCTCCTTCAGGCTTACGGGCCGGCCCGCTCGCGACGCGCCCTTGAGGGCACGAGCGGGGACCTTTTTTTTCCGTGGCATGAGGGCAGTTTCGCACATTGTGATTTCTAGATCAAGCGGCTTCAAGGGCAGCTCAAAAAAGAACTTGACGCCCAAATACGGGAGTGGGTAAAATCCGAATGATTCTACTAAATCGATTTACTAATATCCATTGCCTTTAGGTTTCTTTCTTTCTCTCCATCGGTAAACAGGCGCTGGGGTGGTCGTTTTCGGAAGATGATCATTCGATCTGCTTCTCTCAAGAAGCTGGAGAGAATCATCCGGCAAATCAAACGCTGTCATCCTACACCGGTCCCAAGCTTGATCCCGACACCCAGTCAAAACTGAATTACCCGCGAAACTTCTTCACAGAGGAGGAATCCCCCATGCGCGCCACTCTCTCAAGTTTGATCCGCTTCACCATGTGTGCCTCCCTGCTGCTGTGCCTTTCCAGCGTGGCAGAGGCGCAATTCAAGGCGAGCCTTCAAGGCACCGTCAAAGATCAATCCGGAGCCGTCATCCCCGGCACCCCCGTTTCTGTGACCAATCAGGAAACCGGCAGGACGCAGCAGGTGGTCGCCAGCGACAGCGGTTTCTACCGCGTCGCGGGGCTGTCCCCGGGCAGATATCGAGTGAGCGTCGAGCAACCCGGATTCGAGAAGGTCACCATTAACGTGGAGGTCAATGCCGAAGAGACGCGCGGCGTCGACATTACCCTCGCACCCTCACGGGTTGCCCAGGAGATCACGGTCTCTTCGGAGACCGAGACTCAGTTGCACACCGAGGACGCCAATGTCTCGCGGGCCATCACCACGGTGGAGATCCAAAGGCTTCCCCAGTTGGGACGCGATCCCTACGAGCTGCTCCGCCTGACACCGGGCGTGTTTGGCGATGGCGCCCGCGATGGGAGCGGAAACTCGGTGGGTCTGCCAAACACCACGGGACCCGGCGGGTCCAATACTTCCATCTTCCAGACTGAGAACCAGGTTCCGATCAGCGCCAACGGCCAGCGACTTTCGGCCAACGATTACCTGATCGATGGAGTCAGCGTGAACAGCCTGACCTGGGGCGGCGCAGCGGTGGTCACCCCGAACCAAGAATCGGTTAAAGAACTGCGGGTGATGTCGAATACTTACTCCGCCGAAGACGGACGCAATTCCGGAGCGCAGGTCAAGGTGGTTTCCCAGAATGGGACCAACGAGTTGCACGGCAGCGCCATGTTCAAGTATAACGACCCCGCCCTCAACGCCTTCAATAAATACGGCGGTCCGGGCGCTCCTCCGGTCCGGGTCAACAATCACTTCCGGCAGTTTGGCGGAGGCATCGGCGGCCCGATCATAAAGGACAAGCTGTTTTTCTTCTTTTCGTACGAAGGATTGCGGAACAATACAACTGACGCTTTCACGGCATGGGTGGAGACCCCCCAGTACCGACAACTCGTCCAGACCTTGCGGCCTAATGGCACCACCGCCAAGATTTTTGGTCTGCCGGGCATCACGCCGCGGTTGATTACCCAGATCCCGGTGGATTGCTCACAATTTGGAAACGATGCCAGTCGTTGCAGAGTGGTGGCTGGAGGTCTCGACCTCGGATCTCCGACGGGATCTCTCAACAACTATGTGGGCCTGGGGAACCCGACCGGCGGAGGCTTTGATGGCATCCCTGATGTCATGTTCGGGCAGTTCGCGCTCCCTGGCCGAACACGCGGCAACCAGTTCAATGGCCGCGTGGATTACAACCGGGGCAACGATCAGTTCGCCGTCAGCATGTACTTCACCCGGCAGAACACGGATTCGAGCGATGCCGCAGGGCGGAGCCGACCGATGGAGGATTTGAATTTCAAACCCGCCAATTCCGCTGCGACCGTGACGTGGCTGCGGACGATTTCACCGACCCTGCTCAACGAGGCAAGGGCCAACTTCACACGCTTTCAAAGCAATCAAGTGCAGTCCTCGGCCGCAACGAATTTCGGCATTCCCCGCATTGAAGTCGAGGGTCTGCCCTTTGACCGCATTCGATTCGGGGCCGACCGCCAGGAAACCACTCCCGCGGTCTTCGCCCAAAACACGATCGAAATCCAGGACACACTGAGCAAAATCATTGGCAATCACGCCCTGAAGTTTGGGGCTGAAATTCGCAAGGAGCAGGACAACAATAACCTGGTGGGAGGCGCCCGTCCCCTGTACTCGTTCTCGGGTCTTTTCAACCTGGCTAACGACACTCCGATATTTGAAGCGATCAATGCGGATCCGCGCAGCGGGGGACCCGCCGACGCTCAACGCTATTTCCGGACCGGCACGTACGCCTTCTTTGTACAACACGACTGGAAATTCCGCCCCAACCTCACATTTAACATGGGGGTTCGGTACGAGTACTTTACGCCACTCCGGGAACACCGCGGTCAGCTGAGCAACCTGGCGTTTGGGCCTCATGGGCTGGTGGATTCAAAGGTCGAGGTCATCGATCAGCTCTATAATCCGGACCGCAATAACTTTGCACCTCGATTGGGATTCGCCTGGAACCCGCATGCCTTTAATGAGCGGATTGTCGTCCGGGGTGGTTTTGGGGTCAGCTACAATCGCATCCCCAATGTTCTGTTTGCTAATACGCGGGGCAATCCACCCTTCATGTTCCGCTACAATCTCTGTTGCGGCACCGCGTCAACTGACTTCGGAAGTCCCTTTGACGGCGGGCAAATTCTTTATAGTCTGGGCGCTAGTTCGTCTCCCTTTAGTTTCCCCGTGAACCCGGCACTGGCGCAGGGAATTGACCCGATATCCGGCGGTCCCGCCGCGGGATCCGTTGAAATGTGGGGGGCGCCACCTGATCTCCGGACCGCCTATGTGTACGTGTTCTCCCTGGAGACGGAGTATCGGCTTCCCGCCAACTTCGTAGCGAACCTGGGATATCAGGGAAGCAGCGGTCACAAGCTCATCCGTCTGGTCAATCAAAACTTCCTGCAAGTGCCGAATCCCAAATTCTTCCAGGTGTTCTTCGTGCAACCCGACGTTAACTCGGATTATCACGCCATGCTGATCGGCTTGAAACGGAGGTTCGCCCGCGGGTTCCAACTGGATGCCCACTATCGCTGGAGCAAGAGCATCGACACGCTTTCATACGAGGGACCAGGCGCTGTGACCAATCAGACGAATCCGGCGAACCTGGCCTCCGAGCGCGGGCCTTCGGATTATGATGCGACCCACTATTTCGTTATGTCGGGGTTGTGGGATCTGCCGATTTTCAGGAACCGCAAGGACCTTTTGGGCAAAGCGTTGGGCGGGTGGGAAATCAATGGCATCCTCACAGCTCACTCCGGCTTCCCATGGACGCCAAAGACCGGAAGACAGGCGTCCGTTCCTGTCTCGGGAGCCGATACGATCTCACCGACTCGGCCGGTGGCTTACTTTGGGGGCGCACTCAGTGATTCCTCCAATGACGCGTTCATACGGCCTGGAGGAAACTTTCCTGGCGGCGGAATAGTATTCTTTGACATCAGCCATCCGGGGCCGCCGGGGATAGGTCGCAATTCATTCCGGGGCCCCAAGTACAAATCGGTGGATTTCAGCCTGGTAAAGCAGACGGGGTTGCCTCACATCCCTGGCCTGGGAGAGAACGCCAAGCTGGATATCCGCTTTAACCTTTTCAATGCTTTCAATACCTTGAACCTCAAGCCGCTTTCCTTCTTCGATCCGGGGACCTTTGTTGAAGACGCGAATTTTGGCCGTTCGCCGGGCGGCCTTGCGGGCCGCGTGGCTGAACTTCAGCTGAGATTCAGTTTCTGACGGATCACCACCTCTCCGCATGAGGGGATGAGTTGAAACGCTCATCCCTTCATGCGCTGCCTTGATTCCCAGCCGGGGCTTCCCTATGACCTTTCCAGACCGTCGGTGTATGAAGCGATATGTTGGATCTGTTGTTGCGGTTCTTCTTTCATTCGTGGCGTTGCCGGTGTTTAGCCAGACTTCGGGCGACCTGACAACTTCCGAAGTCATTAAGATTGATGCACGCGCCAAGGGGCGGCCTTTTCCGCACTACTGGGAAGAGATGTTTGGCTCGGGCCGTGCAATTCTTTCCCTGCGCGACAGCTACCGCCAGGACCTGCAGGAGGTGAAGCGGATCACCGGTCTTAAGTACATCCGCTTCCATGCCATTTTTCATGATGAAGTGGGCCTCTATGACGAGAACCCTCAAGGAAAGCCGGTCTACAACTTTTCCTATGTGGACCAAATTTACGATGGGCTTCTGGAGAATGGCGTCCGTCCCTTCGTCGAATTGAGCTTCATGCCGAGAAAGCTGGCGTCCGCTGACCTCCCCCACTCCTTTTGGTATAAACCCAACGTCGCACCTCCGAAGGACTGGGATCGATGGGGAGACCTGATCTTTGAATTTACCAGGCACCTTGTGGGGCGGTATGGGATTGACGAGGTCGCCCAGTGGTATTTTGAAGTTTGGAATGAACCGAATATTGACTTTTGGGCGGGTGAGCCCAAGGAGGCGTCGTATGATAGGCTCTACGACGTGACCGCACGCGCCATCAAGCGGGTCAGTCCCCGCCTGCACATTGGCGGGCCTGCCACTGCGCAGGCCGCTTGGGTGGATCGCTTTATTAAACACTGCGCAGAATCCGGAACACCATTAGATTTCGTGTCCACCCATGTCTACGCGAATGACACCTCGAAGAATGTGTTCGGCACCGATGAGAAAATCCCTCGCCGTGATATGGTCTGCCGGGCAGTCAAGAAGGTGCATGAGCAGGTTCACGCCTCGGCCCTGCCGAATCTTCCCATCTTTTGGACTGAGTACAACGCGAGCTACATGAATGAGGTTAATGTCACCGACTCTCCCTTCATGGGACCCTGGCTTGCCAACACGATCCGGGAGTGTGACGGGCTGGCGGATTTTCTGGCCTACTGGACTTTCTCCGATGTGTTTGAGGAACAGGGTGTCGTCAAGCGGCCCTTTTATGGCGGGTTTGGGTTGATTGCCGCCGGGCACATTCCTAAAGCGACATACAACGCCTTTAAACTACTTCATAGCCTCGGAACCGAGCGTCTGAGCGTGGACTCCAGCTCCGCCCTTGTCACTCGGCGCAGCGACAGCTCCCTGGCAATTTCCGTGTGGAACTACGCGGAACCCGATGAAGGCGGGGCACCTCGCCGAGTGACCCTGTCCCTCAACGGGCTCCCCGGCAAGCGCCGTGCTCGCATTCAGATTGTGGACTCCATGCACGGCTCGGCGTTGACGGCCTGGGAATCAATCGGTAAACCCAGTTTTCCAACGCGGGAGCAACAAAGGCAGTTGAGAGAGGCGGCACAACTCCAGTCTCCGGAAATCCGGGTCCTGACGCAAAACAATACCGCTGAGATCTCGCTTACCCTCCAGCCCCACGCCCTTGCATTGATTGAAATCATCAAGTAAGCCCGACTTACGAAGGCGAGGCTTCTTGTGGGACGGCGATTGACGACGGATACAACCAAGGGGTGGAACGACAGGCGTACCCACTTTCCCTTTTCACCGAAGTGCGGTCTGCATCTTCAGTGTGTGGCCTTGCCGCTTGTCCCTCCCTTTCAAGCGCGGATCCTCACTGACCCCTTTCGCGCCGGGTGGTCCCCAATCTCAAATCTGGAATGTCGGATATCCCAGTGAGAATGGGGAAGGCGGGCGGCACAGGCCACCCGGGGACCATCACAAGTTCCCGTATCTAGGAACCTCGAGAGAATAACGAAACCCGAAAAGAGTCTTCACTCAAGGGATCAGAGAAGAGTCAATTAATCCTCCCTCCCCTGCCTTAAAGAATAACCGTGGGTCCTTAATTTCCGATTTCGAGATAGAATATCTCATCGATGAAGTCATTGGATTCTAGTATTCACCGACGATTTGGCGGGGCTTCACCCCGAGGCCGCTGGGCGTTTGCCTTTCTCCTCCTGTGGGTCCTGTCTGCCAGCGTCGCCGGTTCCCCTCACGGAGAGTCTTCCGGCGGACAAGATGCGACGTCCTTGTCTCAAAGCGATGACACATTTCTTGAGGACCTGTCGCAACGTTCGTTTCGCTACTTTTGGGATCAAGCGGACCCGCATACCGGCCTTGTCCTCGACCGTGCTCGAACAGACGGCTCAACCCTGGATGAGCGTCACCGTCACTCGGCAAGCATCGCCGCAACCGGCTTTGGCTTGAGCGCCCTGTGCATTGCTGCTGAACGCCACTGGGTTGAGCCTCATGAAGCGCTCGAACGAGTGCGTACGACGTTGCGCTTTTTTGCCGAACGTGCGCCCCGCGAGCACGGCTGGTTCTACCACTGGATGAACGCCGTCACGGGAGAAAGGGTCTGGAAGAGTGAGGTCTCTTCGATCGACACAGCACTCCTCCTGGGAGGCATCCTGACCGCCCGGCAGCGATTTCACGACGATCCGGAAATTGTCCGCCTGGCGACCGTCATTTACGACCGGATCGATTTTCCCTGGATGCTCAACGGTCATCCCACTCTTCTCTCCCATGGATGGACGCCGGAAGCCGGGTTCATCAGGCACCGATGGGACATCTACAGTGAGCACACGATTCTTTACTTGCTCGCCATCGGCTCGCCCGCTCATCCCATAACTTCCCGGGCCTGGTACGCGTGGAAGCGACCGCGACTGACTTACGGCGGCTTCACCTATATCGAGGGTGGGCCTCTATTCATCCACCAGTATTCGCATGCTTGGATTGACTTTCGTAACCGCCACGAGGCGACGTTCCCCCATACCAACTATTTCGAAAACTCCAAAAGCGCCACTCGAGCACATCGGGCATTTTGTATCGCGCTGTCGTCCAAGTTTCCCGGCTATTCGGCGAACGTGTGGGGTATCACTGCCTCGGACAGCCCCGGCGGATACAAGGCCTGGGGCGGGCCACCTCCGAATCCCGCAATCGATGGGACCGTTGTGCCTTCTGCCCCCGCCGGTTCTTTGATGTTCACACCCGACATCTCGCTGGCAGCCTTGAAGACGATGCGCGAACGGTGGGGCGGGAGGATTTATGGTCGATACGGATTCACGGACGCCTTTAACCCCAACACCAACTGGGTGAACCCTGACGTCATCGGGATCAGTGTTGGCATCACCCTGCTGAGCGCCGAAAACCTTCGCACGGGCAGCGTCTGGCGTTGGTTCATGAGTAATCCTGAGCCCGTCAGGGCTCTGCAATTAGCCGGGCTTCGCGATGAAGCAAAACCGGACCCTCGTCCCGGCCCGCGAGCGACGAACGGCGTTGACTGCAGTCTGTCGAACCCGCTCCCCGGCCCAATCCCCGAAAAGCAGTCCTTGCCACAACGGCGCCACTGGCGTTAGTCTGCTCGCTACTTATTCGCCACTCATTGCCGTGAGTGTGGTTCACCCCGGCGCAAAGCGGGTAGACGCGAATCGGACCCGGAAAGGAGAGGTAAACCCTGATTTCATGAATCAACCACTTGTCTGGATGAACGGGCATTTTGTCGAATACGAATCCGCGAAGGTCCCTATTGAGGATCGAGGCTTTCAGTTTAGCGACGGCATCTACGAGGTGGTGCGCGCGGTGGAAGGACACTTTTTTGGCTTTCAGCCGCACATGGAACGGATGCGCCGGAGTTTGCACTCCGTCGAGATCGAGGTGTCGATGAGCGATTCTGAATTTCGGGGGATCGCTGACAGGATGCTGGCCGACAGCCATGAGCGGGATGCGACTCTCTATCTCCAGATCACCCGAGGAACGGCGCCCCGCTCCCACGCCATTCCGAAGAATATTTCGCCTACGATCATCATGGTCCTTCGCTCATTCCATCCGGTGGAAGGAGTGGTCTATGCAAAGGGCATTAAGGTGATCACCGTGGAAGATGAGCGGTGGTTAAGGTGTGACATCAAGCTCACGGGACTGGTGGCCAATGTTCTGGCCCGGGAGAAAGCAAGACGGGCCCAGGTGGAGGATGCCATCTTTGTACGAAATGGAAACGTGACGGAGGGGACTTCCACCAATGTCTTCGCGATTACGAACGATGAGCTGGTCACCCCCCTCGCTGACCATAGAATCCTTCGAGGAGTCACCCGGGATGCAGTACTGTCCCTCGCCCGCGGGGAAAACCTCAGGACGGTGGAGCGTGATCTTGAAGTTCGTGAACTGAAAGCGGCGAGTGAGGTATTCCTGACCAGCACCACCATGGAGGTATTGCCCGTGGTCGAGATCGATCACCTCCCGATCGGATCAGGCACCGTGGAGCCCCTTACCCGTCTCCTGATGGAAGCTTATCGAAAGTCGCTGCAGGAATGGCCGGTGGGAAAATGAATCCGCCCGAACGTGGATCCTACCCCAGCTCCAGGCGGGTTTGAATCAACTGCAGCAAGCGGTCGCGCCCGAGTATGCCGACCAGTTTGCCCTCGTCGACCACAGGCAATTGGTTGAACCCCTCCGTCGTCATTTTGTCCAGAATGCCGTCGAGGGGATCTGAGGGATGGACCATAAAAAGATGGTCGAGGGATTGCATGGCTGTGGCCACAGGCGTGGACGTCCACTCTGCTTGCGGGATCTGCTTCACCTCATGCAAAGTAATGATCCCCACCAAGCGGTCAAACTGGGTTACCAAAAAGCATCTCTGCCCCGTCCTCAACACCTCGTTGTGAACAAACTCGCTGACTGGAATGCCGCCCGAAACAATTGGACAATTCGTGGACATCACATCGCTGACCGTCAGGCCGGCCAGCGATTGTTTCAGCGCGACATGCCGGTAGCTCATCTGGGCTGCATTCAGAAGAAACCATCCAATGAAACCGATCCACAGGCCGTTGAAGAAGTTTCCGCGCAAGGCGGTGATCACACCCACAAAGATGAAAAAATAAGCCACGAACTGCCCGACCCCGGAAGCCGTCCGCGTCGCCGACTTGAAATCCCCCTTCCAGCCCCACAGAATGGCGCGGAGAATTCGCCCCCCATCCAAAGGAAATCCCGGAATGAGATTGAAGAGAGCCAGAACGAGATTGATCTGCCCGATCCAGGTCAACACAGCGGTGGCAACCTCGCTCACGGGCTTCATGGTCACACTACCCAGCAGGCAAGCCACGGCGATGGCAAAACTCACCACCGGCCCGGCAATCGCAATCCAGAACTCGTCAATCGCGCGCTTCGGTTCCCGCGCAATCTGCGCCACGCCTCCGAAGATGAACAGGGTGATCGAGCGGACGGGAATTCCTTTTTGAATGGCGACCACACTGTGTCCCATCTCGTGGAGCAGCACGGTCACAAAAAAGAGAAGGCTGGTGATGATTCCCACCAGGATATGGGTGGTCTGCGACCAGCGCGGATGCAGGGTGGCGTATTGGGTCGAAAGAGACATGGTGATGAGGACAAAAATGATGAACCAGGAGTAATCGACCCCGATCTGAATGCCATAAATCTTCCCGAGCCGGATGCTGGCGCTCCTCATTGCAAACTCCATGATCGAAAGGTCCCGGTTCTCTCTCTAGGATGGCAATCCTTGCCCATCTCCGTCACTATCATAGCGCGTCGGCCCGTGCCTCCGTCAAACATTTTGGTCCTGCAGGGCGGCGAGTCTCGTCACCCCGCTCCACCCGCCCGCTGGCGCAATCATGGATCTTCGAAAAAGGGAACTTTTCCCCCTCCCCCACGTATTCTCTACCAGTTACAATAGTCCATCCCGTACCATTCGGGTGCTGGGCGTTGAAACAACAGAGCCAATGGACCTTCCCAGGCAATAAATGAATGCCAAAGGGTTGTTCCGAAAGGGGAACTCATGCGCTGCCGGAATCTCTGCTTAGCAGGTCTTGTGCTGGTCATGGGCCTGAACCTGGCTGCTTGCTCGGAATTAGGGGCCTTTGAAAAACGACAGGAAATCTCAAAAACGTTCGACATCAAATCGGGCGGCAGCGTCTCTGTCGAGAACACGAACGGTTCCATTACTGTGGAGGGCTGGGACCAGGAGAAGGTGGACATCCTGGCAGTGAAGACGGCCCACGGATATGACGACCGTGATGCCGAAGAGAATTTGAAGAGGCTGGAGGTTATTTTTGAGTCCAGCGGCAACGACTTGAAGATCGAAACCCGCTATCCGCACCGGATGGGATTCGGCGGCGGAGTCCAATATACTCTGCGTGTTCCGCGGAAGTTTGGATTGGATTTGAGAAGCACCAATGGCCATGTGCAGGCCTCGGATGTCCAAGGACGAATCCGCCTGGGAACGACCAACGGCAGCATTAAGGCGGAGAACATCGGCGGTTCGCTGAATGGCTCCACCACCAACGGCAAGATTACAGTTTCCTTTACACATTACTCCGGCGATGGCCTTCGATTGACAACGACCAACGGATCCATCCAGCTTTCGCTTCCGGACGACGTCGACGCCAATATCTCCGCACATACCACTAATGGGTCCGTCCGCACTGATTTCCCTATCACCACGCAGGGTACCCTTGGAAAACATTCTCTGGAGGGGAAACTTGGAAAAGGGGGTGCTCTGATCGAGCTGAGAACGACCAACGGTAGTGTCTCCATCGTGCGGACTTCACATCAAACGGTTTAAGAAGAGTTCCAAGTTCAAGGTTCAAAGTTTAAAGTCTACGATTCCACCTTTTTTAGCTCTGCCTTCCGGCCTCTGCCTTCCGGCTTCTGACCTCTGACTTCGAAAGCGGGCGCACCTCTGTGCGCCCCTACGGGGACCTCCGGCTTCCGGCTTCCTCTCCCTACCACCTACTCCCTACTACCTATTACCTATTTCCTGACACCTGACACCCGACACCTGACACCTGAAACCTTTCTCTTGACTTTCGCTTTTTGTTCGCCTATGCTCTTTTTGTCTATTGCGAAAGGAAAGACCTTATGGATGCTCTTGAAAAATCTCAACTCCATTCAGGGGCGGCTCCCATCCCAACCGCCCCCCTTGGCGCGGACGGCCTCCCGGCCCCCCTGCTCCCTGCGCTTAAACCCTCGCTCATGGCTCCACGTTTTTCGCTGGGGCAATTGTATCTGGCCTGGGAGTCGATGAAGCAGCAGGGCGGACTTTATTTGATTTATGGTGAGGCGTATATCCTGGAACTGGCGCAGAAAATGTTGTCGCGCCCCTTGATCACGCGAACCCCCATCGTCATCGTGGATGGAAACAATGGCTTCAACTTATATCTGTACACGCGCATGGCCCAGCACTTCGCCCGCCGGCCCGAGGAGTTTCTCCGGTTGATCAAGATCTCGCGCGCCTTCACCTGCCATCAGATGGTGTCGCTGGCTGAACGCGTGCAGAAGACGGCAGAAAAATATCACTCCCCGCTGGTGGTAGCGCTGGATCCGCTGGCGACTTTCTACGACGAAAACGTGCCGTTGTTCGAAGCCAACAAACTGTTCAAACAATTTGAGCACACGTTACGAGACTTGGCCCGGCGCGGCTTGAAGGTGTTGATGGCCTGTCCTCGGCCGGCGGTGAAACAGCGGCCGCAATACCTCGAGGCGTTAAAGCGGGATGCCATCTTCCGGTTGGCTTGCGAACGGCACAACCCGGCGGAGTTGCTGCTGCGCCTGGAACGGCCCGAGGAATTTAAACAGACCTGGACCTTGACCTCCACGTCGATCGCGCCCCTTCGCTATTCGCGCCAGTTGAGACTGTTTCAATAGGGGCTTCCCGATAGATTGAGATTTTGGTTCCGGCTCGCCCGGATGAGGAAGCGCCCATTCAAATAAATGGCAAGCTCCGTCCGGAGCGACACAGACAAATCAGGCGATGCAAAGGTTTCGCCGCGCCGCTGTCGCTCCTCCACGAAGCTGAAAAAAACCGTCGGGGACGGCCCCACTTCCCTACCTTACAGGTGATTCACATGGGTCGAACAGTCATTACCTCCACCCAGCTTCTGCAAAAAATCCAGGACGATGACTGGTCGAAATTCCGCCGTGCCCTGCGCCAGGAAGATCAAAAAGTACTCGACGAGCTCTTTGCACTGGCCCGGTTTCACACGGCGCCCATGGCGTATGCCTCCACGCCGGCCCCCATGGAGGCTGTGCTGCTCGCCATGCTGATTGAAATGACAAAGCGCATCCGCCGGCTGGAGCTGGAACAGAAAGGGGAAGGTTTTAGGTGATAGGTATCGGGTGTCAGGTGGTAGGGAATAGGTGATAGGTGGTAGGGAGAGGAAGCCGGAGGCCCCTGTAGGGGCGAACAGAGGTGCGCCCGCCTTCGAAGTCAGAAGCCGGAAGGCAAGACAAAAGGTGGAACCGTAGACTTTAAACTTTGAACCTTGAACTTGGAACTGAATTTCTTTGAACTTTGAACCTGGAACTTTGAACTTTGAACTTATTTCCATGCTTTACACCGGCTGGATTTTCGATGTCTACCCTACGCCACAGGGTTTGACGATCTGGATCATTGACCCCAGCGGCCGCTCCCTGAATTTTTTTTATCCGTTTCAACCTTCCTTTTTCCTGCACGGCACGGAACGCACCCTGAAAAACGCCGTCCAGTGGATTGAACGGCAGCACATCCCCGTTCAATTCGAGGTCGCCCAGAAGCGTGAGTTTTACACCAACGATTGGGTCTCCGTCGTTTCAGTGCGGACGCTCAATCCGCTCGACTACACCCCGCTCGTGCAGGCGTTCCTGCGTCAAAGCAGCGTGCCGGATGGAGGACCGTTGAAGTCCCCCGGCACTGATTTCGGCGCCGTGGAGATTTATAATTGCGACATTCCCCTTCCCCAACTGTTTTTTTACGAATCCGAATTGTTTCCCCTGGCGAAGGTTGAACTGGAAGCGGCGAGCGACTCCGCGGCGGGCGACGGCGCGCCTCCCCGCATTCTCGGATTCGAGCTGCTGGATTCCCCGCGCGAATGCGATTACCCCCTTCCGCCCTTGCGGGTGCTACAACTCAAGCTGGAGAATAGTTCTCACAACCCGGCGCATGGAGGCAGAAGCAACCTGGTCACCCTCATGGACGATCGCGAGATCGTTCTGGAAGGGGATCATCTCATTACCCATTTGAACAAACTGGTGGAGCGGGCCGATCCTCATCTCGTGCTCACGGATTGGGGTGATTCCTACATCTTGCCGCGGTTGTACCGCCTGGCGCGGCAGGAGCGGACGCCCTTGAAACTCGACCGCAAAGGCGAGCCGCCGGCCCGCGTTCAAAAGGAGCGCAGCTATTTCAGCTACGGGCGGATTGTGCACGTGGACGCCATTCACACGCTGCGCGGCCGCTGGCACATCGACCGGCGCAACTCCTTTATCGCGCACGAAAGCGGGCTGGAAGGATTGTTTGAGCTGGCGCGGCTTTCGAAAATCCCGGTGCAACGGCTGGCCCGCCTCTCCACGGGGACGTGCATTTCCTCAATGCAGGTGGAAGTGGCGCTGCGCGAGAACTACCTGGTTCCCTACCGCAAGCATGTGGCCGAGGACTTCAAAGACGGCCTGGAGCTGTTGACCATCGACAAGGGCGGCCTGACCTACGCGCCGATGCTGGGGTTTCACGACCAGGTGGCTGAACTCGATTTCGCATCCATGTATCCGACGCTCATGCGCGATTACAACCTCAGCCCGGAAACGATCAATTGCGCCTGTTGTCCGGACGCTCCGCGCGTTCCTGAAACCGGCTATCGCATGTGCCAGCAGCGGCGGGGCCTCGTGCCCAAAGCGCTCGACCTCATTCTCGAAAAGCGCCGCCTCTATAAACAAAAAAAACGCGCGGCGCTCACCCGCGCTGACTTTGAAATCAATGACCGCAAACAGACGGCCCTGAAATGGGTGCTGGTCACGTGCTTCGGGTATCTGGGTTACAAGAATGCGCGCTTCGGGCGCATCGAAGCCCACGAAAGCACCACCGCTTATGGACGGGAGATTCTGCTGCTGGCCAAGGAGGTGGCCGAGCGCGCCGGCTATCACATGCTGCACGCCCTGACCGACGCCTTGTGGGTGCACAAACCGGGTGCCACGGCTGAAGATTTCGAGGACCTGGCCGGGCAGATCACCCGGCAGACCCGTATCCCCATCGCGCTGGAGGGCGTGTATCGCTGGATTGCGTTTGCTCCGTCACGCCGCGACGCCCGGGTCAGCGTGCCGAACCGTTACTTTGGCCTGTTTGAATCGGGCGAATTAAAAGTGCGGGGCATCGAGCTGCGCCGCTCCGACACCCCGATGTTCATCAAGCAGTTTCAGGCGCGCGCCCTGGAGGTATGGTCCTCTTGCCGTTCCCGCGAAGAATGCCGGCGGCGGGTACCCGAAATTTTGAAGGAGGTGGAAACGCGGGTGGCGGAACTGCAGGGCGGACAGATGGCACCCGAGGAACTGGCCATTTCCTTGCGGATCAGCCGCGATCCGCTTGACTACAAGGTGGCCTCCCTCACGGCCATCGTAAGCCAGGAACTGACTGCCCGAGGAGTTTCCCTCAGCCCGGGGGAACGCATTCAGTGCATCATCACGGATGCGGACGCGGCGCTGCCCTGCGACCGCGCCAAAGCCCTGGCCCATCTCGACGGCACCGTCACCTACGACCGGGAAAAATACGAGGAGTTTTTATTCAAGGCCGCCGAAAGCTTGTTGATTCACTTCGGTTGGACTTTCGAGAAACTGAAAAAACAATTCGGGCAGAAGGACCTGCCCGAACACCAACGGCGTATCCCCCGTGGAAACAGCAGGACTCTGATCCCAACTCCCGTCCCCTGTTCAAAAGATATTCTGTTCGAGTTCAGCCCCCGAGAAAAGCAAACCGCAAAGATCGCAAAGTAGGCGCAAAGGGCACAAAAAGCTCTTGCCTTCGCTCCGCGCGGCGTCCTCCGCGCCCCTGGCGGTGCCCTCTGGACTTTCCAGAATTCAAAAAAACCATTCCCTGTCCGCATCCCTTGCGATAAGATGCGCCCCATGAAAGTGGCTCTGGAGCTTGCCAAGATCAATGATTTCGGCGTGGGGACTTACATCCGGAACCTAGTCAGCCACCTGGCCAAGATCGATTCTACCAACACGTACTTTCTCCTCGAAGGTGAGTCCACGAACTCGGACCTTCTCCCGACCGCCGACAACTTCGAGCGGATTCACCTGAAGGAGCGGAAGCGTGGCGAGTTTCAACGGCGGGAGGTCGTGCGTTTCCTGAAGCGTCACGGGGTCGATGTCTGCCACATCCCCCACGATGACGTCCCGCGAAGGTTACCCTGTCGCTATCTGGTCACGGTCCACGATTGCGTGCACATCCTCTACCCCCGAGCGAACGAATTCAGCTGGATGCGCGCCGCCCGCTTTCATGCCAAGCGGCGGCGGCTGCAACGTTCCGAGCACATTATCGCGGTTTCCGCAGCGACCAAGCGCGACGTCATCAGGCTGTACCAGATCCCCGAGAACAAGATCACGGTGATCCACAACGCGTTGGACGAGCGTCTCACCGGACTGCAGCCCGCGATGGACGCTCAAAGTGTCCTGGAACGTTACCAGATTCATGACCCCTATGTGCTGTATGCCGGCAATGTCCGCACCCACAAGAACGTGACGCGGCTGATTGAAGCCTTCGCCGTCGCCCGTACGGAGTTGAGGGAACATCCTAAATATTCGCGCCTGAAACTGCTGATTATCGGCGACGAGTTGGCCTCTCACCAGGCCCTACGCCGTACCGTCGTCATTAGCCGTGTCCAGAGCGAGGTGCGGTTTCTCGGATTTGTCCCCTATGAGATCCTGAAGGTCTTCTATGAGAATGCCAGCGCCTTCGTCTTTCCCTCGCTTTATGAAGGCTTCGGCCTCCCCCCGCTGGAGGCAATGGCCTTCGGAACGCCCGTGTTGACGTCAAACACCTCGTCGCTTCCCGAGGTAGTCGGAGACGCCGCCGTCATGGTCAACCCTGAAAACGTGTTTGAGATCGCGCGAGGGGTCAAGCAGATCCTGTGCGACGATGGCCTTCGCGAGCGGCTCATCCAGAAGGGCTTGGAGCAAATCAAGAAATTCTCCTGGTTGACGGCAGCTCAGGAAACCCACCGACTCTACCAGCTCATTCGCGGTTGAAATCCTCAGAGTGGGGCAGGCGTCCTCGCCTGCCTCAAGCAGAAGTGCCGGATGTTTGGGGGCAGGCGAGGACGCCCGCCCCACTCCCCTCGCCCGCTTGGCAGACGATTTAGAGTGGGGTGTCCTTCGAAAACGCGGTGGGATGCCAGTGAATCCATCGATGTAAAGAAGCAAAGGGGACCCTTCGCTTTTCCAGGATTTTTCTCCGCCTTTCCCATCGCCCGCTAAAATTTCGGATCACAAAACCCAACCCGGGGAGGGAGGACCGTTCGAACAGGATCGTGTAGCCGATGACCGCACAGTCTCTGAACACCATGGAAAGGAAGAATCGCGCACAAGTCTGCCACGCCACATTGTTGAGGCGAAAAAGAAACCGGTTTTTTACTGAATGCATGTTCAGCGTGGCGGCCACACGGGAGCGCCCGGCGGGAAGCACCTTGCGGACATGGTAGCCCACGGCCTGTGGTGTATACAGGCACCGCCAACCCGAGCTTTGCATCCGCCAGGCGAGATCCGCGTCTTCACGGTAGGCAAAGAAGGCTTCGTCAAAATACTCCTCGTCGATCCGGATCTCCTCCAACATTTCGCGCCGGTAGAAGGCCGCGGCCCCGGTCACTCCGAAAACCCATTCCTCCTGGCTGAATCGGCCCCCCTCGACCTCATTTGACCCCCGGTCAAAGTGGCGGAACGAGGGCACAAAATAGGTCCCCGTTGAATCGAGCACTCCTTCCTTCCGCGCGGCCGCCAGGCCTGCCTCCGGCGTGCGGAGCCGATACAGCTTTCCGGCGACCGCCCCAATCCGCGGGTTCTCCCGTACTGCCTTCACGGCGACCTCAAGATAATCCCTCTCAAGGTAACAATCCGGGTTCAAAACCAGGACAAACTCCGATCCCGATGCTCGAATGATTCGGTTGTGGGCGGTGCAGAAGCCCACATTGTTCTCCGAGCACAAAAGCGTGATGCGGGGATCTGAGACCGCTTTCAGAAATTCTGCGGTGCCATCCGTTGAGGCGTTATCCCAAATGTGAATGTCAAAGGAATCGAACGACTGAGCGCTGAGGCATTGAAGGCAGCGTTCGATCTCATCACGCGCATTGAACGTCACAATGGAGACCGTGATCAGGGGCGCCATTGCCATAGGGCCCCCTTCATCACATTCCAATAAGCCCGCTGTAAAGCGCCACGGACCTGGCCCTCCGGCCTTTTCCCGTAATCCGCGTCCCGTCGATGCAGCCCGGCGGACGGACTCACCGTGAGGACCAACATCCGCATCACCATCCCGAGGACCAGGGTCACCCTCAGCAAAACGGTCTTGGCCCCACCGAAATGTTTCCTGGAATAACGCACCATATTGAGAAAAAAATACTCCGAAGCTTGTCCGGCAACCATCGATTGAGCGCTCGATCCGCCGGCGTGAACCACAGTGGCCCCTGCGCAATAGACGACCCGGGCGCCTCGGAACCGGAGACGCTGACACAGGTCGACATCCTCAAACCATGCCGGGTGGAACCGTTCATCAAATCCCCCTATCTCTTCGAAGAGGGCACGGCGAACCATGAAGCAGGCTCCAGCGGGTTGTTCCACTTCAGCGTCTTTATCAAAGGCGAAATCAAACCGGCGATAATGCTTATTCCATGCGTTTCTCGGGAAGACCCGGTTCACCAGCAGGGATTCCAGGCACAAATCCATCGCACGGGGAAGGGAGCGGATGGCAAATCCGGATTGGGGGGCCCCGCCGGGACTGACCAGCCTTCCACCCACCGCACCATTTCGAGGGTCGGATTCAAGAGCGGACACCAAGGCGGGGATGGTCTCCGCTTGGATCTCGCAGTCAGGGTTCAGGAAGAGGATCGCACTGCATTCGCCGGACTTTGCGCCCTGGTTACAGGCGGCTGCGAAACCGCGATTCGCAGGGTTCTCAATGAGCTTCGACATCTCATCCCGGTGGGCTCGCAAGATTTCCAGCGTGGAATCCTGAGATGCATTATCGATGATCATCAGCCGGGAGTTGGAAGCCCGGTATTGACGCAGTGAAGCCAGGCATCGATCCAGGGTGTGGGCGCTGTTCCACGTCACGACCACGATGTCAACGGGTGAGGCGCTCAAGGTGGGTGATCGCATTCGGGCACGAATCAGTGCGGAGCCAGGGCTGCACCGAGGCTCTTCACGGGATCGGTCGCTGCCTCACGCCCGAGAAGATTTCTATACGCCCTCTCCAGCTCGTCCGTATTCCGCTCAACCGTTTGAACGGTGGAGCGATCGGGACGCAGGCGATCCAGCAGGCCCCGGTCAGCCAGGACTTCTCGCATGCGGTCGCACAACGCCTGGGAACTTCCCGCTTTGAAGGTCAGCCCATTCCTGCCATGCAGGACGATTTCTGCCATCCCTCCCAAGTCGCTGCAAATCACGGGCGTTTCAGTGGCCAAAGCGGCATAGACCACGAGGGGGGTGTTTTCATACCAATTTGAAGGAACAATCAGGACATCGATCTGACGGAGTATTTCGCCCATGTTCTGGTGTGGAAAAGTTCCCCCAAACTCAATCCGGGAATCACCGGCGGCGAGTTGGCGAATCCTTGTCCCGTAAGGGGCATCAAATTCCAGGCTCCCATAAACGCAGAGCTTCACCGGCTCATCCTTCCCCAGTTCCTTGAAGGCCTCAATCAGAATATGCACTCCTTTGTGTTTCGAAATCGTCCCGATAAAGCCGAATCTCAAAACGGGAGACGGGGTTTTCCGAGTATTGGATTCCAACAGGGGCGACCGGACCCCAAACGGAATGTGCAGGCGATTCGCATTGGTGAGCCCGTTCCGGATGAACATCGATTCCAGGAAGCTTGAGGGAGAAATAAAAAGCCCAACCGAGTTAAACACATTCCTGTTCCATTCGGCGCGCAATCCGGCCGCCTTCAAAACGCGAAATTGCCAGATCGGTTTTGAGCCCAGCTCGACGGCGGCCCGGACCAGCCTTTTCAAAATATCGTCCGGCAAAGCCTTGATCAACCAGCGGTACTTCTTGGCACGATTCGAGAGATGGGTGTAACAGCGGAGACAATCGGCAATATTCGTGGGGCCTTCACACAGCGTGTTATTCCACCGCAGCAACTGCGAATTGGGACACACCAGCCAGAAATCCGTGGCGGTGAAGGCCGTGGGGATGTTGAGTTTGCGGGCGGCCGTAAAGACGGCGGTCGAAAGATAACCGAAATGGTGGGCATGGATGATGTCGGGACGGATTTTCGTATAGTAATCCATCAGATGCCGCTCCACATACGGATTGAAATACTCCGCGCGGACCGGGTCGTCCATGAGCATGATGTTCAGAAACACTCGATGGACTTTCAAATCGCTATAGACATCATCATGGGCACGGACTTCATTGCGCTTGCCCGTCTTGAAGGACTCACACGCCAGCACATGGACATCGTGGCCGCGGCGTTTCATTTCCGTGGCGATGTTATAGGTGTACACCTCCGTCCCTCCATAATACTTCGGCAAAAAGAGATGGGAGGCGTAAAGGATTTTCATCGACCCTTTCTACTTTCTGGCCAACACAAAGATTCCGGTATCGACAAGCCTGGGATCGAGCATTCCCCACGTCATCGAAAGCCGGCGTGGTACTTCCTTGAGCACCCGGACGAATGCCGCATAGACCCACCACCGGGGATCGAGGCGTGTTTCGTGACGGGATCGTAATTCGAGCGCCCATCCCAGGATAGACTCAATCCAGTCACACGATGCCAGGCGCAGGTCCCGGTGGATGCCTTTGACCTCAACCATTTGAAGGTTGAACCTTGTGGACAAATATTGCTGAATCGTCTTGAAATCAAAATACAGCAGATGCTCGGGGGGCTTATACTCCGCCCACTGCGGAGGGAAGCGTTGCGCCGTCAGATTGCGAGTGTTGGGGGTCGTCAGCGCGAGCAGACCTCCGGGTTGCAGCAGGGGGAGAACTTCGCCTACCACCTTGTCCGGCTGGGGCAAATGCTCGATCACTTCCCACAGGGTAATCACATCAAAAGATCCGGATTGGCCGGGGAGATCGTGAACAGAGGAGTAGACCCGCACCCCGGCTCGACGCTCTGCTTCCTGACGGCACGACTCGGACATTTCCACTCCGTACGCTTCCCATCCCGCTTCCCGCGCCAACTTCAGAAATTCTCCATTGCCGCAGCCCAGGTCGAGTAGCCTTCCTCCCTTTGAATGCCCGTTCAAAACTCGCAAGTGGGATCGAAATGAATCCAGATAGATTTCCCGCCGGGCCTCGTAATCAGAGTATCCAAAAGATCCGTCGCTTTGAAAGTAATCCAGCTCCTGATAAAAACGTGAAAGAAATTCCTCATCCGGCATCGGGGCGACGAACTGGAAACCACATTGCGTGCACCCGCAAATATCATACCCATTCTTATTGAGCTGCAACTCCAAGCTTCCACCCCCGCACACCAGACAATTTGCTGGAGGCGTCACCGCCCAGGGGTCTGCCCTGTTCTCTCGCTTATCTATTGCTACCCTGTTCACTCGTCTGCCTTTAAGACAATGTTCAAAGTTCAAGATCCAAAGTCCAAAGTCCAAAGAAATTCAGTTCCAAGTTCAAGGTTCAAAGTTCAAAGTCAACAAATCCACCTTTTTCAGTTCTGCCTCCCAGCCTCCGGCTTCTGGCGTCGGACTTCTGACTTCGAAAGAGGGTGCGCCTCTGTGCGCCCCTACGGGGACCTCTGACTTCCGACTTCTGACTTCTGACCTCCGAATTCTTTCCCCTATTCCCTAATACCTATCCCCTGTCCCCTGACACCTGACACCCGGCCCCTGACACCTCTACGCCTGCTTCTTCACCCACTCCCAGGTGCATCGAATCCCCTCCTCCAGACCCACTCGAGGCGACCAGTTCAGAGTACTTCGGATGGCGGTATTATCCAGGATATTTTTCGGCACATCTAGAGCTCGTTCCGGTTCCCTGAGAATCTCGGGGCTGGATCCCGTGACCCGCAGCAGAATCTCCAGAAGCTCTGAGACGGAAACCCCACGATTTGCGGACACATTGAATATCCGCCGATCTCCGGAGTACTCCATCGCCAGACGCATCGCGCGGACGACGTCGCGAACGTACAGGAAATCGCGCGTCACCGATCCATCCCCCCAAAGATGAATGGGGCGTTGGTGGGCCAGGCACCCCAGAAAGACCGCGATCACCCCCTGTGAAGCATCCAGTCTTTGCCGCTCACCATAAGGATTGGAAATGCGAAGAATCGTATAATCCATCCCTTGAAGATGGTAGAAAAGATGCAGGTACTTCTCGATCGCCAATTTCGAAATGCCATAGGAACAGAGGGGATGGGTTGGATGCGATTCATCGATCGGAAGACGCTCCGGAATTCCGTAGACGGTGCCTCCTGATGAGGCAAAAATAACTTTTCTGACCTTCTCTTTTCGACAGAGCTCGAACAGCTTCACGGAGCCGATGACATTGGACTCGATGTCATACACCGGATTCGAGTTGGAATTGGCAGGAAGGGTGGTTCCGACGAGATGGAACACAAAATCCATTCCGGGAACCACGGCCTGAAGATCGGACTCATTTGAAAAATCCCCTTCAATGATTTCGATGCGCTCGGCAATCTCCGCCAGGTTGCGACGGTCGCGATTGGCCCGGTCAAAAACCCGCACCGAACATCCCGATCCCAACAACTCCTCTGCCAGATGGGAGCCCATAAAACCGCCCCCTCCCAGGATAAGGCAGCGTGCCTTCTTGTTTGGAGACACAAACAGTCTACCTTTCGTACCCCCCGCCTGATGATCTCAGCGATCTCTGCGTGCTCTGCGATCAATGACCCGTTGGGCAGGTCTCATTATAGCATTCGATTTCAGTATCTTCGATTCTGCTCCCACTGCCAAGCCGCCCCGATGATCTCGTCCAGCGTGGAAATTTTCGGGACCCAATGCAGTCTTTCCTTGGCCCGGGAGTTATTGCACACCAACACCGGAGGATCCCCAGCGCGCCGGGGGGAATGAATAACCCGGATCTTCTGCTGAGTGACCTGTTCCGCGGCCCGGATGATTTCTTTGACGGAGTAGCCCCGGCTATTGCCCAGATTCACGATCAGATTTTCACCGCCCCCACGGAGATGCTTTAGTGCCGCGAGATGGGCCAGGGCGAGATCATTGACATGGATGTAATCCCTCACGCACGTTCCGTCTTCCGTTGGATAATCAGTGCCGAAGAGTTCCAGTTCGGGAAGGCGACCGGCCGCCACCGCCAGAACCCGTGGGATCAGGTGCGGTTCCGGATCATGCGACTCTCCCAGCCGGCCTGAGGGGTCGGCCCCGGCGGCATTGAAATACCGCAGGGACACCGAAGCGAGCCCGTAGGCGCGTGAGTAATCCCGCAAGATGTTCTCGACGACCAATTTTGTGAAGCCATAAGGGTTAATAGGGTGGAGAGGATGCGATTCTTCGATCGGGACTTTTACAGGATCCCCGTAAACCGCCGCGGTCGATGAAAAGATAATTCGATTGACCTTGTGCTTTCGCGCGACTTTCAGGAGGTTGAGGAGGTTACAGACATTGTTGTTGTAATACTTCTCGGGATCCTCCACCGATTCACCCACGTAGCAATGCGCTGCAAAGTGCATCACGGCATCGAATTCAAATTTTGAGAACAGCGAGTTCAGAAGGTGTCCGTCGCTCAAATCACCCTGGACCAGATCCCCGCCGACGACTGCCTCCCGATGCCCCTCTGACAGGTTGTCGAACGTAACGACCTCGTCCCCCGCTTCGAGGAGTGCCTTGACGACATGACTCCCAATGTATCCGGCACCGCCCGTGACCAAGACCTTCATCGTTTACCGGTCCTCAATAATTTCTGTCCGTGAATAAATGAAGCCTAAACTTTCAACGCCGAGTCACAAAGCACGCGGGAAGCAATATCAATGACGCCCAGCAAGAAATCGTGCAGGATGATGTGGGTCTATTCGTCCAGTGACGTCAAACCGAATGGCTTCTGCCCTTAGACCCCTTACCCTCAGCGCTCTCCGTGAACTCCGCGGTGAATGCGTCAGGTTTTCGAGAGCGCCTCTTCAAAGTAACCGATCGTCTTCTTAAGCCCCTCATTGAGTGAAACGGTCGGTTTCCAACGGAGTTTTTTCCTGGCCAAGGTGATGTCCGGACACCGTTGCCGAGGATCGTCCTTCGGTAGAGGTTTGCGCACGATCTTCGACCGCGAGCCGGTCAGAGTGATGATCTTCTTGGCGAGGTCGAGGATGGTGAATTCGTGCGGGTTTCCCAGATTGACCGGGCCCATAAAGTTTTCACAACGCATGAAGCGTATCAGGCCATCGATCAAATCATCCACGTAGCAAAACGATCTCGTCTGCCTCCCCTGGCCAAAGACCGTTATCGCCTTGTTCTGGAGGGCCTGCACGATGAAATTCGACACCACCCGGCCATCATTCAAAGACATGCGTGGACCATAGGTATTAAAGATCCGTGCAATTCGAATGTCGACGTGATTCTGGCGGTGGTAATCCATCATCAGCGTTTCCGCCACGCGTTTGCCTTCATCATAGCAGCTGCGAATCCCAATCGGGTTGACGTGGCCCCAGTACGATTCCCGCTGCGGATGCACATTGGGATCGCCATAGACCTCCGAAGTGGACGCCTGGAGAATACGAGCCTTGACACGCTTCGCCATCCCCAGCATGTTCATGGTCCCGACAACATTCGCCTTCACGGTTTTGATGGCATTGTACTGGTATTGGACCGGCGAGGCCGGACAGGCCAAGTTGTAGATTCGATCTACTTCCAGGAGGATCGGATTCACAATATCATGCCGGATGAATTCGAAAGAAGGATTGGCTAATAGACCCTCAATGTTGCCCTTGGAACCCGTGAAGAGATTGTCCACGCAGATCACTTCATCTCCGTGTTGGAGCAATCGCTCGCACAGATGGGATCCCAGAAACCCTGCTCCCCCCGTGACCAGTATTCTCATTCCACACTTCCCTTTTGATGGATCTATTTAAGGGTTCAACTTCGAATCGGCGCGCCGGAAACTGAGGATTCCAAGCCCACTGAACTCGATACCTATTATCACGGCGAGACAGACGGGTGTCAATGCAAGTACCCAAACATACAAGGATCTTGTGAATGAAACTTCTCTTTTCCCGCACTCGTTCTTGGAATAAGCACAACCACCTTCTGGCGACCTTCACCGAGTCATTCGGGAGAGTTTCTAGTCGAGCACCTCACCCCGACGGGGGATAGGAAAGAACACTCAGAATTCGCCCCTTGGCTTACGACAGGTGCGCTCGTCCGGGGCTGGGATTTCTGACTTCTCAGCACATGAGGCCTCAACAATCCGATGTCCCTAGACCATGAGGTGGATTGTCACCCTTTCCTTACACCCTTGGGCGGGCGATGATTTCGGTGTAGTCGCTCGACAATTCGCCCTGTCGGATCAATTCCTGTTCATACGCGAAGGCTTCCAGCAGCAGTTCCCGACCCACCTCGTTCTCCGTGAAGTTCCCTGCAATCCGGTCGAGAACAGGGCAAAGCAGAGTCCCCCCGTAGTCTCGCCGCTCCACGATCTCGAATTCCTGCTCGAGCGCCGGCACGATTTCTGATGAGCGGATGGCTTCCGAGGGATCTTCCATCATAAGACGCCATTGCCAGCGACGGCGCACACGGGTTCGATAGGGTTCGATCCAGCGCCGCCACCGACGGGGAGCTAGATTGCGGCGATAGCGCTGCGGCAACTGATGCAGCAGCGCGTTCGCATACCGCAGTTGCTTCTCGCCCCACTGGAACCGGTCCGGCCCCACGTATTCATTGAGCACCAGCAGGCCGCCCGGGCACAAGGCCGATCGAGCCTGGGAGAACAATCGCTCGAGATTCCGGACATGATGAAGCGACATCGGGCAAAGAATCAGATCATAGGCGGAGGCCGGAAGCGTCAACGCATTGAGATCGGTCCGGAAAAAATGCAGCCGCCCGTCGACACCCGCACGCTCGGCATCGCTGCGCGCCTGGGCGATAGCATCGGGGGAAAGATCGTATCCGTCGAGTTGGAGGCACAGATTGATCTCCACAGCCCGCCGCTCCGTTTCTCCGGTTCCACAGCCCAAGCTGAGGCCGCGCTTCACAGGCCTGGGATAATATTTCTGTTGGAACCAGGCAAGCCAGTCCTGTTCGGGCTGTCCGGAGACAAGCATGTTAATGTACTGGGCTCGAACGAATGGCTGATGGAACCAGCTGACTTCCGCCGTGAAGAAGTCGAAGTCCGCATAGCGCGTTCGCCAAAACCGCTGGGTCAACCAACGGCGCAGATTGTCTCCCAACATAAACGTATCCTTGATGATCCGGGCCCAGCCGCCTGACTTCACTCCGGAAACAGGTGTCCGCCCAACGTTATTTCAAATACTTCTGAATAGTGCCCGAAAAGAATTGCGATTCCAGGCCGGAAAACGCGTGCAGGAAGAGCAAGATCGATCAGAAAGGAAAGCCCATTATCGATATCCCGGGGAAGCATGTCAATGCGCGGCTTCGCTATTCGTGAACCGGAATAATCAGCCGATGCTCATCCGTGTCCGTGGGCCCATGGTCGATGATGAGGGGAGGATTGGAGGGATGATATATGCCCAGCCCGATACGCCGCGCACCTGCCAATTGTTCGATTGAGAGATGAATCGCATCGCGCCAGAGCGCGCCCTTTTTGATCTCTCCTTGAAGGAAATCCTGGGGGTAATCCGCCTGGCCGACAATTCTCCCTGCGCTGCTCAGGAGGTGGACAAAGTTAACATAGTTGAGATTCTCATCTTGTAAGGCTTCCCAGACCAGTTTGATCGTCAAACCATCTTGATCACGTTTCAGGACAACTCCGAGCAGGAGGAACTGATCGCCAAACCGGATATTGCGTAGTGTGGCGTCGCTTGACCGGATGATGGTTTCAGCGGTCGCGCGATCGATAATGTCAACGGAAGTCCCGTGGGCTACGGCACGGGTCAGTCGTTCGATTCGCTGCTGGTGCGCGGAAGCGCCCGGGGTATTTTGGAACTGCGGCTTGACCCATAGCATGGCGTCCAGAACAGCTTGCAAGGGAGGAGCTTCCCTCAAATGCCATAACGTGACCGTATCCAGCAGATCTGGCTGCTTGATCGGATCCTGGAGCTTCTTCTCGAAGAAGGAATGAAGCGGACTCCCGGGATCAGTAATTAAGGAATCGAGCGCATACAGCGATGTAAAGATATCTTCGGGTAAATGAATGGTCTTCCTCTTCTCCTTAGTCACAAACCACTTCACTTTGAGAACTTCCGTCAGATCAAAATCAAAACTGGCATACGGCGCCGCCAGGATGCGGGCGCTATACCATGAATCGTGATTGACATAGCGCAAGGCAAGTTCAAGCCCCATGGGATCGACAAAGTCATCCTGGACCGCTACCATGACCTCCTTGCTGGAGGGCGCGGTGGCGTCCCGATCAAGAATACCCTTGATATCCTTTGCGAGCTGAAACAGACCCACTTCCTCTTTCACGGGGGTCTGTCGATACCCTAGCGGAGCGACCCAGGACGCAAACCGTTCAACTCGAGGTAATTCAAAAAAACCAACCACCCGCCCGGCGCTTAATATGAAAAAGATGCCGGCCAAACTTGTCACGGCAATCGTCCACCATTTCTCACGACACAGCAGGATTACAGCACTGGCGACCACGATGGGGCTGATAGCAAAAACGACTCTCGCCTCCACCGAATAAACCAGCCGGAAATTGAAAAAGAACCACCATGCCAGCGCTGTAATGCCATAAGCCGCAACCCAGGTACGAACCGATTGTCCTCTGCTCACCACCCCTTTCACCAGGACTAGCGCCAACAGCCAGGGTGGGAAGGCAATCCGGGACCAATAGAAAAGTTGATCGAAGCTGAGGTTCCACCGCCAATATCCTCGAGTTCCCACTTGAAACTCCCGAACAACGGCTGCTCCGTATGGTGATTTCCAAAGCCACAAGAAAATCAACCCAAGAAGGACGTAAGGCACAGACCATCCCAGAATGTGACGAATGCCCCAACGTGTTTCATCGTGGGGGGCATCGCGATCAGCTCTATCCCTGCGAATGAACGAGCGAACGAACAATGCTCCAACATAAACGCCCAGCACGCAATACAGGGGGAATACGAACGCCAGTGCCGTGGGTTTAATCAGGATGAGGACAATGGTACTAAGGGCACTCGCCGTAGCCGTCCAGACCGTGTGGCGACGGTGGTCCCAGAGAACAAGGGAGAAGGTCAATAGTCCGAAAAACTCAAAATTCTCGTCCATCAGGTACATGCCCGGCTGAAGCAAAAGAGCGGGCAATCCCCCCAAAATGACGAGTAAGGCCGGCACTACAAAATAGCAATTTTTCATGAGCCCGGCCAAAAGATGCATGGCCAGAATTAACGCCAGAAGCCTTATGGCCAGCCACAAAAGGGCAATGGAGGTCGGGTGGGCCTTTCCGCCCAGAATGACGGCGGCCAGAAGCATCATTAAAGGCGGGTTTTGACGCGGTCCCACCGAAAGGTATGTCGTGGGATTGAGCAGAGCGGGAATCGAGTCCGTATGATGGATAGCATCGGAAATTCTGTACACTTTGGAGATGTATGCTGCTTCATCGAAGTAAGGGAGGGCTTGATGTTTAACGATGAGGGTGCCGAAGGTGAGTGCATGGAGCAGCACGACGAGATACGCCGAGCCCCACAGCCAAAAGGAACGGCGGGCAGGATCCGGCGGATTTGTGAAAGATTCCATCTCCCCTTCATTGATAACGTGGTCTCTTATTTCAGGGGCTGGCCGTCGCGCCGCTGGCGCTGCGTCGGGATGCCCTCATCGCGACCTGCAAAGTTTTTCGTAAATCTGTTCCAGTTCCCGGGCATTGTCGGTAATGGATTTGACCTGGGTTTCTGCGGAGCGAAGTTTTTCGAGGAGCGCGGGATCCTCGATCAATCGGCGCAGGGCTTGTGCCAGACTCCCGGCATTCCCCAATTCGAACTGTAGGCCATTGACTCCGTCCTGAACTGATTCCGCCATCCCACCCCGATTCGCCGTGACAACCGGAACATGGGCCAGGAACGCCTCACGAATGGTGAGGGGAGCGTTCTCATACCAGATCGATGGCACAACCAGGACATCGATTTCTGAGAGCACCTTCCCGAGGTCTTCATTCGGAAAGCTGCCTTTGAACTCAATGGGAGCCCCCGCCGCCTGGCGCCTCAGTTGTTCGAAATAGTCCGGAAATCCCTCGTACTCCGCCGCCGCTCCAAAGATCTTCAATTCTGCCTTTTCGGCCGGGACTCGCTTAAACGCTTCCACCAGGAGATGCACGCCTTTGGAAGGAATGATCGTCCCCACAAAACCGAAACGGAGCTTGTGGGAAGGTTTACGATCCACCTGTCGCAGAAAGCCCGGATCCACCCCGTTGTCCGAAAAAAGCGTTTTCTCCGGGTCGCATCCAAACCGCAGGAATTGATCCCTCACGAAGGCGGACGGCACAATCAAAAGATCGATGCTCCCCAGGATCTTTTTGCTGTGACGGAGAAAAGTCTGAATTTCCCCTGTCGGATCGGGGCGGGTCCGCCATTCGTAAAACTTCTTCCACCCACGTTGGAGATAACCTTGCTGATCTGCTTCACCTCCAAAGTGGTCGGCCACCGCTCTTCCGTGCGCCCCCTTCATCCAGGGTTCAACACATTGACCGCAAACTTCTGGAATCACCTCCTCACAAAGCCGAAGGGTGGGATGCAGTCGCTGCCCTCTCAAGCACATCATCCAAAAATCGTGAAGCGTCAGGATGAATGGGATCGATCGCTGATGTGCAATGTTCACCAGGTTGGTCGAAAGGCAGGTGAGATGGTGTGCGTGGATGACATCCGGGGACCACTCCTCCAGGAATCTTTCAAAAATCTCGTCGACTTTGGGATTCCAGTAGATACGTTCGAACCGATCCACATCCCGGAAGTTATTATTGAGCCGAAAGACCTCGAGGTTATTAACGCGGTCCTGGAGGACGGTGTATTCGGGTTGATCCGGCCGGTGTGTCCGTGTAAAGACTCTTATGTCGTGTCGCGGGCCCAGCTGTTGAGCGAGTTTGTAAACATAGTTCTCCGATCCTCCCCAGCTCTCAGGTGGAAACACATGAATGACATAACAAATTCGCACCAGTTCGACTCCTCAGCCAGCTTTATGGAGGTCGATCACATCATACCGGTCCCGTGATCTCTGGGCAGTTCATTTTGACGCACGACACGATAGAGAGTTCCCGTGGACCGATCAGGCATATCGTACGTGGCCAGAGGCACAAAATTCTCAGGATGACGTAGAAGGACGTCCTTGATTGTCTTAGCGTTATCCGTTTCAAAGGGTAGGCCCAGATCTCCGGTTTTGGTAAAAAGAAAATCGAAGGAGAGCATGGCATCAAGGGCGGAGAGGGACTTATCACTCCCGATGGGGGTGATTTGAATCGGTATCCCGCGTTCAAGCGCCTCGAGCTCTATCGAATTGGGGTTGAATCGGAGCAGAAAAGGGACCAAACCAAGGTGGATGGGGTTCGAATTACTTGCCCGAGGCATCTGCGAATGCATTCGCGTGAGACTCTCAGGGATATGCCAGTCCTCCTGTCCTGGTCCAGCCCCAAAATAATAATTGTCGGTCCAAACCAACCAGTGCGTGCTACCAGTATAAAACCCGATCTCCCGATGGAATGGCGGCCAGGCAAACATTACGAAGGTGTAATAGGGGAATGCGCAGACAGTGAGAAGTATGCACCACGCGATTTTTGCGGAACGTCTTCGCATCCAGGCTATGATGCTGCAACTCAATAAAGCTACCGCAGGGAGAACAGGCAGAGAGTACCGCGCGTCCTTGTTCAAAATCAGGAAGGTCAGGAAGGGGAGACTCCCGACAATCCAAGTCACGATGACTCCCCGAGTTAGATGTTGTTCCTCGGTCGCCTGGATCTTGTGCTTGAAAACCCATGCCAGCGCCGAAACGATGGCCAGGATGAACAACGGAAAACCGATCTGGATACAGCTCATGACCCAGGGATAGTAGATTGCACCGATGAAAGTCCAAGGCATGGGATCGCCTTCAATCGCCGCCACTCGCTGATTGAGCGCCAGGTTTGCCAGAACCGCCCGCCAGTGAAGTCCATACCACGGCAACGCCGTAAGTAATCCGGCTCCGGTTGCAATCAAAAGGTTTGTCCATCTGTCGCGCCCCCATTCTCTTCGGTGGCGAAGAACCACAAACAGAATGGGCAGCGCGAGAAACAAGATCACCGCTTGCTTCAGCAACAAAGCCAACCCTATGGAGACTCCAAAAGCGGCCGATGCTCGGCGTTGACGGAACCCCTCGGTCTTCACAAGTTGCCACGCACACCAGGAGATCATTCCCGTCAGCGCAAAATCGATGAACGCTTCATGTCTGAATTGAGCCAGATTGGAATAGAGGCCGACCAGGATAGCGGACATCACACCGACAGCAATATTAAAGCCACGCTTCCCGATCTGGATCACACTGAGAAGAAGCATCCAGAGAAAAATCTCATTTGACACCACGGCTGCAAGCGCCGGCCGCCTCAGGAAGCTCATAAAGACCCCGGTGATCAAATGATACAGCGGCGGATAGGTAAACTCTCCCTGTTTGCCAAACTCAACATTCCACTCTAGCCAGATACCACGCAAAGAAAACGACTGGATGGTGCGGGCAAAATTCATGGACTCAATTAAGTGTCCGGCTTGATCGCACCCCTGCGGTTGGTGATCATGCCGCATCCACCACACATCGGCCGAGCCAAGAACAATCCATAAGAGAACCGCCCAAAAATACAAGCTTCCCATCGACGTGTTATACTTTTGTGTGTCATCCACCTTGAAGGTCATATTCAGTTGACGTGCCCGAGAGCCAACGGGACGCGACGGATAGCAGTTTGCTTAAATATCTCTGTCATCCCGCAGGTTGACGCGAAGAATGCAGGAGTCAATCACTTGCGGGCATCCCATGGGCTGTAGCCACAGTCTGAACCCAGGGAAGACACGAAATCGATACCGCAAGATTTTTTCTTCGGGAACACCTTCAGGGGGATTTTACCATATCAGTTGCAGCGATGATCGACCCGGCCGTTGGCAGGAGAGGAAACCTCTTTCCCTCGGGCTCCCTTGACTGCAGGCCCTTCAACCAGTCATGTTGGAGAAATCACAGACGCTCACCCCACGGACATAGTCCCCAAGCCACCCATCTGGGCTGGACTCTCCACATGGATCCAAGTTCTTGTAAGGCGTCCAAAGGCAGGCATCGGAAATGAATGAAAACCAATCAACCTTGGATAAGGTGGCGCGGTGGTGGGCGCAATCTCCTGAAAAGTTGCACCAGAGGGACCTCATTGCCTGGATGGAGCACGCATATGTGAAAAAACACATTAACCTGAGGACAACGGGGGATGAGTCGCTTGATTGGCTCAGCTATGTATTCCAAAAATACTTTCCTACCCCCGTTGAGCGTGCACTTTCCCTGGGCTGCGGAGACGGAGGGCTGGAGAGACATGCCCTCGATGCAAGGGCCGTTGAACGGTTTGATGCTTATGATGCGTCATCTGGTGCTATCGAGAATGCAAGGAAATCAGCAGAAACCAAGGGTCTCCTCCATCGGGTCAATTACGTCGTGGTTGATCTGAATCATCTCCGCGTTGAGGCGGGCGGCTACGATTCCGTTTTTGCCTCGATGAGCATTCATCACATCCACGCCTTGGAAAGAGTTTTTGAGGAAGTGCGAGGAGCCCTCAAACAGTCAGGCCTCTTCATCATGAATGAGTATATTGGTCCTACCCGGTTTCAGCTTCCTCCGATTCAAATCAAACTGATTAATGACTTGTTGAAGATCCTGCCTCGGAATTTTCGCCGGGTGATTCGAGACGGAAAGCCCACTTCAGACATAAAGGAGAGTCATCTGGTCCATCCCCTTTCCTGGTTTGAGGAAAACGACCCCTCCGAAGCGGCCCGGTCCGCTGAAATCTTACCGCTCCTCGAGCAGTTCTTCCGCATAGTTGAATTTAAACCTTACGGAGGAACCTTGCTGCAATTCGTGCTGGAGAATATTGTCGGCAATTTCGATGAACGTCAGGAGAAAGACCGGGCTTGGCTCGACATTCTCTTCTATTTTGAAGGCGCACTCGAAGACGCAGGCGCGATTGACTCTGATTTCGCGCTCATCATCGCGGCTCCCAAGAAAACCTGAAGGGTCTTGTGGAAGCGGAGCAGGGCACCAGTAACTCCTGGGGGAAACGAGACCGGTCAAATGGTTTTGCCAAACTTCCGGGGGACGACGCTCAAGCTTGCCGAGTCGATCATGCCGCTATTCAACAGAGCGGTATTGAACGTGAATGCAGTTCTTGCAGCAATCGACCGGATCGGAGGAGCGGAACCTCCTCCGGAACTCTTTGTAGAGTTCTCCATTCCAAATTTCTTCGACTGTGTTGTTGTTGACGTTGCCCAACACGGGGGTTCCAAATACACAGCAGGGTGTGGCGTCCCCGCCCGGACTGACGTACATCCGTTTATGGAGCATGTCGCAATATTTGATTTTTTGACCATTGTGCCGGAGCATCTCTTTATATGTATCCTGGCACCATTCGAGAAACTCGAATGACTTGTCCCGAATGGAGGCCCCACCGGACATCACCCCCTCATGTCTTTCGGGAGCCTCGACCGGGGCCGGAATCTTGCTGACAAGGTGGGCGGCTATCTCAGACGCCTCCGTCTCAATGGCAGCATGATCTAACCAACTCTCCGGTGCGGGGAGCGTCTCGTAATGATTCTCCGGAAACTGATTAATGATCATCCCGTCGCCTCCGACGGGAGCGGCGGCATCTTCTTCGATTCCCGGAAAGGGAGGAGGAATGATTAAAATGACTCCCATTTCTTCAGCCAGGGCATGCGCCCGCTGGTAATAGGCGTTGTATAGAGCCTTGTGTTTTTCGACCACTTCATTGCGGACATGCACCAGTTCATTGACGATTACAAAATGCCCGTGGGCCGCCTGTATCCCGAGACCGGAGGCCATGCGCACCAGTTCCGGCAAATCTCTGATGTTGCTCCCCATAATGGTAAAGGAGATACAAACGGGGGGCCTCATCGCGGCGGGTAGCAATTCCAGGGTACGCGTCAATAACCGGATGCTTCCGAGCAACTTCTTGAATTTGACGCCCAGTCGGATGGCCTCACAGGTGAGCTGGGTCGCACCATCGATGGAAATCTGGAACTTGCTGGTCATGGGAATCAACTGGAGGAGGGTCTCTTTGGAGAAATACGTCCCGTTGGTCGTTAAGTCCAGCTTGGCCCCATATTGACTTAATTCATGCAAGGCTTTCTGCAGGTTGGGTGTTGCCAGCGGCTCGCCACTCATGGTCAAGCAAAATTCATCCGCCCAGGGCAACGACTGCTTTGCGACCCGACTCAATGTCTCATAAGGCATATCCAGCTTCTTGTTGTTGTAATGCCTGTGGAGCTCCGGCGTTCCATGCGTTTCGCAATGAGGACACCTCAAATTACAGACAAAGGTAGTCAGTAAGCTCATCCACTGAGGCATCGTGTGGAATGGAAGGTCGGGAAGATACATCTTAATTTCTGACAGATCCTTATTTCGATCCTTAAGCGTATAGAAGCGTTCGTAGGAATTGTCGTCCACTTCACCCTGAGGGACACGATCGTCACGAGATGGAAGAGGAGGTAGAGGCCGGATTTTCTCTAACTGCTTCCGGAGCATTTGAGAACTCATAGCCAACCTCCTTCGATCGGACGCAAGTATCAAACTTCAGGGCCCTATTCCCGTAATGCCCACTCCAACCCTGGAGTGGCTCCAACTTTACCATCCGATGTTCTGCCGTCAGACTCTTGCGGCGTCCGGACGATCCGACGCGGGAAGGACAACGAGCGAAGTCTCCAATGCGGATGCTTGAGCGGCGGCCACGAGGGGAAACAATTCGTCCTGGCTTCGACTATTGGCCTTCCCCTGCGGGATGACAAAGGCGCGTTCGGTTCCTCTTCGAATGTGGAACGGATCGATGCTGCAGTTCGCACAACACGCAAGCATTTCCCTCCCGCTCAAGCTGGCTCGCATCCAGCGGTAATTGTCACCATTCCAGATATCCCAAAAATCTTTCTCTTTAAGATTATCGACCACCGGCCGCCCCGAAACGCAGCACGTCGGGACGTCACCATTGAGTTCCAGGTAACTGCGGCGCCAAAGAAAACTACAATCGACCTGGCGCGGAGTTTTCCCAGGGTTCGCCGACGCCGCGTCGGTCGATACGTCAAAACCCGGAGGCAGGTACGCCGTCAGCGCCAGTTCTGCCGCGCGCTTTCGTGCCCGACCCAGGCACTCATTCGCAAGGGCCTTGTGATAAATCAGCGACTGGTTGCGCATAGGCTCATCGAAAACCGCCACGTGGGTGCCCGATACCGAATCCGCTTCCAGTTCGCGGGCCAAATCCATGAATGCCGGGAATTCTTCGATGTTGTCCCGCATCAGCACGTACGTGAAATTCAGATGAGGTCGACGCGAGGCAGTCAAGCCCCGGCGGAGTCGATTCAGCGTCTTCACATTGTCAACCACGCGATCATAATCGGCCCCGGCCCGCCATTTCTCAAAGGTCTCCTTCCGAAATCCATCAAAGGAGATCGTGACCCATTGGAGCAGGCCCAGCATCTTACGAAGGTTTCTCTCGGTCAGTAGGGTGCCATTCGAATTGATCTCCAGGCCGACTCCGTAAGCCTCCAGCACGTCGCATACGGTGTCAAAATTTTTCGACATGAGCGCCTCGCCGGACACCGTGAGGCACACCCGCTTCACCCAGGGAAAAGTCTCGCGTGCCAGTTTTTCGAATAAGGCCAGGTCCATGTCGACGTGCCGTTTTGCATAGGTGTAGTTGTAATCCGGACTATGAATCTGGCAATGCGGGCATCGCAGATTGCAGCGGTTCGTATTCTCGACCGTAAAGTGAACCGGCAGCCCGTGACACACCACGGCGCGGGAGGACTCCTGTTCGTCCACATAGCGGGCATTGAGCGCTTTCAGCTCATTATACCGATCGTTCAAGCGTCTCATAAATGTTCACAAGCTCTTCCGCATTTTCCCGGATCGTCTTCACCGCGGGAAACTTATCAAGGGCAGCCAGCCTTGAGCGATCACGCTCCAATAGCGTCAGCTTCCGGTAAAGATCCTCACTGTCCCCGAATTCGAAATGAAGACCATTTGCGCCGTCTTGAACAAACTCGGCCATTCCACCCAAGCCCGCCGCTACCACGGGGACTCGAGCCAAGAAGGCTTCATGGATGGTTAAAGGAGAATTTTCGTACCACAGCGAGGGTATCACAAGAACGTCGATCTCTGAAAGCACTTTGGCTATCATGTCGTTCTCGAAGCGGCCACAGAACTGGATTCGCGGGTCCCCCTGCGCCATCTCCCGGATGCGCCTCCCGTAAGCCGGCTGGACCGTTGTATCGCCATAGAATTTAAGGACGGCGTCCCCCGCCAACTTTCGAAAGGCCGCGATCAGGAGATGAACTCCCTTGTGTTCCATTTGGGAACCAATGTAACCCACGCGGAATTGAGGCGATTCAATTCTTTTGTACCCGAGGAATCGTGAGACGTCGTAGCCATTGTCGGAAGTGATCACCTTGCGCGCCGGGATTCCAAAATCAATCAATTGCCGGCGCAGAAAGTTCGAGGGGGAGATGAATAAATCAATCTCTCGAATCACCGTCCGAAGATACTGGCGGCGATAGGCAAAGAGGGGGGCAAGAAGGTGTGAGAGCCCGGCGCCAAGACCCATCCGGGAGGACAGCTCCATACAGCGACCGCACCGCCAGCCGCCATAGGAATGAGTACAGATTTGCTTCTGGTAGTCGTAGAGGTTAATCCGCGGGCACATGAGCCAATAATCGTGCAACGTCATGACCACAGGAATGCGAGCCTGCTTGGCTTGGCGGACGACCGTGCCGGAGACATTGTGTAAATGCTGCGCATGGACAATTTCGGGTTGAAATTCCCGGAGCACGTCTCCAAACCGCATGCCTACCCAATCATCTTTGAATGAATGGGCGGCTTGCCCGATCCAGTAGAAACGTCCCCATGCGTCCGGACTGTGATAAATACGGTAAATGGGGATGGAATCATACTCCTCCCATACGGCCTCTCCGGTGTCGGGGCCCCCTCCGTACTCATAAGTAAAGACCCGGACCTCATGTCCGAGTTGCTTTAATGCCTTTGAAAGAGAGTGAGTGTAAATCTCACTCCCCGCCTGATGTTTAGGCAGATATTGATGGATAACCTGGAGGATTCTCATGGGGTCTTCAACGGCGCCTCTAAATTCCCTGAGAAAGAGTGGCGCCAAGAATTCGCATGGTCTCACTGAGCCTTTGCTTCTTACTGCACCAATAATAATACTTACTGAGAACGTCTCCTGCGGCGCGCGCGGCCACGTTCAGAAACAGAAACTGGAGATCGTCCGGCTTCAACGAAGGGTACCGGCTCAGTAGCTCCTTCATGGTGAAATTGAAACTCCCGCGCAATGGATCCTCACCGACTGGCACGCCCGGGGGTACGACCCCTGGGGCTTTCGTCAAACGGCTAAACAGTTTTTTCAGGAGGGCGACACCCCCTGCTCCGTCCTTGGCGCTCCTGGGATCAAAGGGGCCTAAGTCGCCAGACCGAGGGGATTGGACCTCAACGGTCCTCCTCTGTGACGAGTCCTGCGCCTGATGGGTTAACTCTTCCACTTGGATGGCGAAGGCGAGCATATCGTTGAACAGAGTCTCATCCGTGTAACGTGAATAGTCCTCCGCCGCAGCCTCCAGCACCTGCATCACACGCTTGGTCGTCACAAAGTGTCGTTTCAACCGGTAGATGGCCGGCCGATTGTGGGAGTGGACCACCGTCGCCTTCGGTTCGTGCACGATCCGGTACCCGGCCCTCATCACCTCAAGCGCCCACTCCATGTCTTCGGCAAATTCAGTCGGCTTGAAAGGGATCTGCTGCCACACCGACTTCCGAATGGCTGAACTCACGTTATCAAACAGGGCGAGGTCAAAACGACCCATAAAGTCCTGCCGTAAGAAGTCGTCCCAGGTGGAGAGCGATTTGACCCGGGTCCCCTTATCAAAGATCTTATTATGCGTCTCCACTTCCCAGGTGGCGAGTAAATCGGCATCCGGCCGCGGCACCTGTTTTCCAAAAGTACCGGCTACCTTGGCATCGCTTCGAAACCACTCCGTTAGTCGGTGCAACCATTGTTTGTCGGCTGCCACCGCGTCCTGAACGGTCAGAACAATGATTTCTCCACTTGCCTCCCGAATGGCGCAGTTCCGGGTTTCTCCGTGATTAAACGAGGTGGGGTCCACGTGCAAGATCCTTGCTCCATCGCGCGCGGCAAGGGAGAGGGTTGAATCCACTGACCCCGAATCGATGATCAGCAACTCTGTTTTGGCATCAATTTCCTGACCCTTCAGAAGCGCAAGGGTGTTCTCAAACTCCGCTCCTGCGTTCTTGGTGGGGATGACAATGGATATCTTTGTCACAAGTCGACTAAACGGGCGGAGTGTTTTCTCAAGAGGCTGGTCCGCGCTTGAAAAGCAGTCGCAAAGGGCGCACAAATGCCCGGTAGGCCTTCCAGATCAGGGTGGTTTTTACTTTCATCTCGAATTCGCGCAGGATCCGGATCCCCTGCTCCAAACCTGCAATGTATGAGTCCTTCGCCTGTATAAAATGGTCCTTCTCTGAAATGATCCTGTCCTTGCCTTCGATCACCTGGTGTAAGACCGCAATGTGATTCTCTTTCTCCTGAATCGCCAAATCGCGCTGCGCAATCCGATTGTCCTTGTCAATCAGCAGATTCCCGACGTTGCGAAGATGGCCGTGCAGGGTGTCGACCATGCCCAGCAGTTCCCGGTTGTATTGCTCTAATTCCCTGGCCACCGCCTCGGTGTTGTCATTCAAACAAGACAGCCCCAGGCTCTCCATCCCTGGATCCAATTCCGTCGCCGAGCAAACCGCCACAGCATACTGGGTGTGCCCTTCAGCCCGATGTAAGCTGAGGGATGATTTCTCCCGGTTCGCCTCAACCTCGATCAGCTCAGACCGGGACTTTGCTTCTTGAGGCGGCGAGGCGATTCTCCATAAAACCGATCCAAAACATAACCTCTGGGCGAAGAGGACGACGTGTGCAAAGTTCTTTCTTAACAGGGCATGAAATTCCCGGATATAGAGCTCCTTGATGTGAAAGGGATTTTCGAATCCTTCCGCTTCGGAATAGAACTCCTTGTCCGGTGAAGAGACCAGGAACACCCCGCCCGGCTTGAGTAATCGCTGAACCTCCCTCAAGAGCTCCTCGTGCTCCGCAATGTGCTCGATCATCTCGAAGCTGACCACAAGGTCGAACTGATGCTCGGGCAGGCGGGTCCTTCGACAGTCTCCCACCAGAAAACTCAAATTCGCCCGGGGGTAACGCGTGCGTGCATGTTCAATCGCCTCCGGAGAAAGATCCACCCCCGTCACGTTTTCCGAGACCTCTGCGAGCAGGTTCGAGCCATACCCTTCCCCGCAGCCCAGGTCTAGGACCACTTTCCCGCGCGCAAGACCTTGGGCAAAAAAATAGCGATGATAGTGCTCATAGGCAATCCGGGCCCCGCCTTCGCCGGGAACGAAGCGCTCACCCGTAAAGGTCAAATCTTTCTTGGTTGACTCAGTCATAGATTTCACCGCGGACGCGCAGAGCAATTAATGTACTCTTACTGACACATCGAATCGCATCAGGCCATGGATCAATTCGCCGGTTTCGATGGAAAAAACCACGGCATTGTCGATCCAGTCGCACATGGTGTGACGGGAGGCGGTCCCGTCGGCCACCGCCGGAGATATAGAGTAATTCCCAGGCCTGAGGTGCGGCAACTGGACGTCAAAATCCGCCGTCCGGATCTCGCCGGGCTTGACCTCTCCCAGGGGTGCATTGTCGTAGTCCGTGTTTGTAGCCGATAAATCAATCCCCAACGGGTCGCGGATGATGAATCCAATGATGGGTGTTTCCAGGGCTTCCTTGAACCGAGCCGAGATCTTGACCTGCATTCGTTCGCCTGGCGCAAAACTCCTTTTTGGAATTCCTTCCTCGCCCGAAATCTCGATGCCGAGCAGTTCGGCCCGGCCATCGCCAAAGCGGTGATCCACATTGGGGATCGTGGAGACCACCGACTCCGCCGGAATATCAAAGAAGTTCTTCGCTTCCCCGGAGTCTCCATTTGATTTTGAGCCCGACTCCGCGGCATAGCTCTTTTCCCGGGCATACATGAGCTCCAGATACTTCTGAACCATCGAATCCGGGTCGCCCGACCCCACCCTCCGGCCTCCATCCAGCAGGATCACCTCATCGCAGAGCCGCTTGATGGCGGAGTTGTCGTGGGACACGAAGAAGATCGTCTTGCCCTCTTTCTTAAGTTGCAGGATCTTGTGCATGCAGCGATGCTGAAAGATGCCGTCTCCCACGGCGAGGGCCTCATCGATGATCAGGATCTCCGGATCGACGTTGATGGCGACTGCAAAGGCCAGCCGCACAAACATGCCGCTCGAGTAGGTCTTGACCGGTTGATCGAAAAATTCGCCGATCTCCGCAAAGCGTTCAATGGCGCCCAGGCGGGATTCGATTCCCCCTCGACTCAGCCCCAGCAAGGCCCCGTTGATAAACACGTTCTCCCGACCCGTGAATTCCGGGTTGAACCCGGAACCCAGCTCCAGCAGGGCCGAAATCCGGCCTTCGCTTGTCACCGTTCCGCGAGAAGGCTGCAAAATACCGGCAATGAGCTGGAGCAGGGTGGACTTCCCCGATCCATTGACGCCGATGATCCCGACCGTTCTTCCCCGCTCGACTTCGAAGCTCACGTCCTCTACTGCCCAGAAGTCCCTGTGGCGGTTCAGGCGGTTCAACGACAGGAGTTCCTGCAAGCGAGCCGAAGGCTTGGAGTAGATCCGGTAACTCTTGGATAGATGCTCGGCTTGAACGGCAATCACAGCACACTCACTTTATCGATTGCTGTACATTCGTTCATAGTAATTCCGATACTCTCCGCTCGTGACCTTGTCGAGCCAGGCCTCATTTTCCAGATACCAGCGTAGCGTCATTCGAAGCCCGTCTTCAAACGGGATCTCGGGCTTCCAGCCCAATTCACGAAGGATCTTGCCGGCATCGATGGCATACCGCCGATCATGGCCGGGACGGTCTTTGACGGAGGTAAGCAGCGATTCCGGCTGTCCCAGTTCGCGGAGAACCCACTTGGCGATATCGATATTCTTCCATTCATTATGTCCGCCAATATTGTAGACCTCGCCCACCCGGCCCTGGCGCAGCACGAGGTCAATGGCCCCGCAATGATCGCTAGTGTGGAGCCAGTCCCGGACATACAGACCGTCCCCGTAAATCGGCAGAGGTTTTCCTCGCCGGGCGTTGTTAATCATCAGGGGCAGAAACTTCTCGGGAAATTGATAGGGACCATAATTATTGGAACAACGCGTGATGATCCCCGGAAATTGGTAAGTATGGACGTAGGCGTTCACCAACAAGTCCCCGGCCGCCTTGGAGGCCGCATAGGGACTGTTCGGAGCAAGCGGGGTCTGTTCCGTGAATAAACCGGTGGATGGAAGGGACCCATAAACCTCATCCGTGGAAATCTGGAGATACCGCGAGACCTGGTTCCTGCGAGCTGATTCGAGCAGACCATGCGTCCCCAGGACATTAGTCTCGATGAACGACCGGGAATCTTCAATGGAGCGGTCCACGTGAGTTTCGGCAGCGAAGTTCACCACGGCGTCGGGACGTGCCGACATCAGATTTTCGACGAGCGTTGGGTCGCAGATGTCACCGCGAACAAAGCTGTATTGAGGATGCCCCTCCAAGTCTCCAAGATTATCGAGGTTTCCCGCGTAGGTGAGCTTGTCGAGATTCGTAATCTCATCACCGGAGTGGCGCTCCAGCATGAACCGAATGAAGTTCGATCCGATAAAACCCGCTCCGCCAGTGACGAGGATTTTCATAAGCTCTTTCCTGCAAATTGCCCTAGGAGTGCTTTCCTGCGGTGGCTCTGAGACCTCATGTGAAGTCGGGAATCAGAAGTCGGAAGTCAGAGGTCAAATGTCAGAAATAGGAACTCAGAGGTCGGATATAAACCTTTATGGCTTTGTGTTAACAATTGACTCCTCATCCCCACGTGGTGGCCTATCAGGTCCTGTTTCTGTTGGCTGACTTTTAACCTCTGACTTCCGACCTCTGACCTCTGACTTCAGCCGGTGATTTTCACTGTCCACCTCACATCCCTGACACCCGGCACCCGAAACCTCCTTCATCCCATCTTAAGGTCCCAATCATACGGAATCCTCCTGCTGTTATAGGGAACGCGAAATTCATCCGGTTTTTTGTAATGATAGACCTCGGTAGGAGCATTCACCACGACGCATTCCGACTCACTGATGCATTTAAAACCATGAAACACCCAGGCCGGGATTTGCACCAGGATGGGATGGTGTTCTCCCATGAAGAATTCATTGATTTCGCGGAAGGTTTTTGACTTCCTTCTCGAGTCATAAAGCACCAGCTTCATCATCCCCCGGGCGACTACAAAATTATCGATCTGTTTCTTGTGGTAGTGCCAGCCTTTTACCACTCCGGGATACGCCGTGGTGATGTATATCTGTCCGAACTTGATGAAAACATCGTCATCGTTGCGAAGGACTTCCATCAAGTGACCCCGCTCATCGGGAATGACCTTCAACGTCTTGACTCGAACTCCCTCTATCATTAATTCTCCTCAATTAAGGGCATCTGTTAACGCAAAGACACAGAGTTGGGCAATTGCCTTGGTAGTCCGGCGCCCGCCGTGGGGGATCCTTAGTACCGGGGACCCTTGTGAGCGTTCACTCAAAATCCCCCGGTGAGAACCCGCCGCGGCGGGCACCGGGGCTACCAAACCTTAGGGCCACCGGACAATAATCCCGGTACAAGGACATACTGGGGCTACCAGAGCTTTAGCCCCTTACCCTCAGCGTCCTCTGCGTGCTCCGCGGTGGATTGATCTCAACCAGTTAAAGTATCTAGTTTCTCATCAATGAGTCAAACAGTTTTTCGTACGCGGTGGCAATGGCATCCCAGGAATAATCGGTCTGGACGCGCTGTTGCGCCAGCGTGCCGAGCCGATGCATGTCCACTTTGCCATCCGCCGTCCACTGCAAAGCCTCCGCCAGCTTTGCCTCGTCATACATATCCACCAGGATTCCTGCCTCTCCCACGACTTCCCGATTCTCCGCGGTCTCATGCACAATGACGGTGTTTCCGTGGCCCATCGCCTCAACCAGCGCGGGATGAGTTCCGCCCACCTCGGTGGCATGAACATAGGACAGAGCATTGGCCTGCAACTCGTGGTAGCCCGGACCATACACGGCGCCTGCAAAGAGGACCCGCGGATCCCTGGTCGACTTCAGTTGAGCAACATACTTTTCGCTGTAAGGTGCGTCCCCCACGATCACCAGTGGAAGTCTCGTCTCCGTCTTCTCATAGCCCTTGATGACAAGATGCGCATTGTTTTCCGGCTCAAGCCTGCTTACATAGAGGAAGTACCGTTTCGGCTCAAGGCCGAGGCGGGAGAGTGTTCCTTCACTGACATCATGGTCCACCGTGGCCCCATAAGGGATAAACGTGGAATCCGCCCCGTACCGCGACCGGTAATATTCCTGAATGGCCACGGCATCGGTCACAATGGCATCTGGCATCCACGTGGCGAGCCACTCTGAAATCTGGTAATAAAGCCGTCCCAGCGCATTCCATTTCTTCCGTTTCCGCTCCAACCCGTCGACGTTCAGGGCCACTCGCGTACCGTTAAGACGCGGCACCCACGAGAAGATGGCGTTGGCCGCGTTGCAGATCAGGGCGCAATCGTAGTTCTTGCCGAGGGAATCGAGGGCGCAGAGGGAGGTGTGCACGACCGTATCGAAGTACTTGGATCGGAGGGTGGGAAGGACCACAATGTGAACCCCACGGTAGCAACCGAGGTTGGAATCCACATAATGGGATCGACCGTAAACCGTGACCTCATGGCCCCGTGCAGCCAGTCGCCAGCTCAACTCCTCGGCGAACGTTTCAAAACCGCCATAATTCGCCGGAATACCCCGAATGCCCAGGATTGCGATCTTCATGAGCGGCTATCCCAGCAGGACCCGTCTCACTTCGGGCTCCACGGCCTCCTTCATGAGCACCAGCACCACGTCGTCGCGAGCGAAGGTGGTATCGCCGCGCGGAACCACGGCGTCTTTGGCACGAAGGATGGTGACGATATTGGAGTCCTTGGGCATGGTGAGCTGCCGGATCTGCCGGCCAATGACCGGAGATTTGTCTTCGAGGTCATACTCGACCATCTCCAGCTGGCTTGCTTTGAAATCCAGCAGGGTTTTGATGGTGCTCATCGGTAGCTCGCGTTCAATCATCTGGGCGATGATGCCCGTGGAGCTGACCGTCACGTCCACCCCCAAACGCTGAAGGATAGGCTCGTTCCTCGGATTCTTCACGCGGGCAATGGTCTTTTTCACACCAAAGCGCGATTTTGCCACCTGGCAGGCAATCAGGTTGTCGTGATCGTGGTTCGTCACCGCAAGAAACACATCCGCGCGATTGGCGCCGGCCTGTTCCAGGATGGGGGTGGTCGACCCGTCCCCGAAAATGACATTGCAGTCGATCTGGTGAATGATGATGTTGTATTTTTCCGGATCGTCCTCGATGATGGTCACTTCATGCCCCTTGGCCATCAAGTTCCGTGCAAGATAGTAGCCCACCAGACTTCCACCCAGGATGATGATGTAATAGTTCTTCCCCTGGGTCGCCACGCTCTTGACCGGCTCTTTGACCAGCTTGAGCATCTCGTCGTGCGCTTTTTTCCAGGCTCCCTTGAGATCCGTCAGAGGCGATTTTGTAATTTGAGATGCCAGGTATTGGGCCCCCGCCACGGTCAGGCAAAACGTTTCGATTCCGGCCTCGTGATAACTCTGTTCGCGGCTGGGGTCATAGATCATCGCCAGAACCTTGGGGACGTTGAAGACGATGCGGGCCATCTGGGCCACCATGAGGTTGGTGTTCTCATCGCGCGTGGTGGCAAACAGAACATCGGCCTCTTCTATGCCGGCTTCGCGCAGCACCTCCGCGTCAATCGCATCTCCAATGATCAGGCGCGTGGGAACCGATGCCAGCGGGTGGTCGGCCAAGTGGCGTTCCTGGTCAATGACTATGACCTCGTCCTCTTTCGTATTGAGCTGCTGAACGAGCTGTGTCCCTACCCGTCCAAACCCCACCACAATGATTCGCATACTCGATTACCGTCCCCTTCTTCGGCCCAAACTAGCTTCCTGGATCCAGTGCTTGCCCGAGCTTCCCTACCTGTATTCCTCACCCCTGCGGCGTAATCTGCAACAATTCGCTGACCGGGATATGATCGACGATCACCTCGCAGGGGGCATCGCTGAGAATGCGCTCGGTGGTCTTTCCCGTAAACTTCTTTAAGGCGGTCTTGTGTGGATCGATGGACAGGATCAGGAGATCCACATCCAGTTCCTTGGCGGCCCGCAAAATCCCCCGGGCTGCTTCGCGATCGCGTTCAATATTTTTCTTCGCGGGCAGGGCATGGAGCTTGATGATGTTTACTGCCCGGGCCACCGCTTCCTGCGCCTTAGCTTCCTCCTGGTCCAGTGTAATTCCAAGGGGCAAGGTCAGGGGAACCTCGATAATGTAGGTGGCCACGATTTCCGACTTCTGTTCCTGCCCCAACCGGCACGCCAGTTCGACGGCTCGGTCGTCGTACCGCATGCCTCGCGTGGTCACCATGATGCGGCGCAGTGCGCTGATGGAACGCCGGGCTTTGGCAACGGCTGCCTCAAGCTGGGGGGGAGGATGAAGCATCCACCAAAGGATCGAGGAGATTGAGACCAGGAACACAACGGCGATGAAGATACCCAATGGATGAAATACGAGTGATGGATGCATAGTTTTGTTATAACCGGGTGGAGTGGCGCGCCTTTCCCCGGGTTATCGGCGAAGGGTGCTCTCCATCCACGACGCGGCGAATCAGCCGCAGCCGATAGATCCCAAATACAAGGAACAAGATGCCAGTGAGCATAACCAGCCAGGTCGCGGGGGAGGTATAAGTACGATAGATCATCACAACACCACAGAGGATGAAAATATAGGCATTCATCCATTTGAAACGATCCGACCACGGGAGCTTGCCGCCCGGTTCAATGGGGTTGCTTCGCCTATCCTTCATCGGGATACCCTGAGTTCCATTCCCTGAGGCGGTCACGGCGCGGCCTCTGCCCGCTTCCGGAGGATCTTATCGCGCTCCAGCAATGCCAGCTTATATTGCTCCAGCAAATCGAATTCTTCCGCCGAAGTCAATACCTTGATTTGCTCCTGCTCCCAGTTGTGCTTGACGCTCCCTAGAAGAGGCAATCCGATTCGGCGGCGATAATAAAGATAGTAGGATAGACACAGAATGACCCAGGTCGGGCCGGCAATGCGCCCGATGGCGTGGGTGTAGACAACAAAAAAGAAAATCATGCTCACGCCCAACGTGCCAATAAAACCAAGTATCGGGACCTGGATCGCCCGACCCTCGTCACGTTTCCAGGAAAGGTTAATCGGGACCCTGTAGGGTCGCGGTGTGTAAGGATCGCTGAATCGCAATTTGATTAATGAGATGAAGACGATGATATAGCCCAAGGTCGCCCCAAAAGCATACATGTTTCCCAGGGTGTCGATGATCTGCGGCGTGAAGGCGGAAGCCACAACAAATAAGATGCCCAAGCCTGAGAAGAAGGCGATCGTCCGCGCGGGCGTCCGGTATCTCTGATGGACTTTATCAAACCAGGGGGTCAGCAGTTTCAGTTGACTCATTGAAAAGGTCAGCCGGGAGGCGCTCATAATCCCTGAATTCGCAGAAATCGCGAGAATGGTCATCCCGAGAAAGGCGGCAAAGGGACCCGCAATGATCCCAATGAAGGGAATGAGTGTCGCCAGAAAGGCCACCGGATCTTCCAGATGATCCCTGAAACTCTGCCAACTGGAAACCCCGAGACTCAGATTCGAAAACGCCACGGCAAATATGAATACCGTGAAAATGAGGGTAAGAGACGTCCGGGGGATAATCGTCGCGGGGCGGCGGGTCTCCTGGGCCGCCTGGGAGATCGACTCCAAACCCACGAAACAGATGATGCCCAGCGAAGTTCCATAGGCGAACTGGTGCAGGTCAAAATGCCGCCATGTTTCAAGAAATTGAGCTGTGATCAACTCCGGCTTCCAAGCGAACAGGAAGCCACACATGACCAGCATGGATTCCGTCACGATATCGATCGCCCCGAGAATCTCGTTGAACAGGGACGATTCCTTCATTCCGCGGATGTTGAGCCAAACCAAAAACAGGATCAAACCCAGGGCCACGACGACCATGACCCAGTCGTAGACAACAAAATTCGTAGTGAAGTGGATATTGTGCTTGACCCGGTCGGCATGCGTCACAATCTTCGACCAAAAGGATAGAAAGTACCCAGCCGAGGCCACCGCAAAAAGTGAGATATCAATCGTATAATCAAGCAGCAGGGCGGAGCCCGCGACAAATCCCCAAAAATCACCGAGCCCGCGGAGTGCAAAATAATGGCCGCCCCCTGCCACAGGATATGCTGAGGCCAGCTCAGTATAAGCCAGTCCGATGCAAATATAGACCAGCCCGGCAATGGCAAACGCCACGCTCGCCATTCCCTGCGAGGCGGCAATGACCAGACCGAGGGCGGTGTAGATATCCGCACCGACATCTGCATAGCCCCACATGAAGGAGCCCCAGATGGTCACATCACGCCGGAGCTCTATGGGTTCAGTTGGAGCTAGTGGGGCTTGAGTGCTCAAGGGCAACTCCTTACAAGGGACCTTGGAAGGAACAGGGCGGTGTTCCAAACTGAAACAAAGAGGAGGGCCAAAACCTTTCTGCGTCGGACAATTCCAACAATCGTCCGCAGGGATCGCTTCGAGACCCCTAAAGATATCTCAATGATCAGGCAAAAAAAATCCACAGGGCCGCTGTGGACAGATGAATTCCCTGATTTCAATCATGCCCTTCCAAATTTGTTGATTCCTGAAAAAGTTTGTTCGAATAGAACAGACAAGGCTCCCAGGAACCCTATTTCGCCGGCGGGGTTAGCTGACGGGTTCGAGCTTGAAAGTACTCTACCCCAGCATAAATCACCGGGGATTCACCCCTCTTCTCCGGTTCCCCCGCACCCGCCTCAGACGGATTTAGGCGGCACGGATCTTACAATGCGTGCGCTCGACTTGAAATCAAGCCCGCCCATTCTACTCCGAATAAGCGGGGTGTCAAGTTACCGGGGATTTGAAGGTTCCGGTGAGGCAGTAGTCCAACGTGCGGGCGACGGAACGGGCAATCTGGCTCGTCAGCTTGGTCGTGTCCATGGCCAATCCCGCCTCCATGGCCTGCTGGTACTGGGAAGCCTCGGCCAACAAAAATATTGCCGGTGGAAATACGGCCCGGATCAAGCAGGAGTTGGCCATAACGCGACAGGTCCGGTGATTTCCATCCGTGAACGGATGGATATCGAGAAGACGAACGAGGACCAGCGCGGTTTGCTGGATGGGATGAAGTTCCAGGAAGCTGTCAGCTGCGGTCCATTCCTCCAGCCGACGGATCGCCGCTTCAATCGCGTCCGGCTCTGGCGGTTGGTGATCAGCAGACAGCAGGGGCACGGGGCCCACCCGGAACTCCCCCGCCTCTTCACTGAGCCCCTCCATCATCATGGCATGAACGTCTTTAATACTTGGGAAGACCGGAGGATCGTTTTCACCCCCCGACATCAGCAGGGCGGTAGCATTCTGGTGATTCTCAACGGCCTGTTCCAAGAGCGCTGCCGATACCCCGTCCATCCGGCAGTCGTTTTCAGCCCATTCGGTCGAGAGAATCAACTCATAGCGGCCATTCACTTCAGGATCCGCGCTCTTCTCGCGAAATTCCTGAAGCTTCACATCCAGCTCATGGAACATTCCCCTACCGGCAAAATGAGGATCTTGTGAGGGCATAAAGTCCAAGGTCCAAATTCCAAAGTTCAAGGTCCAAAGTCCAAAGTCCAAAGTCCAAGGTCCAAAGTCCAAAGTCCAAAGTCCAAGGTTCAAAGTTCAAAGTTCAAGATCCAAAGTCAAATCCTGTCGATTTCTGACTTCCGACTTCAAACGTCTGACTTCCGACCTCCTGCTTCTGGCTTCCTTTCCCTACCCCCTGACACCCGACACCTGGCACCCGACACCTGCTCTTCACCGCTGCTCGCAAATCGCCTTGATCACTGAGCGAATTCCCACGCCGGTGGGCCCTTCGGAGCAGTAGGGCTTGGCCTCTTCCATCCACTCCGTGCCGGCAATATCCAGGTGAATCCATGGGGTATCCTCCGCAAAAGCTTCCAAAAACTTGGCGGCCGTGATGGTGCCGGCGTAGCGGCCACCGGTATTTTTCAAGTCAGCGATCTTGCTCTTGATCAATTCCCCATACTCTTCATCCATGGGCAACTGCCACATCTTCTCCCCACAGTCCTCGGCGGCCCGGAGGAAGGCATCCATCCATTTTTGATTGTTCCCCATGATGCCGACACGGACGTCGCCCAGGGCGATGGACACGGCCCCGGTCAAAGTCGCCATGTCGATCAGATGGGTCGCTCCGAGCTTCCGGGTGTAGGAGAGCCCGTCGGACAGAATCAAGCGACCCTCCGCGTCCGTATTGATGACTTCGATGGTCTTCCCTGACAGGGCCGTCTGGACATCTCCCGGCTTCTGGGCTTTTCCTCCGGGCATGTTTTCAGTGGCGGGAACCGTCGCGATCACTTTGCACTTTGGTTTGAGCTGCGCGATGGCCTGCATGACTGCGATCATGGACGCGGCGCCACTCATGTCATATTTCATTTTTTCCATGCCCTCAGGGGGCTTCAATGAAATTCCCCCCGTATCAAACGTGATTCCCTTCCCCACCAGCCCGATCGTTTTGGAAGGGTGTTCAACACCCTCCGGATGGTAGGTCAGCACGATGAGTTTGGGAGGCTCTTCGCTGCCGCGCGCAACGCTCAGCATCGCTCCCATCCCCAACTCCTGCATCTCCTCTTTTTCCAGGACTTCGATGTGCAAGCCGAATTCCCTGGCCATCGCACTGGCCCTTTCGGCGAGATGGGTGGGCGTCAGCTTATTCGAGGGTTCATTGATCAACTCGCGCGCAAAGTTCTGCGCTTCCGCTATAATCCGACCTCGATCGATGGCTTGGAGGATGGCGGGCTTTCGCGCCGGATCACCTCCCGCCAGCAGCACCGTCTGGATCGCCTTCTTCGGTTCGTTGTCGGTTTTGTACCGATCAATGTCGAACTGCCCCAGGATGACCCCTTCGACCAACGCCTGGGCCGCCCCGGCACTCTCAAACGCGCTGCGCTTGAGGATCGCAAATTCCAAAATCGATTTTGATCGCAGTGTCCGCGCCACTGCTCCCGCCAGTTTCCGCAATCGTCCCAGATCAAAACTCTCTTTCTTCCCGGCGCCGAAAACAAAAAGCCGCTTCGCCTGAAGGCCTGCAGGGTTCCGAGCATAGGCATACTCATAGAGTTTGCCGGTAAGTTCCTGGGAGGACAAAAAGGATGTAATCAGGCCTCCCGTCACTCGATCCACCTCCCGAATCACCCCCTTCAACTCGGTTTCTTTCTCAAACACATAAACGACCAGGGCTTCGACCTGTATCTCCGCAAACTTTTTTGGGGTCAGATTAAAATTCATGAATGCGCATCTCCGGATAATGGTGTGGATTTGCTCTTTGTTTTTGTTTTCTTGAGACCGTCAATCCCAGGGATTCGTGGTTTATTCGAACCGTTCACGTCCCATGCTGTACTGCCATCACGCTTTCATTTACCGCCGGCGTCTCATCGCAGCACGCGCCTCGCGATCGGTTTCTTTCCGCCGCAGCGTTTCCCGTTTATCGTGGGTATGTTTTCCTTTGGCCAGTGCGAATTCACACTTGATCCTTCCCTTTTTCAAATAAAGTTGCAGCGGAACGAGCGTGAATCCACGCTCCACGGTCTTTCCAATCAGGCGGCGAATTTCAGTCTTATGCAGCAGCAGCTTTCGCGCACGCAAGGGATCATGGTTTTGCTGGTTCCCGTGAGAATAGGGGCTGATATGACAGTGGATCAACCACACCTCACTATTCTTAACCTGTGCATAGCTTTCCTTCAGATTGGCGCGCCCCTCGCGGATAGACTTCACCTCAGTTCCGCGCAGTGCCAAGCCCGCTTCATACCGGTCGAACAGAAAATAATTGTGGGAAGCCGCACGGTTGAAGGCAAACACTTTGTTTTCGGATGTCTTTTGCATCAGAGAGGGATCACTGGGAGACGAAAATAGGGAGACTCGTGATTTCCCCCATCCATGGTCTGAGCGTCAAAGGATCAGGGCGCGCTCAGACCCTACCCCGAGGGAAGGAAAACATCCAGAGAGCCGCCTTATCGACGTCCAGGCGGTAAGGGTGAAGGCACACGCCGATCCGGCACGGGCGCAGACGGGGTGGAAGGAGTCTGAGGAGCCGGAGTTGCAGCCGGGTTAGGATTAAACGGATTGGGAGGCGCGGGCTTCTGAGCCGGGTCAGTCTGGGGATTCTCCGGATTGGAATTGTCACTGGCGTCGGGAAACGGGAGAAAACCGCCTGAGTCCGCCGGGGGAGACGCCACTTGTTCCCCAACCGCTTGCCCCACGCCGAAGGGATTCGCAGCCACCCCGGTGGCAAAGGGATTCGGGCGCAGTGGCTGCCCTGCCTGAGCAACAGGAATGGGGGCCGCAGAGGGGGTCACCGAACCCTTGGGAGAGTAACCCAGCAACAAAACCTGGTTCACCCCTTGTGGAGATTGCGGGCTTCCCACAACGATATAATCAATCCCACTTCCCTCGAGCACCTTCAAAATCCCCTCCCGAAGAGAAAGACCCCTGAAGGAAACGCTCTCCCGATAACTCCCCACCGCAGGATCCACCGAGAGCTTGATGCCCGTGGCACTGGAAATTGAATTGAGAATCTGACCCATTGTCGCATTATCAAACTGAACCGAAAGCTTTGTGTCCTTCCAGACCACCGGGGAAGCGGCGCTTTGAGCATAAAGTGGAATTGCACCCAGTATTCCAAAACAAATCAAACAACTCAACAATCCCTTGCAAGCCGATTTGATCCACATGATGGCGTCCCTCCCCTTCCTGACATCACAAATCCGCAGTTCATTCCTCGTCACGAAGATATGCGGTCTCCCCCTGGAGCACTGCTCCTCGTCCCCGAAATTTTACCATAAGGGGCGATCACAATCCCACAGAATCTAAGCATAAGACGCATGCGACAGCAAGGAAGACGGGTAATGGGAGGAAATCATTTAACCTATCCCCGACAAGCCGGAACCAATGAGCCTTAATTTACATAAGTTGGACGTCTTGCAACGAGGTCTGAGACCGGCCTAAATAAAGAGCCGAAAGCACTTCCTCACTTGAATTCTGTCACTTGGAAACAGGGGGCCGAAGTTCTTCAAAACAAGAGGCACTCCAGAATTCAGGTCTAGCGGGCTCCGCGGGTGGATAGGACGATGGGGATGGTTTTTAAGAGGATCTTGAAATCGAGGAAAACCGACCAGTTGTCGATGTATTCCAAATCGAGCAGCATCCACCGTTCGAAATTCAAATTGTTCCGTCCTTCCAGGATCCATAGACACGTTAACCCCGGGCGCATGCGCAATCTCCGACGTTGCCATCGAACGTACCTCGCCACCTCGGAGGGCAGAGGGGGGCGTGGGCCGACAAACGACATATCCCCCTTCAAGATATTCACCAGCTGGGGCAGTTCATCGATGGAAAGCTTCCTTAGTAAACGTCCCAGCGGCGTGCAGCGCGGGTCGTTGGAGACCTTGAAGACCGGCCCATCCAATTCGTTCAACGCCTCAAGCTCTGATCTTTGGGCCTCAGCCCCTTCCACCATCGACCGAAATTTGTAGAGCGTGAATTGCCGCCCTCCCAGCCCACAACGAGTCTGCCGAAAAATAACCGGCCCTCGTGAGGTGACCATCACCAGGAAAGAAACAAGCAAGATCAGCGGGGAGAGCACAATTAACAGCGCCAAGGCACCGAAAAAATCCACGGTGCGCTTCAAAAACAGGAGGTATTCATTGTCGGGGGTCGTCGAAAAAGTCAGGAGCGGCGTGGATTCCAGCCAGTCGAGTTGCATTCGTGAAATCACATGAGGAAAAAGATTCAAAAGGATACGGGTCTTGACGCCTTCTTCCTCGCAAAGAAGGAAGACCTCCTCCAGACCGGCCAATTGTTCTTTCGGCACGGCAAAGATGATTTCATCGACCACATGACGATGAACCAATTCGGGAAGCTCATCAAGGGTCTTCAGCGTGGGACAGATCGCCCGGGCCTTCTCAATGTTTTCCTCTCCGTTCGACACGCGCACAATGCTGGAAAGTTTGGCGCCCAGGACCTCATGATCGTGGATCATCCGCGCAATCGCCAGGGCCTCATCACTGATCCCGACGACGATGAAATACTGGAATCCTCCGAATCGCCTGCGCACCGTCCTCCGAAGCCGCTTCGTGGACACGCGAAAAATGGAGAGCGAGAGAAAGTCGATGATGAGGAAGATGCCGATCAGGGAGCGGCTGAGATCGAGTTTGAATGCCGCCACCAGAACCAGCACCATGGCGCCACCGATCATGACCTGCTGCGCCGCATTTCGCACGCTGACGATGTTTTCCTGCCGCTCGACGATGCGATAGGCATCCAGCAGGATCGCGATCACGGCCCACAGAACGAGAATCGCCACCAACAGACTGCCATATTCCCCCAGGGGATAGATCTCCCTCCGGAAAGGAAGCGCCCGGCGAACCCCAAAGGCGATCACGAAGCTGAAGGCCGTCAACAGGCTTTCCAGCATCGCCAGGACAATCGCCGTAATCCTATTCTTTCGTTTCAGCATACTGCCACTGTTGGGTTTGGAGTTCATGGACTAGGACGATCTTCGGAAGCATCAGGTCACGGGCAACCATCGCGGTTCGAAGGAGGGGCCTTCCCTGCAGCCAGGCTTGAGCAACAATGTTCAGGATTCCTGAATAAGATATGCGGGCGGCCTCTTCTTCACTCGGCCGAGTTGGAAACAGCGGAGACACGGAGTTGTGCCACAAGATTATTGGCTCGCAGCAGGGATTCAAAGGTCCCCGCATCAGTCCACCATCCCTCCAGGATGTCGTACGCCATCGTGCCCCGGGCAATATAGGCGTTATTGACATCGGTGATTTCCAGCTCCCCACGCCCTGAGGGCTTCAACGTCCGAATAATCTCAAACACTTCCCCATCGTAAAAATAGACCCCGGTCACGGCATAGTTGGACTTGGGAACCTTGGGTTTTTCTTCAATGCCGATCACGCGATTGCCGTCCAGTTGGGCGACCCCAAACCGCCCCGGGTCCGGGACTTTCTTAAGAAGAATTCGGGCCCCTCGCCCTTGCTTCTGAAAAGCCTCCGAGGTGGCTCGAATGGATCTTTCCAGGAGGTTATCGCCCAGGATGACACAGATCGGTTCGCCCTCAGCAAAGAACTCTGCGAGTGACAGGGCCTGTGCAATCCCTCCTTCGCCTTCCTGATACGTATAGTTAATATGCCGCAATCCGAACTCTTTACCGTTTCCAAGAAGCTTCAGGAATTCACCGGCGTGGTTGCCACCCGTCACCACCATGATATCGGTGATTCCCGCGTCCACCAGCGTCTGGAGGGGGTAATGGATCATGGGTTTATTGTAGACCGGCAGCAAATGTTTGTTCGTGACTCGAGTCAGAGGATGGAGCCGCGTCCCCAACCCGCCCGCCAACACGACACCTTTCATTATCCTCACCACCAAGGGTTTAAGATGCAAAAAAATAAGCGCCTGCGCGCTTTCTGGAACTGTTGGCAGTGTAACGCGCCGTTGCGCGGGGTGTCAAAGAATTTGTTGTGAGGCAAACTTTTCCGTGATACTCTTCGTCAAAAGTGATGTTAACTGGACGGTTAACACTCTTTTATCGCCGGATGGACTCAAACGCACGCCCCAACCAAAATGCAGGAAACCTTAGACGCAGGGAGCGCTTTTTTGTGAAATTCACACGCTTAAGATGGCATTACATACTGATCCTCGTCTGTCTAACCGCCGGATGCACCGGATGTGCCGGAGATCCCGAATTTCGCAAGGGAAAAGAGCAGGAAACGGCCAAGAACTTCGACCAGGCGACGATCAACTTCAGGAAGGCGCTTGACAAGAACCCCAACAACCTCGTTTACCAGGTGTATTACGACCGCGCCCGCCTGAAGGCCGGAATCACGCATTACGAGAATGGGCAACAGTTGGAAAGGGCTCAAAAGTACACGGAAGCCTTGGCCGAATATCAGCAGGCCTATACCATTGACCCGTCCAACGATGTGGCCCGTGATGATTACACTCGCCTCAAAGAATTCGTCGATTATCCGAGTCCTGGCAAGCAGTTTTCCGGGGTCCAGAACATGATCAAGGAAAACGAAACCAATCCCTCCCGCGCCTCCGAGTTCTCTCCGGCCATGGCGACCCCCATTACCCTTAAGATCACAGACACGGGAAAACGCGTTTACGAAACGATCTCGAAGCTGGCCGGCATCAATGTAGTGTTCGACCCGGATTATGAGCGCGCCCAGGGGCAGGAACGCCTCACCGTTGAGTTGAATAATGTGACGTTGTTGGAAGCGCTCGAGATCATGCAGATCAAGACGCGGACATTTTGGAAGCCGCTGACCGCTACTACCCTTCTTGTAATCCCTGACAACCAGAGCAAAAGACGGGATTTTGAGGACCAGGTCATCAAAACGATTTACCTCTCCAATTCGCTCGCGGCCACCGACCTGACTGAGACCGTTAATGCCCTTCGCCAGTTGCTCACGCTGAGAAATGTCGTCCAATCCAACGCCCTGAATGCCATTATCATCCGCGATACCCCCGACAAGGTGGCCATCGCCGAGAAGATCGTCCAATCCATCGACAAGGCAAAGCCTGAAGTCATTATCGACGTGGCCGTCATGGAAGCGGACCGGGACCGCATCCGGGACCTTGGGATCAGCCCGTTCTTCGGGAGTTCGGCGGGCGTTGGAACATCGGCTTCATTTAATAATGCGCTCACGGGGGGCGCGACAGTCACGGGCGGGACCACCACCACGGGCACCACCACTTCGACCTCTCCGGGCACGATCCCCGCCAACCGGCTGGGACATCTATCCGGCGGGAGCTTCAGCGTGGTGATTCCTTCGGCGACGGCCCAGGCTTTGCTTTCAGACACGCGAGCGAGGGTTCTGCAAAATCCCCAACTGCGGGCCTCCGACGGGAAGCTGGCCAAGATCAGAATCGGGCAGAAGGTGCCCATTTCGACCGGAAGTTTCACGCCCTTTACCGGAGGCGGCGCCACCGCGGGGAATATCTTCAGCCAATTCCAATATCAGGACGTGGGCGTGAATCTGGACATTACGCCCAAGGTCCATCTGAATCGGGAAATCACGCTGACGGTCAAGGTGGAAATCTCCTCCATTGCGGGCCAGCAGAATTTCAATGGCCTGCTCGAACCGATCTTCAACAACCGCTCCGTGGAACATGAAATCACCCTCAAAGAGGGCGAGGCCAACGTGCTGGCCGGGATTATTTCTGACGATGACCGGAAGGTGGTTTCAGGCGTTCCCGGCTTGAGCCAGATTCCCATCCTTCGATTCCTCTTCTCGAACGAGCACACGGAGCGCAATACCCAGGAATTCATCATCGTCATGACGCCGCACATCGTGCGCTTGCCGCAGTTTGATGAGATTAACGTCCGGGGCCTTTACGTCGGAACCGACAGCGTGATTCAATTCAAAAACAAGGCGCCCCGACTGGGGGAAGTTGCTGCCACCCAGCCGGCTATCACCCCACCCGTAACCTCTCAACCGGCGCCGAACCCGCCCAAGAGTCAGGCTCCAGTTCCGACACCAGCGCCCCAGGCCCCTGTGACTCCGCCCTCGGCTGCGACCCCCCAGGGACCGGTCTCAGGTGCCGTGTTCAGGTTCAACCCTCCGACGAGCACGGTCCCGGTCGGCAAACCGTTCATGGTAACGATCAACGTGGACAATATTCAGAACCTCTATGGCTGCACGCTGGCTCTTGCCTGGGACCCCCGGGTGATGCGGCTTAGAGACGCCACAGAGGCCGGACTCATGGGAAGCGACGAACAGCCGATCGCGCTGGTTCAGCGGCCTGACAATGAAGCGGGAACCGTCGTCGTCACCTTGTCGCGTCCTCCTGAGGCCGGCGCCGTCCATGGGTCAGGAAGTCTTCTGGTGCTGGCCTTTGATCCGGTGGCACCCGGCACGACCACCCTGGCTTTTTCACAAGTGTTTCCTCGAGATCCCGCGGGTGGGCGCATTGCGGCAACTTCCTCAACCGGGCAGATTGTAATCAAATGACCTCGAGGCGAAGAAGAGCCCGTCGTTTGAAAGTGTCGAAACGTGATGCATCATAAAACCTGGGGGAGGAAAAACCAGAACGGATTTTCGATCGTCGAGCTGATCGTGGCGTTTACGATTATGTCAATCCTGGCCACTGCCGCTCTTCCGCTGGCGCGTGTGACGATCCAGCGGCAACGCGAGATCGAACTCCGGCGCGCGCTTCGCGAGATCAGGGACGCCATCGATAAGTTCAAAATGGCCTCTGATCAGAACATGATCGAAAAGAAACTGGATACCGAGGGATACCCCCCCGATCTCCAGACCCTGGTCGACGGCCTGCCGCTCATGAATACCGTCGACAAGAAGATCAAGTTCCTGCGACGGATTCCCAAAGACCCCATGACGGGCACCACGGAGTGGGGGATGCGCTCCTATCAGGATGACCCGGATTCATCTTCCTGGGGCGGCCAAAACGTGTTTGATGTTTTCACCAAGAATCAGGGCATAGCCTTCGATGGAACAAAGTACTCGGATTGGTAGGTTCAAGGTGATGGTTCAATCGCCATGGAAATCTCCTACCCACGCTTTTCCGGGAAGTCGAAAAGCGAACGGGCGGGGTTTTACATTGCTGGAGTTGTTGATTGTGGTTTCCATCATCATGATTCTGGCAACCGTCGTTCTGCCCAGTTATCGGCAGTCAATTGTGCGGGCCAAAGAGGCCGTGCTCAGGGATGATCTCCACAACCTGCGCTCGCTGATCGATCAATACACCGTCGACAAGCAAAAGGCCCCTCAGTCTCTCGATGATCTCGTCACGGCCGGATACATTCGCGAGATCCCCAAAGACCCCTTCACCAACTCCAGCCAGTCCTGGAAGGTCGATTTCGACAATTCCGTCACCAACCCGGGTCAAACCGAGTCGGGAATCATCGACGTCCACAGCGGCGCCAACACCACCGGCATGGATGGAACCGCCTACAGCAGCTGGTAGGGGAAGGTGTCGGGTGTCGGGTGTCAGGTGTCGGGTTCTAGGGAGAAGTCGATCCGATAAAATATCGCAATCCTCAACGTGTCATCCCTAACTTTGGTTCTCTTAGTTCCCCTGGCACCCGGCACCCGGCACCTCCTTTTCCCCTTGACGAATTTTCGAAGGCGAGTGTATCCTTTCTCTGATCGCCAAGTTCAGCGACGCGGGGTGGAGCAGCCTGGTAGCTCGTCGGGCTCATAACCCGAAGGTCCTTGGTTCAAATCCAAGCCCCGCAACCAAATTCAAAGCTCAGTTTCCCCCATCGGGAGCTGAGCTTTTTTGTTTTGTAGCGGGTCGCACAAATTGGGGTGGCGCACGCATCGCGTTCTTTCTTTGCGATGCCTGCGCTCACAAGGGTCCCCCACTGCCGGGCGCGGGGGTGGCGCACACCCCGATTCATCGGGGTGTGCGATGCAACTTCTGTGGCGGATGGGGTGGGGCGGGTGGCGCACACATGTGCTCTTTGCATGTGTGCGATACAATCATCGTGGACCTTTTTGATCCGACGGGACGGGTGGCGCATACCTCGATCTATCGGGGTGTGCGATGCAACTTCTGTGGCGGATGGGGTGGGGCACATGCGTTCTTGGTATGTGTGCGATGCAACTTCTGTAGCAGGATGGGTTGGCGCATACCCCGATCTATCGGGGTGTGCGCGACCCTTAAACTGAATCGCATTGAAGCGTTAAACCCTGTCCCCTTTTTCTCTATCAATCATTCCCCCGTTGAGAAACTCTATGTTTAAACTTCGCCGTTGTTATGAGGGGAGCAATCTTCACTACATCACTTACAGCACCTATCGGCGCACCCGAGCCTTTGATTCTGACCGCTTCAAGCCAAGGACACCGCACATATTCCACGAACGCATGTGGGCGCCACCCGGCCGAGGCAGTGGCGGGCCGCCTCGAAAACTTCACGTTCGCCGCGGCGGGTCACCTATGAGCTCTACAACCCGGCGGTACGGATGGATCGCCGGAAGTTATGTTCCACAGAACGCCGCACACATGCCATAAACGCATGTGTGCGCCACCCGTCCGCTACATGATGGATTTTACTCAAAGTTAGCAAACTCATAATCCGCCGCGGCGAATCGCCAGTTCAAATCTGGCCCCCGCAACCAAAAGGGCCCAGTCTCGATAACGGTGCTGGCCCCTTCCCTTTTTTTGAAGGTCGGATGGGGTCGCGCTTAGATGAAGGCATTTTACAACGTTGCGAACAGGCGGGATGGGTGTACAATCTCTGCCGCCCTTGAAGTCAAAAAGGAGATTCCGGATTAAAATCTCACAAGGTTAAGTGACCCCGTCTGGGACTAGCTCTCCCATTCCGCCTAAAGAAAGCGTCTCCCCGGCGGCCCTTAATGCAGAGGAAAACTACTTTGCCCGCTAAGAGGCCCGAGGATGGCCCGAATAACAAGGGCCCTGCTGAACGTCCGGTTCAGGCTCATCAAACCGTTCAATACTTAGTAGAGTTGGCGTTAGTTCTTGTCGCTTATCTCCTTGGGGGCAAGGTTGGGCTTGCCATTCCGTTCACGAGTGGAAATGTATCTCCCGTGTGGCCACCTGCGGGAATTGCGGTGGCCGCCATGCTTGTGGTTGGCTATCGTATCTGGCCCGCCGTTGCGATCGCTGCTTTTCTCGTGAATTTCTTCACTCCGATCCCCCCTGTGGCCGCGCTCGGCATTGCCGTGGGTAATACCGTCGGCCCTTTGGCTGGCATTTGGTTGATGCGGCGAATTTCGCGGTTTCACCCCTCTCTTAGTCGTCTCCAGGATGTATTCGGGCTGATAGTCTTTGCTGCGCTCGGGGGCACGGCGATAAGTGCCACGCTCGGGACTTCCGTTTTATATCTCGCGCACGTAAATGCCTGGCTGAATTTTGGGGCGGCTTGGCGAATTTGGTGGCTGGGCGATGCGATGGGAGTCTTAATCGTAACTCCACTGGTACTTACCGCCCCTGGGTTGATATCGATCGGCCAACCTCGCCAAATCCTCAAATTGGCGGGTGCCCTGCTCGCTACGGTAATCAGCTGCTTGCTCATCTTCGATCGACGGCTTGGATTCCAGGCCGGAGGAGACGTATTCGCATTCGGCGTCTTTCCATTCGTGATCTGGGCTGCAATCCGATTCGAGGCGACCGGGGCGGCAGCGGTAAGCTTCTTGATTTCCGTCGTTGCTGTGTGGGAAACAGCCCACGGGTTCGGGCCGTTCGTGAAAAGCGCTTCTCTGCAAAACGCGACCCTCCTCCAGTCCTTTCTCGCCGTCATTTCAATGTCTGGAATGACGCTGGCTGCATTAACCACCGAAAGGGCACAACTGATCCGTGAACAAACGACACGCGAGGGACTCGAGCAGAGTGAAAAACGCTATCGCGGAATCGTAGAGACCGCGAACGAAGGGATCTGGAAGCTGGACGCTGAGTTCATCACCCGTTTCGTCAATCGGCGTATGGCTGAGCTGTTAGGATATACAGGCGATGAGATGCTTGGGAGGTCTCTATTCGATTTTATCTTCGAGGACGATGTCGAGCAGAAAAGAGCCGATCTGGAGCGCCGACGAACGGGCGTGAATGAGCAACTCGAAAGGCGCTACCGCAAGAAGGACGGGTCGGAGTTGTGGGCAATGGTATCAGCGAGTCCAATCTTCAATGATGACGGAACATTCTCGGGGGCACTCGCAATGGTCAGCGACATGACCGAGCAGAAGTCCGCTGAAACCGGGCGGCAGAGCGCCCTGAACACCGTGATGTTGCTGTCCCGCGCGATGGAACGGACAGCCGATAGCGTTGTGATCACAGATAGGGAGGGATTGATCCAGTACGTGAATCCGGCGTTCGAGGCGACGACCGGTTACACTCGCGAGGAAGCATTAGGCAAGACGCCACGGATTCTCAAGTCTGGCCACCATGATTCGGATTTCTACAAGATGCTCTGGGGCCGCCTCCTCGAGGGAGAACCGTTCCGAGGAACACTCGTGAACCGGAAGAAAACGGGTGAACTCTACTGGGCCGAACAGACGATCACCCCGATAAAAGACCCCGCCGGGAATATCACCCAGTTCGTCTCCGTGCTCAAAGATGTCACCCTATTGCGCAAGGAGCAGGAGCAGGAGGTGCAACTGCGTCTGGCGCGCGAAGTGCAGCAACGATTCTACGCCGCAGCAATTTCTGTGCCCGGCCTTGATATCGCTGCGGCTGCATATCCAATGGAAGAGACAGGCGGTGACTACTTTGACTTCTTCGCCCTGCCGGATAGCTCTGTATGTGTGGCTATTGGCGATGTCAGCGGACATGGGTTCGACTCTGCGCTGGTGATGGCGCTCACCCGAGCTTACGTGCGCTCATTCGCCGAAGTGGAATCTGATGTGGGTGAGATTCTGACCAAGGTCAACCGCATGCTCGTGGCAGACCTCCACGACGAACGTTTTGTAACCCTGCTGTTTGTACGCCTCGATTCGTGCAATGGCTCTTTGGCTTATGCGAGCGCTGGGCATGTCCCCGGCTTCCTGCTGAACGGCTCTGGAGGGGTCGACGCTATGATGACAAGCACAGGCCCTCCCTTGGGTCTGTTTGGCGACGCTGAGTTTATTAGCACCGTGCTCCCGCTTGAGCCGCATCAGTTGTTGCTGCTGCTGACTGACGGGGTCACTGAGACCACCACTTCTGATGACGCTGAATTCGGTCCTGGCAGAGTCCTCGATTACGTGCGTGCGCACCGCCAAGATTCTGCTCACCAGATTGCTGAAGGGATTTGTCAGGCCGCTCGCTGTTTTGCGCGTGGCGAGGACCAGCTCGACGACCTCACCTCGGTCGTTGTCAAGGTGGATTAGAAAACCTTGTCAGGAGGGGTTTGAGCATGCTCGCAGCGCCGATACTTAGGGGAACTAAATGAAAAGCGAAGTAAAGGTATTTGATTTTTTTCGGCATCCCCAAACGGAATGCACTGACGTTACCTTGATCAAGCGGCTCCAAGGCACTGACCCGGACCGCCAGGAGGCTTCCACGTGAGCATGCAAGCAAGCACCCGGCAGGTACATGGTGTCACCATCGTTGACTTGATTGGAAGTATTAAAGAGGGCAAGGACATCTCGGTGTTGCGCAACACTGTCGAAGACCTGCTCGGCAAGGGACAGAAAAAAATCCTGCTGAACCTGAGCGACATCAACCACATGGACAGTTCGGGCCTCGGCGCCCTAGTCAGGGCCTTAACTTCGGTCCGCAACCAGGGCGGCGAGTTGAAGTTGCTGCACCTGACCAAGAAAGTGCACGAGCTGCTGCAAATTACGAAGCTGTACAATGTCTTTGACGTAAGGGACGACGAGGCGGCGGCGATAGCCGCTTTCGGCAGCTAGTTCTTCTATGCCAGTGGCGAATTCGCGATCGCCGAGATCACCATTGGAAAAATAACCCAAAGGTTTTTCGCCATTTTTGAAGGATTTCCTACCGGTGTGAAAAAGATTGTTGCTCTTTTTAAGCCCTCAGCACAGTCCCATTCCCAGGTTAAGAACGAGGGTTCAATTGGGGTTCAATGAAGATTCCCCACCATTCATTTGTGAACCCCACAACCATCCGAATTTTGATTCTGGCGTTTGTTACGGCCCAACGAGGACAATCGACTGCTTCACTGAATTCTCCGCGACGACCGGATCCTCAGATTTTTTTGGATAGGCCCTTATGCTGTCAGAATCCCTGTTGACGTTGGTCGGTACGAGTTGTATTTTTTCACGCTTCGAGACGTATATGCTCGCGACAGGCTAGTCGCCTGGAGTATGTTGCCGTGCGCGGCGTAATTCCAACCGCCTGCCGCAGCCAGGGAGTAGGACCAATGTTTGTCAAAATAGAAACACTGGTCGATGAGCAAAAGCTCGGTTGGTTCAACGTCAACCTGCTCTTTTGGTCATTCCTTGCGATGTTCACCGATGGGTATGACATCACCGCGATATCGTTCGCCGTGCCCGCGCTCGTGCGCAGCTGGCATGTTGCTGCCCCGGCCTTCGGGATGGTGCTCAGTGCCAGTCTCCTCGGCATTTTTTTTGGAGCGCCGCTCCTCGGCTACGTCGGTGACCGCTATGGACGAAAGACGGCAATTGTCGCCGGATGCATGATCTACGGCGTCGCCACTCTGGCCATGACTTCCGCTCACAGTCTGCGCGAGATGACCCTGCTCCGCTTCATTACGGGCGTCGGCATCGGCGGTCTCATAGCAAACACGATCGCGCTAAACCTGGAACTTGCACCCAAGCGCTGGCGCGCGACCTCGGTCGTGCTGATGTCTACCGGTGTAACGTTTGGCGGCGCAACCCCGGGCTTGATTTCCCGATGGTTGGTTCCGCAATACGGATGGGGGGTGCTGTTTCTGATCGGTGGCATCGCGCCCTTGCTGATTGCGGTATGTCTTATGTTCGCCCTTCCGGAGTCTGTCAAATATTTGGCCCTTCAAACGGGCAAGCGGCGTGACTTGCTGCGCACTCTGAGACGACTTCGGCCAGACGCCGTGATCCCAGACGACGCTGACTTCTGTATTCCATCGACGCCTGAGGCAACCGGTCTCGGTCTGCGAAAGATTTTCGGCGGAGGCCTGGCGGTCATCACGCCGCTGCTATGGTTCTGCTTTTTAACCTGCCTCATGGTGCTCTATTTGCTGGGTGGCTGGATGCCTGTGTTTTTCGAGAGGAGTGGCATGGCGCCGGCCCAAGCGGCTCTTGCAACAAGCCTCTTTTCCCTCGGCGGAGCGGTCGGGGGAGTCCTGATCAGCCTGCTGCTCAATCGCTTTGGATTTGCGGCGATCGCGGCGCTGTACGCGCTCGGAGGTGCGGCGGTTGCAGGGCTTGGAATTGTCGGAATCGGGCACGACACGCTGATGGTCTTGTCCGCGCTTACCGGCTTTTCTGTACTCGGAATTCAACTGGCGATCAATGCAACTTCGGGTCTGCTCTATCCCACGCCGGTGCGCGCCAAGGGCGTTGGCTGGGCCCTCGGTGTGGGCCGATCGGGATCAATCCTGGGGCCGCTGATTGGGGCGAAGCTGCTTGCGATGCACCTCCGCCCCGACCAACTCTTCCGGGCCGCTGCGGTGCCGCTGCTGGTCGGCCTGGTGGCGGCTATCGTGCTCGCGCGTTTGAGCTACTTGAGGTTTGGCCGATTTCAGCTGGACGACGCTCCGGCCGCTGCGGCTGGAAGTTATATCGCTGCGCCATCGACCTGAGCGCGTTCGACCAACATCCTCTTCGTCGGTTGTGCCCCGAGTCGCTCAGCACTGTCATTGGACCAGACCAAGCGTGTAGCTCCTGAACTCACAGGAGGAGTTTATGATGCTGTCTGATGAAGCCAAGGCTTCTGTACCATTGTTGTCGCAAGTCGGCCAGATGATCCGGGGTTTCATGCTTAGCCAGGCGCTGCACGTCGGCGCCAGATTAGGCATCTTTGATGTGCTTCGGGACGGGCCAAAGACCTTGCAGCAGATCGTGGAGGCTTCAGGCGCCCATGAGGGAGCGCTTTACCGTTTGCTACGGTTTCTGACAGCCGTTGACGTGCTCTGTGAAGACGAAGAACGCCGGTTTTCCTGCACCGCGCTCGGTGCGTTGCTCCGGTCCGACCATCCACAATCTCTTGGACCCTTGGCAGTGATGTACGGTGAGTCGTTCTTATGGAGATCGTGGGGTGATCTTTACGAGACGGTCAAGACTGGCAAGCCAGGATTTGAACGAGTCCATGGCGAGACGTTTTTCGGTTATCTCGCAGGGCACAGGGCCGAGGCTGAGATTTTCAACGCGGCCATGGCAACCATAAGCGGCAACCAGCTTCCTGCCATTCTCGCGGCGTACGACTTCGCTGGTTTCAAGAAGATCGTCGATGTGGGCGGGGGTCATGGAACGCTGCTGCGGGGGATTCTCGAACAGTATCCCAACGCCACAGGGGTGCTCTGCGATCTGCCATCGGTCTTGGCGGGCGCCAGCGAGCTCAGACAATCTGCTGCGGCGACGCGGTGCGACCTCGTCGACGCCGATATCTTTCGGTCTGTCCCGTCCGGTGGGGACGCGTACATATTGAAGTTGATCCTGCATGATTGGAGTGACACGGAGGCCATCCAGGTGCTGCGGAATTGCCGCCGCGCCATGGCGCCGGGGGGAAAAGTGCTGGTCTTGGAGGCGGTGGTCAAGCCGTCAAATCAGCCCGACCTGGCCAAATGGCTGGATCTCAGTATGCTCGCTTCGTTCACGGGCCGTGAACGCACTGCAGAAGAATTTGGCGAGCTCTACGCCATGGCGGACTTGCGCCTTACCCGCATGATTCCGGCCCTGAATCTATCGATTATCGAAGGCGTCCCGGCTTAAGTGGTTGATAATTTTGCCTCGATACAATAACCTTTTTCTACGAGATGATTCCAAGGCCTTCCACGCCATTCATAGTATTCTAAATGTACAAATATACTGATATTCGGTTAACCCCTTACGGCAGGGTGGCGCATACATCGCGTTCTTTGCGATGTGGGCGGTGAAGGCTTGGTTTGCTCTTTAGTCTCATAACGAGGTCTCTCTCAGAAGGCCGCCCGCCGCGGCGGGCCAACAGCGCATGTGTGCGCCACCCAGCCAGCAAGTTCGGATGGTTGCAGACCCACACAACCAAGCTCAAAACTCAAAATCCAAGGAAAACTGAACCCGGCGGGCGCCCGCTCCCTCGATCGCCTGGCCGAAGCCTGCCAGAGAAGCCAGGTTTGATCCGAAGACCGGGTTGATCTTCAAAATATTCGGGTGATTAAACAGATTGAAGGCCTCCGCAACAAGATCGAGTCGGGCGGACCTGCCAAATGGAAAGTACTTCAGAACACGAAAATCCGTTGAGGCCACTCCGGGTGTCTGAAGCGAGTTTCTTCCCTGGTCGAGCGGTCTCGTTGAGAGCGGGAAAGCATGGCTGCGATTTGAGTCGAGCCCAGTGAGCGGGTCGACCGGTCGGCTGGTCCCGAAAGTCAGGATCGCTGCCACTTCGATGTGACTGAACATTCGTGAGGCCCAGCCGTGATTGGCGGACTGCGTTTCCCCCTTTCCCTCGTTCTCGCCGATAGGCAAGTCCCAGAGGGCGTTGCATACAAATCGCTGGTGCTGGTGTTGATTAGAAAGCGCCCGTTCCGCTCGGAGATTGAGAGGATTTTCAGGTTGCTCCTCGAAATCCGACGCATCGTCAATCGTCTTCGATAACGTATACGCCGCTGAGAACTCAAACTCGTCAGACATCCGCCGATTGAGTGAAAACGAGACGCCCTGGTAAGTCGAACTTGCCGAATCTTCAATCTGGTAGATATCGTCAAAACGTGGATCGACGCGGCCCGGAGCGAAAACCGCCATCCCCACCTGTTGTGGCGTAGGATCAAGGATACCGAGGCGGGCCGCGTTGGCAAGCGTCAGGATGACCGGCGGCAGAAGATTGATGTTTCGTGTGCGTGACAAATGCACCCCGCGCACCCGACTGTAGTCGGCGCGGAGTGTCAGATTACGAGCCAGTTGATACTCCACTCCGGCACTTGCTTGTTGGCTGTACGGAGTCGCAAGGTTCGGATCAGGGCGGATGATTGAAGGTGCAATGCCCGGTGCTGGAGCTGAAAGCGGCCCACCTTCTGCTGCCGCGAACAGGCTTGCGGCCTGAGGGCCATCAGCCACCAGCTCAAACCCCTGCGTGCCGTTTCTTTCAACACCACGAGCCAGATTCGCCAAAACGTACCGATCGAAATAGAGCCCCCACCCAGCTCGAACAACCCACTTCGAGGAAGGGCTCCAAGCCAGGCCAATCCGAGGACTCACGTTACCTGTGTCCTGATTGAACCCCGCTGGTAGATGCTCGAAGTCGAAGCGCACGCCCAGGTCCAGCATCACATGTGAGGGCAGCGACCAGTGCTCCTGCACGAAGGCACCAAAGACCGTCACCGGGAAATTGACATTTGTCCTCCCAAAGGCCTGACGGAACTGGTCGGGTTGGCCGTTCAGAAAGTCGCTGAGATCGCCAAACAGATAGACGCCCCCAAAGCCATCTGCCACGGAAGCATCCAGGTTGACTCGACTCACCGTCCCCCCTGTTTTGAAGAGGTGCTTACCGTAGACGCGCGAATACGTGTATCCAGCTTGGTAGTGATCTTCGCGCCGCGTGCTGGTGCCCCCATACGGACGGCCAAAATCCGCAAGTCCAGCGATGACAATCTCCGGGCCCAAAGAATCATTGGTCCGCAGCACAGCGCGGCGTGTTGAAACCTGGAACCGCAGGTCGCCCACGGCTTCCGAACCATACACCGATGTGAGCGAGCCGGAAAGCGATTGATCACTTGTAAAGCTGCTGCCGCGCCCACTGGCATCCACAATGCCCGTTGTGTTGAATGCGTCGCTTGATTCTTTATTATTCGTAAAGGCATAACGCAGCATGAGCGAGGTGTTTTCTTTGAGCTGGTGATCCAGTCTACCAGCGGCTTCTGTCTCGGCACGGGCGACTGGAAAGAAGTGCGTCGCGATCTGCCGGGTACTGAGTCGGGGATATGCCCCAGTTGCAAGGAATGCGTTGATGGCCAGCGCGACGCCGGGGCTGATGTCCGCGCTGCTTTGGCCGCGGTTGTGTTCCTGCTCGATGGCGGCGAAGTAGAAGGTGCGGTTTTTAATGACTGGTCCTCCGAGCGCAAACCCCGTGCGGTAACGTCGGAACGCCGGCCTGCCCGGTGTCGTCTCGAACGGGTCTTGGGCGTTGAGCGCGCTATCCTGAGCAAAAAAGAATGCGTCCCCGTGGGTCGCGTTCGTCCCGGACCGAGTAATCACGTTGATCGAACCCCCCGAGGCTCCACCCGATTCGGCTGAGAGACCATTATTGACCACCTGAAATTCCTGCACGATTTCAGGCGAGAGCTCAATGCGGCTCGAACCCGTGTACTCATCGTTGTTGTCCAGTCCATCGATCGAAACACTGTTGCTCCGGGTCCGCAGGCCGCCGAACGTGAAGCCGCTCCCCGCGAGTGGCGTGGCGCCGCTGGCGCCGGAGGCCGGAGGCGAACTCGAGACGCCGGGCGCAAGCAAGACGAAATCCAGGTAGTTGCGACTTCGCACCGGCAACTCTTCGATTCTTTCTTTGTCCACAGACGATACAACCGAGGTCTCGGAAGGATCAATGGATGATGGCTGCGCGTTCACCGTAACCTCGGAAGAAGAAGACGCTAGAACAAGCACAATATTCAGGTGGACTGTCCCGCCGAGAGGCAATCCGACGCCCGCAAGCGTATAGGGTGCGAAAGCGGGATACTCGACGCGCACTTCATAGGTTCCCGCGTTGAGTTCTCCCGCATGGAAGGCGCCCCGATCATCTGTTGCACCCGTGCGAATCTGATTTGTTTCAGTGTTTCGCAGCGTTACCTTCGCGTTCGCTATGACAGCACCGCTACTGTCGCGGACGTTTCCCTCAACGGCCGCTCCTACCTTCGAAACTTGAGCACTTGTATCCACCATCTTAAAAAGAATCAGGAACAACGCCGTTAAAGCAATAAGTCCAGTTCGTGTACAAGGCGAATTCCCTTGAATGGACATATCAGTTCACCGCTCCATAAGTAAGATCAAATCCCCGGCGGACTCCGGCATGCGGAAGGGTCTTAGCGAATCCTTCCGCCACTGGCGAGACACCGGGTCATTAGAGGTATGAAAACGAGAGTGAAGGACCCACTAAAGGAGGATCAGATACGCAGCACCGCTACCTGGGGACTTATAGAAACAGCAGGTATTGAGAGAGGGCTGACTGATAGCCGTTTGGAATATCTGCTCAAGATGGGAAGTACGCGGGACGCTACCACCGACCAACACCGGGTAGCCCGGACGTATACACCGGTCATTGAGAATGCCAAACCCACACACAAAGCTAGAACCACGAGTGTGTACTCTGTGTCGTTGCCCGTTTGAAGGGTATGATCCCAGTGGTCGAACATCTCGATCACGGGACAGGCAAAGCAGATGATCAAAGCGATGGTAGCCGTTATTCGTGCCATTCTTGACCGCATCAAACGAATCATAATTCTGTGCGTTGGCCCAGTCAAGCGACAGGTTACGGAGTGCTAGTACAAGATATCGGGTGGCGCACACATACGTTCTTGGGATGTGTGCGCTGCTTGGATGACGGACGGGTGGTGCACATAACATTAAGACGGAGTTGGGAAATAGTTTCTAGAAGAATGCAGCTTTGAAGGCTTCGTGCCGTTGGCGCGCTACACTCATGAGGTGAGAAAACTCATTTTCGTTGCGAAGACCATCTAGAAGCGGATCAGCCGCGAAATAGGGGTAAGGAAAAAATCCATTCTCGATGCTCTGCTTCAAGACGCGCAGGGCCGACGATTTGTCGCCAAGCATCGCGTAGGCTTGCGCGAGCTTGTAAATCGCTTCGGGATCACCCACGCGGCGTTCATTGATTTTGTTTTCCACGGAACGCAGCATTTCCGCGGCCTCCGAAGCCTGGTGCTGAATTCCAAGGCTGATCGCTTTACCAATCTCTGCGTGCAAAAGAGAACGATCCAGCTCAAAGGAGTGATCAAAGTCTCGCGCTCCTTGAGCGTAGTTCTTCTTGTAGTACTCGCCAAACCCGCGATAAAACACGATCAGAGCGGAATCATCGGTTGCGGGAAGACTCCCGAGGAATTTGTCGTACTGTCCGAGGTAGAGATAGCTGTTCAGTGTCGAACTATTGAGCTTCACGCCCGGGTCGAGTTGTCGCGCCCGTTCGGATTCAGACACGGACTGCTGCAGCATGCCGGCGAAGCGGTAGGCATAGCCCAATTCCCAATGAATTTCCGCGTGATTGGGATTGGTTCGCAGGGCTTCCCGCAACAGGGGCACAGACTTTTCCACCCTGCCCGTGTCCGTGAACATGTTTGCCATGTAAATGCGGGCGTCGATTTGATCCGGTCGGAGCGCGAGGGCGCGTTCGAATGCGGCCTGGGCCTTGCGGTACTGCTCCCCCCCGCCAAATTGAAACGAGGCGTTCGCCGTGTACGAACGGCCCAGGTTGGCCCAGGTCAGTGCGTAGTTTGGAGAGAGTTCCGCCGACTTCTCCAACATATTGATCGCCACGGGGAAATCATTTTTCGAATAGAGGTCAATCCCGCGCAGGTAATATTCGTAGCCCAGGGGATTGACCGCTTCATCGGGCCTCAGCCGTTCCACTTCGGACGGCGAAAGAGTCAGCTCCAAACCTTTAATTATTTGCTGTGCGAAGCTGTCCTGAACGCTCAGGAGTTTTTCGTATTTCAGATCGAACGTGCCCTTCCAAATAAGGTTTTGCGTTTTTACATCGATGAGCTGGCTGGTGATTCGCAGATCGTCGCCTTCGTGGAGGAAGGTGCCCGTGAGAAGCGTATCGACGTTGAGGTCCGCAGCGACTTTGGAAATGTCAATGGCTTGCGTCTTATATTTCTGGACGGCATAGGAAGGCCGGACCGCAAGTTCACTGACATAGTCCAGCTTGGTGATGACCGCGTTGGCGAGTGAGAATCCGAGAAAATCATCATTGGGATTCTCCCGCAAGTTCTGAAAAGGGAGGACCGCCAACCGGTGCGGTTGTTCCGCAGGCGGTATGCGTGTGGATCGGCCTCGATAGATCATATAACCCAGTCCAAAAAGAACGATGAGAACAGAACTGAGAGCCAGAACGCTGGAACGCGGCCAAAACCCTTCCTTCGCGTTCCTCCTCGGTGGCGCTAAATCGCGGACCGGAACAGCTTCAACTTGCGCTGGAATCGGCGGCAGGGTTATGTCGCTTTTCAAGACGACCGGTTCGCTTGGAACTTGTAAACTTTTGTCTCGCACTTCCGTAACGGGAACAGCAAAACGGTAGCCCTTCTTAGGCACCGTCTCGATGTATTGCCTCCCATCGGGTGTCTCCCCCAGGACCTTGCGCAAGGCAGAAATATTTATGGTCATATTGGCCTCTTCCACAAAACTGTCCGGCCAGACTTTGCTCATCAATTCTTCTTTAGTCGTGAGTCGGTTGCCGTTCTGAACGAGCACAAGAAGGATGTCGAACGCTTTAGGGGTGATGGAAACCGGGGTCCCGGCACTCAAAAGCAAATGGTCGGTGGGGTCAAAGTGGAATCGGCCGAATTCGTACAACGCCTTCGTCTCCAATGCGGTTGCCGCTCTTCGAAAGCCCTTGGAAAATCCTTGCAATTTTCTTAAGACGCCTTAAGGACGCATGAGAGCACCTCGACTAAACTGGCCACGTTGTCGACAGGAATAAATGGCAGGGCAGTGGAAAAAAGCGAAGCATCCGAATCATCGCGCTTCGCGAGTTCCGGTCGTTTAGCCCTTTCATTTTCCTGAGCCGGGCAACACTCCTCTCCTCCGGGAGAGGAATCAGTGGTGGAGGATCTCATCAGGGCCCTTCACATAATTTAACTTAATTGACTGAAAAGGAGAACAGTGAAAAATAACAAACTTTTACATTTCTGGAAGCGGATCGTGCTCAACGCGACTCTGTTTGTGTTGGCGGTAGTCACAGGGGCTACAATCCTTCCAACCCTGGCTTCAGCTCAGACCAAGAAGGACGAAACCAGCTTTAACCTCGTTGCAAACCCAGCGTTTGTGAATTGCCTGCGCGGGCCTTCTTCTGAAGAACCGAGGGCCCGGGCCACGGTCATTCACGGCAAATTGAATGACACGCTCATTCTGGATCTTGACGGGATCAAACCCGGCCTGGCCTTCGACCTGTTCACCGTGCAGCGCAGTCCATTCCTCTCTGATGGTACACCGGATTCCAGTTTCAGAAATTTCGGATTCGCCTGGTACCAGTCGGATATTCAGATCGGCAAAAACACTGATGACGGCCACGTGAGCATCAGGACGATTCTGCTCGACGATATTTTTGGATTTGATCCAGATGTGGCACTGGCACCGACGAATACATTCCACCTGGGCTTCTGGTTTGACAATCCCCAGGATGCCGCCGCGTGCGGTTTCCCGGCCAACGATCCCACCAAGCTTACACCGTTCAACGGCGAGCACAAAGCTGGCCCGCTGGCGATGATCAGCTTGCCTGACCCGGTCTCGAAGCTGGGACCGCTCTGCACTAATCCTGACACTTCACACACACCCGCCACCTGCAACCCCTAAGGTGGTGCTGCTGGGTGGGAACGGGGCGGCCATCGGCTGCCCCGTTCCCCACTCTGCATGCCCGTCAGCAGAGGAGGGCGAAAAGTGAATATTGGGAGTGGTCAAGCAGTACTCGTCGCGGCAGGCAAGGACGAGTGCTAGGCGAATGCGAGCGCCGCGCGGTGAGAATCCTCAACTTTGTGCCAATCGTGGCTGTCCCCATTTACTTTATTTATTCATCCTGTCAGAGCGCGGCTGGCCGAGCCTCGACGATGTCGAGAAGGACCCTCGTCAGTTCCTCGGGTCGATCCAACATCACGTCGTGGCCGCACGTCATTGTAAGCGTTTTCCAGCCCTTTGTTTTAGCCCGCTCGTAAAACGGGGGGAACGGCGAATTGTCCCACCCCGTCGCCAGGATGAACGTCACCGGTTTCACCGCGTCCACCCTCCTGCCTAACTTGATGCCCTGCTGGAAGGTTGCAAGCGGTTGCATGGTGCATTGCCGATTCATCCACTCGCGATCGCCGGAATTCACGTTGAAGACTTCGGCTGGGATGTGAGGAACCTTCCAACCTTCCCCGTCGCGCACGGAGGCTTCGAGCTGCAGATCCCTTTGGGAGGGCGGCAGAGTGTCGAGTAGGCTCTGGCCATCCTCCAGAACGAACGCGTCCAGGTAGACCAGCGCACCGATAAATTCCGGAACGCGGTCCATAACGCCGCTGATTACGCAACCGCCGTACGAGTGACCGCACAGCACCACATCCGATAGTTCCTCCCACTGAATCAGGTTGACGACGTCCATGATGTGCGTATCCAGGTTAACGTGCGGAGATAGCAAGTGCGAACGCTCCGCAACGCCGGTCAAGGTCGGCGTGAACACTTCGTGCCCCCGCGCTTGGAGCGCCTTCCGAATGCGCTTCCAGCACCAACTACCATGCCATGCACCGTGTACGAGAACGAATGTAGCCATAACCCTCCTTCTGGTTTGATTGAGGCCTCCTGTCCCGACGTGCCGGGAATATCCGCCCAACCGCTCCGACATCAGCGGCGGCGCGCAATGCCGTCTGCTGCATTCCGTTGTTGGGCGGCGTGGCAGCCGAGAAATCCAGCCCGCTTGTCAGGGGTCAGTGTTTCTGCGACACAAAGTTCTGTGCCTCTTGCAGCGCGAGTAGTCTCGTGCCGCCAGCGGCAACCCCAAGCAGCTCCTGGTAGAACGCACGGGCCTGGGACTCGTCACCGCGCGCGCGTGCTGCGCGAGCAGCTCCCAGCTAGCTATTGAAGCGCCGCGGGTATAGATCCAATGAGCGCTTGTAGGCTGCGAGCGCCTCCGCGGGATGTTTCTGCTCCAGAAGAACGTCTCCCAAGAGTTCAAAAGCGGGTAAAGTGGGGGCGGGAGTCACGGCGGGCTTGGGGGTTGAAACCTCAAGCTCGGCTGCCTGTCGCAGCAGCGCCACGCTTGATTCGCTGTCTTCCCTTACGTGCGCGAGCCATGCCCCTACCTCAAGGCGAAGGATTCGAATTTGGCGAGCAAAGAGATCTTCGCCTGTCTGGCCGGCGGCAGTCTCGAGTTCCTCTAAACGCTTGGCGGCCCGTCGAGCTTCGTCGACCCCACCTTGGTGTGCCGAACCGAGGCCGCGGGCGAACCACGTGACAGCCTCTGGCCACATAAAACGGTCCCAGTCAAGGAATGGGGGGTCGCGGGGAACCAGCAGCGCCGCTTCGCTCCAGGCATGTCGCTCCAAGGCATATCGCGCCTGGGTGGATGCCAGGTGAAAGGCCGTCTTGAAGGTGGGTTCCAGTCGAGCCGTTCCTCGCAACCGCTTCAACTGCGCAGCGGCTTCGTCGTCCGCACCTTTCTGCAGATAGGCATAGATGAGGTATTCGATGGCGTGTGGAAACTCGTCCCAAACGAACTCCCCATTCTTGCCGGCGGGATATTCCAGGGCGGCCTCCGCAGCTTGGAGGTTGCCCCGTATCACGCGGTCCCAGTCTCCGAGGCGAGTATAAATGTGCGTCGGCATGTGGAGCGCATGGGGGTTACGGGGAGCGACCGTCTCATACTTGCGAACGATCTCCAGCGATTCGGTCTCCCGGCCCGGCACATCATTGGCATGTATCAAGTAGTGCATGGCCCCCGGATGCTCAGGGTTCTGCTTGTACACAACAAGCAGTATCTTGGCAGCGCGCTCTGAGTGCTCTCGCGAGACACTATCGGAAGGTGCGGTGGCAAGAAGTGCCAGCGCGTAGAAGCAGGCCGCTTCGGGGTCCTGCGGGTAAGCGACATACACCGCTTCCATCGCCTCCTCCCATCGACGGATTCGCTGCCAATAGTTGGACGATGCGGGCTCACGGAAGAACGCCTCCGCGGCAGCTACGAAAAGGCGCTCCCGCTTCGTTAGCGGCTCCAGCGCTTTTGCCTTCTCCACTGCTTCCCACCCGTGTCGGAGGTCTTCGGAGCTCGGCCGTGTGGGCCAGAGCGGTTGAAACAGGGTCATCGCAATCCCCCAGTGCGCCATCGCACACTGGGGATCGGTTCTGGCTACCTGCTCGAATGCCTCCCTCGCCTGCGGGTAGGTCATGTGGTGAAGCAACGCGATCGCTCGATTGAACTCCACCTGCGCTTGCTTGGAGCAGGAGACCGGGAAGTCAACCGTCCCCAAGTCGTGCCCAGCGTGCTGCGGCATTTGGGTTGCCCCGGATGCTATGCTGGCAAGCAGGACCAGCGTCAGCACCACTGCAGAGCCCCAAAAGGCACGATAGAGCCTGGGTTCCACTGCTTTCTCATCGGAGGCTTCTCGCCCATGTCGTCTTCGACGATCCACGATTTTCGTTTCTCCAATCCGCCAACTTCGACCCATGTCGAAGCCGAGAGCATTAAGTCCGCCTAAGGTGATGGGCATCAGCAGCAACGCGAAGCGTTGTCCGCCTGGATGCGGTTGTTCGACCGGCCAAGCAGGCGGTCGACTCCCTCTACGCAGCCTTCACCGGAAACCACTTCATGAGTATGGCCGACACCACCGCGATGTCAAGTGCGATTGGGAGTAGCTTGGTCGCGGTCCGGAGAATCCGATTATCAAGACCAGCTCCAGCGCCGCGCCACTCCGCCTGAACCCTTTTATTCCTTCACTCCCCTTCCTTCGATCATGATTGAGGAAACATCGTGCCGTAGAATGTATCTTCCAGGACAGTTCTTATTTCACTTCGACAGGCGTATATTATGGCCAATTTGAACGATCTCAGGAGGCTCGGTGAAACACCCATTTCGTTCGGCATGCTCGACGCTGCTGGTTATCGTACTTTTTTCCAGTGTGGCTTTGGCCCAGACTCTCACGGGCACCTTCTCTCATCTGACGGATTCTGACGGCACTCATCCCGGCAAAGGCAAAACAGTCACATTGATCTTGCGCCCTGACGGGACTTGTCACATACAAGCGACGGATGCGAGCGGCGAGAACACAACGCTCAATGGCGACGGCACCTACACTGTCCGCGCTAGTCGGATCACCATTTCACTGCCCGTGCTGGAACTCTCTGTTTCGAACAGGCCATATGTCTTGCAGGGTGACCATCTGACGCTCCCGTTTATGGTATTCAATGAAGGCGCGGGCACCTCCACGTGGACGAAAGTTGCTGACCCGGGATCCGGGGCGGCCACTGGCTCCGGCGATTCCACACCCGCACCACAAAATGCTCCTCCGCCTCCTCCCCCTCCACGAAGAATCGGTGGAGGCATGCATGGCGAGCTGCTTTGCACCTGTACTGATAGGACCTATGACAGGCCGGTCGACGTTCTGCCAAATTGTACGCGCCCAGCGCTGGGGCGGCCCATGTGTGGCGCCGTGCTGCGAAAAAAAGGTCAGCCGTGCCCCGCTCTCCTGACCCCCAATGGCTTTACGACGCTTTATGACCAGGTCGTTCTGGGACGCCCAGGTCCGCTAGGCGGTATGGGCGCTGCCCTGCCCGCGGGCATCGCCATCTCTTCGGGCAGTGCCGCCAATCCCAAGGATCCACATACCATTCTCGTAGGTACTTTGATCGGTACCTATTTCAGACCGTGGGGGCCTGCGGACTTTTACATGACCGTGCAACCCGGCGGGGTGGGTGGAGTTGAATATGCTCATGTGGAGGAGCACCGTGGTCAACAACACTATCTAGTGGTCCGAGGTGCGGCCTTTACCGAACTTTCACCCGCCGGGATGATCTCTTCCCTCGGACATGAAATGATTCACGCCGAGCAACTGCGTCGGCCCGGAAACATCCCCAAGGCAGGCGGTCTCAGCGCCATTACCGCCGCTGTGAATGAGCTTGAAGCCTCCAGTTGGGAGACCGTGGTCAGCAGCTTCCGCTGGCGGATCGGCCCAAACCCAACTTGGAGTTGCGAGACCTCGCTGGAACGGGACCGTTCCGAAGCCTTGCGCTCCTGCCGCGAATGGCAGATCCGCGAGTTGCTGGTCGACGTCAACCAGAAGCCGGCGACTCAAGCAGCCTTCGAACAATGGATCCGCCAGAATCCCTGGGCCAACGCCAACTGGCTGCCAAAGAATCCCCGATGGAAACAAGTCCGGACCAATGATCTGCCCGCGCAAGTGCCGTTTCCGACCGACCCGCAACATGGGATGGACTGCCACGATGTCTTGCCCGGCCGGTAGCACTCTCCGTTGATTGAAATGACTGTCGGGAGGTGTCGTTCGCACCTGTCGTCTTATGAGTTCTGGCTCCCTCAACCAATTTCAGAGCTTAGTTTCCCCAACCGATAGTTGAGCCTTTTTGTTTCAGGTGGGGTGCCGCAGGCATCGTGTTCTTTGCGATGCCTGCGAAGTTGAGCTCCACAGTGACTCATCGGGCCCATGCTCCCGCCGCGCGGCGGATGATTTGCC
>JBGQBO010000020.1:0-95825 GCA_041494885.1 Terriglobia bacterium
GCATCGCCCCAACCGATCCGAACCCCGCGCCGTCAAACGACGACCCAAAAACTATCATCTCCTCACTAAACCGCGCCACCTGATGGGAAATCTCCCCCACAGGAATCGCCCAAAATGAGCTCCTTATCTAAGCGCCATTCGGGTCAGGCACCGACAATTACTTGAGCAATGGTAGGGATCGGCTTCGGTTCTTCTCGTGAAACGCAGCTGCGGCTCTGCCGCCCATTATTGCGGAAAGCCTGTGGCTTTCCGGAGGCGGCCATTTCAATTCTTATTCTTTTTCTTCAGCGAGGCTCAGCCTCGCCGAAGAAAGAAAGATGTTGAAGTTAGTCTGCCCTCGTCCGGAAAGGCGGATCCTTACCACAATAATGGGCAGCGGAGCCGCAGACCCAAGTTCGGGGCTTTGCTTACAAGGGCCAATGCCAGACCCCTGAGGAAAAGAAGGCGACAGTCCCTCACCTTTCTGGCAGACCTACTGCCCCTTGCGCGTGTAGCGTATCTCCATCATCCGGTATTCCTTCCCGGTAGGATCCGGGCCGTACATCTCGAAGAGGACTTCATCTTTGCCGACGATGGTCATTTTCTCACGGAAGGAAGTCAGCTTCCCGGTCGTGAAATCGTCCATTTTGCCGGTGGTGGTGAGCGTTTTGCCGGCGGCATCGAACGAGCCGGTGGAGTTCATCATCGACGTGGCAGCCGTGTCCATCCAGACCCCCACATACCTCTTCTTGTAATTGTCGTACCCAGTGTAGCCGATTCCGGAGAAGGGCATGTTCATGAACGTCCCTTCGAAGCGTTGCTCGAGGAATCTTCCCCCCAGGACCCATTTGTGCTCGGAGGTTCCTTCAGTAACCATAGGAGGCTTCCCCGGATCCATCCACATGGTGTTCTTCGCGTGCCAGGTGCCGACCAGCATGTCGAGCTTCTTGTGCCCTTCGGAAGGTGAACCCAGCTTCTGCATCATCTCCATCGCGGCCTTCTCGTCCATCGCTGGCTTCGCGGCTGTCGCTGTCTTGGTCGCCGGCTTCTTTTCCTGGTCAGTGCCGAAAACCAAACCAGCCATGAACACAACGAGAGTCAAAGTCAATAATACCCTTGCGTACTTCATAGATTTCCTCCTGTCCTTTTTTTGGAGATTCTCAAACGTCTTTTTGTCGTCTTCAGGAATTCCACATGCCCCGCACCAGTAAGATCCTCCACCGTGGTTGGCGGTGCCACGGGATGGCGCGTGTACCAAGATATCGAATGGGAGGGGATTTTAAACTGTGTTCCCAGCTCCCGTCAACGCAAAGATTTCGTGATTTGATTTTGGACACTGACGAACGCGAATGAACGCTGACAGGGGAAAATAAAGTTGAGCCACGAATGTTAATTGCCCACGAAGCGGCTCGCTTGGGTAGCCGCCCCGATGGATCGGGGCGGCTACCCAAGCGTTTGAAACTTGACCTCCGTGGGACTCGACTTCCGATTGGATTAATCATTCTCGATCGTACTTCTTGGGACCTCGCTTCTGGGCCTTGCAGAGTTTCTTCCAGCGCTCTTTCACGGCCCGACGCGCCGCGGGATCAGTCTTGGTCTCGAGAAATTGCAGCTCGGCTTGCATCTTCCGATAATTTTCCAGGCGTTCGCGTGGGATTGTGCCGTCCTCGATGGCTTGCGGGATGGCACAACCCGGTTCACCACGATGCTGGCAATCGCGGAATCTGCATCCCCGGCCCAGCGCTTCGAGATCTTCGAACGCCTGCGAGAGTCCCGCGTCACTCTCCCACAACTGCAGTTCGCGCATCCCCGGGGTGTCCACGACGACTCCGCCGTCCGACAGCACGATCATCTGTCGCGACGTCGTCGTGTGCCGGCCGCGATCGTCCGAAAGACGGACTTTTTGAACGCGTTGGAGTACGTCACCCCTGAGGGCATTGATGATCGTGCTCTTCCCGACCCCCGAAGAGCCGATAAAGGCGGCCGTTCGTCCCCCGCTCAGGTACTGTCTTACCGAATCAAGACCGTGTCCGGTCGTCGCGCTCAGTGTATGCACCGGCGCGCCCGGGGCAATGCGCTCGACCTCGGATACGGCGAGGTCCGCATCTGCACAAAGGTCCGCCTTGTTCAGAAGTATGGCGGGCTGCGCTCCGCTTTGCCACACCAACGCGAGATATCGCTCGATGCGCCGAAGCTTGAACTCCTGGTTGAGTGAGGTCACGATGAAAACCGTGTCGAGGTTGGTCGCCAGGATCTGTTCGTCGGTAGCCCTTCCGGCCACCTTCCTCGAAAGTGTCGAGCGCCGCGGCAGAATCGCCGCAATGCTGGCACGCCCTTCTGATGGCCGCGGCACCATCACGACCCAGTCCCCGACGGCGGGAAAATCGCTTCGCTCCTCGGCACGGTAGCGGACTCTTCCCGCTATCTGTGCGAGGTATTCCCCCTCTTCAGCCAGCACGCGGTAAAACCCCTTGATTTCCTCCGAGACGCGCGCCGGTACACAACCGGTCGTTTGCTCGTCCAGGAAGTGACTGTCAAAAAATGAATTCCAGCCCAATTCTTTCAAATGCATGCAGATTTCTCCTCTCCTGGTCCCGCTTCTTCCTTGCTGGAAGACGCAGGAATGGACTAATTGTTTGGAGATCCAGTCGCCGTGGAAATCTTCAACATGAAATCTGAAGATTCAGCGGGTTGAATTCTCAAAGTAGTGACTAATAGGAATTGGGAAAGGTCTGCGGATGGAAAAACTGCGAGGAATACCGCTCGAATGCGGTTCATCCGGGCATCGATCGTCTTGCGCTAACGTGGCCCGGCGGAGGCAGACCTACCCCCTAGAACGGAAACTGCAGACATAGGCTCCTCCATGAAGAAAGTAGCATCGCGTCACGATCCGATGCGAAGGGAAGTATAACCCAACCGCTGACGACGTCAAGTCCCAACAGACTCGCGATAACATTGCCCTTCAAATCCTCAATCAGCCTCACCGAAATGGATTTCTCAAGTGGAAAAGTGGCCCGCCAATCAGCCCTGCCTCCGGCCATTTGAATTGGGTTTGAAATGTGGTCATTGGGGCCCCATGGGCAGGCATTAGACGGCAGCCTTGGGTTATCTCATTGAATGAACACAATATATGGGGTAATCCGCATGTGTTTCATCAATGAAACATTGAGGTCCTTATTCTGGCCATTCAGAGGAAAAAACTTGACATATTTTGGGTTTACCTGTGATATTCGGGTCTGATTAATGTAAAACTGCGAAGTTCCCCTGGCATGAGATCAGCCAGACACCGGGTTGGACCTTTTTTTCATCACACCTAACCCAAACATGACGTTGGCGATTAATGCCATTTGCGTGATACGGGAACCGGTTTTCATCGCGGCAACCAAGCACAAGGTGGGTAGATGTCGCCGAGGCTTGTCCGCTATAAATAAAGGAGTGTCAACAAAAAATGCACAAGCCAATAAAGTACGTTGAAAAAAGCCTGACCTATTTGGCCGGTGGGGCGTGGACGATCTATGAAAGGCTCAACCGTATTAAGCCGAACCCGGCTTTCACACCGAAGTGGTCAGACAAGCCACTCTTAAAATCCTATCAGAAAGTCAAACCCCCGCTGGGGTGGCCGCGGACCACTGATTCGCTCTGCCCGAAGTGTGTGCCCGAGGTTCGCAAACAGATTGTCGACGGGAAACTCCCTAAAGAAATCCTGCTGAACGAGAGGATTGGTGAAATCAAGGCTCAGATCATTGAGCGGGACGGGCAGATTCTGATGGTCAAAGACTGTCCCAAGCATGGTCATTTTGAAGATGTCATGTCGATTGACTCAGAGTTTTTCAAGCATCTGGAACAGGCCTACCCGGGCAGCGATATCCTTTCTCATAATGACGACAAGCTGCACAACCACGGTACGAGCACAATCCGGTATGGCCGCGGGGCGGTCCTCACCGTCGATTTGACCAACCGTTGCAATATGATGTGTGATCCCTGCTTCATGGACGCCAACCAGGTGGGATTCGTCCACGAACTGAGTTGGGAGGAGATTCAACAGCTCCTGGATAATGCCATCTCTCTGAAGCCCAAGCGCCAGATGAGCGTCCAGTTCTCAGGGGGAGAGCCCACCCTGTCGCCGTATTTCATCGATGCGGTCCGTTATGCGCGCAAGGTGGGATACAACAGCGTGCAGGCGGCCACCAACGGAATCGAATTTGCGAAAAGCGAAGAATTCTGCCGTCAGGCTGCGGATGCGGGCCTGCGGTATGCCTACCTCCAGTTTGACGGCATTGGAAACGCGGCCAATGATCATCGCAAGGTGGGGAATTTGTTTGACGTCAAACTCCGGGCCATTGAGAACCTCAACAAAGCGGGGGTCGAAATCGTCCCGGTGACGACCATTGTGAACGGCATTAACAACGAGCAGGTGGGACGCATCATCCAGTTCGCGCTGGACAACCCCAAGAGAGTCTCTTTCTGCTCGTTCCAGCCGGTGTCCTTCACGGGGCGCGACGAGGAAATCTCCGATGAGCGCCGCCAGGCACAACGTTATACGCTTTCGCACCTCGCCCACGACGTTAAGAAGCAAACGGGCCTGGGGGAGCCCACCCGCGACTGGTTTCCCCTCTCGTTTATCAGCACCTTTGCGGATTGGGCTGACCTGGTGCATGGCCCCGGTGCGGACTGGGGACAGTTGAGTTGTGGTTGCCACCCGAACTGCGGCGTCGGAATGGCGGTGATGATCGATAAAGAAACGAAAGAGGCGGCGCCGCTGACATCGTTTTTGAATACCGATCGCCTGGCCAGGGATGTCGCCAAAGTCAACGATGGGGCGCGGGGCAAATCCCTGTCAATGCTGGGCATGGCGCTGGCCGTGATGAGAAATTACGACCCCTTCAAGGCGACCACTCATTTCAGTGTCTTCGATTTGTTGAAGAAATTCGACAAGGGATTTGGAGCCAGCGGAAAGGACTACGGCAAAGTGGGGGCCGACCGGACCATGGAGGATATCGAAAGGCGCCGCCGGGACCGCTGGAATATTCTGTTTATTGCCGGCATGTGGTTCCAGGATTTGTTCAATTACGACTTCCGAAGAACGGAGCGGTGCATCATTCCGTACGCGACGCAGGAAGGGGAGATTTCCTTCTGCGCGTACAACACGGGCGTCGGATGGCGCAACATCGTGGAGAAAATGCATATGACGGCCACGCTGACAAAGTGGTACGAAGAGCACGGACGTCATGAAATCTTTGCCGGCGGCAAAAAGGTCAACCTCGACAGCACGGAGCATTCCCTCGTTCTCAAGGAAGGACTCATCACCACCGAGGTCCAGCATGATTTGGACGACAAGGGAATCGCAAAGACCGCCCGCGAAGAAAAGCTTCGGGCGGCGCGGGAACGATTGAAGCAGCAGCAGGAAAACGAGCAGATGGAGAAGCTCTACCGTCAGCACATTTTGAATGAGCCCGTCCCCGAGGTCCCTAAGATTGTCCAGTTGTTGAACAAGTACGGCATTGAACCGACAAAGGACGCGCCTCGGCAGTAGAAATTTTTGAACATTCATGATAAAGAACAAGGCTGCCTCTCAGAAAAATTGCGGTGGTCCGTTTTTCGATCAATAGTGAATTGACCGTGTGATCAGGCCTTGAATGACGAAAGGAGATAGACCGAATGCCCGAACCTGCCCAAGTAGAGTCCACGCCCGAATTTACTGAATCGACACGTCCATTCCGCGTTGATGTTCCGTTACAGGAATTCCTGCAAAAGGCGTCGGTGCGGACCAGCGTCCTGCCTGCTGCTCCGGAACCCCAGGCGTTGCCGGAACCGGTCTTTCCCATGAATAAGACAGGCTCCGACATGAAGCGGTCGGGCTTTGTCTATCATGCGAACAACGGGGTCCGCGCTTTTCGCCGGTGGTTTGTCCCCTACGTTCAATCGCGCGCCATGTCGGACGAGTTTCGACCCCTGCTGTCCTACTTGTTCACAGAGTGGAAATGCAACCTCGATTGCCATTACTGCTGGGCCTTTGACAACAGCGTCAAGGGAATGACCGAAGACACCGCCAAGCGCTCCATTGACTGGCTGCATTCGGTAGGGTGCCGCGTGATTGCCATCATGGGAGGCGAGCCGCTGCTGCGTCCCCAGTTCATTCACAAGGTGGTTTACTACGGCACGAAGCGGGGGTTCTTCGTCTATCTTCCCACCAACGGACGGTTGTTGAGGCCGGAGGTGTGCGACTGGATCGGCGATGCCGGCGTGGCAGCGATCAATTTTGCGGTCGATTGTCTTGATGAGAAGCCCGGACTGCCCAAGGCGCTCAAGCCCATCCGGTCCCATTTTGATTACATGGTGAAGATGCAGCGGCGGTATGGCTACATGGTGGTCTTCAACATGAACATCTGCCGGAACAACATGGACGACATTAAGGAATTGACCGAGATCGCGCACGACCACGGGATCTCGACGGATTACCACATCAATGAGACGCCCATGCTGGAACAGTCTCATTTCAAGCATATGCAGGAGAACGAAACGTACCTGCGGCCCGAGGATTTCCCCAAGGTGGATGCCCTGCTCGATCATTTGATCGAGAAAAACAAGGACGGCTACATCATGGTGAATTCCAAGGCGCACCTGGGAAGAATGAAGGAGTTTATGCGGGGCAAGGTCGAGTCCTGGAATTGTCGCGCGGGTCACAACTCCTGTGTGATTCGAACCGACGGGACCTTGTCGCCCTGCTTCCCCATGTACTCCGCTCAGTACGACTGGGGAGCCGTCGAGAATCACAAGTTCGACGTCAAGCAGCTCGATGACATGAAAAAGGAGTGCAACAAGCACTGCCTTTCCACCTGCCAGTACGTGCTGGGTCATTATTACAACAACCAGACCGTCCTGCGGTGGATCATCAAGCAGGCCTTGCATGGCTTCAGCTTGAATGGTGCGACGACGGCCATCGCGCAAGCTTAAGAACGGTGTTTGCAGGTGAATGGGCAGTCCGCCCTGGACTGCCCTCTTTTTTTTTCTCCCAACAGTTCGGCTCGAACACCCTCCCGTGCTGGCAGACGAGGAAGTCTGCCCCACATCACTGACCTTCTCACATTCGGCACAGCCACCTCATTCTAAGGGATCAAAGGTGGAATAGGTGGATGTCCCAATGTTTCAAAGCCCAACCCATCACGCACCGTGAACCCCTGCACGTGAATCCACAACTCCATCATCGTCAAGAAGGGGGCACTGGAGGAAAATCTGTGGAGGTTTTCAGAACGCTCATTCTCCGGTAGAATGGGCGTTCTGCGGGGCCCTCCGAGGGCTTGGCGAACTTGGTTTAGTCTTGGCGCCCACCCCCTGGAGATTTTGATTAGAGTTCTGTATCGTTTGACTGGTTGTGTGCTCATGTTCTCGCGGAAGTAGATCATCGACCCGCGCCAATCCTGGTCTTCTGGTTTCTGCGCGAGGTGTTCACGCCTCTGCCTGATGGCGCTGGCTCGAGTTCGCTTTTCATCCCCTCCGGCATTACGGGACGGAATCCCTATCGTTCTTTTTCATGCGAAACAAGATCGCCTTATCTCCAGCTGTAAATCGGTCCCTGGCCGTATCCCTAGTCCTGGCCACCGTTTTTCTTCCTCATCCATTCCGGGCCCAAGCACAGAACCTGAAGGAGGCTCAGGCTTCCGCATCAATCATTCGGATCGAAAAGCTGAATGAAAAAGTGGTGATCGACGGCCGGCTCGACGAGGCGGTCTGGCAGCAGATTCCTCCCATCACCTCCTTTACGCAGACGGAGCCTGACGAAGGGAAGCCCGCGAGTGAGCGCACCGAAGTCCGGATCTTCTATGATGACAAGAAAATCTATTTCGGCTTCCGTTGCTTTGATCGCGAACCCAGCAAGATCGTCGCCCGGTTCGATGCCCATGATGCGCGCACGAATTCCGACAGCGTGGATATCCTCCTCGACACGTTTCATGACCTCAAGAGCGGCTATTTTTTCAGCATTAACGCGCGGGGAGTGCAATACGATGCGACCGTGCTCGAACAAAGTGGTCTGAAGGGTTTCGAGATGTACGATTCGACGTGGAATGCGGTGTGGGAGGCTGCAACCACGCTTGACGATCAGGGGTGGACCGCGGAGGTTGCCATTCCCTTTAAAATTCTCCGATTTCCGCGGACCTCGGTGCAGGAATGGGGAATTAATCTCGGCCGCTCCGTCGTTCGAAGAAACGAGGATTCACGATGGGTCTTCGTGACGCGTTTCGACGAAGCCATGCGCCCCTCCAAATCGGGGATTCTGACGGGTCTGCAGGATATCGAGCCGGGACATGCCCTGGATCTTCTTCCCTCCGTGACCTCTCGCTTCAACAACTTCGGACGGGCGGATGGACACTACGCCAAACTGGGGAGTGAGGCCCTAGACGTGAAATACGGATTGACCTCGAACCTCGTGCTGGACGGGACGTTGAATCCCGACTTCTCGCAGGCAGAGGCCGATGAGTTCAACCTCACCGTCTCACGTTTCGAACTGTTCTTTCCGGAGAAGCGGCCGTTTTTCAATGAGGGTATGGACAATTTCAAGACCCCGCTGAACTTGTTTTTTACCCGGCGCATTGGCGCCGTTCTGCCCGATGGCGAGCCCCAAAGAATCCTGGCCGGCGCCAAGATTACCGGGAAAATAGGGGCCTATAAGGTCGGTTTTCTTGATGCCCGGACAGTGGAGCGGAACTTCTTCGACCCCGAAAATACCAACCCCTCGAATCCGGCCTCTCCCAACAACTTTGATGCCCCTGCGGCCAATTTTTTCGTTTTGCGCGTGGCCCGGGATATCCTCAAGAAGTCATCCATTGGATTTATCACGGTCAATCGCGACCAGCAGAACACCTCCACGTCCTTTTCCGAGCGTGCCAGCGGGGTCGATGCCAATTTCTTAATCGGAGACCACATCACCTGGAGCTCACAACTGGCCGTGAGTTCTTCCCCCAAATTTCGCGGCGCCCTGGGCAAACGGATCGCCGCGGACTCTCAATTCGCTTACAACTCCGATCAGTGGGAATATCACCTGCACCTGAAATCGCTGGGCGAGAAATTTGACGTTGAACAGATTGGATTTGAGCCTGAGACGAACCGCTGGGGTGGCTCGGCCACGATCGTGTACAAGCCGTTCATCAACCGCTACGGGATCCGGCAACTCTTCATCGAGCCCAACTACGATTTCACCCATCTGCAGGACGGGCGCGTGGATGATTCCGGTGCGGACTTCAGTGTCAGCGCGCAGTTCAAGAACTTTTGGAGTGCAGGGTTGGATTGGTCCTACGACCGGGTTCGGTTCAATAAATTTACACCGAACCATCTCCCGTTGCCGGACGGCTCCACGCGCATCTATGTCAATCCCAAGTATGTCGTGCAGCTCTCCTCGAACGAGAATCGTCAGTTCTCCTTCAGCTTTATGCTCGAAAACCGATTTCGCTTTGTCAACTTCCCGTTCAACTTTCAAGGAAGGACGCGGAACTGGTACACTACGGTCAACTGGAAGATCGGCGACCGCTTCCGCACCAGTCTGAGCACCAATGTATACCAGGAGCGGTTTCTGAGCGGCGCGCGATTCCAGAACCGGGCTTCCCTCATCGGGCATATTTCGGGAAATTTCACGCGGAAGTGGCGGGCGCGCCTCCTGGCGCAATACTCCTCAGAGATTGATCCCAAGCGGTTTGTCTTCGACCCTTTTGTTTCCGGCTTCCCGTCTGCGTTCGGCCAGAAACGGCTTGCGATCAATTCCCTGCTGGCCTACGATTTCAATGCGCGGTCAGCGCTCTTTATCGGATATAACAGCGACCGGTTTACACCCAACGATCCCACCCACCGCGGCAAGGAGATCTTCATCAAGCTGTCATACCTGTTTTCGTTTTAACGGAATAGGGACAGACGCCTTTCGCTCATATCCCTTGAAAGCTCTGAGAAGCCGGTGTCTGTCCCTTCTCATCTTACGATTTCGCGCCTCCGCGGTGCGATTCATGCTTTAATTTTGCCTTCCCGGGCAACTTCCAGTAGAATTTGGAGCTTTTGTTTTCACTCGGACAAGAAGGAGTGAGACCTTTGAGTTCACATTCGACGAAGGGCGAAGAGGTTCGTGTCCGATTCGCGCCATCCCCCACTGGCTATTTGCATGTGGGAGGCGCCCGCACGGCTTTGTTCGACTGGCTGTTCGCGCGGCACCATGGGGGAAGGTTCATCCTGCGGATCGAGGATACGGACGTTGAACGAAGCTCTCCGGAGATGGTTGAAGGCATCCTGGAGGGCATGCGCTGGTTGGGGCTCGATTGGGACGAAGGGCCCTTTTTTCAATCCGAGCGTACCGAGCGGTATCGTGCGGCGGCGCAGGAACTTCTCAAAAGCGGCCATGCCTATTACTGTTATTGCACGCCGGAGAGCCTGAAGGAACGGCGTGATCTGGCCATGAAAGAAAAGAAGAATTACAAGTATGAAGGGACATGCCGCCATCTGTCGTCAACCGAGATCGAGACCAAAGAAGCAGCGGGAGTCCCTCGCGCCTTGCGGTTCAAAGTCCCGGAGTCCGGGAGCATAGAGTTTCCGGACCACGTGTTTGGAAAGATCGAAGTGGCCCACGAGCAGATTGAAGATTTTGTGTTGCTGAATTCCAGGAATCATCCCACGTATCATCTCTCAGTGGTGGTTGACGACATGGAGATGCGCATCACCCACGTGGTCCGGGGCGCCGACCATGTGTCCAACACCCCGAAGCAGATCCTTCTGTACCGGGCCTTCGACGCCGAGCCTCCCGAGTTTGCGCACCTGCCGCTGATTCTGGGCCCGGACAAAGCGAAGCTGAGCAAACGCCATGGGGCCACGTCGGTAACCGCCTACCGTGACCTGGGGTATCTTCCGGAAGCGTTCCGTAATTTTCTGGCGTTGCTGGGCTGGTCGCCCGGGGACAACACCGAAATCATGGCGACCGATGAATTGATCGAACGGTTTTCACTCGAAAAAATCAACCAATCCAATGCCGTGTTCGATGTCCAGAAACTGGACTGGCTGAACCGTCAATACATCGGAGCTTCCACCGCCGAACGGCTGGCCCCCCTGGTGCAGAAGGCGCTCGAATCCAAGCACGTGTGGCGCGAAGAGTATGCGGGGGCCCAGAAGGAGTATTTCCTCTCCACCCTCGACTTGTTGAAGTCGCGCATGCATTCGATCAACGATTTTGCGGAGAGCGGGCAGGCGTTTTTTACGGATGTGTACGAGATCGATGAGGCCGCGGCCAAGAAGAATCTGAAGGAACCCGATTTAAAGGAATTAATGCCTTTGCTGGCATCGCGGCTCAAGGCACTGGATGTCTTCACCTTGGAAACCTGCGAGCAGGCCTTGCGGGCGCTGGCGGAAGAAAAGCAGGTGAAGGCCGGGCTGCTCATCAACGCCGCCAGGGTGCTGCTGACAGGCCGGGCGGTCGGGCCTCCGCTTTTTCACATCATGATCCAACTGGGGAAAGAGCGCACGGCCACGAGGCTGGAGAGAATCTCCGCGCTCACCTTTCATCATTAGATTTGTGAATCCCGTAAGGGCGTACAAACGTGCGCCCCGACGAGAAGAACGACGCCTCTTCGCACCCCCCCGTTTCTACAGCAGGATCACGGACTGCAGACTGGTAATCTCCAGGCGCTTGCGGCACCGCTTGCAGGAGAGGACGTCGTCCACTCGAACAAGGTAGTCGCGCGCCTTGACGAATCGCATCCGGTCTTCTTCGTTGGCATGGGGAGGAAGCGACTTCTTCTTCGTGCGCCGCCTCCAGCGGATATCGTAGGTGTCCATGGTATGGCATGTGGGGCAGTTCAACTGGGCCTGCTTGACTTCGTCCTTTTCGGTGAAGAAATCGCGTTCTTCCATGAGGGCAGCCTTTTCTCGAATCAGAAACGAAGATTCGTGGTTGGGGTGTGCGTCGAGATGTTTGGGTCCTTGGTGGGCATGGCGTGCCCATTCAGCAATGCGGCGAGTTCGCGAAGATCGTCCACGTACAAGTCGGGCGGGGTTTGCCTCATCTTTTCCGCACCGAGGCCGTAGGTGACTCCGCACGTGGACACGGCGGCATTGCGTCCCGTCAGGACGTCCACATCGGAATCTCCCACCATCAGCGCGGCGCCGGCCGGAATTCCTGTTTCATCCAGGAGGGTGTTGACTCCCATGGGGTCCGGCTTTTTCTGCTCGAAACTGTTCCCTCCATAGATAAACCGGAAGAGACCGGAAACTCCAAGGCCTTCCAGGATCAGGCGTGAGAATCGGACGGGCTTGTTGGTGAGGACCACGAGGGTGCGGTTTGCTCCCTCGGGCGGAAGGGACAGTGCTTGAAGTCCTTCCCGGACGCCCGGATAAAGCACCGTGTGGTCCAACATATGCGCTCGATAGTAATTGAGAAAAATTTCCAACCCACGGTCTACCTCGGCGTCGTCCTCGGCGTGATCCATCAGCCGCTGGACCAGCAGACGCGCGCCATCACCGACGTATGAAAAAATGGTCTCGTGATCCAGAGGCGACAGCCCCACCGCCACCCGCATGTGGTTGGCGCTGTTCGCCAGGTCTTCCTTGGAATCAATCAAAGTGCCATCCAGATCAAAGATAAGAAGACGGACCTTCAACAAATCAATTTGGGTTCTTATTGAGATCATCGGTTGATTTTAACTTGAATTTCGAAATTTGAACAAGGGGGGACGATTCATCCTCTTGGGGACACGAGAATTCAGGAGCCTCCATGACGATTCGCAAAGAAAGAAATTGTGCGAGCAGAGATCGCTGCAGCAAGCCGAACATCTTGGGGCCCTCGCGTGAAAATTTCGGAATTCCGGTTAGAGGTGCCGGCCACCGGAGTCCACGCGCGCGCTCAGAGGCTTGCCGGTCAGCATGCCCCTTCTGTTTCTTTGGGCGATGAACTAGAATTCGAGTATGTCCTGGCTGGATTCCAAACGGGTGCCGCAGCCTGAAGTCTGGGAGACCGAGGAGGAGAAGAGCCCTCCATCAGGCAGTGCCGGTGAACGGTGCCGGGTTGAATTCGATAACCAGTGTGTCGAACATGCAATCCGGCTGGGGATGCATCAGGGTGTGCTGCTCCATGTTGGAACCGGAGATGGGCGGATTGCCCTTGAATTGGCAAACCGATGTCCGGAAGTGACCCTCCTCAGCATTGACCGCTCCTCAACCCGGATTGCTTCGGCAACGGAGGCGGCCGAGCGCGGAGGGCTCCAGGGACGGACTCATTTTCAGGTGGCTGATTTGCGGCGTACAAAATTCAAGTCTGAATACTTTGATGGTGTTCTCAGCAGTGAGGTGTTGCACCAGGTGGATGCCCCCCTGGCCCTTCTTAACGAGATGGCGCGCGTCGTTAAAAAGGACGGGGCCGTGCTGGTGCGCGATCTGCGGCGACCTTCGCTCCTATCCTCCTGGTGGCACGGTCGATGGTTTGGGAGAAATTACTCGGGGAAAAGCCGCGAGAGCTTCCTGGTCAGTGTAGGGGCAGCCTATTCTTATTCCGAATGGCAGAAGCTTCTTCAGGAGTCAGCCTTGCGCGGGTCGGCGCAGATCTTTGTGCGCGGCCTCACCCATATGGGCATTGAGCGACCGGCCCGCGAGGCGCTCTTCATGACCCTCGCTGAGCGCAAAGCCCGGCGTGAATACCTGGTCGAGACCGAGGGCTGGAGGAAGGGTGTATAAAGGAAAGTTCGAAGTTCCAAGTTCAAAGTTCAAAGTCTGAAACCAGTTCAATGTTCCAGGTTCAAAGTTTGAGATCCCAATTTTTTTCTACTCTGACTTCTGACCTCCGACTTCTGACTTCCTGCTCCTGCCACTGCCTTCCCGGTTTCCCTCATGTCCGGTGATAAAAATCAGAGGCGAGATATTCACGGTAAAAGGCGCGGAGGAAAACAGCAAAGGTTGCCATGGCCGGCACGGCGACGGCAATTCCCAGAAGGCCGAATAGTTTTCCAAACGCAATGATTCCGACCAGCATGACGAGGGGGTGCAGTCCCACCTTGTTGCCCAGAATCTTGGGCGTCAGCACGGATCCGTCCAGGGCCTGTGCAAAGCCGAAGACTCCCAGGATTCCGGCGATGCGCAGCCAACTGAATCCATCGAAAGTCGAGAGGATGATGGCGAAAAACAACCCCACGACCGTGCCGAGATAAGGAACCAGGTTTGCCAGACCCGCCAGGACACCCAGAAAAAGTCCGACCTGGATGTTCAACAGGGTCAGGCCCACCGAGTAGATTGCCGCATAGATCACGGCAATCAGCAATTGGCCGTGGACAAAACGCCTCAACGCCTGGTCAATTTCGTAAAACCGCTCGGTGAAAAAAAGCTTTCGTCGATGGGGAATGGCCTGATAAATCTTTTGACCGATATTCGGGAAATCATAGAGCAGATAAAAGGTGAAGACAGGAACAAACAAGAGTTTCATCGCGTTCAGAAAAAGCGAAAACAGGTCGGTCGCCCCGGTCGAAAAAATCTTGAGTGTCGGGGTCGAGAGCAGGGGGATCGAACTTTTAACGCTGGCCAACGAGGGGCCGAAAAATTGCCGGAAGAAGAGGGGATAATTGGCCCGCAGGCGGTTGAGGAGCGGGTCGATCTGCGCGACCAGTTTGTTGAGGGCGACCGGGATCCGCTGGATGGTGAGGGTGAGCTGGTCGGCAAAGAGGGGAATGAGAAAAATGACAATGACGGCCACAAGACCGAGGATAAACAAGGTCATGAGGATCATCGCAAACAGGCGCGAGGCCAGAACGCCTTCCAATTTCTCCACGACGGGGTTTAGGACGTAGGCAAGCAACAGTGAAATGACGAGCGGCGAGATGACCGGGCGCACCAGCCAGATCGTCAGGCCGAATCCCAGGATCAGGAGGAGAACGATCAGGACGCGCTGCGTCAGCGTAAGCGCTTCTGAGGGTGGCGTTGAGAGTGTCAAGCTTGGATCATCCTTCCCGAACTAACTCACGCGGCGGTGGAACTCCACTTCTTTTGGTTCTTGAGAGCCGGGCGCGGCCGACGCCAACGCCTCCTCCCCCAGCCGCTGGCGCATGACGAGGACGTAGTGAAAGCCGGAGACTGCCGTGGCCGCTACTGCGGCGTAAACCGTGACCCGGACAATCGAAGATCGGTGCCCCATGTAACTGAACCAGATGGTCACCAGCACCGCCGCGAGCTGCAGAAGCGTGGTGATTTTTCCATACACGGAAGGACGAAAGTTGCGGAACCCGGTGGCAATGTAAATGATTAAGGCACTCACCACGATGATGATGTCGCGGCTGATGAAGAGCGCCGTCGCCCACACAGGGATGTGATTCTTGATGGGCACCGATTGGATGGAGAGCGTGACAAACGAGGCGGTCAGAAGCATCTTGTCGGCGATCGGATCCAGATAGGTTCCCAGCACCGTTCGCTGATGCAGCCATCGCGCCAGCCATCCATCCAGCATGTCGGTGGCCCCGGCCAGCAGGAAGACGATCAGGGACCACCCCATCATCCCATACAGGACCAGCAGGACGAAGATCGGGACCATGGCCATCCGCGCCAGTGTCAATTGATTGGAGAGGGTAAAAAGCTGATCCGTCTCGGACGCGATCAGCCTTGCTTTCATGCGGTTTGTCATGGGTGATGGCCCCGAATCACGGCGATCCGCGTCATCGATGGAATCCGCCCGTGGAGCGCTCGCCGCCAATATACACAGATGCAAAAATCAAAGTCAAATGATAACGGGTCGGGGGTGAAAAAACGAAACAATCGGGAGGATTCAGGCCTCGCCGCAGCAGGAGCGTCTCGGAACTCCAATAGGGATCCCCATCCGGCAGGGGAGGAACCAAGGCCGCTTTTTATAAGGAATCCAGGAAGGAAGCGAGGGATCGTCAATGCAACACCCGCCGCGGTGGAATCCTCATCCTTGTTTCGGATTGAACCCGGATTCCGAAGTGGTGGCCTTGCAAAAGACATCACCCGCGACCGGTGGCCTGGATCTTTCAGGGGGAATCGGCACTACTTTCCGGCAGTCTTCAGGATTTGAATGTTTCCGTTGCTATTCGTCAATTTCAGCTCGCATTCGGCGTTGCCCATTTTTCCGGTCACCGAACTCTCGCTGAGATTTCCAGACAAGCTCAAGGGCAGTTCGCTTGAAACCTTTCCAAAGGAGGTGCGAGCTTCAACCTTGAAACTGGCGTTCTCAGGGAGCGTTATCCGGAGCTGAGAGAAGGTCGTGGAGAGCCTAATGTTGTGGCACCGCGGGGCTCCGGGTGCCCCGGCAGTCACGTCCGAGACTTCGACGGAACCATTCTGATTGTCAACCTCAATGCTTCCGCTGATGCCCTTGAGAATGATCGGAGAAAAGGATGACCGGACGCTGGCATTGCCCTTAATCGTGGTGGCGTCCACCCCGCCATTGGAATTCTCGACGGTGATCGGCCCGTTGATGTCACTGCCCTTCACAAGTCCGAAGCTCGTTTTTACATACACCTCCCCTCCGATATCTGAAAGCAGGACACTGCCGTTGCCGTTCACCAGCCGTATGCCTTTGTGGATACGCGTCAACGTTACTTTTCCGAATGAACCATGAACATCGGCAAGGCCGGTGACTTCGCTCAGGGCGATGGCGCCGTTGTTGTTCCTGACGGTGGCATTGCCTCGGATAAGAGCGCCCGCGACGGCGCCGAAACTGGTCTTGATCTGGGCATCACCGTGGATGTCACTGACCTCGACCGTGCCATTCGCATTCTCGACCTCAACACTTCCGCCGACATGCTGCAAAGAAACCGGGCCGAAGGTGTTATTCACCATGGCCGTTTCACCGATCTTCGTTGCGGTCACCTTGCTGTTGGTGGAATTCGAGATCAGCTTCTTGCGGACGTCGTCCACCGTGATGGAGCCAAAGGTCGTACCGAGATCGGCCGTCCCTCCCACCAGGCGTGCTTCGACCTCTCCGTTCTGGTTGCTCACAAACAGATCCGCACCGGCCCGGATAACCCTGACCGGCCCGAAGGAATTGGAAATCCGGGCAGCGGCGGCCGCATCGGTGAGTTCAATGCTGCCGTTGGTGTTGCTGAGGGTCGCCTGCTTGGTGACGCTGCTGACGGTCACCTTCCCAAAACGGTTGTGCAACATCAACACGCCGTCCACCCGGGTTGCCGTGACATAGCCGTTGGCATTGTTGACGATGACATCCCCGACGTTCCGGGTGACTTCAACCCCCCCAAAGGAGTTTTCCAAACGCTGGGCGCCCCGCCCATCACTGAACAGAAGCTTTCCGTTGGCGTTGTTAATATCGGCATTGGCGTTGAGGTTAGACACCGTGACAGCTCCAAATCGATTCTTGATGCTCAGGGGCGCGGTGTCGGGCATCAGGATATCGTAGTTCACGGAATAGGAGATGTTGTGATGACCAAAGAGAGAGCCGCCCAGTTCATTGGGATACCGCGTGATGATGGAAACACCGGAAGGCGCCTGCTCCACGTCAATCTGGATCTGATTCCCGAACCGGGTGGCTTCCGATAGGTCGTTGGCCGAGACGCGGATGCTGGCATGAATCACCACCTCGTTCTGGTGGTGCGTGCGGATCAGGACATCCCCCAGCTTGTGGTCAACCCGAAGAGTCTGTCCGGGGGGCAGCGCCACCGTCTTTTGGAAGTCCCTTGCAAATTCTTCCCTTGGCTCCCGGCTGGCCGCCGGAGCGAGTGGCGCGAAGAGAAGGCCGCCTAAAATGGCCAGGAAAAAAATCTTCCCTGCCTTGACCCGATGCGAAACAGGCGACTTCAAACACGTCTTTGCATGTGCGACCTTATTGCTGTTCATGGGTTCCCTCGGTGAGCAAATCCTGAAGTGTGCGATGTTTTTCCTGGTACATGGCGAGCAGTTCCCTGCGCAAGTGGGCGTTGTAAGGGTTCATCTCAATGTGAGCGCGACACTCCGCGATGGCGCTGTCAATCAGAAGCAGCTTCTCACGGTAGTTCATCATCAGCTGAGAGGTTGGGCTTTGCAGTTCGGGTTGGACCTGTTGGGCCAGCCTGTCGAGCGAGTGGATGTACGCGGCCTCGGTGCGCTCGATCTCTGTGAGCTCTTGTTCGGTTAATAGCCGCTTTTGCGGGGAAGGAATCCCTTCCGATAGAGGCGCCTCCTCGGAGAACGGCTTGGGCGCAATGACCCCGGACCGTTGCTGGAAAGTCGGGGCGGGGGTCTGTGGATGTCGCCACAGCAGACCGACGCTGAAGGTGGAAATCAGGACCAGGGCTGCCAGTGCAGCGGCGGCCTGCCAGTTTTCAACGAAGGTTTGGGGAATGGCCCGGAAACCCCATTTTGACCGGGTTTGGGCGACCCTCGATTCCGCGACCAGGTTGTCCCGAATCTTCAACCACAGGTGGGGAGAATCCCAGCTCTTTCGAAGAGACGTTGCCACGGCCGAGATTTCGTCCCATCGATCCAGTTCTTCGCGGCAAGAAAGACAGTGCTGGGCATGCACGGCCAGCGCTTCCATCAGCTCAGGTTCCTGCTGACGCAGAATGTAATCCAAATCGCTGCATTCAATCGGAATCATATATTGGATCTCCACGGCCGTGGGGAATCCTTCAACATGCGCCGGAGGTCCCGCTTGGCGTCGAACAACGAATTCTTGGAGGTGCCCTCCGGGATTCCCATGATTTCGGCGATCTCCGAATGCTTAAATCCCTCCACTTCAAATAGCAGAAAAACGGTACGGTTTCGCGGGCTCAGATCATTCAAGCATTTTTCCAGCGCCAGCCGCAGGGGATGATCATCAATCCGCACCAGGACAACATCTGTTTCCTGGGCCCCAGGATCCAGGCTGGACATTTCCTGTTTGAAATGTCTTGAGCGCCGCAGGTCGTGGCAGGTGTTGACAAGGATGCGGTAGATCCAGGTGGTAAAGGCGGATTGTCCGCGAAAGTCCGCCACGCTGCGGTAAATCTTCAAAAAGGTCTCCTGGACCGCATCCTCCGCATCCGAAGTGTTCCCGAGCAGGTTTAAGGCAATACTCTTCATGCGAGGTCCGTGAGACAGGTAAAGGCGCTCGTAGGCCGACAAGCTGCCGTCCTTGCAGCCTTCCACGAGATCCCATTCGGCATCTGTTCGAAGGGCCGGGTTGTGAGAACCTGGCAAGATGCTCTCCTTTGTCGAGGGCTGAACTCTTAGCACATTTTCCAGGAGCAATCCAGCCTCCTCACAACCTCTTCGTTTCCGCGATCAGGCAATAAGGCCCCCTCCGGGCACAGACTTCGGAAGCCCGTGCCTTCATCACTTTCCACTTCTTAGACGGGACTGGGTGTCTAGTCGTTGGAAAAAAGTGCGATTAAAAAACTTAAGGAATTGGGAAGGGTCGTATATAGTGACCCGCGCGGCGATTTTTTCTTGAGTCCCGCCGGAATATCCCCTGGGAAAGGAGAATGTTTCGCTGATTTTATGACGCGTACTCGCGACACAGTTTTATGAAACGATCCACTGTCCCATACCTCCTGGCGCTGCTGATCACCTTGGCCGCCGCTTCCTACCAACGCGTGACCGGCCCCACCTATCCCGCGAAAGGGAAGGTGACCCTCGACGGTCAGTCTTATTCCTATCGATTGCCGCGGAGCTATGACGGACCAGACGACTGCGAGGTCCGCCTCAAACAATTGGATCCTTCCATCCAGGGGGGGCTTTCCTTCCGCCGCCTGGGTGCGGGCGAGGCTTGGCGGAGTGTTTCCATGCTGCGTGAAAAGGGCGATCTTATCGGCACGCTGCCTCACCAGCCTCCAGCGGGGAAAATGGAGTACACCATCGCCTTGTCATCGCCGGCAGGGAAGCAGACAATCGGAGGCGACTCTCCGATCAAGATTCGTTTTCGGGGGGTCGTGCCGCTCACGATCCTGATCCCGCATGTGACCTGTATGTTCCTGGCGATGTGGGCGTCGACAGCGGCAGGATTAAAGGCTGTTCGCAATATGGCGGGCTACAAAACGATCGCTTGGTTGACGGTGGCGTTCCTGGTTCTGGGGGGCATGATCCTGGGTCCCATGGTGCAACATCACGCCTTCGGGGAGTATTGGACAGGCGTTCCTTTCGGCTACGACCTTACGGATAACAAAACCTTGATAGCCCTGGTGGGCTGGCTGCTGGCCCTGCTTGCGAACTGGAAGAAGGAGCGGACGGGAGCGATCATTGCCGCCGCAGTGCTCCTCCTCGTTGTTTATTCCATTCCACACAGTGTCCTTGGGTCGCATTTGGATTATTCTTCGATGAAGGTGAAAACCGGTTAGGACGACCGCGGGCACGACGGTCGGGGTGATGCGTGAAGGCAAGGACTCGACTCGAGGGTGGAAAACGCCGGCTGTTTTCTGCTCGGGCGGTTGCAGGATCCGTTGAGAAACGCGCGTCAAAGATGAATGACCCGCCCGCGATTCGCCTTGACAAAGCGCGTCCTTTCACTGAACATTTGATGCTTGTTTTTGCGGACATTGTTGGTGAGGAAGTTGTATCCATAGTTTATCAGGGCCCGTCTTTTTTACCTGAGAGGAGAGACCTGTCTTGCGCTGGAGCGAAACCTTCATACCCACCCTGAGAGAAACCCCGGCTGAAGCGGAAACCATCAGCCATCAGCTCTTGCTGCGCGCAGGCTACATCCGCCAGGTGGCGGCGGGCATCTATTCCTACCTTCCGCTGGCGCAACGATCGGTGCTCAAGATCTCCCAAATCATCCGGGAGGAAATGAATCGCGTTGGCGGCCAGGAATTCTTCCTGCCGGTCCTTCATCCCCGTGAACTCTGGGAAGAATCCGGGCGTTGGGAGATCATGGGGGACAACATGTTCCGCCTGAAGGACCGCGCGGGACGGGACCTGTGTCTCGGCATGACCCATGAGGAGGTCATCACCGATATTGCCCGTCACGAACTTCGGAGCTACAAACAACTCCCGCAGACGTGGTATCAAATCCAGACCAAGTTTCGCGATGAGGCCCGTCCCAAGGGCGGCCTGTTGCGCGTGCGTCAATTCACCATGAAGGACGCTTACTCCTTCCATACTTCCTGGGAGTCCCTCGACCAGACTTACCAGCGGCAGTACGAGGCTTACAGCCGGATTTTCGATCGTTGCGGTCTACGCTACATCGCGGTGAAGGCCGACACCGGAGCGATGGGAGGCAAAGACTCTCACGAGTTTTCCGCGTTGATCGACGCGGGCGAAGATCTCATCGTCCATTGTGAAAACTGCGGCTACGGGGCCAACCGCGAGATGGCCATTAGCAAGGCTCCTCCCTTCGAAGACGGGGAGGCGCCGGCGAGTCCTGAAAAATTTGCGACACCCGGCATCCGTACGATCGCGGCTCTCGAAGCCTTCCCCGCCGGAGCGGAAGGCCGGCGACAAATCAAGACCCTGATTTACATGGTAGACGAGAAACCGGTCCTGCTCTGCGTTCGCGGCGATCATACCGTCAACGAAGCGGCACTGGCGCGATTGTTCGGCGCCGGGATGAAGTTCTATCCGGCCCATCCCGACCAGATTGTGGCGGCGCTGGGCGCCAATGCCGGTTCGCTCGGCCCCGTCGGGGCGAGCCGGTATCGCATCGTTATTGACGAGGCGCTGCGGGGCCGAAAAAACATGACCACCGGGGCGAACGAGGATGATTTTCATGTTCGCGGGGTTGTGGTGGACCGGGATTTCAGCGGTGAATATCAGCACCTGCGCCTGGTGGAGGAAGGGGATCTGTGCTTCCAATGCGGGCATCCCATCAAAATGTGGAAAGGGCTGGAGATCGGCCAGATCTTTAAGCTCGGCCTTCGCTACTCGGAGATCATGGGCGCTACTGTGCTGAATGAAAAAGGGGAGGGCGTCCCGATGATCATGGGCTGTTATGGCATCGGGGTGGAGCGAATCCTCGCCGCCGCCATCGAACAGAATCATGACGAGAGTGGGATGATTCTGCCGGTTTCCATCGCTCCGTTTTCCGTGATCGTGAACATCGTCAACATGAGCGATGCGGAATCAGTCAAGGCGGGGGAAAGGATTTCGACGGACCTGCAAGCTGCGGGAATTGACGTCCTGCTCGATGATCGGGAAGAACGTCCCGGGGTGAAATTCAAGGACAATGATCTGATCGGCGTCCCGCTCCGGATCACCGTGGGGCCGAAGAAGCTCAAGGAGGGCAAGGCGGAAGTTTACCTCCGGGCAAAGCGCGAGTTCACTGATGTGGCTTTGGATGCGGTGACCACCACGGTGCAGGGATTGTTGGCCGCCAATGCACCCCGGGGGATGAAGTGACGCTGTGCGGAATCCACTCGATTGACCCGGGATTCCGAAAAAAGCGCGGGAGAGCGAATCCGGGTCTCCAGGCCAAGGTTCCCGGGAGGTAACTGAATTCTCTTGGTCCGAGGGGGTCTGATCCTTTCCCCCTGATTCAAAGTCGGTAATTGGTGTGGGGTGAATCCAGGCACCGGGCGCAGTGATTCTTAAGGAGAAAGGGAAACGGCATCAATGGGAAGATGGAGCAGTCGACGGGGTGGAACGGGATCGTTCATTTTTTGGGTCGTCGTATTGGCCCTCATCATCTACCTGGGGGTGAAATTCATCCCCCCCTATGTTTCATCCAATGAGTTTGTGGATGCCATGGATTATGAGGCGAAAGAAGCGGGTGCGGGCAACCGCGATGAAGGAAAGGTCCGCTTGGCCTTGATGATCAAGGCGAAGGAACTGAAATTGCCGGTGAAGGATTCAAGCATTAAAGTGACGCGCTTGGCGAATCAGGTGAGCGTGGAAGTTCAATACGCCATACTGGTGGATCTCCCCTTTGGAAAATCCTACCTGTGGCACTTCTCGCCCCGCGTAACAAAGCCCGTTCTCCAATAGCTCTTGGAAGCAGCCTCCCCAGGCCTTCCCCAGCGCAGATAAAATCATTTCATCGCTGAAGGTTTGGCGGATTCAATCTGCTGAATCAGTTGCTGTGCTTTCCGTTGCACGATATTGAAGAAAGCGTGGTTATTCGCGATTTCGGTGAGGATCGGAATCAGCAATTCGGCGTCCACCAGCCAGCGGCTGTTCAGTTCCCCCTGCAAGGCATTCAACTGATCGGGCAGTCCGAGCTTGTCGTATCGCATCGTTTTTTCCAACGAGTCGATTCGAAGTTGGGTGGTCACCAGACCACTCAGGAGATCGGCGATGGCGGCCATGTGCCTGTCGAGGGTGTAATTGAAGCGGACTTCCCGGGAGCGGCCGCTCCGCTCGAACATAATGGTCTTCATCCCCATATCGGCCACCTTCATATGGCTCTCGTAGTCCCGGGCGGACGACAGGAACTGGGCGGATTCAAAAGCGGCCAGAAGGCGCTGCATCGTCTCCACAGTCACCTGCAGATCTCTCGTGATCAATTCTCCATCGCGCGGCTTTGCCTCAAATTTTCCCCGTCCCTGTTGATCGATCGATATCTTAAAGCACTCGTAGGGGCCCTGCCGAAACTCTTTGGAGAAGTGAATTGAAGTGGGAGGAACGGCCTCAGTGGGGCCGGGAGACGAGTTCTCGATGAGGGTCCCCCGGGTGGCGGCTGTCAGGGCGAGCCCGAGCAGGAATCCGCCCAGCATATACCGGAGATATTTTTGAGCAGTACGCATCGTTTAATTCAAGACGGAATTCAGACTCCGGATCAAGCCATGGCTCCCGGGGGCACCGGACCACCTCAGTTCGGTCCCTTCAGCGTCCGCGTGAGCCGGGTCTCGCCCCCTTGCCCTTGACGGGTCTGGCCGCGGCGAGGCTCTCCTCGATTCGGATTTGAGTGGCGCGGTGATGCATGTGACAGATACTCAGGGCCAACGCGTCGGCCGCATCGTCCGGCTGAGGAATGTCCTGGAGCCGGAGCAGGATCTTCACCATCTCCTGAACCTGCCTCTTATCCGCACGCCCATATCCCACCACACTGGATTTGACTTCCAGGGCGGAGTATTCGCTGATGGGGACGCCCGCTTCCGTGGCGGCGAGAAGCGCAACGCCACGGACATGCCCCAGCTTCAATGCGCTTTTGACGTTGGTGGCGTAGAACACCTCTTCGACCGCCACTTCATCGGGAGAATACTGTTTGATGAGCTCTGTGAGCCCCGCATGGATTTTTTGGAGGCGCCTGGGAAAGGATTGCTTGGAAGAGGTCTGCACTGCTCCAAAAGCAACAAGCTGATGATGGTCCCCGTCGGATTCAATGACGCCGAAGCCGGTCCGTTCGCTACCGCAATCGATGCCGAGAATTCGCATGAGATCAGGCTAGTCATCCCACCGGACTCTAGTGGACATCCATCCTCTCCGTGCCCGACTCTCCAGAATTCTTCAGGGAGACCTCCGGGACGAGTCAAAAGTCATGTGGGAGAGCCAAACCCTCAACTCCCGAACTCCCCGCAGGTTCCATTCCGAATCCGCCGCCGGGCCTGCTCCGTCCCGAAAACTATCCGGCCACGGCCTCCAGGTCTTTTTCCTCGATGTCAAAGTTCGCGTAGACCTTCTGCACGTCCTCATGGTCTTCAAGTTCTTCCATGAGTCGCAGCATCTGGGCGGCATGTTTGCTGTCGAGCTTGACATAGTTCTGAGGAACCTTGGACACTTCAGCACTGGCGGGTTCGATGCCGGCGGCTTTGATGGCCTTCAAGACGGCCTCAAAACTTTCAGGGGCGGTCAGGACCTCCAGGCTGTCACCATCGTCCCGGATGTCGTCGATCCCCGCGTCCAATCCCACTTCCATCAAACGTTCTTCAGTGGCCTTGGCTTTTTCCACAATCAGGTAGCCCTTCTTGTGGAACATCCAGGCCACCGAATTGGCGTCGGCGAGATTTCCCCCGTGCTTGCCGAAAATATGCCGCATCTCCGAAACAGTGCGGTTTTTATTGTCGCTCATGACATCCACGATCATGGCGACCCCGCCCGGCCCGTATCCTTCGTAAGTAATTTCTTCATACTGCGCGCCCGGCAGCTCGCCGGTGCCCTTCTGGATCGCGCGCTTGATGTTGTCGGCGGGCATGTTTTCTGCTTTGCCGGCAAGAATGGCCGTGCGTAAACGCGGGTTGCCATCCGGGTCGCCTCCGCCCACTCGGGCGGCGACGGTGATTTCCTTGATCAGCTTCGTAAAAATCCGCCCGCGCTTGGCGTCTGCGGCGCCCTTCTTATGCTTGATTGAATGCCACTTTGAATGCCCTGACATGACAGAAACTCCTTCATTCCTCTCTAGGTCGTTTTGTGAGGTGTTCTCTTTGCTGATGAAAGCGAGCTCGACTGGCCCCAGGCGTACAGTCGTTTTTCCGGTGTCAACGTCGCAGATTTGATCCGCCGTATCCGTTCAGGAATGTCCGGGCAGATCCTTCATGATGCGGGAAATGAGAACCAGAACAGCCATTAAATTACGGGAAATTCTATCATGTTCCCTAAAAGATTGTAAAGAAACGGAGGAGGTGGGGCACTGTCCACGATTCGTGTTCAAAGAGGAGACATTCTCCCTGCAGGGAATCATGCGCGGAGATCCGAAGGGATATTTGATTTGTACACGAAGGCGCAACCGATTATATTCTACGTTCGATCCGCCTGAGAACCCAAGCGAAGGCTCACGGCCTTTTACGCAAGGACGAGGGGAAAGAGCAAGTCTCACATGATGGCCCCCGAGATTCATCTCAATCCTGAACAAGACGCTGCGGTCACCCACCTGGGCGCGCCCCTGCTAATCATTGCGGGTGCAGGCACCGGAAAGACCCGGGTGATCACCGAACGGGTCGCCTATCTGCTCGACCATGGGGAGGGACTGCGGCCTGAGAATGTGGTGGCGCTGACCTTCACAGAAAGGGCGACCGCGGTCATGTCCACCCGGATACGGGAACGCCTGGGAGACATGCCCTCCGGTGAAGTTCGGGTCCATACCTTCCATTCTTTCGCGTTGAGATTGATCGAAGAGCAGTCGGCGCGGCTCGAACAACGGCAGAAGAGCGAGTTGCTCGACAACATCGATTTCTGGATTCTGTTGCGGCGTCATCTGGAAAGCCTCCAGCTCGAGGTTTTCTGGAAGAATGCAGAGCCGGGAAAGTTTCTGAGAAATCTGATCGAGTTCATGTCGCGGGCCCATGATGAACTGGTCAGCGTGGAAGACTATGAGGCCTACGTGGAGGGGCTCGAGGAGCAACTCCACCGGGACGTGGACGCGGGCAAGGTGTCCTCCGAAGAGGCGGAACTGCAGCTGAAACGCGACCGGGAGATCGCGCGCGTGTATCGGGTCGCTACAGGATTGCTGGCGGATGCCGGGGCCCAGACGTTCGGAGATGTCATTGCGACGGCGGTCCGGTTGCTGCGACAATTTCCAGAGATCCGGGAGCATTATGAAAATCAATTTCGCGCCATCCTCGTGGATGAATTTCAGGATACCAACGTCGCCCAGATTGAGCTGCTCCACCTGCTGGCGCAATCGCACCAGAACATCACCGTGGTAGGCGATGACGATCAGGGGATCTACCGGTTTCGGGGCGCATCTTCGGAGAGCTTCACCCTGTTTGCCCGGAAGTTCCCCCGGTTCCGCCAGTTGAAGCTGACCCGGAACTACCGTTCGACGCGGCGGATACTGCGCCTCGCCAACCAACTGATCACGGTCAATCCGGACCGCTTCGACCCGAACAAGGACTTGTGGACAGAAAAAGAGGAAGGAGAACCGGTGTCGCTGCTCGTCGCCTCGGAGCCGGACGACGAGGCGTTCGCCGTCGCGGCGGAAATCGATCGGCTTCACGGAGGTGGACGGGCCTTCAATGACGTCGCCGTCCTTTATCGCGCCCATGCCCACCGCGACCTGTTAATCAAGGCCCTGCGGCGACGCGCCATTCCCTTTCGAGTGGTGGGACTGTCTGTGCTCTTGCATCCTTCGGTCCGCGATCTCCTGGCGACGGCCCGGTTCGTGGCGAAACCCGCCGACAACATTTGTTGTGCGCGCACGCTGGTGCTTCCACCGTGGGGGCTGACGGAGGAGGAGTTCGTCTCCCTAGCGGACCGGGCCGCTCGTCACTCCCACCGCGACGGGACCCCACGCCCATCCCTCTGGGAGGTGATCCGGGAAGTCGCACGAGACGAGACCCCAACTCCGTTGAAGACAAAACTCGGCCTCTTCGTCCGGTGGGCCGATTCCCTGCGGAAAGCCGTTGCAAAACGGCCGGCCCTGGCGGCTTTGAAAGTTTGCGCCGGAGAGCTTCAGAGAAACACCCCACCGGCCCAGGCCGTGCTCGGGGATATGACCTCCTTCCATGAAGAACAAATCGAAAAACCAGTCCGTCGCGTTTTGAAATTCGTGGAAGAGTGGCAGAGAAAATTTAAAGAGGGGGGGCTCAAAGACTTCCTTGAGTACTTTGACCTCTATCTTGAAGCGGGCGGCGACATCGCCGATGAAGAGAAGGAATTTCCAGGGAGGGAAGCCGTCCGCCTCATGACGGTTCATGCAGCGAAGGGATTGGAATTCCCGGTGGTGTTCGTGCTTCGCCTGACACAGAATTATTTCCCGGCAAAGCAACGGTCCACCTTACTGCCTTTCCCGGAGGTCTTAAGAAAGGAAGGCCTCCTCCCTCCAGGGGCGCATATCCACGAAGAACGGCGTCTGGGCTACGTGGCCATGACGCGCGCCCAACAGCTCCTCATCTTAACCGCGGTCACCAAGCCCCGGTGGAAACTCTCGGAGTTTCTCAGCGACATCCAGCGGGACCCGAAACAGGCGGCCCACGATTTAAGAATCGGCCGCGTGGAGGCCTCGGGGGAAAACCTGACCGAGGAACTTTCCCTGGACCCGGCGGCTGACGAAGCGTTGATCAGGAACTCCAGGCTTCCTTACTGGGCCCTCCGGAATGCGCCCCTGCCCGCGGTCGAGTCCGAGGCCACGGCGGACGAACTGAAACTGAGCGCCTCATCGATGGAAACTTACAGGACGTGCCCGATGCAGTACAAGTTCGGGCACCTCTACGGGCTCTCGGGCGGCCCCAGTGCCCCCTTGACCGTCGGATCTATCCTGCATGAATGTGTGAGACAGTTCTTTGTTTGGAAACAGGAAGAGGGAGAATTTCCTCTGGAGAGGATGGAGGAATTTCTCAATCGTCGCTGGCGAAAGGTCGGGTTTGAAGATAAATATCAGGAGGACCGTTATCGAGCCAGCGCGTTGGAGCAACTACGCCGGTTTTATGAAAAGAACATTCATCTCGATGTCGCCGTCTGGGCGCAGGAGAAGTCATTCCAGTTTCCCATCGACCACGTCGTGGTCATGGGCCGCATCGACCAGATGAATGAGGAAGCGGCGGGACAACTGGAACTCGTCGATTACAAAACGGGCCGTCCCAAGGACCAGCGGGAAGCCGACCGGAGTCTGCAACTCTCCGTGTACGCGCTCGCGTGCCGCGAGTCCTTCCACCGTGAGCCGGCCCGGTTGTCATTTTACAATCTTGAGAACGGGGAAAAGATCACCACCGACCGCACCGCCGCACAACTGGAATTGGATCGCGAGATGATCTTGGAGATTGCCCGGCAGATCCGGCGTCGTGAGTTTTTACCCCGCCGGAATTATTTCTGCCCGCAATGTGATTTCCTGGGAGTCTGTCCCGCCTTTGAAGAAGTGTGAATCGAGAGGCCGAAGTTGAATTCTCGTTTCAGGCAACCCGCCTCGCTCCGTAACTTGGAATTCCTCCCCACCGGTTCCGTGAGAAGCATTCGCCTTGATCTGATCTAAGGAGGCGTGATTTTGGTCTTCTCTTGCTGAGCTCCGGGAAGCGTCTGTCGGGCTCTCCTTGGAGCCTTAGGAGAACGATTCCGGGTGCTCGATTTCGAAATTCAGTAGGAATCGACCAGCCGCGGAAAGGCCGTGGATATTGACCGGAACGCCATTCAGGCCAGCCGCCCAAAAATAAAAATGGGGAATATCTTTCGACATTCCCCACATTCAAGTCAATATCTCTTCTGAAAAAAAAGTTATCTCTTCTTCTTTTTTGCTGCCTTTTTCTTCGGTGCTTTCTTGGTTGCGCTTTTCTTCATGCGATTCCCTCCAATTCTAGGATTCGTCCTGCTCGCCGCTTACAAGATATTGCGGCGAATACAGGAATTACATCATTGTATAGTGTTAGGGTAATTCAATGTCAAGAGAAAAATGGAGCTCCTGAAAAAAAATCGGTCGCGACTGAAGTCAAAAAAGAATTTTCTCGCCGCGATTTTGGTCGCGAAGCGAGGGGTTGAACCGCTTCATGGAAGGGTAAGCATCCTTGAGAGCACGACCTTTGGACACGGCAGAATCGGGTTGCGGTGAGGGGCGGATGGAAACCTATTTTGACTCCTGAGTCTGAGGAGAGACGGACACCGCATAGTATCCCTGTCTCGCGATGATGCGGACGCCAGGGCGACTCACCTTGACCTCAATCGATTTGAAGACGGAATCCACCGTCTCCCGCTTGGGCGAATAGGCCAATTCGTACTGGTTGCGCACCTGCTCCGTAAGGGCGGGATAAATGTTCTCCAGCGTCTCGCGCTTGAAAGAATAGAACATGCTTCCCCCGGTATCTTCGGCGAACTTCGGCAACACGTTGGTCACCTCGACATGCCGCAGGATGGGAAGCTCGTCATTGCTGATCCCGTAAACCGCGATGTCGTGATCGAGCAGCAGTCGGAGCGTGTCCTGGTAACTGGCCTCGTTCTTTCCTGTGTCATTGCCATCAGAAATCACCAGGATGACTTTCCTCCGGTCTTTGGGCTGATTCTTGAAGGCCATGGCCGCAGCAAAAATCGCGTCCGTGATTCGCTTGAGAGGCGGTTTCAGGGAGGAATAGTTGGGGGGAGGGCCCACATCCATGGGGCGTCCATTGATGGAAGGCGCCCCGCCGTTAAAAACGGGACCCCCGGCCACGGTGGGGTTAGTGCCGCTGACGTCTACCATTTTCTTCAATCGGGTGTAAGCAATATCGTGGTTGTTCCCAAATCCTACCAATTGTTGCACCCGGTCTTCAAAGGTATAAACGGCGAGGTCATCAAACTCACTGAACGATTCGGTGAGTGAACGCAAAGTCTCCGAGAGGATTCGTTCCGCGCGTCCGGACATGGCGGTGTCCACCAGGATGACAGCACTGAGGGCCCGGGGATCGGTCGTGAAATCCGAGATCTCCTGGGGCACGCCGTCTTCGAGAAGTTCGAAGTCGGTCTTTTTCAAATCGTTGATGAGATGGCCCTTGCTGTCCTTCACCGTGACCGGAACGACCACCTTCCTCACGGTCACCACAATCCGGGGCATCTTCGACGGGTCTGATTTTGCCTCCGGGGAGGGCGTCTTGCTTTGAGCGAAGACCGCCGCGCCACTCAATAACACTGTGATCAGGATTCCGAATAGTTTTCTCATAAGATTATAATCGCTTTGGTTAGAAGGGTTCACTCCATCACGCCTGACCCCATCGACCCCCCCACGCGGGAGTCCTTCCTGGAGCTCGGCTCACGTGGCACCGGTTGATTCTTCGCGCGGGGCGGGTGGCTCCTCCATCGGCGTGGGTTGAATTTGCCTTGACTTTCAGTATAACTTTTATGATGTGGAATGGCAAACGCTCGTGTTAGCATAAGATCATAAGCAAACCAATTGCTTGCTACGCCCATCTAATGGCTCGCAGACGAATTAAGTCTCGAAAGAGGGTCCTCACTTTGAATACGCGCCTCACAACCCGCTCCTCCACCCGTGTGATCGTGTCCGGCGTCCTGGCCCTGGTGCTGGGGGGCTTGGGATCCCTGGTCATGGCCACGCACCTGTCCACCGCTCAGGAGAAACCCTCTCCCAGTCAGATGCAGGGGCCCGTCATAAAGGTTCCTGTGGATGTGGTGAATGTGTTTTTTATTGCCAAAGACAAACACGGCGGTCTGATCAGCGATTTGAAGCGGGAAGATATCAAAGTGGAGGAAGACGGCAAGCCGCAGGAAATCATCTTTTACGATAAGGAAAGCACCGTCCCGCTGACCATTGCCATGATGATCGACACCAGCGGGAGCATCGCCGCCCAGGATATCCTCTCTCTCGAGCAGGAGGGCGCCATCGAGTTCCTTCACGCCGTGATGCGCAAGGGGGATTTAAGTCTCGTCATCAATTTTGATCTGAGCATCGATCTGGATGAGGACCTGACGGACAATATGCCCGCCCTGGAAAAAGCGATCAAGAGCACGCGTATTCGAACGGGCGGGTATCCGGGACCTTTCCATACGAGTGGTGGAGGAACGCACCTCTACGATGCGATCGTGCTGGCGGGCGATGATAAGCTCCGCAGCGAGGCCGGCCGCAAGGTGATCGTGCTGGTGACCGATGGAGAGGACGAAGGCAGCAAGTATAAATTGAATGATTCACTGGTCGCCGCCCAGAAGGCGAACACCATTATTTATCCCATTTACTTTCAGCCCCCGCGCTCCATGCGCTTCAGCATCGGCTATGGGCAGCCACAGTTCAGCGGGAATACAGGAGTGCTGAACAAACTGGCGGAAGAGACCGGTGGAAAAGCCAATTACCCTCGCAGCATGGAGGATCTCCGGAAAACTTTTGAGCAGATTAAGACGGAGCTTCACCAGCAATATCGGCTCGGTTACGCCCCGGCCAACACCTCCCGGGACGGTTCCTTTCGAAAAATCAATGTCCGGTGTGAACGCCGTGATGTGAAAATCGTCGCGCGCAAGGGCTACTACGCTTCCCGCGATTAGTTCGATCCCCGCAAATCTCTCCCGCTTTTAACGGCGCACCGCCAATCCATCCAATCCTCGGCGTTCACTTCTGCCTCCTGTCAGTCCCCAGGGGAAACCCATTTTCCAAACGTCGTTCCTTGGAATGTGGTCATTGGAATTTGGTTTTTATTTGGAATTTGGACTTTGGATTTTCCGCATCGGTGTGGTCCGTGTCGCTCCGCGTCCGTCCGGAGGGGTGCCGCATGCATGCGTTCTTTGCATGCGTTCGCTTCGCATCCAGATTCTCGAGACCTTTCATCGCGCAGCATCGTTCGCAGACATGCAAGAAACGCATGTCTGCGGCACCCGGCCGCCCTAAGTCGCCCGCGGACACAAGCTTACATTTATCTTGCGATGACCGAAGGTCGCTTAGTTCTTTCCTGAGCCGGAATTAATTCGCGGAACCGGTGTGTCAGCTCCGGCAAAATGTACGATCAGTCCCGTGGCACGGCCCGTGCTGCCCACCTGGAACGTGATTGTCAGGTCGGTTTCCGTAATGAAGAAAATCCGCTCGCTCTGCGCATGGAGGCGAACCCCCTGTGGCGAACTCGGAGATTTGAGCAAAAGTGCGTCGCCTTGGCGTTCGATCGTCATGATCCCGCCAACTGCCGGCTGATACTGACCGGCATAGAGGTCAAATAGTTTGAGATCGACGGCCATTTCTTTGCGCTCCTTGAGAGCTCTGGCGGCAGTCGAGGTTGCGACGGGGAAAGCTGGACGGAGCATGTGCCAGCCAAGACCGCCGTCGTCTGCCGCGCCGTTTGATAAGACTACAACACCAACGCGCGTTTTCGGATCATAGGCCAGTGTGCTCGCATAGCCTAAGGTTTGGCCACCGAACGCGACGATGCCGTCGTCGCCTGGTCCCATAGAAACCACCCACCAGCCTACCGCCTGCATGAGATTAGGCCCTCCGGGTCGCCGGGTCTCCAGCATGGCGGTCATTGCTGGCAGCAGTGGCGATTTCGTGTAGCCCATGAACGCGGCGAGAAATGTCAGAAGGTCGTAGGCGGTTGACCGCAGAGAGCCGGCGCCAGCAAATACGGGCATGACCCAGTCAGGCGCGGGCTGCAGATGGGTATTATGACCGACGCCGAACCTGGCCTTCATCTGCGGGGAGACGGTGATGGCGGTGCTTGCCATTCCCAGGGGGCCGGTGATACGGGCGCGGACCAGGTTCTCGTAATCCATCCCGGCGCGGCGGGCCAATGCCTTGCCCAACAGCCCTACGCCTAAATTGGAATAGGCCCAGTGCGAGCCAGGGTCGTTCTCCAGCTGATAGGTGGAAAGGAATTGGTAGAGTTGCTCGTCCGAATAACCGGAGATCGCCCCCATGTACTTGGAGAAGTTCGCCGGGTCGCTGGCGCCGGGGAGATTCGATGGAAGAAACGGGAGGCCTGAAGTGTGGGTGGCTAGATCGACCAACGTGATTTGCCGGCCGTTTCGCTCTGGCATCTTGATGCCTGCAGGAAGGTACTTTGCGACAGGGTCAGTCAAGGCGACCTCACCGCGCCGGACCATGTCGGACAGCAGAAGGGCAGTGAAGATCTTGGTGATGGAGCCTATCTCAAAAACGGTGTCGCCATTGAGCGGCCGCGGGTCGCCCTGATTCAACTGGCCGTAGGAAATAATACGCCTCCCTTGCGGCGAAATGATGCCGACTACAGTTCCGACGCTCTTGTGCTGAACGTCGACGTGGTCCACGAGGAGTTCGCGAATCTCTGCATCGGATAGTTCAGAAAAGCCAGGGTTCGGATTCGCTGGTAATGTTTGTGCTCCTGCACTTGTGGTCATCGCTGCGAGGGCGACGATTGCGGCCAGGCCTTGGATCAGCCGACTGCGTCCTGCTCTGAGGCGGACGAGCCGCCCCACGTCGGCAAGCGCGATAATAAGCACGCAGGCCATGACTGCAAACGGGAACGATCTCGACAGGTTTGTGTTAATGGCATTCGTGATCTCCACAGCCCTGGCGGATGAAAGGTGTGGAGCACTAATTTCAGCTAAAAGGTGCGCTTTGAGCAGCCAGCAGAATCCAACCGATCCGGCACAGTTGAGAGCGAGCCGAACTGCGCCGCGAAAGCGCGTCCAATAAGGGCGGAACAGGTTCACTGCGGAGAGGACGGCATTGGCCAACGCCAGCAACAGGAAGGCCCAGAAGAAGGCGCGCCATGTGGGCGCAAGCACGATTCGCACTCCGGAGCGCTCGAATAGGGTTTGAAACCACATGTGGTTCACCCACCACACCATGAAGACGAGGTGGGCGGCCAATTCAAAGACGGAAGAAGAACGTGATATTTGCCTTGCGTTGCGTACAGGCGGGAGCTTACGGGGTTTCCAATCCCCCAGAAACCCGGATTTCGATTGCACCCTCTCCAGGACAGCGAAGACGATCGTGACGATGCCAAGCGCGGTGAAAGCGGTGAGCCAGAACGATCCCCACGCCCCCATCAAATCACCCCCCACGGAATGCGCCGCGCGATAGCCCGGATCGAAGATCATGAGACCCGCCCACACCAGGAGCCAAGGGATCAGGTAACAGAGGATGACGATCTTCATCACAAATCGGTAAACAGGGAATAACACAGGGCCGATCAAATGCTGCTGCGGCAGATATCGGTTCGCCACCAGCAGCGGGCGGCCGCGCTGCTTGAGGATGGATTCGATCTCGGCTTCGTTCAGCTGGCGCCCGAGTTCGCTCTCCTGCTCCTCAACCTGAGATCGGATGTCTTCCGACAGTTCCGCAATAATGTCATCCTGCTGTGCCCGGGGCAGCCAGAACCTAACTGCCTGCAAGTAGCGATCGAGAAGTTCCATGGTGCGGCTCCTTAAGAATAGTGTTCAGTGCTGCCTCAATGCCATGCCACTCCGAGAGGAGCTGTTTCAGAATCAGCTTGCCTTCGGGGGAAAGCCGGTAGAAGCGTTTGTTCCGTTTGTCTTCCTCGCGCCATTGGCTGGTGAGAAATCCCTGACTCTCCAACCGGCGAAGCAGCGGATACAAGGTCCCTTCGTCGATATCGAGTCCATGCTCCTCGAGGGTCTTACGCAGCGTGTACCCATACTGTTCGGTTCGGAGGGCCGCGAGCACCGCCAGACCCAGGCATCCGCGACGCAGCTCGAGACGAAGGTTTTCAAAGGTGTCTGAGGTCGTCAACTGTGTACGGTGTGTCATATAGTGTTCGGTACATAGTGTATGGAACACAGTATAAGTTGTCAAGTGTTTTTTGAAACTTTTCTTGAACACTGGGTTATGCGCTGCGAGAAACGAACCGGGGCATCCTCAGGGCAGCGCTTCGCTATTGGCGCGGCTGAGTTGGTCCTGGCGAATACGCGGTGGAGAGGACTCCGATGTCCTGCTACGATTTTCCCCGTATATCCACTCCTGGTTCACTCCTGAGGACACGGAAGTGTGCCATTCGAGGGCTTACATTGGGGGTGCCGCGGGGATCCCGTATGCCCCGATCTATCGGGGCTTGCGCCGGGCACCACGACTCTCGAGGCTCTTTACCGCGCGCCATCGTTTGCAGACAAGCAAAAAACACAGGTCTGCGGCACCCAGAGTCCTGTCCTCATGCAGGCGGCACCCCTGCAAATAAATTGGGGAAGGGATGACGCAGCCTGACCTCCTTTACTTCTTGTCAGGTCTTCACGTCTATTCTATAGTCAGGCAGCCTGGAGTATCCCAAGACCGATGAGAACCTTACGCTTCTTCCTGTTCGCGTTGCTGCTTTCGGGCATGGCGGTGGGCCAGTCGTCGCAGTCAATCGCTCCGCAAACCGTCGAGATCCGCAGCGGCAATCTTCGCCTCAAAGCCTTCCTCTGGATGCCGGCGGGTCCCGGTCCCTTTCCTGCCGTCCTGTTCAATCACGGCTCTGGCGGTGCCGACCCCGGGCATACGGCCGGACTCACGATGACGGGGGCAGCCGAACGACTCGGCCCACTCTTCGTCAAACACGGCTACGCCTTCCTTTATCTCTTCCGCCGCGGTCATGGCCTTTCTGCAGACCAAGGACCCTTCATGCAGGATCTCCTGCAGCATGAGAAGGCGGCCAAGGGAGATGAGGCCCGAAAGCGCTTGCAGTTCGTTTTGCTGACCACGGATCATCTCGACGATGTCCTCGCAGCTTTGTCCTTTTTGAAAACCGCGCGCGGCGTGGACCCTCACCGGATCGCGATCGCAGGGCATTCATTCGGCGGCCAGCTCACCCTTCTTGCCGCCGAGCGCGACCCCGCCGTACGCGCCGCTGTTACTTTTGCCGCTGCTGCGGGCTCCTGGGAAAACACAACCGAAGTGCGCGACCCCCTGCTGACCGCCGTCCGCAAGACAGCGGCCCCCATCATGCTCATTCAAGCCGCCAACGACTACAGCACGGCTGCTGGCCGCGACCTCGCCGCGGAGCTCGAACGTTTGCACAAACCCCACGCCCTGAAGCTCTACCCGCCCGTCGGCCTAACACGAGAGGAGGGGCACAATCTGTTGTACATGGCCATCCCCCAATGGGAGCCCGACGTCTTCAACTTCCTTGATGAATATGTCAGACGTTGACCGTGTCGACGAATTATGTCGGGGAATTCGTGACGATCCGGAATGTCCGGATCTGTACAGGGGGTGTTTGGCGACGGGCATCCCCACCGTGACCGCAGAATCGTCCCACGGAATTGGCTCCGCTTTGCGGGGCGTAGGTCCGCCGCGGGCGGATAGCCCAGGGAGTCAGCCCTGGCTAAGTAATCCCAGGGAACAGAAAGCCCCAGCAGGGGCGAAAGTAAATTCAGAGCTTCCCCAAACCATCACCCATCAGCTTTTTCCATTGCAGGGGCGCCACATGGCTGCCTCTCGCATCAGGGCTCTCGGACATTTACCAGCCGCCTTGGTTCGCGGGCATGTCCTCGGCCAGCGGAAAAAAAATAAGGACAGCCCCGCGGGACTGTCCTTCGGAATTATTCAGATTCCAGGCTACTTCCCGCTTTCGATCTTCTCCTTAATATGCTTGGCGCAAGCCTCTGCGGTACTCTTCTGGCCATGCGCTGAACTGGCCTTGTTAACGCTATAGGCAAAAACCACAGTACCGGTGGTGAGATTCGCGATTTGAATGCTCGCTTGTTCGTTGGAATGCCAGTCCAGTCTGATTAATTTCTTTGCGGTGCTGGCCTTTTGCGAATCGGAATGGCCTGCGATTTCAAACTCGGCCTGGGTCATATCTGAAACCAAGGTTAGGAGTATCTTCTTTTTCCGAATCGCGTCCTTTAGATACTTGGTAAAGTTATTCTCCATGGGGGCGACAAAAACCTTTGACCCTGCGGGTAGAACCATGGAGGCAGTCTCCTGGCCATTTGCAGAACAGGTGAGAAGTGCCATGAGCAGCACGAGGGGTAGAGCAATTTTCTGAATGCGCATAATTTGACCTCAATGATATCGATTTTCAATCTTTTCTTTGATGTGTTTGGCAACCGCTTCACCGGCGCTTTGCTTCCCGCGGACCGAATTTGTTTTATTTACGGAATAGGCAAAGGCGACGGCTCCCGTTTTCAGGTTCACGATCTTGATACTGGCACTTTCGTTCGATTGTTGTGAATTCATGAAGAGCATTTTGGCCCATCCGGCCTTATCGGTCTCGGACACACCGGTGAGCTCGTAATCGGCCTTGGTGCGGTCAATAACGATGACGAGTGGGACGTTTTTCTTTTGCAGTCCGGCGATGATATACGTCTCAAACCCATTCTGTATGGGCGATATGTAAAGTCTTGCCCCTGGGGGGAGCGCCTCTTCCACGAGTACCGGGGTATTCCCGGTCAGATTGTTTTGTGGTAATGCGGAACTGCCGGTCGTCTGTGTTTCTTGTCCGCGCATTGGGCCCGCGAGGCAAGCACACAATCCTGCGATCAATGCGATCAAAATGAAGACTCTGTTAAACACTTCGGTGACCTCCTTCTATGAACTTGGCTAGTTTCTGGTGGGGGATGACATTTTCCAGTCGATGATTTCGGGTAAGAGTAGACTGGAGAAATGACACTATTCCCCTTCGATTACAACAAAGCACTGCTACTGATTCAGAGAATTGATTTTGCGGGGCCGGTGAGGTCAGGCGTCAATCAGTGCGGCTGGTCTGATGAGGGTTGCCTGGCCAATCTGAGCTGTAAGACTTGACAACTGCAAATTCGAGGAGCGTTCGCCTACCTTGTCCCTCTCCCTTTTCAGCGATAGGTTGACTCCGCCCCGGCTTATTTCCCCAGGGCGATCTAGATACTCCTCCACCAAAGTTACAGAAAGTTCACATTCCAGCTTTTGCGCAGGGGGAGGGCATTTTTGACCGCACCTCTGGAAGGAATTGAAAGGCTGGGTGGGAGAGAAATGCGGGTCAGATCGGGACAAAGGACAGGGCTCACGCTATCTCCGGTTTGGCCTATGTCTCAATGTAACCCGAATCATTCCTAAGTGCCCCTCCAGGATCGAGAATTTAAGGCTAGTTCAGGTAACATCGGACCTCCATTCCTTGGCAGCTTCCTCGGCCCGGTATATCATAATGTTATTAAATCCTCTTTACAGGGACTTAATGCGCCTGTAATATACCTAAGTGGATCAGCTTAACCCATTTCCTAAAGGTCGCGCACAGCTGAGCCAAGTCTTGCAGAGCGCCGGGGAACTCATCTCGGTCGACGATGTCATCAATGCACTCCAGATTGAAAGGCGGCAGGCAACCAAGCTGTTGGCACGATGGAACATGCAGGGATGGATCAGGCGATTGCGACGGGGACTCTACGCTCCGGTGCCTATTGCCTCACTCGGCCAAAGCCAGGTGCTTGACGACCCGTGGCTGATCGTACCGACACTATTCGGACCGGCGTACATCGGCGGCTGGACCGCAGCCGAACACTGGGGGCTCACCGAGCAAGTCTTCCGAAGTGTGTGCGTGCTGACGACTCGTCCTGTGCGGGGAAAGGAACGGACTATTCAAGGAGTAGATTTTTCCCTGAAGCAAATTTCACCACGAGCCATGTTTGGTACGAAGCCGCTCTGGCACGGGCGGATAAAAATTGAGATATCGAATCCCGCAAAGACCATCATCGATATGCTCGACGATCCAACTGTCGGTGGCGGGATTCGTCAGGTGGGTGACTGTCTTGACAAGTATCTGAGCGAGAAGAAAGGCGCTCCGGAAGAATTGCTAAGCGTCGCCGAACGCCTTGCCAACGGGGCGGTATTCAAGCGGCTTGGATTTTTGGCGGAACGTCGAGGAGGACCGGAAGAACTCATCGCCAGCTGCCGGAAGCGGCTCACCACGGGAAATGCCAAGCTCGACCCCGCTGTACCAAGCCGAAGGCTGGTGAAACGCTGGCGCGTGTGGGTGCCGCGCAGCTGGATGGAGACGAGAGCAACGTGATTGATCGTGCGGAAATCCTGCGGCTCGCAAATGAGTTTGGACTTGAAGCGCGCATCGTCGAGAAGGATTACATTCTTGGTTGGGTGCTCGCGAGCATCTCCCGCGATCCCCTCCTGGCTGCGACGTGGGTCTTTAAAGGAGGTACCTGCCTCAAGAAGTGTTTTTTCGAGACTTATCGATTCTCCGAAGATCTGGATTTTACAGTCACTGAAGCACGGCAACTGGAGGCAGGTTTCCTGGAGTCACGGTTTCTTGAGCTTAGTAACTGGCTCCACGACACTACGGGCATCGAGCTGCCTGCCGAACAGCGCCGCTTCGACGTTTACAACAACAAGCGTGGCGGCAGATGCTGCGAAGGGCGAATTGGCTTTCGCGGGCCGATAGCTCCACGTGGCGGAGATTTGCCACGCATCAAACTTGATCTCACTGCAGATGAAATCCTGGTATTGCCAACCGTAACGCGGCCGGTGGGGCATGCATTTTCGGACACACCGACCGAAGGAATAACGGCGCGTTGCTACGCCTTCGAAGAGGTGTTTGGAGAAAAAATCCGTGCCCTCGGAGAACGCTCAAGACCGCGTGACCTCTATGATGTAATCAACCTGTTTCGTAACAGTGAGTTCCGCGCGGCGGCTGATGTCATCCGTGACGTGGTGCAACAGAAATGCACTTTCAAGAACATCGGCTTTCCGAGATTCGAGGCGTTGGCTGTCTTTCGAGACGAACTGGTTGCAGAGTGGGGAAACATGCTGAGGCATCAGCTACCCGCCCTCCCGCCGGTGGATTCTTTCTGGGCCGCATTGCCCGAGTTCTTCGGCTGGCTCGCCGGCACGCGTGCTCCGGCAGCTGTTGCTCCCTATCCATTGGCAGTTGGCGATCAGGTTTTGCGGATACCCGCCGGGTCTTTCCGGCTACCGGGCCGAAGCACACCATTCATCGAGGTCATCAGATTTGCTGCGGCAAACCACCTCTGCGTAGATCTCGACTACGTTGATGAGGCGGGAAGCCGGGATACCCGAACCATCGAACCCTACTCACTGCATCGCACGCAGGAGGGCAACACCGTGCTAAGAGCGGTTCGCTCACAAGATCAACTTGATCGTTCCTACCGGGTTGATCGTATTCTTGGAGCGCGTACCACACAGCGGACTTTCATCCCGCGTTATGCAGTGGAACTGACGCCGACTGGTCCATTGACGGTGGCACCAACAACAAGTCGCACAGCTGTGCGGCAAACCGGGAGTGGGCAGACACGGCGGTCACGGGTATCGAGCGGGCCGGTGTACGTTTTTCGATGCCCCGTATGCAATAAACGCTTTGATCGAAAGAGCTACGACGGAACTCTGTGTCCTCACAAAGACCACGCCACTGGACGGGACTGCTATGGCAGCTATGGTCACTATGAGGGGACGAAGTATTGAAGGTTGGGCGATGATGACTCCTTACATTGGACAAATGAAAAATCCTTTGGCAATTTCCAATGTCAGGATCTTACCCTCGAATGCTCTCTGACCCCGATCATTTCTCGAATCCGATTGCGATCAAAGCACACCCAGGATCCAACCCTCGACTTGGGCTACGGTGCACTCCTCCGGTCTAAGGGGAGGTTTGAGGAATTACTGCAAAGAGCCATCTGTGTCAGCATGGAGCAGCCACGCCGACACCGCATAGGCGGCCTGTTGGTCGTTGTTGCGATCTTCGTTCGGGAAACGCCGCATCCTAATCGACGGGTACACTTCCGCCACCACAGACCGGTCCGCCGGAATCTCCCAACCATCGAACGGCCAGAAGGAGAATTCGGGACTCTCCCCCAGAGTCAAGGAGCCTTGATCATTTTGGCAAGGCTGACCGCTGCGGTGACGAGTCCTGAAACGATCCCGACGAAGGAGATCAGAAAAGCGATGAGCTTTTCATGGCGGATATACCAGGGTGATAAGCGAGGCATCAGCTTCTCGAGGAGTTGAGCGACATTCATCAGCGCGGATTGTTTGTCTCTTGATTCTTTGGCTGATTCATATTCTCGAACCATCTCCACGATCGTTTCTCCAAGGATCTTTTCATCAATTCGACGGCATTTTGAAATGAGATCCTCAACGTCCAGGGCAAGAGTAGCGCTCAGAATGTTGCGGGCCTTTGTTCCCAGGAGCACTCGAGTTGCCTGCCGCTCTATATCGGGCCGTCGCTGCTCAAGAGACTTCCGGACAAAGAAGCTGAGTGCCAATCCTCCTAATCCAATTAAAATGCCTGCAATAATTCCATAAGCCGCAGACCACTTCCCCCGGTTCATCCATCCCAGGACAACAACGGCCAGAACCCCTATTAATATGCCGATAACCAAGAGCACACCAGGCCAATTTCGGGCGCGCGTTTCGCTCGGAACGGAACGGCTTTCTTTCGACGGTTCAATGGTGACCGTGGCCTCCGGACTGGTTTCAAGAAGCCCTTCGATTTGTTTCAGAACCTCCGCGGCTGACTGCGGCCTTTTGCTCGGATTTTTACTAAGGCATCGAAGTAAAAACGAACCCACTTCAGTGGGAATGTGTTTCTCCGGTGGAATGGAAACTTCTTCATTAATGATTTTGACCAGGAACGCAAACGTGTCCTGGATCTTAGGGTTGAAAGGGGGATATCCAATAAGCATTTCATAAAGCAGCACGCCCAGGCCATAGACATCAGTGGCCGCTGATTGCGGTTCAGCGCGCAACTGCTCTGGCGACATATAGGTCGGAGTCCCATAAAACTGCCCCGTTTGAGTCATGGCCTGACCCCCTGAGGGGCGCATCAATTCCCCCAGAGCCCCAAAGTCCACGAGACACGCTTCTGAGAAGGCCGGTCCATCGGCTCCGACGGGCACGATGACGTTCGAGGGTTTGATATCCCGATGAATGATTCCAACGGCATGCGCCGCGGCAAGAGCCTCGGTGATGGCTTGGAGCAAAGTGAGGGCTTGCAGGAGAGTCAGGGCTCCCGGTGCAAGAATCTTATTGAGGGGCTGACCATCGATCCAGTCGAGGACCAGGTACCCACGGCCATCATCCAGGCGGCCGGAATCCTGAATTCGAGCAACTCGCGGATGCTGAATCCTCGACAAAGCGGCTGCCTCTTTTTGAAGTTTTGCTGCACCTGTTTCATCCAAATGAGTGGCAATTTTGATGGTAACCTGCCGGTTCAAGGCAGTATCCTGGGCCAGATGGGTGGAGCTGTAAGCCCCTTCACTTAGAAGGCTAAGAAGGCGATATCGGCCGGCGATTAATTGTCCTTGATCAATCATAAGCATACCCGGACCACAAGGTCTGACTGGGCTCGCTGACTCCGGTGCCGTAAGTTCCCTGGGTCAGACCTTTTCAATAATTCATTTTCCTTGGGAAAAGGTCTGCAGGCGAATCTCGCCTAACCATCTCTTCCGAATAGAAAATCGAAATAGTCTCAGCCCAAGCTTGTACGAATGAATAACGGGCGATCTCCGTTCTTCGTTACTTTGATCATTAACTCTCCAGGATCGCCTCTGCATCAATCGTGATGTGCACTTCATTCCCCACGACGATACCTCCTCGATCCAACGTGCTATTCCAGCTCACACCAAAGTCATGGCGATTGATCGTGGTTTCTGCAAGGAAGCCCGCACGGGTCTTCGGCCCTTTGTCCACGCCATCTTCCCACCAGGGCGTCTTCCATTGACCTAAATAGCGAACATTCAGTGTCGCATTACGAGTCACACCGCGGATCGTCAGACCCCCTGTGACAAGGTAGTCATGATCGCCGATAATCACAATCTGACTACTCTTGAAGGTGATGTCGGGGTGGTTGTCTGCATCAAGAAAGTCGCCGCTGCGCAGGTGGGCATCCCGCTGTGTCTCTCCCGTCCAAATTCCCTTGGCGTCCAGGGTTGCCTCCACAGAGCCATCCCGCGGGTTTTCTGGATCAAATTCAAGTGAGCCGTGCACATTCTTGAAGTGTCCGCGGACATAGGTCACCATCATGTGCCGCGCGCGGAATTCAGCCGCAGTATGTCCGGGTTCAAAAGTCCATTTAGCCATTTGAGCCTCCACGTAAATTCGAGACTGTCCCTAGTATTGATTCAAGGAGGAGAGCATTGTCGCAGATCGGCGGTAGAGCTTCAAGGAGGGTTGTTGAGTTACAGGTGATAGGCAATAGGTCATAGGGGATAAGGGGAACAAGTTCAAAGTCATTCGAAGGAAGGAGGTGTCGGGTGCCGGGTGTCAGAGGAGATAGGTTATAGGGAATGGGAGATAGGTGATAGCAAGAGCGGGGATGGTCCCTCATGGGCCATGAGACCGCAGGACTCCCGATCGCAGACATGTAAAGAACACATGTCTGCGGCACCCGCATGAAACAAATCAATTCGGGGCAGCCCAGAATGGCGTGGGATGATTTGCCGGGACAGAGTGCATAGTTGTGCGAGGTGTCGCCCTAATCTTCGGCAGCGGACCGAGTGGCTCGTTAAGCGATGGAGTCCTGGCAACCGTCTTGAAGCGAAATCGCTGTCGTTGTCTTATCGATTCGAAGTTTATCGATTTCAGAGTCCAGTTGGACCACCAGGTTCTTTGTATAGCGTATAAAGTGATGGCCGGAGATCAGCATCGCAAATCCCAGGCTAAACTTCGGCGGATCGAAAAGCCAGCGAACCAGGAGTTGCAACAGAAACTTCCAGTACGCTTTCCGATAGGAGGAGAGGATGCCTTGGTGGACGATCGAGCGAACAATGATTCCAAGCGAGACCAGGACCGGAATCTTCGGGGGTTTCTGCGGCTTGCGGGTTTTCCACTGCAGGAGCGAACGATAAGACCGATTGTAAAATGCAGAGGGGGAGTATAGAGAAACGAGAATCTTGCGGTAACCCTCCAGCAGCACAGGCAACGGGAGGAGCGTTTTAAAATTGGGTGGATCGAAGTTGCTGGTCGCGGTGCTTTCCATGAGCAATCGGCCTTCTTTCAGCATGCGATCAAAAAGTGGAGTCGTGGGAGGGGCCTGCAAAAACCCGGCCATGGCCCAAGGGATGGCGGCGCGCTCAATGAAGTCTCTTTGCTGCTCGAAGATATCCGCGGTATCAGAATCGAAGCCGATGATGAAACCTGCCGTCACCCAAAGACCTTCGCTCTGGATGAAGCGAATGCTCTCCAGAGGATCCCGTCGCAGGTTTTGAAACTTCTTGGCTTCCGTCAGGGACTCCGGGGAAGGACTTTCGATCCCGATGAAGACATAGAAAAAGTTTGCATCCACCATGGCTTCAATCAATTCGGGCCTCTGAGCGAGATCAATCGATGCCTCAGTGTAAAGCAAAAGCGGATATCCTCGAGATTTCTGCCACTCTCCCAGCTTGAGGGCCAGTTCGAGCGCCAGTTTGTGATTTCCGATAAAATTGTCGTCGACGATAAAGACCTGGTCGCGCCATCCGAGTTCAAACAATGCATCGAGCTCTGCCAGCAACTGGCTGGGGGGCTTGGTTCGGGGCTTCCTTCCGTAAATGGTGATGATGTCGCAGAATTCGCATTGGAAGGGACAGCCGCGGGAGAATTGCACTGCCATGGAGGCATATTTATCGATTTTGAGCAGATTAAATCGTGGGAGTGGCGTTTTGCTGATATCCGGCTTGTCCTTGATATCGTAGAGCCGTTTGGCGGAGCCGCGCTCAACATCGGCGGCAATCTCCTGGAAAACCTCGTCGGGCTCGCCGACGACGACATGGTCCGCCAGCGAAAGCAGGAGTTCCGGTTCACTGCTTGCAAAGGGACCCCCAATCATTGTCCGCCTGCCTAGGGCCCGGGCCCTGAGAAGGGTTTCGCGAATGTCATCCTTTTGGACGCGCATTCCGCTCACCATGACGAGATCGGCCCAAAGGATGTCCGTATCGAGCAGGTCCTCAAAGCTTCGGTCGATCAGCTTGAGTGTCCAGTTCTTCGGACAGAGTGCCCCTATGGTGAGTAATCCAAGCGGCGGCTGGTCGGTCTTTATAGGAACAAGATCCATTATTCCATCAAAGCTCCAGAAGGAGGACGGAAAGCGCGGCCAAACCATAAGAACCTTGAGCGCCGAGCCGAGAGGTGGGAAGTCTTGTGGCTCGCTTGGAGCATCGGCGGCCTCAGGTGTGGATCCCTTCTGAAAATCAGCCAACTGGGACATGAAGTCCTCTCCGCGCGAATCCATTGGACCCGCGTCATAAACATTGCTCTGGGGTCCGCTGCGCACGGTCGAATGACCAATATTCCCGGCCGGGTTATACTCCAATTCCGGCACGGTTCAAGCCGGTTGTCATTTCAATGACCTGTGAAACCTGACCGTGTAGGCGTGAAAAACTCTTAGGGAGTTATTCTCCGACGTACAAGATAGCTACAGTGGATACAGGACCGCTAGGCAGATGCATTTCTTATGGCGAGCGGTGAGGTCTGTTTCCCGCGCAACCCCAGGACGGGCTTGCCTCCAGGAATCACGCGCTCACCCTTCAGTCGTATGCGAACGCTCCCTTCGCACGCTGACCCCTGATAGGCGGCCAGCTCACTCTTGCCCACTCGTCATTGGTAAAAGGGTCAAGGTAACGGTGCACCTCGCCGGTCACCGAATCCTCATCAATGCCAGACCCGTGAAGGAAGGATACGAAGACAAAGATATTCTAACACAGCTTGGAGTCAGAGTTCCACGGATAGGAAAAGCGGGGACGGTATCTTCCGGGCCGCGAGACGGCGCGGCTCTCGATCGCAAACATGCCTGCGGCACCCGGGAGAGTAGGTTTTAGGTAATAGGGGTTAGGGAATGGTCAGTTCAAAGTCCAAGGTCCAAAGTCCAAAATTGAAAAACCGAAATCCAAGTTCAGTGCGCCACGGCGGCGAGGGGTTCAAAGTTCAAAGGCGAAGAACCAAAGTCCCAAGCCTGTGACCGTTATGAATCTCCTGCACGAAAACCAATCCGGCGCCGCTTGGGTGAGGGAGGCGCCATGAGCTGGCGGATGGCGTCGAAAACCACCTTGAATTGGGCGTCATGATGAAGAAGCTTTCTTTCCAAGTCTGTCAACTTCTGTGCCAATTCTTTGTGAGCAGCCAGCAAAGCGCGCAATCGGACAAGAGCACGGACAACATGGACGCTGGCCTGAACCGCAATGACGCTATTCAGCACGCTGGCGATCATGATGGCACCGTGCTCGGTGAATACGAACGGGGGTTTTCTTCGTCCGCCCCGTCCTGCCTTTGATGTTGCAAATTGCGACATCAAAACTTGAAACTCTGCCCGGGTTAGTTGGAACATGAAGTCTCTTGGAAATCGCTCCCGGTTCCTTTTGATTTGCTCATTTAACCGGGCCGTTGAGACGCCGTAGATCCTGGCAAGGTCTGCATCCAACATGACTCTCTGTCCGTGGATCCAGTAGATCATTTTCTCAATCTGCTCAATGGGAATAAGGGATTGAGTGCCAATCATTAGGAGCTCCTTTGATATCGCATTTTGCGACATCAAACCGTGTATGAGTAGTGACACGCCCGTTGGTTCATTTGCGTAGGCGTCCTCTAAGTCTTTCAAGTACTCAATGAGGGTTGCAGGGGGGTGGTTCACTGCCCAACTTCAAAACATCGAGAGTGAGTATACACTCGTCATAGTTCCCAGGGAAGAAGAAGAAAGGTTATAGGTTTGGGGGATAGGTGACAGGAAAAAGCAGTTTAAAGTTCAAAGTCAAAATTCGAGAAACCGAAATCCAAGTTCAATGTGCCACGGCGCATGTGCCATCCGGCAAAGCGGTCAAGGGTTCAATGCCACAAATACAAATGCGGGACTGGGTCGTCAACTGCTTCGGTCCGAAGGGGCATAGTATCCCCGCCGCGCCCTGACGTGCAGGTTCTTCTGCTCGGCCGCAATCCGGATGGAGCGGAACTTTCCATCGCGCACACCATTCGAGGAGGTGTAAGCGAGGTTGTACTGGCTGCGCAGTTCGCGGCCAATGTCTTCGAATGATTGTGAGAGGTCCTGGGCCTTAAAGGGAAAGAAAGCGCGCCCGCCGGATTGGTCTGACAGCTCCTTGAGGATCTTGTCGTATTTACGTGAATTATCTTTGATGGACAAGGCGAAGCCGCTGGCGTTGGTGCTGATGGTATAGACAGAGGCTTCCGCGCGTTGCGCCATTTCGACGACCTCGTTGAGGGATTGAACCTTGCTCTGATTGTCATCCCCATCCGTAATCACGATGATCACTTTCCGGTAATTGCCCTTCTGGGTCAGCAGTTTTTCCTGGCAGGTGCGGTAAATGGCGTCATAAAGCGCCGTCCCGCCGCCCGCGCGGATCTTGCGGATGCCCCTCGAAAGGAGATCAATATCGTCGGTGAAATCCTGCACCAGCTCCACCCCTGAATCGAAAGTCACCAGCAGGGCTTCATCGCGCCCTTTACGGAGGATCGATTGCAGGAATTCGATGGCGGCCTCCTGCTCGAATTTCAACTTGCCGGTGATGGAGGCGCTCGCATCCACCAGCAGCGCAATCTTCAGCGGGAGATCGGTCTCACTTCGGAAGATCAGGATGTTCTGGGGCTTGTCGTCCTCATAGACCTTGAAATCGTCTTGCTTCAGGTTGGTGACGTAATGGTTCTTCCGGTCGGTGACCGTAAACAAAACCGAGACATAATCGACCGGTATTTTAATCACCGTCGAAGGCTGATCTTTTCCCTGAGGTGGCTGTGCCGCGGGGGTCCCGAGGTGAATCAGCACACAAGCCAACCCCCCCAAAACCACTCCCGATAGGATTCCTGTTTGCCTTCTCATCATGTGTCCCGGTGTTCCCTTCCTGCAAATTTCGTGTTTGAAGTATCCGCCGATTATAGTCGTCCTAAAATTAGCCTGTCAACAAACAGAGGAGACCGGTGCAGTACTCTTTTCACAGGCAGCCAGAAAATCGGCCAGGGGCGGGGGCAAGGGCGAATCGAAAATCATGCGTCGCCGGTCCACGGGGTGCTCGAAACCCAGGTGGGCCGCGTGGAGAAAATGGCGTTCGAGGGTAGGCAAGGGTTTGGGCTGACCGGGCCACCAGATTTTTTCCGGCGCGCCATAAGTCCGGTCGCCGACCACCGGATGTCCGATGGCAGAAAGATGGGCCCGGATCTGGTGTGTTCGGCCGGTTTTGATTTCCACATCAAGCAGCGAATATTTCTCGAACTCACGGATCACGCGATAACGCGTCAACGCTTCCCGGCCCTCCCGCCGGCGAGTCGTCATCCGGGTGCGATGCACGCGGTCGCGGGCGATGGGCAAGACGATTTCTCCCGACCGCCGGGGAAGCCGCCCGTGCACCAGGGCGATGTACTTCTTTTCGACCCTTCGAGTCCGGAATTGCTCGGAGAGGGCGGCATGCGCGGCATCATTCCGTGCCACCACCATCAGACCCGAAGTGAGCTTGTCCAGGCGATGGACAATGCCGGGGCGGTTGTCGTCCGGGGAGTGACTCAGCGATCGAAGATGGTAGCGCAGCGCATTCACCAGGGTTCCGGATCGGACCCCGGCACCCACGTGGACCACCATCCCCGCCGGCTTTTCGACCACCGCCAGCGACGCGTCCTCATAAAGAATTGTCAGCGGCAAATTCTCAGGCATCGATTCCTCGCCGGCTTTCCTGAGTTCCGCGCGAAAGGAGATGCGGTCTCCCGTTTTCAGGGTCAGGGACGGCCTCGCCACAGCCCCATTCACCGAGGCGCCACCGGCATCAATGGTCTCCTTGACCTTGGTGCGGGACAGGTGGGGAAGCTGCAGGGACAGGAATTTATCGAGCCGTTGTCCTGCGGCTGCCTCATCCACGTGATACTGAAACATGAGATCGGGCATAGACCTTCTTGTGCTGGGAGAAGTAAAGCAGCAGAGCGGCGAGGATGCAAAGAATGGCAATGAATTGCGCCGTGGAGATGGCTCCACCCCACAGCAGGCCCGCTTCCTCGTGGGCCCTGAAGAACTCCACCACGAAACGCCACACGGAATAGCAGAGCAGATAGAGGGAAAATATCTGGCCATCGAATTTCTTGTGCCGGAAACACCACCACAGAAATAAGAAGATGCAAACATTGACGGCGGCTTCATAAAGCTGAGTCGGATGCAGGGGGATGTTCAAGGGGACTCCCACCACCTCGTGGCTATACGAGTTCGTGAAAGTCACCGCCCAGGGGAGATGCGTCGGTTTGCCCCAGCAGCAGCCGGCACTAAAACACCCGAGGCGGCCGATGGCATGACCCAGCACGATTCCCGGAGCAAATGCATCAGTGACCGGCAGAACGCGCATTCGTTGCTTGACCAGGTAGAGCAGTGCGGCCGCCACCGCCAGCAGAAATCCCCCATAGAACACCCCTCCCGCATGGAGAAAGGCGAGGGAAAAAATCTCCCCGGGATGCGAGGTGTAATAGGACCAATCCTCCACGATCAAAAATGCCTTGGCTCCAATGAGCGCGGAAAAGGCGATCAGTAGACCGAGGTCAATAATCTTGTTTTTGTCGAGCCCTTCCTTCGCACCGAAGCGGGAGGCGGTATACAGACCCACGATGAACGCGACGGAGAGAAGAAACCCGTACGTGTGAATCGTGAGGCCGCCAATCTTCAAAAGAATCGGAAACATGACCTGGCTTTCGACAGGGCTCAATCATCGCCTGTCTTGTTGGATAGATTCAATGAAGCGCGTTTGAGTTGGCTCAGCGATGGGGCGATCTCCCTTGGCGTGACCGTAACCCATCCGCTTCTTCCCTGCAGGTCCTTCAAATTACTGCGTGATGAGAGGTTTCCCATCCGCAAAATGGAAATGCACCCTTCAGAGCACGGCGATCAGGAGTGGTGAGCCTGCCGTTCCAGTTCACGCGATCTTTCCTCGCTCTCGTGCTTATCAAATAAGAACAGTGCAATGGCCAACCCCACCACGCCGACGCTGATGGCACTGTCGGCGACGTTGAAAACCGGCCAATGGTGATCGTGGAAGAAGACGTCGATAAAATCGGTCACCTGGCCGGAAAAAACCCGGTCCCATAAGTTTCCAGCAGCCCCGCCGAGGATCAACGCAAAGGATGTCTGCAACCCCGCTTTCTCGGCCGGATAGCGCCATGCCAGAGTGGCGACCACCCCAATGGCCACCAGTGAAAGTCCGATCAGGATCCAGCTTTGAAGCGGCGAAGGGTTGAGCCCGAACAGTCCAAAGGCAATTCCTGGATTTTGGCTGTGAGTCAGATGGATGAAATTTCGGATAATCGGAATCGATTCGCCCAGGGAGATGTGTTCGACCACCCGGACTTTCGACCAGCGGTCAAACAGGAAGACCAGGAGCGAAACCAAGAGGTAAAGAAACCGCATCAATAGCCCATCTCGTCGAGCGCCTCGACGCACCGTTCACACACCGTGGGGTACTTGGATGACTGCCCGACCGCCACAGAATAGTTCCAACATCGTTCGCATTTCTCCCCTTCCGCTTTCTCCACGGCGATTTGAATGTCATCCACATTAAAGGACGATAGCGGCGCCTCGTCGTGACCGCGCAGGGAAACCTGCGAGACGATGAAGAGGGTCCGCAGGAACTCTTTGTATTCCAATAGGATCTTCATCCGGGCGTCGGGAGCTATGATCACGACCTTTGCTTCAAGGGAGTTTCCAATGAACTTGGACTGCCGTGCCTCTTCCAGGGATTTCAACACATCGTCCCGCAGCGCGTGCAGCATCTCCCAGTTCTCGAGCCGGGTCAAAGCGTCCTCTGACATTCCGCCCACGAGTTCTTCGCGGCTTGGCAGAAGCTGTAGGTGAACACTTTCCAGAGGGTTGGAGTCCCCACGCGGAATGTGCTGCCAGACTTCTTCGCATGTGAAACTCAAAATGGGGGCCAGCAGCCGGGCCAGCGCATCCGCCAACCGGTACAGCGCGGTCTGAGCGGAGCGACGCTTCAAAGAGCGGGCGGCCGCCGTGTACAAGCGGTCCTTGAGGATATCAAGATAAAACGCGCTGAGGTCCACCGTGAAAAAAGCAAATGTTTCGTGATAAATCTTGTGGAAGTCGTAGGTGGTGTACCACACCCTGACCTGCTCGCAGATTTCCGCGGCGCGATCGAGGACCCACTGGTCCACTTCCTCCATCTTCTGAATGGGCACGGCGTCGGTGGCGGGATTGAAATCGGACAGGTTGCCGAGGAAATAGCGAAAGGTATTTCGAACTTTTCGGTAATTCTCGGCAAGCCGGGAGACGGCCTCCAACGAAAATCGAATGTCGTCGCGGGCGTCGACCGAGGTAAACCACATCCGCAACATTTCAGCGCCATATTCCTTGACGACCTCATCCGGCTCAATGCTGTTGCCGAGCGACTTGTGCATCGTCCGGCCTTCGGCGTCGAGCATCCAGCCGGTGGTCAGCACCTCACGGAACGGGCTGGCTTGATGTGTCCCGATGCCGATCAGCAGGGACGAATGAAACCATCCCCGGTATTGATCGCTGCCCTCGGCATAAAGATCGGCGGGCCAGGGAAGGTCCGGCCGATGACCTAACACCGCCTCATGCGAAGAGCCCGAATCGAACCATACGTCGAGGATGTCGCTTTCCTTGCGGAACTCCCCGCCCCCGCAATGGGAGCAGCGTGTGCCGGAGGGCAACAACGCCTTCGATTCGCGCGCATACCAGGCGTCCGCACCTTCCTTTAAGAAGATTTCCGCCACGTGGCGGATCACCTTCGGGTCAATCAGGATCTCGCCACACCCCTCACAGTAGAACGCCACGATGGGGACGCCCCACTTGCGCTGACGCGAGATGCACCAGTCGGGCCGGTTGGCAATCATGTTCGTGATGCGTTCTTCACCCCAGGCGGGATACCATTTCACGCCCTGGATGGCCTTGAGTGCGCGCTCCCGAAGCGAATTACCGTCGATCGAATGGTCCATCCGGATAAACCATTGCGGCGTGGAACGGAAGATGACCGGATTATGGCAGCGCCAGCAGTGGGGATAGCTGTGGGTAATCTTCTCCTCGGCAAGCAGTACCCCCCGGGCCTTCATGAACTCCACGATCCGGGCATTGGCTTCGAACACTTGTTGTCCGGCAAAATGCTCCACCGTTTCATCGAAGCGGCCGCGGGAATCGACCGGATTGTAAACCTGTAGATGGTTGGCCACGCCCAGCAGGAAGTCCTCCTCCCCGTGTCCCGGAGCGGTGTGCACGGCCCCTGTCCCGCTTTCGAGCGTCACATGTTCCGCCAGCAGCAGCAACGAATCGCGGTCGATCCAGGGATGGCGGGCCACGAGATGGTCGAGTTTTTCACCCGTGAACGTGGCAAGTGTTTTCGGCTCCTTCCAGCCGGCCTTTGCGGCCACCGATGGAAGAAGCGCTCTGGCGACGATAAAAACTTCTCCGGAAGAAATTTCGGGCACCGGCTCCACCGCCACGTACTCGAAATCACGGTGGACGGCGATGGCCATGTTGGCCGGAAGCGTCCACGGCGTGGTCGTCCAAATCACAATGGAAACCTTTCGACCCTTGAGGGCAGGGGAAATCACGCCGGGATCACTCTTCAGGGGAAACTTCACATAGACGGACGGGGAAGCATGATCGGCATATTCGACTTCCGCCTCCGCCAACGCGGTCTCATCAAATATGCACCAGTGGACCGGACGCAGCCCCTTGTAAACAAACCCCTCCTCCACGAACTTTGCAAAGTTCCTCACGATGGCAGCCTGATACTCATTGGACATCGAGATGTAGGGATGGTCCCATTCTCCGAGCACACCCAGCCGCTTAAATTCCTTCCGCTGGATGTCAATAAACCGTTCCGCGTATTTCCGGCAAGCCTGGCGGAATTCAACGGTGCTGGTTTGCTTGAGCCGGCCTCCATATTCCTGGAGCAAACGGGTCTCGATGGGCAGACCGTGGCAGTCCCAACCGGGCAGGTAGGCGGCATCAAATCCCATCATCGTCCGCGACTTGACGACGACGTCCTTAATGATCTTGGTGAGCGCCGTCCCTAAATGGATATGGCCGTTGGCATAGGGGGGGCCATCGTGAAGGACGAAGGTCGGCTGCCCTTTTCGTGCAGCGCGAATCCTTTCGTAGAGCCGGGTTTCTTCCCATTCCTTTAGCCGCAAAGGCTCAGTCTGGGCAAGATTTGCCTTCATTGAAAATGAGGTTTTTGGGAGGTGAACGGTCTTCTTCAGTTCCAGGACATTCTCCACTTGGAAAGCTCCAAAAATGAAACGCCCCTTGCCGCGCAAGGGGAGCTGAATCCCACTATTTTCCTGCGTGTGGCACTCCGGGGGGAACTCCCTCAGAGCCAGTCCAGCGCGCATGCCGAAACCCTGATTATAGGGAGGGGATGGCAAATTGTCTAGGGTTTCAACGGCCGTCGCCCCAGGGATCAAATTCGGGCGGCGTGCGGCCCCCGCCTCAGCCCGGCGACAGGAAGATATCAGCCTTAATGTTAATTGGCCCGGCAGTTTGAAAAGATTTGGGTGGTGGCGATGGTTTCACCTTTTTGAACACGCCTGAAGTGAACAGCGGCCGGAAGAATGAGGACGGAGGAGAGCTCGGGGACAGCGGCATAGCGGATGTCGTAAGAGAATTCGCGGACGCTTTTCGGCAGTTTGGTCTGTTGAACCGCAAGGCGCAGGAGCGTCCCATTCGCCGCATCAAGCCACACCTTGCCAACGATCCGCATCGGGACCACTTGATCGGCCAGGTTGACCTTCCGGCTTTCCAACTGTTTCACCGTTTGAAATGCGACGACAAATGCTCCCCGCCCCTCCAGGGTCTCCTTCCCCAGAAAACGCTGGGCATAAATCTCACGGTGGTTTAGTCCCAGGAATTCAGAGGCCGCGCTGAAACTGTCGCGGACAAGGAGTGACGCCTCGATGGACTGGCCAGGGTCACTCTTGTGGGAGGACGGATCGCTGGATTCCACGGGCTGGTGTTCCTCAACAAAGCCGACGTCGATTGAAAACGTCCCGTGCTGCTTCATCTCCCCGGTCATTATGAACCTCTGGGTCCTGACCGGCCCCGGGCGGCCCTTCTCTCCGCTCCGTTCAACCGACACCTCTTCCTGGCACGAGATTCTCTTCGTGTTGAGTTCCTGGGCGGTGAGCCGCTCCCCGAGCCGGCCCAATAGGCTGATTACCTTTTCACTCTCCTCGCGCTCGGTCGTCGGCGGCGCCGGCGGCGAGCCAATCATTTGGGCAAGACAGAAAGCATCCCGGGAGGGCGCCGCCCACCCGACCCCCAAGGCGATCAGTATCCAGAGGAAGGGGAGGGCACGAAGGCGGAAATAGGCATTGAAAGGCATTTCGGAGGGGATTATAGAAAGGTATTCTGGTTTGGGGAACAAAAATAAAATGAGAGGAAAGTTAACCTAATACGAACGTCATTGAAAACGTTACAAAATCGCGCAGGATTCAACGTAGGGGCGCCCGCCGCGGCGGGCGCTCCTACAGCGAAGAATCCACAATTACCCCATGCAACTCTAATTTCAACGTTTGTATTAGATTTCGAAATCGAGGGTGCCTAATGGGCGCCAGGTTTTCTCCGCAGGAAGTGAAATGAGTTCGATTAGCCCCGAAGAAGGTTAAACCACGATTCCGGTTTGGCCCCGCGGGCTCCGTCATGGGTCCTGTTGCTCCTTCCGCTTTTTGCGGCCCGTTTGCTTGGCCCAAGGGCGTGTGTTACCATTTTTGCGAACCCACTTTGCCCGTGGAAGGGCACACATGAAATTTAAGATCGCGCTCGCACAAATTAATACGAAGCTGGGGAACCTGGAAGCCAACACGCGGCGCCATGACGAGATCATCGCGCAGGCGGCAGGCGCGGGGGCGTCGCTGGTCATTTTTCCGGAACTTTCGCTCTCCGGTTATCTCTTGAAAGATATAACCACTGACGCGGCGCTGGACCCCGCCTGTGCCGGACCCCTGAAGCATTTGGCAGCCAACGAGTCGCAGACGGCCTGCGCCGTGGGATTTGTCGAGCAATCGCAGGACTTCAAGTTTTACAACGCGCTGGCCTACCTGGATGCCGGCGCGATCCAACATATCCATCGAAAGATTTATCTGCCGACCTATGGCATGTTTGATGAGAAGCGATTCTTCGCGGCGGGCGATACCCTCAGGACGGCCGACACCCGCTTCGGTCGTCTGGGTTTTCTCATCTGTGAGGACATCTGGCATTTCTCCACCTCCTATTTGCTGGCACACCAGGGCGCGCTCATGATCGTGGCGTCCCTGGCGGGCCCCGGGCGCGGAGTCCGGGGTTCCAGCGAGATGCTCGGCAGTGCCACCAGCTGGGAGTTATTGGCGCGCACGGTGGCCCAATTCAATACTGTTTTCTTTGTGACGGTCAATCGCGTGGGATTTGAGGATGGACTGAACTTTTTCGGGGGGTCGCTGGTGGTGGACCCGTATGGAAATCTTGTCGCTCGTGGCAAGGCCTTCGACGAGGACCTGGTCATCGTCGAAATTGATTTTGACCTCGTCCGGCGCGCCCGGGCCCAAGTCCCGCTCCTGCGGGACGAAAAGCTGGAACTCACCTTGCGCGAGCTTGAACGCGTCTCGAGGGAAAAGTTTTTGCTCGATTGAAGAGTTGATTACCGCTGGGGCGCGGAGCAGCCCGGGGCTGCAAAGCTCAGCCACTCCGCGGTCTTTGCCGCAGGCAGTCTTTATGGATATCAGCACGGATCAAGTGGGGGTTCTCCCCCCGTTGAACAGCACCCTTGCCACGCAGATTGCGACCCGCTTTGTCCGCGAGGAACTGCACAAGGCCGGCTTCGAGAACGTGGTGTTGGGCCTCTCTGGCGGCATCGATTCCTCGGTGGTGGCGGCCCTGGCTGTGCGGGCGCTCGGCCCCTCGCATGTGACGGGGGTGCTCATGCCCTATCGAACCTCCAGCCCCGATTCCCTCTCGGATGCGCATGGGCTGGCCGATCAACTCGGCATCCACCGCGAGGTGTTTGACATCAGCGCCATTGCCGATGGGTTTTTGTCCCGGAAGAAGGATGTGAATAACACGCGCAAAGGCAATGTTCTGGCGCGCGCCCGCATGATTGTGCTTTATGACTTTTCCGCACAGCTTCATGCCCTGGTGCTGGGCACCAGTAACAAAACGGAGATCCTGCTGGGATACGGCACGCTGTTTGGAGATTTGGCCTCGGCGCTGAATCCAGTCGGGGATCTGTATAAAACGGAGATCCGGCAACTGGCGGAGTTCCTGGATATCCCGGATGGAATCATTTCGAAGCCGCCAACGGCTGATTTGTGGGCCGGCCAGTCCGATGAGAAGGAACTGGGATTTAGTTATGCCGAGGTCGATCGATTGCTGTATCATCGGGTCGACCTGGGTTTTTCTCCTGAGAAAGTGGTGGAGATCGGCTTCGACCGGAAATTTGTGGCCCGGGTATTGGAACTCATCCGCCGAAACCAGTTCAAACGATGCGGCCCGCTGGTTTGCAAACTGTCGCCGCGGACGGTGACCCACGATTTTCTTTACCCACGCGATTGGGGAATGTAGGTTCTAACGGCACCCTCTCGCCAAGGCGGCGACGCCCTGCCTCACGTCGCGCTCGAGTCCTGACCTATGGATCGCAACCGCAAGGTTCCACTCAACTCGCTGGCAAAAAAACTGGATGGGGACCGCCCCCGGGGAACGCTGTATGTGGTGGGGACGCCTATTGGAAATCTGGAGGACATCACCCATCGGGCCCTGCGAATCCTGAGCGAAGTGAACCTGATCGCGTGTGAGGATACGCGCACGTCGCAAAAGCTCCTCAATGCCTACAGGATCAAGACGCCCACCACCAGCTATCATGAACACAATGAGATGACGAAAGCACCGGAGCTGGTGTTGCAACTGGAAGAAGGGGAAAACATCGCGCTCGTCAGTGATGCGGGAAACCCCGGGGTGTCCGACCCGGGCTATCGATTGGTCTCCATGGCTATTCGACACAACATCCGCGTGGTCCCCGTGCCGGGAGTCTCAGCCTTTGTGGCGGCCCTGGTGGCCTCCGGGCTTCCCAGTGATTCCTTTCGCTTTCACGGGTTTCTGCCGTCCAAGCGCAGCGAACGGCTGGCAACACTCGGACAGGCACGCATCGGCCATCGGACCATCATCTTTTACGAGGCCCCCCATCGCTTGATCGCCACGCTCAGAGACATGCTGGAGGTGCTGGGTGACCGCAACATCGTGGTGGCCCGCGAAGTGACTAAGGTCCATGAAGAATTTGTCCGCGGTAGTATTTCTTCCGTTTTGGAGCTGCTCAAGGGAAGGATCATCCGCGGCGAAATCACGCTCATCGTGGACAAACCGTTGCCGGAGGCTCCAGTTCCTGCCGCGCCCGAGAAGCTCAAGTTGGAATTTAACGCCTTGCTCGAGAACGGGGTGGAGCGGCGAGAGGCCATGAAGCAGTTGGCGCGCAGCTACGGCATTTCCAAGAGCGAGGTGTACCGCCAACTCGAGAGCCAGAAATAAGACGCTCTCCTGTGGTTTGAGCAATGAGAAGCCCATCGCCGCAAAGCCCGCAAAGAGCACCGGGCCAAACGGGCATTCGATTCCCTGGTTGGAATTTGGGTGTCCCTTCTAATCAAGCCTGCCTTCGTTTCTTTTCAGTCCAAGAATTCATCAGATCGGTAAGTCTGGGTTGCTGCGCCCCAGGGCGCACGGCGATCGCCGTGGCGTAAACGCAGGCGTCCTTACGCACGGACCAAGCGCGGCCTGAGCGGCTGACAACCATCTGAAATCTCACATTTGAGATTGGAGACGAAAGGCGCGACGATCTAAGGAGACCGGGAACGGAGGATTAGAAACGAGGGGGAACGGGATTGCATGCCTTTCCCTTCCTCAAGTGCTGGTAGCGCCGAGACCAAGCCGGATTCGAAAAGGCGTAGCATCCACCCTGTATTGCTTGTCATGGTAGCATTCAAATCGAGGACCATCTTGCGACGAGGCGGAAAAACCATCCGCTGAAGAGACCTGTTGCCCCCCAGCCAAAATAGAGAGGGGGTCTCGTATTCCGTCCCTGCTCATCCCTGCCCCCAATCCTTTCTTTAACCCCCCCAAAAATCCCCGAAGCTTGTGACAGCAGTCACTTTCCGAAAATCTTCCCGTACTATCATAAACCATACCAAGAGGTGAATTTTGACGGACACATCAACCCATTGCATCTGAGAAGTGCTTAACCCCGCGGTCTTAACGTCAGGGAGGCCTCTTATGAGATTCAAGCGCTGCACGCTCTTCACGGCCTTGCTATTGGGCCTGATGACCCTTCTGTCAACCACCTGGATCTTTGGACAAACCGATCCGAGCTGGCGCCTCTGGTATCCGCAGGTAGTCAATGGGATGATCGGGAACAACACCTACGTCACTACTCTCGTCGTCTCAAACCCCTCCAACATCGGCATTGAAGTGGCCCTCGAGGATTTTGACCACAACAGCCCGGACCAGTGGCTGCGTACAGCCTACACCAGCAACTGCAAGGTGATCGGGACGCATTTTTTCATTACTGCATTTTCAAGCTGCAGGCTGGACACGGATGGGGTGGGGGCATATGAAAGTGGTTGGTTGCGAATCACGGAGGTGACGAACACCAACAACCTGGGCGGTTACTTGACCTATACTTATTACCAGGGAGGTTCGGTCGCCGGCACTCCGATTTACACCGTTGGAGTGTCCCCGATGCCGGCCTGCAGCCGATTCTCCATTCCCATTCTACGTGACTCTTCCTCTGGAGAAGACACTGCCTTTGCCATCGTTAATCCCAATGTCTATTCCATTAACTTGCGCGCTGACCTCTTTGACCAGAATGGGCTGCTTGAATCTCGCCCCATCTCGCTGGTCCCACTGGGGCATGTCGCTCAATTCGTAAGCCAGCTCTTTCCGACCAGTCTCGGGAATGCGACCAAATTTGTGGGGAACCTTTTGATTTCCGGGCTCGGTAACAACGACAGTGCCAGCGCGACGGCCTTAATGCAAAGGAAGGACCAGTACGGAGGGGCGCCTGCAACTTTGCTGGATGTTCGCTACTCCAAGATCGACGGCGATTATGAGATCGGAAGGATCACTCCAGCCCCTGCGGGCAAACTCATCAGCACCCTGACAGGACCGAAGTTCTAAGCGGATTTCCGATTCAGAGATTGAAGCACCATTCAAACCACCCACGATTCCTGTCCTGGAATCGTTTGAATTGACGGCTCCGGACAGTAAAACACGCCTAGCTCACCTCTCGTTTTTCTTGGGGTGCGATTTCCGGTCTGATTTTAAAGTCTTGGGGCCCCATCGGGGATTGTTTCCGGCATCGCACTTCAGCCCCCTCCCAACGCAGTCTCTCATCTCAAATTTGAAATTTCAAATCGGGTCTAACCTGAACTACGGGATTCGAACGGGAGAAGCGTTGAATCCAGGAATTCAAGATCAATCACGAAGACAATGCGGTGGTTTTGCCCCTCACTTAACCGTGATCGTCTGTGCCTCTCCCAAGGTCGAGAGCGGCTGGTCGAATTTCTTGGAATTGCCGACCGCAAGAATGACAAACTGGTCGGGATGCAGGTATTGCCTGGCCACCCGCTGGACATCCTCGCGCGTGACCTTGGCGACCTTATCCCGATAGGTTTCCAGAAAATTGTCGGGCAGGCCCAGATAGAAGTAGGTGACCCGGCGGGAAACAATCTGGGCACTGTTGGAGAATTGAAAGACAAAGGAATTCAGCACGATGTCCTTGGCTGTGTCCAGCTCTTCCTGAGTGACCAATTCCTCCTGCATTTTCTTAACCTGGGTCAGGGCCGCCTCCATCGCCTTGATGGTGGTCTCAGGTTTGGTTTCGAACTGAATCCAGAAGTCCCCGTAATCTCGGTCGCCGGGGCTGAGAATGCTCCCGACACTGTAAGCCAAGCCCATGCGTGTCCGGATTTCGTTGACGAGCCGCGAATGGAATCCGCTGCCGAGAATGGAATTCATGACGCTGAGTGGAAAGAAGTCGGGATTGCTCAGCTTGATCCCCAGGTGGCCCATGCGAATATTGGTCTGGTCGATCGGTCGTTCGATCAAATTGACCGACTTCTTGAACTCCAGCTTCACCATCTCAACCGGCGGATAAGTCACGTCAACCTTTTCCCAACCTTTGAAGGCCGCATTGAGTTTCGCAATCATCTCGGAGGCTTTGAAGTCGCCGCTTATCCCTAAGATCATGGAGTTGGGATGAAAATATTTCTGGTGAAACTGCACCAGGTCTTCCCGGGTAATGCGATCGACGGTTTCTGCGGTGGGAATACGGGCCAGCGCGTGGTTGGGTCCGTAAAGGAGTTTGTTGAACTCGATCGTTGCGAGTGTTGACGGGATATCGTTACGGCGCCGGATGCCTTCTTTGAGCTGGTCCTTGGCAATGCTCAGCCGGTCTTCTGCAAAGGCCGGGTTGCGGAGAACATCGGCAAAAAGTTCAAGGCCCCGATCGAGATCTTTTTTCATCAACGAAAGGGAGGCCGTGGCTTGTTCGGAAGAAATAGAGGTTTCAATCGAAGCCGCAAGATATTCGAGTTCCTCGTTGAGCTTGTCCGCCGGGACGTTTTTTGTTCCGCCGGAGCGCATCACGGTCCCCGTCAGTGAGGCCAGTCCCAGCTTCTCCGCAGGTTCATAAATTGATCCGGTTCGGGTGATCGCGATGGCGTCCACGGTGGGCAGTTCGTGATCTTCCAGCAGGAAAACCGTCATGCCATTTTCCAGCGTCGTCCGCTCGGGTTTTGGCGGGGTGAACTTTAGTTCCTCAAATTTCATGGTGCGGGGATCTTTGCGTTGAAAAGTGGGTAACGGCGTTGTTTTCTGCCCCGGGTCGGTTCGGGTCGCCGCAGGCTTGGATCCCTGCGCCAAAAGGTCTGCCCCCGCCAGCAGGCAAACAAACATAATTCCGATCAAAACTCTCTTTAGGAATGCCATGGGCTCTCTCCTCATCGTGTTCAGCTCGAATGGATTCATCATCCTGGGATCCTTTCGGGAAGCGGCAAGCCGTGCGAACCGTCGGGCCACGTCCCTCTACCCAGTTGATCTCAAATGCAGCGCGGCGCCGGGTCCCGGACGCTCCAGCTACGGTTTTTCAAATATCTTTGGATCGAGACCGGTGTTGATCTGCAAGTCGGTCACCTTGGATTCACTGAGCTTCTTCCCGTTCTGGTTTTGTACATGCAGGAACGGCATGGAGATTCCATTCACCGCACGATAGTCCGAGAAAAAGTCCTCAGCATTGACATCTGCGCCAAACTGGTTCTTGGTTGAATAAGACATTTTGATCAGGAAGTGTGCCGACTTATCAAAGAACAACTTGGTTTGCAATCCCTCCGGGTCGGTTGCCAGAACGACGTCAGCGGGCTTTTCCTCGACCGGTTCATCCTCGAGGGCCTGCAGCTTCGTGTTGGGATCGTTGAGGATGAGGAGAAGCCGGATGGAATCGCGTTTCAGGGCACTCAGGAAGCTGGCCAGGGTGGGAGGAGGCATCTCCTGAGTATTGGGGCCAAACTGGATCCAGCCCGTAGTCCCGTTGGTCGCTTGCGTGATGGTCCCCTGCGGCAACGTAATGTCGATCCTGAGCTTGTCCGGGAACAGCGTGCTCCCCGTTGCCGCCACTTCTTGCTCCCCCATGGGCGACGTCACCTTCGCAGTCGCCTTGGTAACGATGTCCTTCACGGATCGCAGGATCTCCAGGCCTCCTCTCGCCGATGTGGCCTGGGCAATGACTTGTCTGGCATGAGCGACCGATTCCGCGCTGGCGGGCCCCGCCGGAGCCGACGCTTTTTCGCCGGATTTTTCCACTTCGACCGGAACATGGTAGGCCACCGTTTCATTCCCCTTCCTGAAGATCTCGCGGGCGACCCGCTGTACGTCGGCGGGAGTCATCTTTTGAAGGTCTTCGCGATAGGTTATGATCTGCTTCCAATCGCCCTGGATGACTTCCGTTTGCGCCAGCAACGACGCCATACCGGAGTTCGACCGCAGATTTCGGATCAACTGGGCATCAATCTGGTTCACCACTTTCTGCAACTCTTGGGGAGTCACGGGCTTCGTTTTCAGCAGGTCGAGCTCTTGTTCGATCCCATCTTCCAGCTCCCGGGTGGTATGGCCGGCCAGAGGAACGCCAATGATCAAAAAGAGCGTGGGATATTTTCCATGAATGAGAGGCGTGTTCGCCAGGGATTGAGCGGCGACGGCAATTTTCTTTTCCACCACCAGGCTGCGGTACAGTCGCGAGGTTCGTCCTGAAGATAAGAGATCCTGGATAACATCGAGGACAACGTCGTCCTTGTCCCGTGCATCGGGTCGGTGCCAGCCCAGGAAGAGATAAGGATTCGTGTCAAACTCCACCTCCACCCGCCGCTCCCCCTGCTGGGGTAACTCCTTCGTATAAACACGTGGCGGCTTGGGCGACGAAGGGATCGTACTGAAGTATTGCTCCGTCAGGCGGATCATGGCTGCCGTATTGAAGTCCCCCACGATCGCAATGGTCGTGTTCGATGGGGAATAGTACTTCTTGAAAAACTCCTCCCCCTCCTGCCGGGTCAGATGCATCAGATCAGAGGGCCAGCCCCAACCGGCATGCAATCCGTAGGGATGAGCTTCAAAAGAATTCACGAGGAACTTTTCAAACAGCTTCCCCACGGGATTGGTATCCACAGAGCGGCGGCGCTCTTCCATCACCACATCGCGCTCCTTGTAAAATTGACGGAAGACGGTGTGCGTCATGCGGTCCGATTCCACGGCCGCCCAGAGTTCTGCTTTATTGGCGGGGAAGCTGACATAATACTCGGTGGCGTCGCGGCCCGTCTCGGCATTGAGGCCGGTCCCGCCATTCTTTTCGTAAAGCTGGCCCACTTCATTGGAAACCACATAAGCATCCGCTTCCTTCTGGGCCTTTTCCAGGGCGTCGGAAATCGTTTTGATTTTGGCCGGGTCCTCACCCTGGTCCCGCGCCGCCGTCAATTGGGCTTCAAGCTGATCGATCTTGGGTAGGAGCGGTTTTTCCCTGGCGTAATCCTTCGTGCCCAGGGTTTGGGTTCCCTTGAACGCCATGTGCTCGAACAAATGCGCCAGTCCGGTCTTTCCAATCTCCTCATCGACCGAGCCTACGTCGTAGTAAATGTGGAAGGCGATCGTGGGGTTGGCGTGACGCTCCATCAGCAGAATCTTCATTCCATTCTTAAGGGTATGGCTCGTGACCCGCGTCTCCAGCTCTTTCAGTGCTTGCGCACCCAGCAGTGACGGGATCAGCATAAAAGCAAACACGGCCACCCCTGCATGTGCGATGAGGCAAGAAAACCTTTTCATAAAAACCCTCCGGAAAATGAGTAACAATCAAACAGCCCGACACCTGAATTTGAGAGTTGGCAAGTCTTCCCCTGAGACCGTTATCAACTCATCGGATTTCGGGACCGTTCCCTTTCCCTGAACCGTCAGGACACTCTTCTGCACATTGGGCTGCGAAGTCACACCTCTTGCATTGGCTTGGCATCGCCTGGGCAAGTGGACGGCGGGGAACCCGAGCCGTAGGGTTGCTCCTGCTTGATCCAAGGGCTTGCAAAACCCTAGGCCATGAGGTTACAGACTTACAGTGGAAGAGAGTCAGGCGGCTTTCTCCCCGGGCTTTGCCGCTAACCGGCTAGCCGAGTTGTGAGACCGTCATTTCGACCCTGGGGGCAGACCGGCAGAGTATAGCATATCGAGAACGCCGGATACCCAAGTCCCGCCGCACGATTCCACTTTGGAAGCTTCCCGTGTGGGGTTAGTCCTCAAATGGGCCGACTTCAAGACCGTGCGCGTTCTTCTCAATCTCGGGGCAAACTCTTCAGGGCCGACTTCAAGAGTAGGCCCACGGCGGGATTTACGTATTTCTTACCCTTTCAGTTTCATGTATTCGCCTCCACATGACCCCATCTGATCTCGACCTGTTTTCCCGGGTTGAGTTTGGCAGCCGCACCACCCTTGACCCTGGGTTCGATGTCCGTGAAGTAATTTCGCCGGGGCGGTCAATCTTTAGTATAATCGGACCTCTCCCAGCGGTAACGATTTCGTGCGCAAACCTGTTTAGATTCGACGGGAAACCTGATGACCTCGGAGACCATTCTCATCGCGTTCTTTTTCGTGCTTGCCCTCGTTGCCCTGGGGCTTTATCTCAGGGCGCAGCTCCAGTCCCTGCGCCCGGCCAATGACCAGTCCACGGCACTGCAGTTGATGCAACAGCAGGTCGATGCCATGAGGCAGCAATTGCAGGAGTCCCTCGCAGCCAACGCCCAACTGATCTCGCAGCAAATGTCGCACACCATGACGACGGTGAACACGAACCTGAATCAAATGACCACTCAAATCCAGTCATCGCAGGGGGCGATCGGTCAGCGGCTCGATCACGCGGCCCGGGTGGTGGGGGAGGTTCAGAACCGCCTGGGGGCGCTCGACGAAGCGTCCAAACGCATTTTCGAAATGGGAAAGAACCTGACCGAATTGCAGAATATTCTTCGGGCCCCCAAGCTGCGCGGGGGACTGGGGGAATTGTGGCTTGAAGATCTGCTGCAACAGATTTTTCCTCCCCAGTGCTACACCATGCAGTACGCCTTTAAGAGCGGGGAGCGGGTGGATGCGGCGCTCCACATGATGAATGGAATCGTTCCCATCGATTCCAAGTTTCCCCTGGAAAGCTTTAAGCGGTTGACCGAGGCCGCCACCGACGAGGAACGGCGGGCCGCCCGGCGCAACTTCGTTCAAGACGTCAAGAAACACATCGATTCGATCGCCCGCAAATACATCGTCCCCGAAGAAAAGACCTTTGATTTTGCCTTGATGTATATTCCCGCCGAAAATGTTTACTATGAGACCATCATCAAGGACGAAAATTTCGGCGACGATAAGAGCATCGCCAGTTACGCGCTCACGCAGCGAGTGGTTCCGGTCTCCCCCAACAGTTTCTATGCCTATTTGCAGGCCATCCTGCTTGGGTTGCGCGGCCTGCATGTCGAGGAAAGCGCGCACGAAATTATTCGCAGCCTCCAACAATTGCGCGGCGATTTTGCGAAGTTCGAGGACGCATTCCAGTTGGTGGGAAAACACCTGGGGCACGCTCAGTCCAGTTATACCGACGCCGAGAAGCGCCTTGATAAAATGCAAACCCGCTTGGACCAGACGCTCGAATCGCAGGAGCAGGTCGATCTGAAGCCGGCGGCCGCTGTCGGCGCGTTGAATTCGCCGGAACCCTGATCGAAACATCCCCGGAGGCGGCCCCGGCAGGCTGCCGGGACGGTCGAAGCCGGCCTGTGACCCCGGCTCGGGGCGCACGCCCAGTCCTCCCGGGCCAGAGTCGTCGGCATTAGATTTGAATTTTCTCAAGGAGAAGCGTCCATGAAAAAGATCGCTGAGCTCGTGACCAACCGCGAGGTGTATTTTGTCCGCACAGACCAGACCGTTCAGGAGGCGGCGCATTACATGGGAGAACGGAACGTCGGCGCCGTGGTCGTCCTTGAGAAGGATCGCCTGGCAGGAATCTTCTCGGAACGTGATTTGATGAAGCGAGTCGTGATGCGGGGGCTCGACCCGTCCAAAACCAGGATTGAAGAGGTGATGACGCGGGAACTGGTCTCCGCGGACTCCGAGGAATCCTACGAAAACTGCCTTCGCAAAATGAAGCAGCTGAATGTGCGCCATCTGCCGGTGGTCAGAACGGGAGAGTTGCTTGGACTGGTCTCGCTGCGCGATCTGCTCATGATCGATCTGGATGAAAAAGACCACGAGCTGAAAATGATGACCGCCTATATTCATTACGTGCCTCCCAAATAAAAGGTGCCCGTGAATCCGGACCTGGCACTTGATTTCTTCCTCCTGGAGAAAAAACAGGAAACTCAATCCGCAAGCCCGCTGGCCTCCCCGGGATCCGAATGCGTCTGATTGCTCACCGCGGTTATTCCTCCATCGCCCCCGAAAACACCCGGGCTGCCTTTGAGCTGGCGCTCCAGTGCGGGGCCACCGCCGTGGAGTGTGACTTGCAACGTACCCGCGACGATTATCTGGTGGTTCTTCATGACGGGACGCTTAACCGGACCACCAACGGGCGCGGCGCGGTCCGCTCGAAATCCCTGGAAGAACTGCGATCACTGTCCGCGGGGTACGCAAAGAAGTTCGGATCCCAATTCGCCGCGGAGCGCCTCATGACCTTTGAAGAACTCCTGCTTCTCGTCCGGCATCGCGCCCATCTCTTTGCCGAGATCAAACGGGAAGCCTTGGCGCTCGACGGCAGAGATCGCCGTGAGATGATTCGATTGGTCCATGAAAAGGCGATGCGTGACGAGGTCACCTTCATCTCGTTTGAATGGAACGCCCTGGAAACCATGCGCTCGATGAGCCCCGCGATCCGGTTGGGATTGCTCTTTGATCGCTACCGCCCGAAAACAATGTCCCGTCTCGCAAAAAGCCTGCACGCCTGTATGCTGATGGGCCGTGTTGACCTCGTTGTAAAACACCCCGAGTTCATTTCCGAAGCACACCGCGAAGGCCTCCAGGTGGGCGCCTATACCGTGGATACCCTTCCCCTTTTAAAACAACTGGCACATCTGGGAGTGGACGGAGTGGCGACCAACCGCATCGGCGATTTTGTCTGTGAGTTCGACCCGGACAACCATTTTTCCCCTGTATCATCCTGACTTCCGAGATTAAGAGCCCGTGGAAATTCTCTAGACGATTGCAGGGAAGACCGGCGAGCCTTCTCAGATCCCCTTGAGCCCGGGCGAAAACAACGGGCCCGTGGGTCGCGGGGATCGCCCCACCGGTACAGGCGGAGGGCGGCGACCTGAAAACGGGGCCTTAAAATCGGACTTCGTCATAAATCCTGTTCGGATTGACTCTATTCGTTGTAAACTTATTGCCATAGTGATCGGCGATAGTGGAAACTCGACCGGTCTTCCACTCTCCCCCCATGAAGGAAGGGTAATGACTCAAACAATCCGGAAGGAATTCTACAGCTTTGTCGACAATTTTCTGGACGCGTACTTCTTGGCTCACCCCGAGGCCGCCACTGCCTCCGGGATCCATACCTACGACCATCACATTTCCGATTTCAGCCCGGGCGGCATCGCGCGCGACGTCTCGCGGTTGAAACGAGCGTTATCCCGATTGACGCGGATCGAGGCGGGAATCGGAAAAGGTTCGGTCGATGGACTTCCGCCGCAATTGCGGCTGGATTTTCAGTTGATGAGGCGGACCCTGGAAGCGGCCCTGTTCGATCTCGAGGAGATGCGCAGTTGGGAGCGCAATCCCAGCGTATACAATGATCTCCTCAATGCCTCCCTATTCCTGCTCATGAAGAGATCGTTCGCGCCATTGGACACCCGGGTCCGGGCGATTATAGAGCGGGAACGTCAAATCCCTGCAGCTCTCCTGGCCGCACGAAAAAACCTGCGCCGCGTGCCCCGGATGCTGGTCCAACTCGCCCTGCGACAATTCGAGGGAACTCTGCATTTCCTGAAAAACACCCTGCCCGCGGCGGTGGGCCAGACCGAAGACCCGCGGTTGCTCGCCGCGTTCGAAGAGTCGAACCGCCAGGCCATGGCGGCATTTTCCGGCTTCATTCATTTTTTGAAGAGGGACCTCCTCCCCCGCAGCCCGGAACGGTTCGGCATTGGCGAATCCCGCTATCGCAAGAAATTGTGGCTGGAGGAGATGGTGGATCTTCCCCTGGATCACCTGCTGACGAAGGCGCACGAGTCGCTGAAAGAGAACCACGAGATGTTTGGCCGGGTCGCCGCATCCATCAATCGCCGGCGGGATCCTGACGAAATACTGGAACTGATGACCCGGGACCATCCCCCCGGGGATCAGATCCTCGGCCGGACGGCGGCCGTTCTCGGCCAGCTGCAGGATTTTCTCGTGGAGCACGACCTGATCTCTCTGCCCCCCCTCTCACCTACCCCAGGCCAGACCTCCCCGTGCACGGTGAGCGAAAGTCCGGAGTTTCTGCGAGAGCTCACCTTCGCATCGCTCGATGTGCCCGGTCCGTTTGAAAAGAAATCCCGCGAGTACTATTACTATGTGACGCTGCCGGATCCCCGGTGGACCGCGGAAGCGCGCGAACAACACCTGCGCTTTTTTTCGCAACACCTGATTCTGACCACCTCGATTCACGAGGCCTACCCCGGTCACCTCGTTCACTTTTTGTGGGTCAACCGGCATCCGTCCAAGATCCGGCGGCTCTTCGGCGCCACGTCACACGTGGAAGGATGGGCGCACTATTGCGAGGAGATGATGATCGAGCAGGGTTTCGGCGGCGGGGATCCTCGACTTCACCTGGCGCAACTGCACGAAGCCCAGCTGCGCTTGTGCCGCTTCATCGTGGGAATAGAGATGCACGCGGGAGACATGTCCTTCCGCCAGGCCAAGAATTTCTTCAGGCGCAACGCCCACATGCAACCGGTCAACGCCGAACGCGAAGCCAAGCGGGGCATCGTCGATCCCACGTACCTGGTCTATACCCTCGGAAAAATGCAGCTCCTGCGGCTCCGTGAAGAGCTGCAAAGAAAACAGGGCGCAATGTTTTCACTGAAACGGTTTCACGACGCCTGCGTTCAAAACGGGTTTCCCCCCATCCCGCTGCTGCGAGAGCTTCTGCTCGGGGACCGCCGCGCGGTGATTTGAAAAAAATCGGGGACAGAGACCTTGCTCTGGTAAACCTCGAATGCCCAGTAACGCCGGTGTCTGTCCTTTCATTTGCGTTCGATCCCTCCCGATCTGATCCGTGTTCGTCTGCGTCCATCCGTGTCCAAAAGAATTTCAGGTATATATTGTGCAAGAGTCTTTTGACGGAATGACATTTGCCCACCGGGAGAACTTTGAGTACAATGGCTGCTTTACTTTGGACAGACGACGAGACCCTGCAGGGACTCGCCGGAAATCATTGGACGGCAAATAGAGGATGCGAGCGGATCTACACATCCATACCCATCATTCGGATGGCTCATTCCCGCCGGAGAGGCTCGTCGAGTTGGCCCAGGAGCGGCGTCTGGATTACCTGGCCATCACGGACCACGATTGCTTTGCTGCTTACGAGGCGGCCTGCCGTGCCCTGACCACGCGTGGCCTGAACCTGAAACTGATTCCGGCGGCAGAATTCACCGCGATGCTTGACGGCGAGGAAATTCATCTGCTCGGATATTTCAAGGAAGTTCCCTCGCCTCGCCTTCGGGCATATGCCAGCCGGGTGCAGGGGGAGCGCCGCGCCCGCATTCAAAGCGCCCTCGAGAATCTCGCCAAGGTCGGTGTGGAGGCCTCCCTCGACGACATCCCGGCCCATCCAGATTGTCAGAGCCTCACTCAACTGCATCTTGCGTTGCTGCTCATCAAGAAAAAGTACGCGGCCACGGTGTCGGAAGCGCGGCAGGTGTACCTGACTGACCGGGTCTTGCCGAAGTTCACCATGCGGGCCCAGGACGTGATTGAGACCATCACGGGAGAGGGCGGTTTGGCGGTCTGGGCCCATCCCGAGATCGAGAATTTTGACCGGAACCTCAAGCTCTTGATCGGGTCGGGCCTCTCGGGTGTCGAAGTCCTCAACCTCCGTCGCCAGAACAAGGCCTCGAAACAATTCATCAAGGCCGCCAGGAAAAACAAGCTTGTAACGACGCTGGGCAGTGACTGGCATGGTCATACCCACGCCTATGAGTATGACAGGCAACTGGAGGGCGACAGGGTCCTTCCGGCGTTCCTGGAGTCCCTGGGCCATTAGATTCCCGGGGGTGTCAGGGACCACGACCCTCGATGGATCGGAGCAGCCAAAAACATTAGTTGGGTAACCCGGAGTTCCTTCCTGGGGGAGGTCCGGGCCACTTGACAACTTCAACCGCACCATTTTCGCTCAAGAAACCTGGAATCACGGACGTGTTTCCGAGAGCGTTTGAATTGAATAAGAATCCAATGGACACTGACCTCGAACGGATTAAACAAGCCATCCTCGCCACTTACACCCGCGAGGATATTCGTCTCCATCACGTGAATCCCATCCCCTTACCCTCCAAGGAAATGCTGGAAGCACTTTTGGAGGATCTCCTCGCCTTGCTTTATCCGGGTTACTTTGGCGGGGAAGTCACCGACATCCCGGACGTCGCAGAGCAGGTGAACAAGCGGGTGGAAGATCTCTTCGAGAGGTTGCAGCACCAGATTTATCTGAGCTTTCGCCATTTCTGCGAGCGCTCCGGGCCCGCATGCCCGCATTGCGAAGAGGCTGCACGCGAGACCACGCACACTTTTCTTGAAAAGATCCCCCACCTGCGGGAGTTTCTCCACGACGACGTCGAGGCGGCTTACGATGGCGACCCCGCCGCCAAGAGTGTCGATGAGATCATCTTCAGCTATCCCGGGCTTTACGCGATCACTGTCTACCGGGTTGCGCACGAGCTCGAGGTGCTCCGCGTGCCGCTGCTCCCCCGCATCCTTACGGAGGTGGCCCATTCCCGGACAGGAATCGACATTCATCCCGGCGCCAAAATCGGGGACCATTTCTTTATTGACCATGGGACCGGTGTGGTGATTGGGGAAACCACTGAGATCGGCAATCGGGTGCGCCTCTACCAGGGCGTCACCCTCGGCGCTGTCAACTTTCCGCGCGACGCGGAAGGACGCCTCATTCGAGGGCAAAAACGTCATCCCACCGTCGAGGATGACTGCATCATTTATGCCAGCGCGACGGTGCTGGGCGGGGAGACCGTGGTTGGAAGGGGCTCCATTATCGGATCCAATGTGCGCCTGATGGAAAGTGTCCCTCCCGGCTCCAAGGTCATGGCTGAACCCTCGCGCCATACCATCACGCCCCGACTGCAGGCGGAACGGAAAGCAGCTTTTTCGAAGAGGAAATAGGGCGTAAGAAAAAAACAAGGCGAAATTCCAAATTTCAATCCGCCTGCGGCGGGCAAATTCCAAAGTCCAAATAAATTCCAAAGTCCAAATTCCAAACAAAACCCAAATTCCAATATCCAAATAAGTTCAAAGTTTCAAGTTCAAAGTCCAAAGTTCCATAGTTTGAGTAGACTCCATGCGAGAAGTTCCAATATGGATAAATCTAGTTCCAAAATCCGAATTCCAAATAAATCTCTAGAACCAAATTCCAATGAACCGCATGTTGGCGTTTGATTGTGTCTTGCCTCAGCTGAAAATGGTCAACGGGGGTCTCGGACATAGTTCATAATCTCACTGGAGGAGATCCTATGTCCCGAAAACCCCGTAAGAACTATTCACCCAAGGAAAAGGTCACGATCTTGCGCAAGTTATTGATCGATCACGTGCCCCTCTCCGACCTCTGCGATCAGTATCAACTGCAGCCCCAAGTGGTCTATCGCTGGCAGAAAGAGTTCTTTGAACATGGGGAGGCCGCCTTCGAACAGGTCTCCAAGCGTCCGACCACCCTGTTCCAGCAGAAGATTGAGACCCTGGAGACGAAGCTGGCCCGCAAGAACGAAGTGCTGTCGGAGTTGATGGAGGCCCACGTCCAGTTAAAAAAAGAACTTGGGGAGCCCTGAGCGGCGTGTGGGTTCCCCCCGACACCCGGGACGCCGTCGTGGACTTCATCCAGCAGTGGGGCGAGAAAACCCGGTTGTCGGCTTCCCGCTTGGTCGGCTGGCTGGGGATCCCCCGCAGCAAGTACCAGTCTTGGTCTCTTCGTTACGGGAAGGTCAACGAGCATAACGGGCGAGTCCCGCGGGACTTTTGGATCGAACCCTGGGAGCGCGCGGCGATCCTGCGGTTCTGGCACGAGCATCCCCGGGAAGGGTATCGCCGCCTGACTTACATGCTGATGGATGCCAACGTCGTGGCGGTTTCTCCGGCCACCGTCTACCGCGTGCTTCAGAAAGCGGGAGCGCTGCGGAAGTGGAATCGCACTCCCTCGAAGAAAGGGACCGGCTTTCAACAGCCCACCGCGGCCCATGAACACTGGCATATCGACATCTCGTACCTCAATCTGTGTGGCACGTTTTACTATCTCTGCTCCATTCTGGATGGCTACAGTCGTTTCATCGTGCATTGGGAGATCCGCGAACACATGACCGAAGCCGACGTGGAAATCATTCTGACCCGGGCGCGAGAACAGTGTCCCGGTACCCATCCGCGGATGATCTCCGATAACGGCCCCCAGTTTATCGCCCGTGACTTCAAAGAGTATATCCGGTTGTGTGGCATGACCCATGTGCGGACCTCTCCGTATTATCCTCAAAGCAATGGGAAGCTGGAACGTTGGCATCAGAGTCTCAAAGCCGAATGCATTCGCCCCAAGACGCCGCTGTCGCTGGAAGACGCGCGGCGGCTGGTGGCCGACTTTGTGCAGCACTACAACACCGTGCGCCTGCACAGCGCCCTGGGCTATGTCACCCCGCTGGCGAAGCGGGAAGGGCGCGAGCAAGCCCTCTTTGCCGAGCGGGACGGCAAGCTGGAAACCGCCCGACAAGCTCGGCAGCAGAGACGCTTGGCCCCTTACTCAGACTCAGCGTCGGTCCCAGGGGATCCGCTTTCGCTGGAGTGGAGGCAACCTCCGACAACGCAAGCCTCCACTCCATCTTTACGGCTTTGAGGCCTCTATGGCATCATGTTCTCAATGTCCGTTTGTGTTTATCGCCCGAGACCCCTTTGACCGTTTCACGCTGAACCAAGACAATTGATCGTTGGAATTTAGGTTTTGATTGGGATTTGTCCGCCACAGGCGGATTGGGTTTTGTTTGGACTTTGGGATTTGGAATTTATTTGGAATTTGGAGTTTGGATTTTGGAATTTCTCGCGCTCTTTGCGAGCGTCGGTCTCTCGACGCTATCCAGCTTCGTCACCGCCGTCAATGCCCCCAAGGACTCGTTGAACAGGACGGGCAAACCAACCGCTTCCTTGAAATCCTGGTAAAAGGAATTGATGTGCTCGAGGCCTGCCGCCGTGGCAGGGATTTCACGCTGGTCATCGGTAAGGAATTTTTGATACCCCTTGTCGAGCACCCGGAAGATCTTTCCCTGGCGGAGCAATCCCGGCGACCGGAACATTTCGATGCGGTTATCCAGCGTCTCTCGAAAGAGGATGGCACATCCCCCCTTGGTTGCCTGTAAAAAAGACGTTAAAATGGAGGACGGGCGGGTCTCAAATCCTGCCGCCTTCAACCGGTTGATGGGGTCGGCTTGTAATGGAGTCGGTTTTGTTGCCATGAGCAATCTCCCTCCGGCTGGCCTAGTTTTTCATGATTCCAGGTTATGAGTATAGCCGACCTCGGACTCAAAACACAGCCGCAAAAAACAGGCACCACCAACTGGACGAGCAAAAGTCCCCCTTGAAGTACCAGGGATTTCATCACGATACACAATTCTCTTGGGCTTAGGTCTTGGCGTATTCAGTGTCTCTGCGGTCGACCTAATACCCGACCTTACATACCCCTGAAGTCCAAAAACATGTAACTTCTTTCACAAAATATGCGACAATAATAGTGGAGGCTGGGTGGTGATCCGGCAGGGAATCGTCCATCTCTTCCCTGAAGCACGACGCCGATAGGAAATGGCTTGAATTCATAAGGTCCGTTGCTCTCTTAAAATATTTTCCTCACCCCCAGGGAAGGAAAATTCCTCAATTGCTTTGCCCCGCCCGCCCGAAATGCCTTTTCATGCGTTTAGACGGGCAATGCCTGAAAGCGATCGATACCGCGGGAGAAGCACCACGCTCCGAGGGAAACCAAGAAGACCCCCTGTTGACAGGATCAAGGATCCAGATTTTAAGTAAAGGTATTGTGGGAGGCATGCCATGCGAAGACGGCTGGCCCTTAAGCTGATTTTCTCCATGACGATCTTGGTCTTTGTCGTCGAGGGCATCTCCGGATACATTAATGTGAAGAACCAGGAGCGCCAACTTTTGGATGCAATCATCCAAGGGGCGGACCAACTTTCCAATGGCATTACCAGCGCGACGTGGCATGCCATGCTTGCGGACCAGCGCGATACCGCCTACGAAGTCATGCAGACCATCGCCCTGAAACAGGGGATCAATAAGATTCAAATCTTCAACCGTGAAGGGCGCATCATGTTTTCCACCAAATCCGACGAGGCCAGACAACTGGTCGACAAGAGGTCAGAAGCGTGCGCCGTCTGTCATTCGGCGCTACAGCCCCTGGTTAAAGTCGACATCTCGTCACGGGCGCGCATTTTTCACACCCCCGATCGGCTTCGAAAACTAGCGATGGTCACTCCCATTTACAACGAGCCTGCCTGTAGCCAGGCCGCCTGTCATGCCCACCCAAAGGGAATGAAAGTGCTGGGAGTGCTGGATCTAACGCTCGACCTCGATCGCGTCGACCACGAATTGGCGAATATTAAGGTCCGGGGCTTGCTCGCGACCGCAATTCAAGTGGTGTTGATCAGCCTGTTCATCATCTTTTTCACGCACCATTTCGTTGATGCTCCGATCCGAAAGCTGATCGAGGCCACTAAAGCCGTCAGCGCGATGCAGTTGGACAAGCCCATCAAGGTGGACTCCAGCGAAGAGCTGGGCGAGCTGGGGCGCTCGTTCGACCTGATGCGTGAACGCCTGAAACAGGCCATGGCCGATAACGAACAGTTCCTTCAAGGCTTGGAAGCCAAGGTGGAAGAAAGAACGGAACAGTTGAAGGCAGCCAACCAGAAGCTGATGCATACCGACCGCCTTGCCTCCCTGGGGCAGCTCTCGGCCAGTGTGGCGCATGAGATCAACAATCCGCTCTCGGGAGTCCTGAACCTCTCGAAATTGATGCAACGCCTTCTCAAGGACGACGGCATTCCCGCTGGCCGGATCGAGGAATTCCGGCGGTATCTCGGGCAGGTGGTGAACGAGACGACCCGGGTGGCCCGGATCGTATCTGACCTGCTGGCCTTTTCGCGCCGCTCCCGTCCCCAGAGCAGGCGCTCGGACCTGAACGCGATTGTGAAGACCACGATCTCGCTGGTCACCCACAAACTGGTGTTGGGGAATGTGGGGACACAGCTGGACCTGGCGGAAAACCTGCCCCCGGTGTCGTGTGACAGTTCACAGATGCAGCAGGTAGTGATGAACCTGATCATGAACGCCGCGGAGGCGACCTACCGGAAAGGGCAGGGCAATGTCAAGGTCACGACCCGGGTCCAGGCGGATGGCTCCAAGGTGATCCTTGAAGTGACGGACAACGGGGAGGGGATACCCTCGGAAAACATGTCCAAGATTTTTGATCCCTTCTTCACCACCAAGGAAGAGGGCAAAAGTGTGGGCCTGGGACTGGCCGTCGTGTACGGCATTGTGGACGCGCATGGAGGCGACCTCGATGTAAAAAGCAAGCGCGGCGAGGGATCCACGTTCCGGGTGGTCCTTCCGCTCGTCCGTGACGACAAGCCCGCGGTAGTAGCCTCCGGAAAACCGGTGGAAACAGGACGCCCAGTGTGAGCTTCATTTATTTAGTGCCTCTCGGCACCGTGGATGATGAAATTCTCACCGTCATCGAAACGTGTCTGGAGGATCACTTTGGTTTTGAGACGCGCCGGCTGGCTCCGCAGGCCGAACCCGAGTTCGCCTACGATGCGCGCCGGCGCCAGTACAGCTCGACCTTGATCTTGCGCGAGCTGGTGGGGCGATATCCTGCCGATGCGGCCCGGATCCTTGCCGTCACGGAGAAGGACCTGTTCATCCCCATGCTCAGTTTTATATTTGGACAGGCGCAGTTGAATGGAACGGTGGCCATCGTTTCACTCGCCCGTCTCCGGCAGGAGTTTTATGAATTGCCGGCCAACCGCATCCTCCTGGTGTCGCGAATCGTCAAGGAAGCGCTCCACGAAGTGGGACATACGTTCGGACTGATCCATTGCCTCCAGCGGTCGTGTCCGATGTCGCTCTCCACCAATGTCCACCAGGTCGATACGAAGGGCAGTGATTTCTGCTCCGGTTGCCGGGCGTTTCTCCGGGAGAATATCGGCGCGACCTTTGAACAAGCCGCCAATTATATGGGGGCGGAGGAGTCACCATGAAAACACACTGGGAAATTATTGTGGTCGATGATGAAGAAGTCATGCGCGAATCGCTGGCCGCCTGGCTGCGTGAGGATGGCTATGACGTCGATACCGCGGCCTCGGGACGCGAAGCCATCGAGAAGGCGCGCCAGAAAGACTACGCCATCTATTTTGTCGACCTCAAAATGCCGGGCGGGATCGACGGCATCGAAACCATGATGGAACTCCGCAAGATTCATCCCGAAGCCTCCATCATCATTATCACGGCCTATGCCACCGTGGATACCGCCATCACCGCCATGAAGGAGGGGGCGCAGGAGTATATCGTCAAACCGTGCAACCCCGAGGAGATCTCGCTGCTGGTCAACCGCATTATCAAGGTCAAAAACCTTCAGCGTGAAAATACGATTTTGAGAAAGAAGCTGACCAAGCAGTATCGCTTCCATGACATCATCAGCAAAAATCCGAAGATGCTGGCGATGTTCCAGTTGATCCAGGAGATCGCCAGCCTGCGAAGCACCGTGCTGATCCAGGGCGAAAGCGGGACGGGAAAAGAACTCATTGCGCGCGCCATCCACTTTTCGGGCGACCGGGCTGATCAGCCGTTCATCGGCGTTTCCTGCGCGGCCCTCGCGGAGACCCTGCTGGAATCTGAATTGTTCGGTCATGAAAAAGGCTCCTTCACGGGGGCGGTCTCCCAGAAAAAAGGGAAGTTTGAAATGGCGGATGGGGGGACGATTTTCCTGGATGAGATCGGAGATATTTCTCCCAAGCTGCAAATGGATCTGCTTCGGGTGCTGCAGGAGCGGTGCTTCTACCGGGTCGGCGGCTCCGAGGAGATTAAGGTGGATGTCCGTGTCATCGCCGCCACCAACGTCGATCTCCAGCAGGCGGTCCTCGACACCAAGTTTCGCGACGATCTCTTTTACCGGCTGAACGTCATCAACATCCGGATCCCCCCGCTGCGGGAACGCCGCGAAGATATCCCGCTGCTGGCCCGAAGTTTCGTGGAACGCCTGGCCCACGAGCTGGGAAAAGACGTGGGCGATATCAGCGAGGGCTCCCTGAAACTCCTCCTCGATCACAATTGGCCGGGCAATGTCCGGGAACTGGAGAACGCCGTGGAACGCGCCATCGTCACCTGCCGCGGCAGAGTCCTCACGGAAGAGGATTTCACGTTCCTGACTCAAAATGGGGGCGAGAAACGAGGCTGGTCTATCCCGGCGAACTTGACGTTGCAGGAATTGGAAAAGGAGGTCATTGTGGCGACCATCCAGCGGACCCACGGCAACATCAAGGAAGCCGCGGCTGCCCTGGGAATCGATCGGTCAACATTGTACGAGCGGATCAAGAAGTTTGAAATACAAAGATAATCCGCAGATTACACAGATTTCACAGAAGGGTTAAAAACCAAAGCAAAGACCGTTGGTAGTCCGGGCGACTTCTTACACAGAAGCCATGGTCAGTCGGCCCATAGAACCCCGCAAAAGGATTCACCTTGGCGCATCCGGTCTACGATTCCTGTCTTTGGTTTTTGTTCTTAACCCCTCTGTGAAATCTGTGTAATCTGCGGATGATCACGGTTCCAGGAACATCTCCCCCCACACGGCATCCCAGTCGACGCCCGGATATTCCTTCGAAGGATCGTTCACCAAGGCGCCGCCGTCGGCCAGGCTCCGTCCCACTCCATCGCCCGCCAACGAAAACTCCAGTCGCTCCATTTCGCGGGCCAACCACGGACGGATCTCCGGTCCCCGGAGCAGATGTCGGGTATCCGCATTCGCACCGGACGGTTTTAGCTTGAGATACCAGCCCACCTTCGGCCCGCCCGTCTGAACCACCTCCCCTTCCAGCGGCGATAGAATGCGCACGTCCGAGCCGTTCTTTCTGACATGCCACGCCGTCCCGTTCACGTGGAGCGGCGTTCCAGGGGCCGGCAACAGGACTTCGTCGGGTTCGCCAATCAGGCGCGATCCAAAATCATCCAGCCCGACGGTCACTGTTCCATCCGGTCCGGGTTTCACCCAGGTGTGGCCCCGGTGATACATCCGGTCCAGGGGCATATCTAACCCCAGGATGCGTCCTTCCTCATCATCCCCTTCAAAACTGATATGAAGCCTGCTCGTTCTGGATGCTCCCAGCTTTGCATGGTCAGTGCACTGTCGGCAATCGAAGCCTCTCTCGCAGGTCCGGTGCTTGAATTCCCCGGTCAATTCATGACGACAGGTGCGGTTCCGCTCCGGCAGATCTTCGAACTCCAGTTTCCACCGGATGCTGTCGTCTTTCTGGGCATTGAAATCCCTCAGAGAACGGACCACGGCGACGGCCAGGGTGCCGAAGATGACGGAGACGACCGAATAAAAGATGCCAAGAAAGATTAGATTGCCGGGCTCCCACGTAAATCCATAAACGCCTGGAAACATTTGAATCCTCCATTACAACTGCTTGATCTTTTTGTCCTGTAGGGACACCCGCCGCGGCGGGCGCCCTCCGACCATTACCCTTAAGATTGCCTGAGTTCTTTCTCCTGCGGGAACAGAGGCAAATACCTGAAAGAGAACGAATAAATCAAGACTCCATAAGCCACCACCGCGAGGAACGTCGCCGTCTCCTGCCAGCTCGGAACATAAGAGAGAAAACGGTCGAAAGGAAGCGTCGGCAGCGCCAGCGTCTGAATCGTGAAGACGAACCTGTTCAGCATGACGCCGACACAGACCAGAAACGCTGCCGGCACGAGCCAGGCGGTCTTCTCTCGCCTCTTCTTGTCCAGCAGGATGATCGCGGGCAACAGGCCACACACGACAATTTCAGCAAACATGAGCCATGTGCCAAACGGCTCCCAGGAATAAAAATCGAAAGGATTAAATCCGGAGGCAGGAGCGGTACGATTAATCCAGACCAGGGTGTCGATCGTCTTGAAGAAGACATAGACCATCAGGAGGATCCCTGAAATCCGCCCCAGCAGGCTGAGCACTTCCCGCTTCACCAGTTCTTTCTTCGACAGCTTGGACACAAGCCACGTCGTCAGCAGGATGAAGCTGGGTCCCGCGGCAATGGCGGACAGAATGAATAGAAAAAAGGTGGAGGGCCAGATGCCCAGGCCTTCGCGGAAGGCAAAGGGACGGCCCCGCAGCACCCCGTATAATCCGCCCAGCGAACCCTGGTGGAAGAAGGACAGGAACGTTCCCACGCCGGCCAGCACGTACATGACTTTGTGCAGATGGAACTCGAACACCAGGAACGAAGGGATCTGCCGGAACTTGCGGTTGCGCAACACCAGCGGAGCATACTCAAACAACAGCACCGTCAGGTAGCACGTGATACAAAAGGTGACTTCGGTCAACATGGAGTGAATGTTGGGATGCCAGAAGGTGAACCACGCCCGCAGGGGCTGCCCCACATCCACCATAAGGACCACGATCGCTCCACTGTAGCAGATCAGTCCCAGGACCACGGCGCTGTTGATGACCGCCTTCAACTCGTCCTTCTTTAAGATGTAAAGTAAGAATCCGGTAAAAAACGCTCCCGCGCCTAATGCGATCACCGTGAGGTCCAGGTAAATCCATAACCCGAAGGCAAAGCGGTTGTCCATGTTGGTCTGGTTCAACCCTTTTGCCAGGCAAAGATAACCCGCATACAGTCCCAATCCGAACAGCGCGACCCACGGGACAATCCACAATAGGAATTCTGTAAAAGGGCTCCGCTTGACGCCGCGGATGAGGAGTTGCTTATCCATGAACCTTCTCCTTCTCTTTAGGCTTCTGGACTTCCCGCTGAGCGATTTGGCGCACCCAGGCTTGTTCGGAACGGTAGTAGACCTTCGGTTCGGTCCCCAACTTTTCGAGCATGCGGAAGGCCTGCCCGTCTTGAGCAAGCCGGGAGACCTCGCTGTCGGGATCTGCCAGGTCACCAAACGTGATCGCTCCGGTCGGACACGCTTCCACGCAGGCGGGCTGGTAGTCCTTGGGATCGATTTCCTCCCCTCCCGCCGCGGCGGCCTTCGCTCTCGCTGCTTGCAGGCGCTCGTGGCAGAAGTTGCACTTCTCCACCACACCGCGCATGCGGGGAGAAACATCCGGATTCAGCGTCTTCTCCATTCCCGCCGGCCACACCGGATCCCACCAGTTGAAGTAGCGGGTGTGATAGGGACACGCCGTCATGCAGTACCGGCAGCCCAGGCATCGCACCGGGATTTGAGCAACGATCCCGCTCGCCGCATCGATTTCAACCGCCTTCTGAGGGCACACCGAAACACAGGGCGTGTGCTCGCCGCACTGCTGGCAGGGGACCGGGATATAAGCGCTACGGTTTTGGGGGAAGGGAAGTCCATTATCGAACTTATAAACCCGAACCCAGGTGATCCCCGTGCGATCGGTCGCCTTGGCGGTGGCGGGTGGAATGTTGTTTTCCACCGCGCAAGCCACCATGCAGGCGCCGCAGCCCGTGCACTTGTCCAAGTCGATCACCATCCCGTAGCGATGTTGTTTTTTGTTTTTGGTGTCCATTAATATTGTCCCTCTCCACCCGCTCTACCGTTCCCGTAGGGGCGGACGCCCCTACGCTGTTACTCTGGCGCGGGTCACTCGCCACGTGCACGATTCATCGAGGTTGCAGAGATCCAAAGCATTCTTTGGACCCGGCGTTTCCGCGGTGCTGAAATCCTCGACACTGGGCCCCACGGCGACCTCGATCACTCTCGGCATGACTGCGGCGTCGAACCGGACCTCCACCTGCATCGCACCCTTCTCCGTCTCGACCCACGCCCGTCCGCCGTCCGTTAGCCCGAAGGCCTTGCCGGTTTCTGGGTTCACTTCCGCTTGACCCGAAAGCTTTCTCAAGCCGGACTCCTGGTACAACTTGGTCATCAGGGGTGATAGCTGTCCGTTTCCGGTAGCCCCACGCCATCCGATGGGCATCAGGACGAAGCCAAATGCCGCCACCGGGCCGGGCGCTTTCGAGAGGCGTCCCTGGCCCGCGACTTGAAGCCGCTCGAAGTTGTTCTGTGCCCTGCCCAGGAGCGAGAAGTTCGGCATGGGCTTGATCTCCGTCTTGGAATCCACCCAGCAACCGCCTTCGGAAAGGATTTTCCAAAGTTGATCCGCGGAGCCGACTTCAGCGATCGATACGGTCTTGCCGTCGCTGTAGTTGAAGATATGACCGCGCTTTGAATTGTGAATGGCCTCCACGCGGCGCTTCAGGTGGTCTTCGAAGGTCTTTGCCTTCGCCTCTTCAATGAATGGCACACCGGTCGCATTCGCCACACGCCTGACCAGTTCAAAAGGTTCAGTCGCCCCCGCGGGCGCGGCCATCAGCGGTGGCGACAAGCTGAAGGAAGCGGTCGTCGCATCGGCCGGCGCAGGTACATCCTGAAGCGATTCGAGATAGGTCGGCGCCGGAATAATGTAGCCGGCGTGCCTGGTGAGACCTGTCAAATACGAAGACAGGCTCACGACAACGGCCCCTTGCGGAACAAGCTTCTTTTCCAGCAGGGCCCAGGGAATAACGTTTCCGGATTCTGCGGCATCCAGGATGAGAACCCGGATGGAGCGGTCCGGCACATTGCTGATTTCCGTTGGGGGCGCCGCTTTGGAATTGCTGTGAATCAGCCCATCCGGAACGTCGCGCCTTGAAACGATGCCGCCGACGCGTCCGACGCTGCCCAATAGGAGGTTTAAACCCGCAAGGGCGGTTTCTTCTTCTTTGCCCAGCGGCCCGCCGCCGGGATCTCCCCCGCCAATCACGATGGCCGGCGCGCGCTGCGCCAGGCCTCGGGCCGTGGCGATGATTCTGTCCGGGCTGACCCCCGTGATGCCGGCCGCTTCCTCCGGGGTGAACCGTTCCACCAGGTCGAAGTACGAGCGGCGGTCTTCCTTCCGGAAATCATCGGCCTTGCGGCGGATCAAATCCCGGTCGTAAAGGTCTTCATGAATGAGGACATGAGCCAGCCCGAGAGCAAGAGCCGCTTCGGTACCCGGATTGACAGCCACCCACTCATCCGCAAACAGAGCGGTCCGCGATTGCCGCGCTTCCACCTGGATGATCTTCAACCGCTTGTCCGGATCGAGAGACTTTTGCGCCTTGATAATCTCCATGACGCGGCCCGGCGTTCCCCAGCCATCCAGAAGGGGAGCTCCAAAGCTGAGGATCGTCCGGGTGTTTTCGAGGTCATAGCCCAGCGGTCCATAAGGCTTGTCCAACATCCCTTGCAGGGTATTCAGGGTGTCACCCCCGGAGTTTGGAGTCGTCACATAAACCCCGTTGGGAACACTCCTCAGGAATTGGCGGTAGACCGCCGAAATTGATCGTCCGGGCTGTTGATCGAGTACGGCGATGGATCCGCCGGAGCGGCCCGTCTTCAAGTCCGATATCGCCGCGGCGATCGCAGCTACGGCCGCATCCAGGGTGACGGGTGCAAACTCGGTCTTCCCATTTTTTTGGACGCGCTCGACCGGTTGGGCTGCACGCCGGGGATGATAGGGAAGATGATGCCCTCCCAGTCCCACCGGGCAGAGCGCCCCGCGGCTGACCGGATGTTGAACCACGCCGGTCAACATCACGGGCTGGTCACCCACGCATCGCGCCCGTACCCCACAGCCTGCCGGGCACAAGGTGCACGTGGTGAATTTCGTGCGAATCTCACCATGCAGCGGCCTGGGAATCCACGACCAGTTCTGTGACCAGATGGCAGCGTCATCGATGAGTTTCCAGGGAACCGGCGTCAGAAATGCGCCAACCGCCGATCCCCCCACGAATTTGAATAGGTCCCGACGCGAAATCTTCATGACTGTGATTCATCCTTTTTATGTTTCGTAGGCATCTCTGTCAAAAAAAGCGAACCGCAAAGGACGCAGAGAAGGCGCCAAGGTCGCAAAGGGGGGTATGGTTTAAACCCTTTATTCAATGGCGCTCTTTGCGCCTTCTCTGCGTCCTTTGCGGTTAATTCTTGTTTCATAAAATCGCGGCTCTCATTTGTGGCACAGCAGGCAGTTATTCGAGACCCCATGCTGCTCATGGCACGTCGCGCAGTTATCCATCTTCTTCCCATCCCAAATTTCGGAATGGATTCGAGAGAGGGAATGGCCCCAGATGTCTCGACTGTATCCGGTCAGACGGTTGCTTTCATACGGGCGAAGCGCATCCGTTGTGCCATGCGGCCCATGACAACGCACACATTGAATCTTGGCGAGCTTTACATGCTGGACGTGAGAAAAATAGGCGTTTTCCGGCTGGCGCGAATAGACCAGCCATGGAATCTCCGTGTTCGTCGCCACATACTTTTCCACCAGGACTTTCTCATCCGGGGAATCGCCCAGGGGGGCCACGTGACATCCCGCACATTTGGTGATCGACGGGATCCCGTTAAAACGGCCATCCGCCTGGAAAGAGTGGCAGTCCTCACAACTCAGCCCGGCTTTTTCACCCGTGTGAACGCGGTGGCTGAACTGGATCGGTTGATTCGTCTTTTGATACAGCATGCGGGGAAACCCGAACCAGCCCACCACCAGCATCACTAAAACTCCCGCCAGGAACATCAGTTTTCCGCGATTCTTTACCACCACCGCCTCCAACTCGCATAAGGAGAAAAGAATTGATTGAACAGATTCAGCACCTCTTCCCGGTTAAGATGCTGCATTAATTCACCGGTGAAGATGCCCCCATCCATGACCAGCCTTTTGTCTTCAGGCTGTGACTGGGCGATGCGGTCGTGAACGAACTCCGTAGCGCGCTCCACTTCCTTTTGCATCCACTCGACGGCTTTCTTCCCTCGAACCAGTCCGGCCCGCGCTCCCATCTCCGAACCCGAGATCGCGGCCTTCGGCTCGGTGCCCTCAAACAACCATCCCGGGCCATAGGGATCGGCCACCAGTTTTTCAGGATGGGCCCGAAGGTAGTTGTTGGTGGCAGTGACGTGCATGTAGTACGGAAAGACCATGTGCAGGTCCGCCCCGTTGACGGTCAGCACCGCGGTCGGCCGCTGGATCCCTTTCCCCGTCAGAAAACTCACCTTGTCCACTTCCGAAATCATCCGGGCGAGAAAAGCGTCCACTCCCACATGACAAACGCCGTCCAGGTTGGTTTCCATCCACATGTGATTTCCCGAGTACCCCAGCTCGAGGGGCACCCTGATTCCATCCACCCATTCGTCCATGACAACCTCCTGACGACCCTTTCCAGACGGGGACACGGCCGATGTGTCATGCACTTCCGGTTCCGCCATCGCCAGGTAGAGCTCGCAATGGAGGTGACTTTCGTTGCCACACCGGGAAAGCTGTGACTCGCTGTAAGGGATGTACTTGGTTACGGATGCGGCAGAGCAATACTGAACGAGAGATTCGTGGAGGAAAGGGCAGTGCGACTGGCTCGGATGCTCCTCGTGAAGCGTCTTGGCATCCGGGCAGGTCACATAGTCTTGCGAGGAACATTTCTCTCCATTTGCATTGGCCGCGGTTCGGAGGATCATCTTCTTATATGCAGACGACTTGCAGAACTTCACTTGAGCTTCCCTCAGAAACGGACACCTCATAACTCCTCCTGTCCCCGGAATTCTGAAATTTCTTGAGAGTTCAGAATTCTTCCTGCGTTTAATTGACGGAACGATGAATGTTAGGCTCTTCGCTGAACCGCTCGAACGGAGGATCCCAATGCTTTTCTTCTCTCAAGCTCCATCGGTCCTTGTCCAGCCGTTCGCCGCCATCGGCCATCGTTAAACCGAGTTCGGGGACCATGTAGGAGTATTCGTCCACTTTTGTGGTCGCGCGCTTTTCCGCCCGGACACGCTGGACGATCTCCTGAAAAAGTGACTTCCCTAAGAACAGAATGCAGATGCCCGTGACGACACCCAACGCAATGTTCGTCACGGTGAGCCAAAACGTTTTTGGATCGCCGAATTCAAACACGGTGTGCCTCCTTTTGTTTTTTTATGAAGTCTTCCTCGCGCCACACTGATGAGGAAGTCCTGCAAGAATGAAATATGCACATCGGATTCCGAATATGCAGAATCGAACAAAATTAATTCTATCTAGCTGATTATTATATTGTTATTTAATTAAATGGATGGAGGTATGCCCTATCGATTTGTAAGCGCCATGTTGGGTTTTCCAACACACCTGTCTTGATTCCCTACACGCCTCCTGCATCCTTATTCTTAGGTGGCTTCATTCTCGGGTGGCGTTTGAAGCAAGACAAATGCGCAACAAAGCCCTCGGTCCCTGCTTCGACTCCCGAAGGCGGATCAGGGTCATTGATTCCTGCCGACCCAGTCGTGGTCACCTGCTCATCTCGAATCTCCAGTCTCAGAACCAACGCCCCTTTGCACCCTCCCGGCGTTAGCCTCTACCCTTTGAAGTTTGAGGTTTGGATTTTTAGCTTTGGACTTTGTATTTTTAGTTTTGGCCTTTGGTTTTTGGACTTTGCACTTTGGACTTTGGACCTTGGACTTTGGACCTTGAACCTTGGACCTCTCTTCCCTGCGCCCATTTCTTCCTGGCACCTGGCACCCGACACCCGACACCCGACACCTGACACCTCGAAGGTCCCGCTCTTGGGGACCGAAGACCCCGTGCTCTGGGCGGGGCGACACCTATAATAAAATTCTTTGCATGTCCCCGAACGACCGCCCTATAATTCTCGACAGGAAACGATTAACCGAGGCCCAATTCATTTCGTAATCATATTTTCATCGTCTATCTGTGAACTCTGTGAAATCCGCGAACTCTGCGACTCTGTGAAATCCGCGAACTCTGCGACTCTGTGAAATCTGCGAAATCTGCGGACCAAACTGGAGGATGTCATGGAAATCCTGGGGCAAGAACGCTATCATCTGAATACTGCGCGCTGCCGATCGACCCTGTTCCTTATCGCCATTCTCTTCGCCGCATTGGGCGCCACCTCATCGAGGACCTCCGGCAGCTGTTCCGCCCCCACTTTATTCACGGGTCCGATCTTTTCCTCCGGCGGACTGACTCCGCGTTTCATTGCTCTCGGGGACTTTAACGCCGACGGCAAAGCTGACCTCGCGATCGTCAACGAACAATCCTCCACCGTGACGATCTTCTTGGGAAACGGGAACGGAAACTTCCAACTTTTTGAAAGTCTTGTGGTGGGTTTGGGCCCGCGGTCCATGGCGGTCGGCGACATAGATGGCGACGGCAAACTTGACCTTGTGGTGGCCAACCGGGTCTCCAACACCGTGTCGGTCATGCTGGGCAATGGCGACGGCACGTTTCGTCCCCGCGTGGATTTCGCAACGGTGGGACATCCGGCATTCATCGTGTTGGGCGACTTCAACGGCGATGGCAAGATCGACCTCGCCATGGCCACCGAAGATGACCAAAACGCCACCATCATGCTGGGCAATGGCGATGGGACCTTTCGAGGCCCCGTGGGATTCAGTGCGGGATTCACCCCTCAGGGCCTGGCGGTGGGCGACTTCAACGTCGACGGCAAAGCCGACCTGGCTGTAGCCAATCAGGCTTCGAGCACCGTATCCATCCTGCTGGGCAACGGGGACGGCACTTTCAAGACTGCCGTTGACCAGAGGGCCGGCGGAGGGGTCGAATATGTGACGGTGGCTGATCTCAACGGAGATGGCCATGCGGACCTGGTCGTGGCGAACCGGTCAACCGGCAACATCTCTGTCCTGCTGGGCAGGGGGGACGGCACATTCCAGACCCACGTTGAATTTCCCTCCGGGGGCGTCTCCCCCCATTTCATCATGGTGGCTGACTTCAACGGCGACGGCATACTCGACCTCGCGGTGGCCAACGAAGACTCCGATTCCGTCTCGGTCTTGCTGGGCAACGGGAACGGCACTTTTCAGCCCGCGGTCCCCTTCCCGGCCGGTTCCAGCCCACAGGGCATTGTCGCGTCTGGATTCACCACCGACGGCAAGCCCGATCTGATGGTCATCAACAAATCTTCCAACGCCGCCACCCTGTTGTTCAACAACTGCACCTCTCCCACCAATGCGGTGAATCTACCGGTTTTTGCGGGGGGCGCGAGCACCACTTCCACCCTGGGAAGCGCGGGATCGGTGCAGGCCGGCGATGCCTTGGTCAATCTCAATTCGGGCACCGCCCCCTTTGGGACGGCCGTGTTTAGCGTCACCCAGAATGAAGTGGTCGTCGCAGAAGCGGGAGTGCCCGCGTCTCCGCCCACCACCGGCGCCCGGATCTTCATTGACCTTCAGACCGGGGCCAGCCCCAAGTCCGGCCGGGTGGAAGCAGCGGCGATCACCATCAACACCGGCTTTGCGATCGTCAACCGGGGCGGCGCGACTGCAAATGCCACCTTCACCTTGCGCGAGATCAGCGGACAGCCCACAGCCATCGGACATGCCCTCCTGCCAGCCGGCGCGCACATTGCCAAGTTCATCAACCAGCTCCTCGACATCGCCCCCGATTTTGTGTTGCCGCCAACGCTGCTCACGGGCCACCAGTTTGCGACGCTCGAAATACGCAGCGACCAACTCCTCTCCGTCCTGGCGTTGCGTTTGACCACGAACCAGCGCGGCGAAACCCTCATCACGAGCACCCCCATCGCCGATCTGACCAAGCCGCCATCGACCGACCCCGTGTTCTTTCCGCAGTTCGTCGACGGGGGCGGCTACCAGACCGACTTCTACCTGCTCAACACCTCCAGCGTCGTTGCCAATGGGACCATCAAGGTGTTGGGGAATGACGGCTTCCCCCTGATCACCGGCCTGGTGAATGGACAGGCGGGCTCCACGTTCCCCTACTCCATTCCCCCAGGGGGATTCTTTATCTTCCAGACGACCGGGGCGGTGCAGAATATCAATACGGGTTCGGTGCAAATTGTCCGGAACGGCAACTTCACGCCCGTGGCGGCCGGGGTGTTCAAGTTCACACGGGGCAATGTCCTGGTGACCGAGTCGGGCATCGCTGCCACCCTCCCGACCACCCATGCCCGCATCTTCGTCGATACCTCGACCACTGAACTGGGCCACCACAACACGGGATTGGCCATTGCGAATCCGGCGCCTTTTGCCGCCCTCAATTTGACCATCACCGCTTTTCAGTCCGACGGATTAACTCCCGCAGCCCTGGCCCCCAGCTTTCCCTCGCTCGTGGGCGGCGGACACACGGCCGCGTTTGCGGGCGAGTTGATTCCCAGTCTGCCCGGCGGCTTCATCGGTGTATTGGACATGACCTCGGACTCGCCGTTTGTAGCCCTGACGCTTCGCTCCCTCGACAATTCCCGCGGAGATCAACTCTTGACCACCTTCCCGGTGGCGGACTTCAACCAGCCCGCCCCATTCCCGATCGTCTTTCCGCAAATCGCCGACGGGGGAGGATTCCAAACCCAGTTCATCCTGTTGGGCGCCGGCGCCAGCGCCAATACCACTTTATCTTTCTTTGCCGATAACGGCTCGCCCCTGGCAGCGACCAAGAAACCCTAGGGGATTCTTGAGTTCCCAATTGCAGTTGTCCGATTTTCGATCGAGGGATTTCTCGCCTTGAGGCATCCCGAACTCCCGGAACTTGTTTACCCCGGGTTCCGAAGTTGAAGCCTTGTTCATGGCCTTGTGCTCGCACTGGGTTTCCCATCGTTGCTGCGCTTCAACTCCCCCAGATAACGATCCCCCATCTCAAATTTGAAATTTCAGATTTGGCCTTCTTTGCCGATTTTGGCTCGCCCCTGGCAGCCGACACATTCGCTCTGGCGTAATGAAAGTTTTTGGACTTTGGACTTTGGACCTTGAGCTTTGGACTTTGAACATTGAACTTTGAACTTTGAACCGCTTTTCCCTATTACCTCCTCCCCTGACACCTGACACCCGACACCCGGCACCTTCTTTTCATAACACAACATTGCGTCACACATTGTTGTATGATATAATGGACTCCATGGACAACCCCTTCCAATTTGGTCGCGAGCTGGGAGCCGACGAGCTGGTCGACCGGGACGCAGAGATTGCCGACGTCATCCGCGCCCTTCGAAAGGGCGAAAAGCTCTTCCTGATTGGTCCCCGGCGTTATGGGAAGACCTCGATTTTGAAAGCCGCAGGCGATCGTGCGGCTCAGCAGGGAACCATGGTCTTGCGCTACAACGCCGAGGGATACCCGACCCTCGACCTCCTGGTAAGTGCCCTCATCGCCGATGTGGCCAAGAGCCAGCCGGGGGGAATCGAGCGGGTGGGAGAGCGAATCAAGAAGTTTTTCTCTCGACTTCGTCCCGAATTGACTTTCAGTGTCACGGAATCGTCCTGGAAGGTCGCCCTGGGCGCCGCGGTCTCAGAGACGGGCGCGGCCCGCATGGGTCTGCTGATTGAAGCCCTGGCCGCGCTTGAGAAAATGGCGGCGGATCTGGCCCCGAAGCGGCGCACGGGCCTTGTGCTCGACGAATTTCAAAAGATCATCGAGTTGGGCGGCGAGTCAGCCGAAGGACAGATTCGGGCCGCCATCCAGCAACACCGGCATGTCGGCTACGTGTTTGCCGGCTCCAAGACGAGGATGTTGACCGACATGACCGCCGAGGCCTCGCGCCCGTTCTACCGGCTGGGTTCAGTGCGATTCCTTGGCCCGGTCCCGCGCGCCGAGTTTGCGACCTTTCTCAAGACCCGGTTTTCACGGGGAGGCTTTCGGATTGAGGAGTCCGCCGCCGGTCGCAAGGACAGTGATCCGGTGGCCCTCATCCTGGATCTGGCGGAAGAGGTTCCTTACAACGTCCAGTCGCTGGCCCATGCCTGCTGGGAGCAATTAACCGGCGCCCCGGCGCCGCGCAGTGGCAAACGGACTCTCGATGCCGTCCTGGTGCATAGCTCGCTGGAGCGGGTCGTGCGGCAATATGATCCCTTCTACACCCAGCTTTGGAATCAGCTCACGTCCATCCAGCAGAGGATGCTGATTGCGGTCATGCAGGAGGGTGGCGTCAATCTGCAATCGATGAAGATGGTGCGCACGGTGGGCAAGGGCGCCTCCACGTTGCGCCGCTCCCTCGATGCCTTGCTCGCCCGCGACATCCTGCGGGAAGAAGAATCCCATGCAAGCCTGCGCTTCCGTTTTGAAGACCCGTTTTTTGCCGCCTGGATCAGACACTTTGCTCCCCACCTTTGAATGGGAAGCGTTCACGGGCCGTTGCCCCAATCCAATCGCCGGGTCATTCCGCCCAGGCTGATAGCACACGCGTCCAACCTTATTGAATTCCAAACCTTGACCCCCCATCTTTGACTCTGGACAATGAACCTTGGCCTTTGGGTTTTGAACCTTGGACCTGGGACTTTGGACTTTGAACTTTGGACCTTGGATCTTGGACCTGGGACTTTGGACTTGAAACTGCTTTTCCCTATCCCCTATTACCCATAACCATCTCCCCTGACACCTGGCACCCGACACCTGACACCTGTTTTCCCTATTACCTATTTCCTAACTCCCATTTCTGTCTTACATTTAAAAGTTGCATTACTTTATTTATAATATTAGAATATCCAAGAACGGAGGATATCATGCAAACCGCTTACATCACCTCAAAGGGTCAGTTGGTGGTCCCGGCGAAGCTTCGCCGCAAGTACAACATCAAGCCGGGCACTCGGATTAACTTCATTGAAGAGGAAGGGGGGAGGATCGTGATGCAGCCGATCACCCCGGAGACCCTCCGTTCCCTGCGAGGGATCTTGAAACTGAAGGGAGGTGAGAAGTCGGCCACCCGCCAGTTGCTGGAGGATCGTGCCGGGGATCGTCGCCGGGAGGAGGCGCGCCTTGCAAAACATCGTCCTCGATAGCTTTGCGGTGCTGGCCTTCCTGTTTGATGAGCCGGCGGCCGAACCGGTGGAACTGCTGTTGAGCAAGGCGGAGCAACGGGGAGATCCGGTCCTGATCGGCGCCATCAACTGGGCAGAAGTGCTTTATCGGGTGTCCCGGATGCAGGGAGAGACCGGGTTGGCGGCGGCGCGGCAGTTTGCACAAACCGTGGCCCTCGACATTGTGCCGGCCGACGGCGCCCAAGCGGAAATCGCGGCCGAATTCAAAGTGGCCCACCGGATGTCGTTGGGCGATTGCTTTGCCGCAGCCCTTGCCAAAATAAAGAAGGGGGATTTGGTGACCGGCGACCCCGATTTCAAACCGGTAAGAGACCGGATCAAAATATCGTGGTTGAAATCCTATTGACGGTGTCTTTCCGCCCTCGGACTGCGGTCCGCCCGGCGGACCGCTTTCCACGATCCAGAAATCCTGCGCCCCACAGATTTTTTACCCCGATTCATCGGGGTTGACCTCATCCCAGGGTCGGCCGTTAACGACCGACCCATTCCTCACCAACCCCGGTGAACCGGGGTACGACTTCCAGCTCGCTTGCCCCCGCCGCTGAAGCGGCGGGCTGTATTAAGACAAGTCCCCTCAAAGGGGACTGTCATTCTCCGGCCATGACTCTCTGTCTTCCGCGCGTTCTTAGAGCGGCTCTGGAGAGCCGCACTCCAAAGCTCTTCAGAAATCTTTCCGAAACCACAGCCCTGGCAATCGCGTCCATAGAGCACGCGCCGTCCAGTTTGCCGGCCAGGTGGGTGATCTGCCGTTTCCGTGTATAATTCACGAACCAGAAATCTCAACGAACCGAGGCGGTCCGCAGACCTGGTCAAGTTTGCTTGAAAGGAGCTTGAGGCACCTTCGATGTGGATAGTCCGACTGGCCTTGCGCCGACCCTATACCTTCGTTGTCGTGGCGATCCTGCTCCTGATCCTGGGTCCGTTCGCCATTCTTCGCACCCCCACCGACATCTTTCCGAACATTAACATCCCGGTGGTCAGCGCCTTGTGGAACTACACGGGGATGGATCCCGAGCAGATGTCCCAGCGGATCGTCTATAACTACGAGCGGGCCCTCACCACGACGGTCAACGATATCGAACATATCGAATCGCAATCGCTGAACGGCATTGCCGTGGTCAAGATTTTCTTCCAGCCCCACATCCAAATCGCCAACGCGGTGGCCCAGGTGACCGCCATTTCGCAGACGGTGTTGCGGGGGATGCCTCCCGGAACCAACCCGCCGCTGGTCATCCAGTACAACGCCTCCACCGTCCCTATTCTTCAGCTGGCGCTGTCGGGTCAGGGGCTTTCGGAGCAGCAGTTATTCGATTATGCCGTCAACTTCATCCGCACCTCGCTGATAACGACACCGGGCCTGGCGATGCCTTTTCCCTACGGCGGCAAGCAGCGGCAAATCGAGGTGGATTTGAACACGGCGGCGCTGCAATCCAAAGGACTGGCGCCCAGCGATGTGGTGAACGCCATCAGCGCGCAAAACCTCATCATCCCGGCGGGAACGGCCAAGATCGGGACTTTTGAATATGCCGTGGACATGAATTCGGCCCCCTCCACGATCCAGGGATTGAACGATCTGCCCATCAAGGCGGTCCACGGCTCGACGATCTATATTCGCGATGTCGCCAACGTGCGGGACGGCTATCCGCCGCAAACCAACATTGTGCGCGTCGATGGGCAGCGCTCCGTCCTCATGGTGGCATTCAAAAATGGAAATGCCTCGACGCTGGCCGTGGTTTCGGGCATCAAGGAAAAACTGCCGCGCATCCAGGCGGGACTCCCTCCTCAACTCCAGGTCCACCCCCTTTCGGATCAATCCATTTTCGTGCAGGCGTCGATCGACGGGGTCGTGCGGGAAGCGCTGATTGCGGCCTGCCTGACAGCTCTCATGATTCTGATGTTCCTTGGAAGCTGGCGGAGCACGCTCATCATTGCGGTGTCCATTCCGCTGTCGATTCTCACTTCGCTCCTGGTGTTGAGCGCCTTGGGAGAGACCATCAACATCATGACCCTGGGCGGCCTCGCCCTCGCCGTCGGAATCCTGGTGGACGACGCCACCGTGGCCATCGAGAACATCGATCGGAACCTCGATCAACGCAAAGAGCTGGAGCAGGCCATCCTCGACGGCTCGCAGCAGATCGCCGTCCCCGCCTTCGTGTCGACGCTTTCCATCTGCATCGTCTTTGTCCCGATGTTTTTCCTCACGGGAGTGGCGCGTTACCTGTTCGTTCCGATGGCTGAAGCCGTCGTGTTCGCGATGCTGGCTTCCTACCTGCTGTCGCGAACGCTGGTGGTGACCATGGCCAAGTACCTCCTGCTCCCGCGCACGGAAGAAGAGGCCCATGCGCTGGCCGCGAAGTCGCGCAATCCGCTCGTGCGCCTCCAGTTCAAGTTCGAGAGGGGATTTGAGCGGGTCAGGGAGAGCTATCGGCGCTCGCTCGAGGCCAGTCTCCGTCACCGCAAGCCGTTTATCGTTGTGTTCCTCGCCGCCTGCGCGCTTTCATTTGCGCTGCTCCCCTGGCTGGGTCAGGACTTTTTCCCGCGGGTTGACAGCGGGGAGTTCAAGTTGCATCTGCGCGCCCCCACCGGAACACGCATCGAAGAGACCGCGGCGCTGTGTGACCGCGTGGAAAAAGACATCCGCCGGCAGATTCCACCTTCGGAACTGGTCAGCATCATCGACAATGTCGGCCTTCCTTACAGCAGCATCAACCTGTCCTACAGCAATTCGGCGCCGATCGGGACGGGAGATGCCGATATCCTGGTGTCACTCGGCAAGGACCACCATCCCACGGCGGATTACGTAAGAAAACTGCGCGTCACCCTGGCCCGCGACTTTCCGGGAATCACGTTCTATGACCTCCCCGCCGACATCGTCAGCCAGATTTTGAATTTTGGTCTGCCGGCGCCGCTGGATGTTCAAATTGTGGGACGAAACCTGGCGGGAAACCGCGCCGTGGCTGAACGGTTGTTGAACCAGTTGAAGTACGTTGCCGGAGTGGTGGACCTGAGGATCCAGCAACCCTTCAATTATCCCAAGCTGCACATTGAAGTGGATCGCACCAAGGCGCAGGAGATTGGATACACGCAGCGCGATGTCGCCCAGAATCTGCTGATCTCGCTCAGCGGAAGCTTTCAGACTTCACCCACGTTTTGGCTGGATCCGAGGACGGGCGTGAGCTACAACATTGCGACGCAAACCCCGCAGTACCGGATCCAATCACTTCAGGACTTGCAGAATGTACCCGTGACCAGCCCCAACGCGTCCATCCCACCTCAAATCCTAGCAGGGCTGGCCTCCTTCAACCGCGGCGCGGAGCTAGGTGAAGTATCGCATTACGATATTGCCCCGGTCATCGATATTTATGGATCGGTGCAGGAGCGTGACCTGGGCGGCGTCGCCCGCGACGTGACCCCCATCATTGAACAGGCCAAAAAAGACCTGCCGCGCGGGTCCGACATCGTGGTCCGCGGGCAGATCGACACCATGCGCTCCTCTTACAGCGGGTTGCTGGCGGGGCTGGTATTCTCGATCTTCCTGGTGTACCTGCTGATCGTGGTGAACTATCAGTCCTGGCTGGATCCGTTCATCATCCTGATGGCGCTGCCGGCCGCGCTCGCCGGGATTATCTGGTTCCTGTTCGTCACCCGCACCACCGTCAGCGTGCCGGCGCTGACCGGAGCGATCATGTGCATGGGCGTGGCCACGGCCAACAGCATCCTGGTGATCAGCTTCGCGCGCGAACGGCTGGCCGAGGGAGGTAATGCGGTGGAATCGGCGCTGGCCTCCGGGGTCACCCGCTTCCGTCCGGTTCTCATGACAGCGCTGGCGATGATCATTGGCATGCTGCCGATGTCGCTCGGCCTCGGAGAAGGGGGCGAACAAAACGCCCCTCTCGGACGCGCCGTCATCGGCGGTCTGCTGTTCGCCACGGCGGCGACGTTGTTTTTCGTGCCGGCATTCTTCAGCATCCTGCACGGCCGCGCCGGAAAAAAGAAAATAGAGGGTTCGTAGGGTGCCGAGCGGGTCTTTACCAAGGATGAGGGAATATAGTGACAGCAAAGAGGGTCGAAGGGGGATACTCCACTTTGCGGCTCTGCCGCACACTATTGCGGAAAGGCTTCGCCTTTCCGAGCGAACTCCTTCCCCCTCCGTGTTCTGCGCTGGGGCTCGCCGCCTGCGGCGGCGAGCCCCAGCTTTCCACTAAAGAGAGAAGAAGCGGTCCCGCCACGGTAAGCCTCAGGCTTACCGCAATAATGAGCGGCAAAGCCGCTCACTCTCTCTGGATCCTCAGAAGACGTCACTATATTCAATCAATATCAATAGTGACGGGTACGGCGTGGAAATCCATGAGGTGGCGCAGGTATGGGCTCTTGGCATGCCTGCGATTCCATGCCTCCATCTGGCAAGGACATCATAGACCGAACTGAAACGAGGGATTCATGACTGAGCAGGGCATGGGCGAAACACAAGATCCGGGCGGACCACCATCGCGTCCCGGCGGTTCCAGACGGCTGGTGCTGATCGCGCTTCTCGTTTTGATCATCGTCGCAGTAATTGTAATCGCCGGAATCGTCCCCCGGGAGCGGGCGAAAGCCGCGCTGCGCAATGAAACAAACGAGCTCGCCATTCCAACTGTCGCGGTGATTCAGGCCAAGCGCGGCTCGTTGCAGCAGGAGCTTGTCCTGCCGGGAAACATGCAACCGTTCATCGAATCCCCGATCTACGCCCGGACGAACGGCTATCTGAAAAAGTGGACTCACGACATTGGCGCCCACGTGAAAACCGGCGAATTGCTCGCCGAAATCGAAACCCCGGAAGTGGACGCCCAGCTCGAGCAGGCGCGGTCCGACTTGAACACGGCCATCGCCAACATGAAGCTGGCGCAAGTAACGGCCGGGCGGTACGAAAGTTTGCGGAACACGGATTCGGTGTCCAAACAGGATGTCGACACGGCTGCCAGCGACTACACCGCCCGCAAAGCGATGGTGGCGTCGGCCGAGGGGAGCGTGAAGCGCTACGAGCAGCTCCAATCCTTCGAGAAGGTGTACGCACCCTTCGAC
>JBGQBO010000021.1:0-92337 GCA_041494885.1 Terriglobia bacterium
GCTGACGGCTGAAAGCTGACCGCTGATAGCTGCTTCACGGTATCCTGCAATGCGCCAGCCCGCGCTTTTCCAGGTATTGTTGGTGGTAGTCCTCTGCCCGATAGAATCTTGTGGCGGGGACGATCTGCGTGACGATCGGACTGTGGAAACGGCCGCTTTTTTCAAGGCGTTCCTTGGAGGCTAGGGCGGCCGCTTCTTGCTCTGGTGAGTGATAAAAAACCGCCGAGCGATATTGTTCACCTACATCCGGACCCTGGCGATTGCGTGTGGTGGGGTTGTGGTTTTCCCAGAAGACGTTTAAGAGATCATTATACGAAACCTGCATGGGATCAAATTCAACTTGGACGGTTTCAGCGTGGCCGGTGGTTCCCGAACACACATCCTCGTAGGAGGGATTGGGGAAACTTCCGCCTTCGTATCCCACTGCAGTTGAGACGGCTCCCTTGATCTGGCGGAAGGTCGCTTCGACGCCCCAGAAGCATCCCGCTGCAAAATCCGCTTTTTCCATCTGATTTTACACCTCCCCAATTTAATCCAGGGCCCCATGAGGGGCCCGCGAAAGCGGTTCAAACCCCGGTCGCGAGGGGAGCGCTCGTAGCCCTCGACACCCCATGAACGACGTAGCGCCCGCTAAAGGCCACAGCCACTTCTTCTCCCTGTCGTATCTCGGCGGATAAGGAGACGCGCGCCTTTCCTTTCTTCAGCAAAGTGCTGACCATCTTTTCGAGAGCAGGGGGCTCCGGCTTGCAACAGCGCGCGCGAAAATCGGTGGTCACCGGTTGACGGTAGTGGATGGTGCTGTCCTGGATGACAATGCCCCCCTCCACCTGCGCCTCCCTTAAGATCAGCCACAACAGACTCCACCCCGCCAGGGTTAACGTGGCGTTGAGACTCCCGGCAAACGCCGTCCCCTGCTGGTTGATATTCTGGCCCAGCGGTACCCTCAATATTAGACAGCCAGCTTCATAGCACTCGACGGTGAGCCCAATGACGCTGGAAATGGGTATCTCAGTCTTGAGTTTTTCGATTAACTCTCTCAAGGGAGTATTCATCCTGACTCAGTTCGCAAACCTTGTGCCCGGCCATCCTACTTCTTGTCGTTTATGTTGGATTCTTTTTTCGTCCCCTCGGATGGCTCCGAGGCCATCTTCTGAATCTCAGGCATCAAGGCCATGACCCGCTTCTGGGTGATCTGCATCGTTCTTGCTGTCACATCCGGGGTTTTCTCGAGGAGCTTCTGTCCGATCGATGATTGATAAAACAAAGTCAGCTCTTTCATCTCAGATTCAGTAAACACTTCCGTGTAGACTTGAACAAAATCCGGCTTGAGAACGTCCCAGCTCATCTTTTTGTACAGGAAGTCCATCATCTTCGATTGCCGGGCTTCCATCTCCGAAGCCTGTTCTTTGGAACCACCCGACATTTGAAAGAAACCGCCGATCATTTTCTTCATGGATTCCATCTGCTTTGACATCATCGCTCCCGCCTGCATGGCTTCAAGTAATTTTTCAGCCGCGGCGCGATGGGAAGCCTCATCGGCATACAGGGGATAGCTTAAGTGACCGATCGCAAGCAGGCAAAACACCAAGCATGTTATTTTTTTCAAGGATTGACCTCCCATGAATGATTGAATTCGAACTTTTTCGCGTCTAGAGTTTAACCTGAATGTCGAAATTTGAGCAAAGGCGAAAAGATTGAATTTCTGATGATTTCGAGGCCTCGGTCACCCCCTGAGATCTCTCCGAGGCGAGGAGAAAAGCTGTGGGCCGGGCTCTCTTTGAACATAATGCAGAATACCGATGCATCCTCCTAAGAGAGTTTCGTTATTCAAATCAAAACGATTCCAGGCAGCCGGTGATTGGCGATGTGTTGACCTGACGCCAGGACACTAAGCGCGCTGACCAGAGACAGTCTTTGGCAGATCAGCTCCAGGTCGAAATTGTGGCGGACGCCGGAACCGGCCGGCTTGCTCAAACGAATAAGCCAATTTGATGAGCGTGGGTTCGCTGTAGGGTCTTCCAAAAAAGGAAATGCCGACGGGCAAGCCAAACACGTACCCGGCGGGGACCGTGATGTGAGGATATCCAGCCACCGCGGCGGGTGTCGAACTGCTGCCAAAGGAAGGGTCACCATTGACGAGGTCGATGAAAGGGGGCGGGCCGGCCGTCGGGGCGACGATGGCATCCAACTTATGCTTTTCCAGGGTGGCATCGATTCCCTTCTCCCGCGAGAGTTCGAAATCCTTGGTCAGCGCCTTGCGATAGTCCTCGCTATCCAGCGCCCCTTTTTTCTCTGCCATCAGAAGAATTTCCTGACCAAAGAAAGGCATCTCCCTGGCGCCATTCCGTTCATTGAATTTAATGATGTCTTTGATTGAGTGGACGGGTGCGGTGGGCCCGAGCTCCGCGAGGTATTTGTTAAGGTCTGTTTTGAACTCATACAGGAGGACCTCGAATTCCGAATCGTCAAATTGACCCGCCGTCACGATGTCGGCGGGATCCACGATCACGGCCCCCTGTTGCTTCATCATATCGATGGCTGACTCGATCAAGCGCACGGTGGGCCCGTTGTAGTCAAAGAACTTCGTGCGAGCCACCCCGATGCGCGCCCCGCGCAAACCGTCCGGGACCAGAAACCTTGTATAGTCGTTCAGGGCCTTGCCTGAGCTGTCATCCGTCGCTTCATCCCGCAGGTCGACGCCGGTCATGGCGCCCAGCAGGATGGCGGCATCGGTGACGGTGCGGGCCATGGGTCCCGCCGTGTCCTGACTGTGGGCGATCGGGATGATGCCGGTACGGCTGACGAGCCCCACGGTGGGCTTGATGCCGACGATGGAGCAAGCGGAGGAAGGTGAAACCACCGAACCGTCCGTCTCGGTGCCGATGGCCACGGTGCAGAGGTTGGCGGCCACCGCGGCGGCTGAGCCGGAGCTGGATCCTGAAGGGGTGCGATCCAACGCGTAGGGATTACGGCATTGGCCTCCCCGGCCGCTCCAACCGCTGGAGGAATGGGTGGATCTGAAATTGGCCCACTCGCTCATGTTGGTCTTCCCCAGCAGGATCGCTCCCGCCCGCCGGAGTCGAGCCGCCACAAAAGCATCCCGCGCAGGAATTGAACCTGCCAAGGCAAGGGAACCAGCGGTGGTGGTCATCTTATCCGCCGTGCCGATATTGTCTTTGAGCAGGATGGGAATGCCATGGAGCGGACCGCGAGGCCCTTTGGCCTTGCGCTCGGCATCCAGCTCTTCTGCAATGTTGATGGCGTCAGGGTTGGTTTCGAGGACCTGGTTCAGTACAGGGCCAACCCTGTTGAGCAAGGCGATACGGGCCAGATATTTTTGCACGATGCTTCGTGCTGTATACTTTCCCGACTGCATCCCATTTTGTAAATCGCGGATGGTTGTCTCTTCTAGAGAAAACGGGGAGGACCCCCATTTGACGGGGGGATCCTGGCCGAGCGAACTCAAAGGGGGAATGATGGGTCCAGCAACGGCAAGGGCTCCTCCTAGTAAACCGGAACCGACAAACTCCCTGCGGGTGATGGGGGCTCGATCTGTGGCTCGTTCTTCATCATGCGGCATCGTGATTCTCCTTGGTCTGCTTTGTTTGCCAAAGGTGGTTGGCTAAAACACGGCCTGCTGTTCAAGGGAAATAAGTTTCAGGTCTCATGGCCACGGGAAGTCATTGCAGAGGAATTTGATACTATCGGCAAATGAGCCCATTTGCAAAACATTAAGTTCAGTCTCAATTCAATCTGCCGCACTCTGAACAACTGAGGTGAAGGGCGCGCTTCTTCATCCTCCCGGCTTTTTCTTGAGATGGAGACTCTGCAAGGAAGTGACCCGTCTCCGGCCCCGGCATTATGCAAAATGGAAAAACGGGTCATGCTTGCACTTTGGATCCTGCGAACCCCTTCCTTCTTTCGTGAAAACTACGGGGATCTGAAGTAGAATGCCGTGGGAGAGGTTGTCCCTTTGGACTTAACGTTCCTGGCGCACACTAAAATCCAACACAGAGAGAATCGCTATGAGTGATCATTCACAAAGGAAAAAGATTTGGCGGCCTTTGTCGCTACTGCTCTCAATCCTCATAATAGCCGTGATGGCCGCAGCTTCTTCGCCGGCCCAGGGGAGGTACGGCGGGGAGAAGGAGAAGAAGAAGGAAGAAGAAAAGCCACAGTTTCCCTACCAAAGGTTTAGAGGCACGATTAGCACCGTCAAACTGGAAGAACGACGATTTCTCCTGGACACTGCTGATGGATTGGCCGTGCTTATCCAGGTTGGCGATAAGACCAAGATCAAGCACAAGAAGGATAAGAAGGGGGATCCGGCTGTCCTTTTTGCCGACCTGAAGAAAGGCGATGTCGTGGAGGTCAGTGGTCAATTGCCTCCAACGCGCATCCTGGAAGCCGATAAGATCTTTATCGAAGCACCAGAGAAGGAGAAAAAGTAGCCCGGGAGTTTGGTGACAGTCCTCGAGGCCCAAAGAGGCACACGATGCACAGAAATTGTTGTGGATCTTGTTCGTAAATGGGTTATAGGACCGGTGGTTTCCCTTGAACGGGAGGATCGATGCGGAAACTTATTCTCGGAGTGATTTTGATGCTGTTGTCTGCGGGTTTGAGCGCTGCTCAGCCGGCATCAACCTTATCTCCGGCCGTGCGGGCGTTCGTCAGCGTTGATGCCCCCGTCCTCGCGTTGACGCATGTCCGCGTGATCGACGGGACCGGCGCGGCGGCCGTGGAGGATCAGACGATCGTCGTCGACAGCGGACGGATCACGGCTGTCGGGAGGTCGGGGGATATCAAAGTCCCCGCTGGGGCCAAGGTCCTTGATCTCCAAGGGAACACTGTCATTCCGGGTATCGTCGGAATGCACGATCACATTTTTTATCCCTCCGGTGCCGGGGCGGCCCTCTACAACGACCTCGCGTTCAGCGCGCCCCGCCTGTATCTCGCGGGCGGGGTGACGACGATCCGTACAACCGGCAGCCTTGAGCCCTATACCGATCTCAATTTAAAAAGGGCGATTGATTCGGGGAGAGTTCCCGGCCCCAAGATGCATGTGACCGGCCCTTATCTCGAGGGGCCTGGCGCCATGACCCTACAGATGCATGAGCTGACCGGTCCGGAAGATGCACGCAAGATGGTTGAGTATTGGGCCGGGCAGGGGGTGACCTCCTTCAAGGCCTACATGCACATCACACGTGCTGATCTCGCTACAGTGGTCGAAGCGGCGCACAAGCTCGGTCTCAAAGTGACGGGACATCTGTGTTCCATCGGATTTCGCGAAGCGGCGACGCTGGGCATCGACGACCTGGAGCATGGCTTGGTCGTGGATACCGAGTTTGTTCCCAACAAGAAGCCCGATACCTGCCCCCCCACTCAGGAAAACAATGCTTCGATAGCAAAGCTCGATCTGGAGAGCGCCCCCGCTAGGGAGATGATTCGAGATCTCGTCCAACATCACGTGTCGATCACCTCCACGCTGCCGGTATTCGAGACATTTCTCCCGAACCGGCCGCCGCTCGAGCAGCGAATCCTGGATGCTATGCTCCCGGAGGCGCGCATCGATTACCTGGCCCGTCGGACGCGACTTGCCGAGACTCCCGGGTCATTTAACATGGAGATGTTCAAAAAAGAGATGCAGTTCGAACATGAATTTGCTCAGGCCGGCGGCCTGTTGATCGCCGGACTTGATCCGACGGGATACGGGGGGGTGATCCCCGGGTTCGGGGACCAACGCGAAATCGAGTTGCTCGTCGAAGCGGGTTTCACTCCCATTGAGGCGATTAAGATTGCCACCTCCAACGGGGCAGAATTCCTGGGCGAACGGGACCACATCGGCACTCTTGTGGCTGGCAAGCAGGCCGACATGTTCGTCGTCCAGGGCGATCCCTCCAAAAACATTTCCGACATCAAGAAAGTTACTCTGGTCTTCAAAGATGGCGTGGGCTACGACCCGGGGAAGTTGATTGATTCGGTGCGGGGGATGGTGGGACTGCGGTGAAGATAGTTGTCAGTTGCTAGTTAAAAGCTGTCAGCAATCAGCTGTCAGCGATCAGCTGAGGCAAGTGAACCAGGAGTCTCAATGCGAGACTGATCAGCTTAGAATTCAAAGCCAATCCGCTCAGACGCCCCACCAGGGTTTGCTGATGGCTGAGAGCTGATTGCTGAAAGCTTTTAACCGACAACTAATGACTGGCGACTTTCATCAGAATCTCTCCCCGTTCCGCTGCCGTTGTCACCCGGTCCAGGGTGGGATAAAGGATCTGCTTCTCGCGCTCATCATGGTGTTCAATTAACCACCGAAACATGGCCTCCTGGTAAAGAATCTCGATCGCTTGACGGGTTGCTTTCCTCCCACGTACCCTCTTACGGGGGGACATTCTCTTGAGACGGTCGATGAATTCTACGATGCGCCGGTGCTCCCCCATAAAGAGTTGGGGGTCGCCACCGGGGACCTTTCCTGCCCGAGCATAAACCGGCATGAGCCATTCTTCCTCTTCCCGAATGTGGCGCTTGATCTTCCGCTCGTAGCTTTTCAGTCGCCGCAGAGCCAGAGGGAAATCCTCACGGAGCAAGGCTTCCTGGTGAGTGAGAAACACCTCGAAAATGTCACGGTGGGTCTTCAAGATATCGAGAAATGACAGCACCTGAGCGGTATGCCGGGATCCGTTCGTCGCCTGGTTCTTTTTTGTCCCCATAAATCGTCCTTGCAGAGGTTGGTTTAGAGCAGATTGCCACGCCGGGTACTTTCCTTGGCGGGGCATTTAAGCGAGACCGGCATCACGACGCCTTGTCTTCCTGTGGATCCTCAACTGGCCCCGCCCCATTTGCGATTATCCCTTACACGACGGGGTAGTTCAACGATCCGCTGAAGCAGGGTTTCGAGTACGTCCCGTTTGCCAGTCTGCCAACCCTAAAATTCCCTCACCCTTTTGCTCTGTTTCTGCTAGTATTTTTGGGCTTGATTTCACCAGGAATCAAGAATCAAGAACAACAAGAATCCACCGCCATTTTGACGCAGACACCTTCAGAACCAGACCGCTGAATCTCGCCCTCAACTGCGGGCCCGACAAGGGAGGAACAATGGAACGTGCACTGTCACACGAATTCTTGAGAGTGGTGGAGCAGGCGGCCATTGCCACGGCTCACACCATGGGACAAGGGGATCGCCATCTGTCCGACCAGGTCGCCGTGGAAGAAATGCGAAAGGTCATGGACACTCTCGAGATCAACGGGACTATTGTGATCGGGGAGGGGGAACGGGACGAGGCACCCATGTTGTACATAGGTGAGCGGGTGGGCCTGGGAACAAAAAACGGCGGTCGCAACATGCCCCAAATTGACATTGCCGTCGACCCCCTCGAAGGAACAAACCTTTGCGCCATGGGCGCCCCCAATGCCATCGCGGTGCTGGCGGCCTCCGAAAGGGGGGGATTGCTCAATGCCCCCGACACGTACATGGAAAAAATCATCGTGGGCCCCTCTTGCAAGGGGGCGGTGGATCTCGATGCCCCGCCAAAGGACAATCTCAGAGCCATCGCGCGGCGGCTCGATCGCGACGTGGAAGACCTTGTGGTCATCGTGCTGGATCGGCCCCGCCATCAGAAACTCATCGACGCGATCCGTGAGGCAGGAGCCCGCATCCGCCTGATAGGGGATGGCGACCTGTCTGCCGGGATCTCGGCCGCCGTGGTGGGAACCGGTGTCCATGCCGTCATGGGGACTGGCGGCGCTCCCGAAGGAGTCCTGACGGCGGCCGCCCTGCGCTGCTTGAACGGCGAGATCCTGGGGCGCCTGGTCGTTGCAAAGGCGGGCCAGCGGGAGCGTATGGAGGCGATGGGGATTACCGATTTGACCCGGATTTACTCCACAGAGGACCTTGCACCGGGAAAGAAGATCATATTTGCCGCGTGTGGGGTCACCGACGGCAATCTCTTAAAAGGGGTTCGATACTTTGGCGAGGGGACGCGCACGTCCTCCCTGGTCATGACCCTGGAGGACCACAAGGTGCAGTTCATCGACACGGTGCACCTGGAGAAGCGGCCGGATATCAAGGTTCGGTTCTTTTGATAGGTGGTAGGTTTTAGGTGATAGGGAGTAGGGATCATGATGTGGTGGTAAGGAGGCGGATGCCAGGAAAAAAGTGGGAAGCTTCCATTTTATTTCTATTGCAGTGGTAACTCACAATTGCTCTCTAGCACCTAAAGCCTATCACCTAAAACCTTACTCCACGATGCTTGTTATCTCCAGGATGGATGAGAAATGACCGGATCGCACAAATCCCGAATCGTCTACGCGATCATTCTCGCCGTCGCGATCCTCTGGAACTTGGCAATCATCGCAGCTCCGTGGAGCTGGGCGGAAGGGCATCCGGTTGTAGCTTCCGGATTGTATTTCATGTTTTCTCCGTTGTGTCATCAGCGGGCAGACCGGTCCTTTTTCGCATTCGGTCATCATCTGGCTGTGTGCCATCGCTGCACCGGGATTTACTTGGGCGCGCTGGCGGGTCTCCTGTTAATTCCGCTGTTGAGCCGGGTGTTGCATGGGAAGACAGGCGGGCTTTTTGGAATCCGACTCCAGAACCGGACGCTGTTGTTTCTCGCGCTGGGTCTGATGGCCGCAGACGTGGGGGGTAAGTTTGTGGGGATTCACCAGAGCACCCCGATGTCGCGATTTTTGACCGGTGCATTTTGTGGTATAGTGGCACCGTTCTATTTACTGCCAGCCATTTTCGAGATTTTTATCAAAGTACCCGAAGAATTGAAACCCACCGTAACGACAGAGGCTCCCGAGATCAGCAGGCTTTGACCGCCCTCCGGATATCGAAAGCAGGAAGCTGCCTTGAGAGACCGTAAGTCGTCTGGACCTGCTGAAGAGCATCGGCCGGGAAGTTCCATTCAGGGTTCATTGAGTATTCAAGCCTAAGGAGGATCTTTATGGCTCTGTATTGTTCAAAGTGCGGGACTGCAATTGTCACGGGATCGAAATTCTGTCAATCGTGTGGCGCCCCGGCGCCCCAACCGATGCAGGCGGCTCCACCTCCTCCTGCGCCTCCGCCTCCACAGCAGCAATGGGTCGCACCGCCGCCCGTTCCACCACCGCCGCAACAACAGCAATGGGCCCCGCCCGCTTATGCGGCAGGGCAACCCGCGCCTCCACCGAAGAAATCTGGCGGAGCCCTGAAGGTGATCTTGATCGCCTTGGGGGTCATCGTCATCCTCATCGTCGTGGCTGTCGTGGGGGCTGGGCTGTTCATCAAGAAGGCAGTGCTCGATAACGTTTCGGTGAAAGAGGGACCGGGGGGGAAAGCAGAGGTCTCCATCAACACGCCCAAGGGACAGATCAAACTGAACGCGAAGTCAGAGGTGTCTGAAGAAAAACTGGGTGTCCCGATTTATCCCGGTGCCCAATCAGAGGAAGGGTCGGGTTCTTTCAGCATCTCCGGCGATGGGGCAAAGGGCGGCACTTTCGGTGGCGCTAGCTTCACCACGAGAGACAGCGTCGACAAGGTGGTGGAGTTTTACAAGGGGCGCTTGGGCAGCAAGGTGAACGCCTTTGATTCCACCTCCGAAGGAAAACACACGGTCGTATTGAACGTGAGCACCCAGGACAGCTGGAAAACGATTACCATCGCGGATGACGGGACGGGCGTAACCAAGATCTCGGTGGCAAGCCTCTCCGGGAATTCGCCGCAGTAGTCCACCCGGAAGGTGTCCATGCCCGATGATGGGATGTACAAGAGCATTCCCGAAGAAGGAGAATTCGCAGATTCCTGATACAGCGTTGTACAGGATTTCCAACCGCAAACGGATCGACACTTAGTTAAGGGAGAGCGACATGGCCGTATTTTGCCCGAATTGTGGAAGCACGATTGATGAAGGGTCTAAGTTCTGTCAGAAGTGTGGAACTCCATCGCCACAGCCAGCCGCATCGGCGCCGCCACCACCCCCCGTTCAACCCCCCGCATCGCAGTGGTCTTCCCAACCCCCTCCACCCCCCCCGGGGCAATGGACTCCGCCTCCGCCGGGGGTCAGCATGACGCCGACGGGTGCGCCGCCAAACAAGATGAAAGCGGCGCTGCTAGGAGGATTAGTGGGAGGGATTTTGTCGGGCCTCCCGTTTATTCAGGCCGGCAACTGTTGCTTCTGCCTTTGGGTTGTTCTGGGTGGCGTGATTGCCGCCTACATTTATACGAGAGAAGTCCCGATCCTGATGGGAGGCGAAGCGGCGCTGCTGGGCATGCAGAGTGGGATGGTCTCGGCCGTGGTGGCAACCATTATTTCCATTCCCGTTCGGCTCCTCATGGTTCGTTTTGCCGGGACCTTCCAACGTGAAATGATAGAAAAGATGCTGGAGCAAAATCCTGACTTCCCTCCGCAAATGCGCGAATTCATGCTCCACCTCTTTTCCCCGGGGTTCGCCATCGGGATGATTATTTTCGGTTTCATCTTTTCGCTGATTTTTTATTCAATTTTTGGCGCGCTCGGTGGGCTGTTGGGAAATACCATGTTCAAAAAGAAAACGCACTAGGGCCCCCAGGTCAGGCGCTTCGAGCATGCGGGGGTCACCCGTGACCCTCCTGTAAAACCGTGTTTGAAGATTCTGCATGTCGCGGCTCTTTTCATTCGGACGGAAATTGCTCTCGGATAACTCAAGGTATACCAGAAGTAGTGAAGCATCCGTTCTGCGCGGGGTTTTCGCCCTCGAGGAGTGATTTACTTCAGCGGATCATCCTCGCCCCCTGGGATGGCGCCTTTCCGCTATCGGAAATTATTTTTTCGAAGTTTAAGAGGGGGTGAAGCGCCGGCACGATGCCATCAATTCAGAGCTCCGACGATGACATGAACAGAAAACCGGACGCTGCGCCCCTTCTCGAACGTTATGCAAGCCCTCTCGCTGCCCTCCTGCTGCTCCTCTTCTTCATCCACGTCTTGACCCTGATCCCCCGGAAATCGCTCACCATTGATGAGCCCGCCAACATTGCCGTGGGCTATGCCTTCCTGAAAACCGGCGAGGTTAACCTGGGGGAAGACACCCCGCCGCTGATGCGTGTGATCAGCGCCTTGCCGCTGCTGGCGTTCGATCCTCGGCTGCCATTGGAGGATTCGAGCTGGCAGGACCGAATTCATTGGAAATTCGGGAATGCGTTTTTCGATTCCAATCCACCCCCGCTTTATCTTCGGATGGTTTTTTGGTCGCGGGTTCCCATGGTCCTCATTGCTTGTGCACTAGGGGGGCTGGTTTATTTCGTGACCCGGAGATTCTTCGGCTCTCTCGCGGCCCTGGTGGCCCTGTTCTTGTTCACCTTCGAACCCAACATCCTCGCCAATGCGATGCTGGTCAAGAACGACCTTGCCGCCGCCCTTGTCTATTTGTGGTTCTTTTATGCGGCATGGCTATACTTGCTCTCACCCAACCTGCGGGGGGCATTGCATCTGGCGGGGGTACTGGCCCTTGGGATGTTGACGAAATTTTCGTTGCTGTTGCTCTTCGGGCTGGCTGTTGTGGTCCTTGGGGCGGCCCTAATTCTTATTCGAGGGAAATGGTCTCAGGAAGCTGCTGCACCCCCCACGAACTTTAAACACATTTTGATCCACTGTCTGGCAGGGGTGGTTCTGATCGGTGTGGTCGTAAATCTCGGATACGGAGGGGAGTTGTTCCGTCCGCACCTATCGCACGTTCCGCTTCATTCCAACGTCGTTCGTCTCCTCTCGTATTTTCTTCCCACCACCTTGCTCGCAGGGATTGAAACCGTATTCCAGGTCACCGGTTCCGGATGGCCAGCCTTTCTGGCAGGACACTATTCGAACACCGGATGGTGGTATTACTATCCACTCGCCCTTGCCATCAAGCTTCCCATTCCTGTCCTTGTCTTTTTTGTTTTCGGGCTGGTCTATTGTGCTTATGTGGCAGTCCGCGACAGAGATTGGCGCTGGTCTCTCCTTCTGTTTGCCGTCCTTTTCTATCTCGTCCCCAGCCTTGCCAGTAAAGTGAATGCCGGTCTGCGCCATATTTTGCCCATCTTTCCACCCCTGTTCATCCTGGCGGGCGCAATGATTGCGCGGATCATGGAGCAGCAGCGGAAAATGATGAAAGTGGCGACGGTGGTGTTGCTGATGGCACTCCCGATCTTGGTTTTGAAAACTTATCCGGATTACCTGGCCTATTTTAACGAGGTCATTGGAGGACCCCGGAATGGATGGAAATACCTGAGCGATTCGAATCTTGACTGGGGGGAAGAACTCCCTCGCCTGGCATCCTATGTCCGGGATAATCAGATTGACGATCTCAAGCTTGCCTATCTGGGAGGAGGCAATCCGGGGTTTTACGGCATCCATGCCGCGATGTTGGAAATTCCGTACGCCTGGGAACCTCACAATGTTCCCCGAACGTTTGTCCCCTCCCCGGGAACTTATGCCATCAGTGTGACACTCCTCCAGGGAGCCGTCTTAGGTGACCGCCGTGACTATTTTAATTATTTTCGAGATCGGGAACCCTCGGCACGACTGGGCGAGTCCATCTTTGTGTATCGGGTGATGGGAGCAGCTATCAGCTTTCAGCCGTCAGCTATCAGGCGGCTGCAATCGGTTTCTAGTTCATCTCACGAGTAGATCGAAAGAGAAAAGAGAATTCAATTCCAAATAGACCTATTTCGCAATGTAACGGTTGTTCTCCTCTGTTGGCTAATAGCTGAGGGCTGATCGCTGACAGCTCTTACTGGCAACTGAGAACTACTCAAACCGCCTGCCCGTCAAGCGCTCGATTCGCTTGGCGATCGGCGGATGGGTCGAAAAGAGGTTTCCGATGGCGCTCATCAGTCCCCCGCCGGTGAAGGGTTGAATGATAAACAGGTGGGCTGTCGAAGGAGAGGCCATCATGGGAATCCGCTTCGAATAGACATCCAGCTTCTGAAGCGCGCTGGCCAGCCCGTTAGGGTTATGCGTCATCTCGGCGCCACTGGCGTCAGCTTGGTACTCGCGGGATCGAGAGATTGCCAGCTGGATCATCAGGGCGGCGATGGGGGCCAGGATAATCATCAACAGGCCCGAGAACACACCTCCCCCCCGTTCGTTGTCACTGCTGCGTCCGCCGAAACCCCCGAATAACTCGGCCCAATAAGCCATCCGGGCAATCATGGTCAATGCGCCGGCGATGGTGGCTGCGACGGCGCTAATCAGGATGTCCCGGTTCTTTACGTGGCTGAGCTCGTGGGCCAGCACCCCTTCAAGCTCCTGCTCGTCCAGGATCTTCAGGATTCCCCGGGTGACCGCCACCGACGCATGTTCCGGGTTCCGTCCAGTGGCAAAAGCGTTGGGTGAATCGGTCGGGATCATATAAATCCTTGGCATCGGGAGGTGATTGTTGGTTGCAAGCCGTTCGCAGATGCGATAGACCATGGGCGCTTCTTCGCGTGCAATGGGCACAGCGCCGTTCATGGCTAGAGCGATTTTGGCGGACCAGAAATAACTGGCAAAATTCATCACCACGGCAATCGCCAGGCCCAGCATCAGACCCCTTTGACCGCCGACGGCCTCACCGACAAACAACAACAAACCCGTCAACAACCCCAACAGCAAAACCGTTTTAAATCCATTCATAAATGTGTGTACCTTTCATCTCTGCTAGGGATTGGATCAATACAGAGAGATGGAGGTTGTCTCCAGGAATCTAATAGTAAGATTTAAAAGTGAGTTGTCAAAGGCACAAAGGTGTTAGGTAATAGGTAATAGGGGATAGGTGTTAGGTGTTTGCAGCACAGCTGGCAGTGAATTTGACGCTCGGGGTTTTGAATATTTTCAAACCAACTCTGACCCCTACATATTGACCATTCTATTACCTATCACCTATTCCCTAACACCTATCACCTAAAACCTATCCCCTGCTCTTCAAAAACAATCCATAAATGCGCTGACGGAAAAAACGGCCCTTCCAATCCCGGGGTCGCCATATCCGGGAGGAGGCGACAGTTTATATTTACGTATAATGCGGTGGTAAGTTTCCAGCAAGCGCACGTGGTACTCGAGCGGGGCGCCCTGCGGGTTTGATTTCCCCAGAAGGCTCAGCGGCTCGGGACACCACGTCGTGAACCGTGGTTTGATGCCCTGGGACATGAAAAACTCAAGCCCCTCGGCCGTGGACGCGATGGCATCTTCAACGGTGTCGAAGCCATGAGGTTGCGCCATTTCGATTCCCGCGACAAAATTCGGGATCACGTGGTCGGGACCAAAAACTGTGGCCGCTTCCACAATTCGGCGATGCCACTCCTGGCGGCCCACATACCGGTTTTTTCCAGCACAAATAATTCCGAACAAGCGGTCATCCCAGATTTCGTAATTCGGATGATAGATCTCGACGCCCGCGTCTTTGAAGCGTTTCACATCCTCCAGGGGCAGGGCCTGCACCACCAGTTTGGAGATCCAGCGGCGCGGAAACTTCTTCTCAATGGCCAGGGGATAGCGTTCGTAAAAGTCCGCTTCCGTCTGGCCGCGCAGCCTGGAAGTGATCGACCCTCCGGTCACGGTATACGCTCGTGCTTCCCGGTCCGTTTCGGCAATGATCTCCAGCGCTTCAAGAATTTCCTCCGGGGTCTTGACGATCTGGTAAGGGCGCCCGGCGGTTATCTGTTGACGATAGTTCTCGTTGATGTCACAAAACTGGCATTCCTCTTCAAATCCGAAGTACTGGCATTTCCGATAGACGGTTAAATACAGCAGGTAGCCCCACTCGATATTGGGCGCCACCTCGTCCAGTGGCCGCCCATTGGAAAGAGTGCGGTCGTAATACGGCGGCCGGGGCCGGTACTGAACTTCACAGAGAGGTTCCCGCCGGACATCGTTGGCCGCCGTTCCGTCCCCCCCCGCTTGAAGCGTGAGAACAAGCCTGCCTTCTTCGTCGATTTCGACGCGGTACGGGGAATGTGGGTTGAGCCGGACCGATACAATCGTCCGACGGAAGTTCCAGGCCCCTCCGGTGAGACAGATCTCTTCAGGGGCACTCAAATCCTCACGCCGCTTGCCCATCTCTTTGATGGGGATCATGTCGAAGGAGAAGATGAAATACGATTTCGGCTGCATGCCCGCCGCCACGCGCAGGGCATCGTCACTGAAGGCCACCCCACCCCGCAGAAGGTCTTCCTTGACGATCGCCTCCCGGGGGACCGTGGGATGGTCAGTGATGAGTTGTTCGATGAATTGTTTCCTGGGAATTTGCAGCGACTTCGTCATGCAATGACAGTCCCTTTCCAAGTTCGATGAAGGCCGGGTTCGCGGCAACTTACAAGCATATCATTGGGATCGGGGAGAAGGGAATAGCGATAGGGGGAGGTGTCAGGTTTCGGGTGCCAGGTGTCAGAGCAAGCGATCAGCCTTCAGCTCTCAGCTTTCAGAAATCGGTTTGCAGTCAATTGAATGGGAGTCTTGAAAGAGAAATAGGACCATAATTCCAATGAACCCCATCCCACAAAGCTTGGATTCCTTCGCTTTGTTTGCTGACGGCTGATAGCTGACCGCTGACAGCTTCTCACAGGCACCTGACACCCGGCACCCAACACCTTCCCCGTCACACCGCCCGGGCCTTGTTCGACGAAACTTCCGTCTCGGATTGCGGTTCAAACAGCATGACCCCTTTTTCGAGATCGGCATCGATTCTCACCTTGTTGCCCGTGTGGACGAGGCCTTCCAGCAGCTGCATGGACAGGGGATTGACGATCAGGCGCTGGATGGCGCGCTTCATGGGGCGCGCTCCATACTGCGGATCAAACCCCTCGCGCAGGAGCAGCTCGCGGGCGCGGTCCGTGAGCGAGATTTCGATGTTGCGTTCCGTAAGCATGCGCTCGAGATGGAAGATTTGGAGATCGATGATCTTTTGAATTTCGTTTCGTCCCAGCGAATGGAAAATGATGATGTCATCAACGCGATTCAGGAACTCGGGCTTGAAATTCTCCTGCATGATCTGCATCACCTGTTCCCTCAAGCGCGATTCAATGTCGCCGGCTGAGACGCCGTGTTTGCGGTCCTCTTTATGCGAACTGCTGAAGCGGGCCTGAAATTCCTGGATCATCGATGAGGCCAGGTTCGAAGTCATAATCAGGACCGTGTTCTTGAAATCGATCGTTCGCCCTTTACCGTCGGTCAGGCGGCCATCATCGAGGATTTGCAAAAGCACGTTGAACACGTCGCTGTGCGCTTTTTCAATTTCATCGAACAGCACCACGGCATAAGGGCGGCGCTTGATGGCTTCCGTCAGCTGGCCGCCTTCCTCATAGCCAACGTAGCCGGGAGGGGCTCCGATCATGCGGGCGACGGAATGTTTTTCCATGTACTCGCTCATGTCCAGGCGCACCAACGCATGCTCATCGTCAAACAGGAATTCGGCCAGCGCACGGGCCAGCTCCGTCTTTCCGACGCCGGTGGGCCCCAGGAAAACGAAGGACCCGATGGGGCGCTTGCGGTCCTGCAGTCCCGCCCGGCTCCTCCGGATGGCATCCGAAACGGCCACGAGGGCTTCCTCCTGCCCGATCACCCGGGCACGCAGGCGATCTTCCATCTTGATGAGCTTGGTCACTTCGCCTTCAAGCATCTTGGAGACCGGAATACCGGTCCAGTGCGAGACGACGGCAGCAATATCCTCTTCATCCACTTCTTCCTTCAGGAAGCGGCCGCTCGCCGACTTGGCGACCAGTTCCTCGTTCTGGTTCTCCAGCTCCCTTTGAGCGGTCACCAGCGCGCCGTAGCGGATCTCTGCCACCCGCTGGTAATTCCCCTCGCGTTCCGCCTTCTGCTCCTCCATCCTCAGTTGCTCGATCTGCCCCTTCAAGTCTCGGATCCGGGCAATGTGTTCCTTCTCGGATTGCCAGCGCAACTTCATCTGGCTCGATTTTTCCCGTAGCTCGCTGAGGGAGTGTTCAATCTTTTGGAGTCGCTCCTTCGAGGCCGGATCGTCCTCGCGTTTCAGGGCCTGCTTCTCGATCTCGAGCTGCATGATGTCGCGTTCGAGCTGATCGATCTCGGTGGGCATGGAATCTATCTGGATCCGCAGGGAGGACGCGGCTTCATCGACGAGATCGATGGCCTTGTCCGGCAGAAATCGGTCAGTGATATAGCGGTTGGATAGGGCCGCCGCCGCGATGATGGCGCTGTCCTTGATTTTCACGCCGTGATGAACCTCGTAGCGTTCCTTCAGCCCCCGCAGAATCGAGACGGTATCCTCGACCGTGGGCTCGCCGATATAGACCTGCTGAAAACGTCGTTCGAGGGCGGGGTCCTTTTCAATGTACTTTTTGTATTCGTTGAGTGTGGTCGCGCCGATACAATGCAACTCCCCGCGTGCCAGGGCCGGCTTCAACATGTTCGAGGCGTCAATCGCCCCTTCGGCCGCGCCCGCGCCCACCACGGTGTGCAGCTCGTCGATGAAAAGAATCACCTGGCCTTCGGCTTCGTTGATCTCCTTCAACACGGCTTTGAGGCGGTCCTCAAACTCGCCGCGGTATTTGGCCCCTGCCACCAGAGCGCCCATGTCGAGCGCGACAATGCGCTTATTCTTGATCGTCTCCGAAACATCTCCCGCCACAATGCGGCGGGCGAGGCCTTCCACGATGGCGGTTTTTCCGACACCCGGCTCCCCGATTAATACGGGATTGTTTTTCGTGCGTCGCGACAGGACCTGAACCACGCGGCGAATCTCGTCGTCGCGTCCGATGACGGGATCCAGTTTTCCCTTGCGCGCCAACTCGGTCAGATCGCGGGCGTAGCGCTCCAGGGCCTGATACTTGTCCTCGGGATTCTGATCGGTCACGCGTTGAGAGCCCCGGATGGTTTGAAGGACCTTCAGGATCGCGTCCCGTGTCACCCCGTGCCGGTGGAGAATCTTTTGGGCGATATCGTTTTTCTGGTCGGCTATGGCCAGGAGGAGATGTTCCGTCGAAACATACTCGTCTTTGAATTGATCGGCTTCCTTGAACGCCCGATCCAACACCTGGTTGAGGGAAGGGGCGAGAAATTGCTCAAATCCGCTCGTGACCTTGGGCAGGGCCGATAATTCGGTCTCCACATCCTTCAGTACTGCCGGGGTCGACACACCCAGTTTTTGCAGCGCTGGAACAACCACGCCTTCGGGTTGCAACAGCAGCGACATCAGCAAATGAATGGGCTCGAGCTGCTGATGGCCCTGTTTCGAAGCGACATCCTGGGCCGCTTGAACCGCTTCCTGTCCCTTAAGGGTGAATTTATCAAATCGCATTGGCATAAAAATTCCTGACGGAAAGTCTGGGTGTTACCGCACGACCGGGTGCTTCCGACCCCTGCGCTTCAGGCGGGGTCGACCCCGTCCGCCCTGCAGGGGTTTGACGTCTGCGATGGGAATCCCTGCTCCTTCCCCGGAGGATCAGTTAATGTTCACCTTGATCAGTTTGGGCTTTGTTTCTGCCTTTTTCGGTAAGGTGATCTTCAGAACCCCGTCTTTGTACTCCGCATTAATTTTTTCCAGGTCCACCGTGGCGGGGAGGGTGAACGATCGGGAAAAGGTCCCGTAGGAGCGCTCCAGACGATGATAGTTTTCCTCCTGCGTTTCCTTTTCAAATTTTCGCTCTCCTTTCAGGGTGAGGGTGTTGTTCTCCAAGCGAATATCAATATCCTTTTCCCTGATCTCAGGAAGCTCGGCCTTCAACACGATGTCCTGTTCGGTCTCGTAAATGTCCACTGCCGGCGACCAGGACCCGGAATCCAGAGATTCCTCCGTCGTCCTCATTCGGCCGAACCTCTCGTCAAACAAACGATTCATGCGCTCCTGCAATGTGATGAGATCTCGAAACGGTTCCCATCGGACGATAGCCATGATGACCTCCTCTATTCCCCCGTCCACCCGGACGGACTCCATTGCATTGAATTCAAATTGATCCCGCGAGGCACCATCGGGATCAGTTTCAAGTCAATCCTGTCTGTCTCCTGCCGCACAATTCGATAGTAAGATTCGCGTTTTGTGCTGTCAAGGAGCGGAAGAAACAGCCATCAGCGGTCAGCGTTCAGTGGTCAGCCATCAGCGTTCAGCTATCAGCGGTCAGCCATCAGCTTTCAGCAACCGAAACAGGGATTCGATTTTGTCTCCGAAAATTCTGTTTCCAGGCAGAAGCCAATTGCTCATTCTATGCATGCACCCAACCCGTTCAATGTTGATACCTAACCGCTAAAGGTCGATTGCTGAGAGCTAATAGCTGTCGGCTGAAAGCTGACGGCTGATGGCTGACCGCTGATGGCTGACCACTGATGGCGGACCACTGAACGCTGACCACTGATGGCTGACCGCAGATGGCTGATAGCTGACCACTGATAGCTGATAGCTGAACTCTGACTCCTACTCCACGGCCCTCAGGACGACGCATTTGAGGTACAGCGTTTCCGGCATCGAGAGAAGAAAGGGATGGTCACTGGACTGTGTTCGTTTTTCAATGACGGCGAAGTGACGGTGTGCATCGGCGGCAGCTTCCGCCAGCAGATTGAGAAAATCAATTTCAGAAACATGTTGGGAGCAGGAGCAGGAGAGGAGAACCCCTCCAGGGGCGAGCATTTTCATGGCACGGAGGTTGATCTCCTTGTAGCCGCGCATCGCATTTTCAAGGTTGGTTCGTTTCTTTGCAAAGGCTGGCGGATCGAGAACAATGGTGTCAAATCTCGCCTTCATGGTATCGAGGGCCTTGAGTTCGTCAAAGACGTTGGCTTCTTTGAATTGAACGTTCTTCACGCCGTTGAGTTGCGCGTTGCGCTCACCCAACCCCACGGCCGAAGCCGAGCTATCAATGGCCAGGACATGTTCGCAGGAACCGGCAAGGTTCAGGGCAAATCCGCCGGCGTAAGTAAAGCAATCCAGGGCGACCCCGCGCGCGTACGGCCGCACCATGAGATGGTTTTCACGCTGATCGAGAAAGGTGCCGGTTTTCTGCCCTTCGAGCAGCCGGGCAATAAAACGAATGCCGTTTTCCTGGTAGATGATCTCTTCGGGCACCTCTCCAAACACCAGACCACAAGTTAACTCCAGGCCTTCCAGTTCTCGAATCCCAACGTCGTTGCGCTCCACAAGTCCCCGGGGGTGAAACGCTTCCTTCAGGATGTTCTGGAGCCATGGCTTGATCTTGTCAGCGCCCTGGCTGAGCGTTTGGAATACCAGGATGTCAACGAACCGATCGATGACAATCGAAGGCAAACCATCACCTTCTGCATTCACCAAGCGGCAGGCTTCCGTTCCCTGCGGAAGGGGTTCTCGTCGCTGCGCTGCCGCGTGAATCCTCTTTCGAAAGAATGCTTCATCCACCGTCTCGGCCTCGCTAGTCGTCAACAGGCGCAGGGCGATTTGCGACATGGAACTGTAAAAGGCCCTTCCCAGGAATCGGCCACGAAAGTCCCTGACTTCTACCATCGCGCCCGGCTCCAAATCCTCCGGGCGCTCGAGGTCACTTTTGTAAATCCAAAGGTGTCCCGCATCGACGCGCGTTGCGGCCTTGCGGTTCACCCGGATAATGGCGGATGGAGTTGCCGTGGACATCTTTTCGTTACTCTTTCGCTGTACTCTGGCGTTTCTATGCGTATTGGGGCTTTTTCAGTTTCTCAAATGCCCGTCGATTTTTCCCGGGAGAAGAACCACGACGAGGATCAGCTCGAACAAGCAATGGGCCAGGGGGCTCGCCCCCCATCAAAGAAATCACGGGCACTCGAATATCCTGGATGAGTAAGGTCATGGCGATGAAAAACTCACGGTCACTGAGTGCCTTGATCCGATGGGTGATCAGGCCATTGCTCCTCCGCTGGGTGCTTAACGGTCTCATGAAGGTTCAAGCATAACACGATTTTTTCAAAGCACGAGAACGCCGCCAGATAAATTGATAACTGACCCGGGTTTGAGCGAATAAAGCAGCGGAAAATCTGGATCTCAAGGAATAAAAGGGAGGTTTCATGGGTTTACAGATCTTAGGTCTGTCACGCGTGCAACAAAAAGTTGGTTTGAAAATGGTCTAATTATCGTTCGGTTGCATCAAACAATGTGTTAGGATCGCTTAACGGTACAATTGGAATGCCGAGTGAGGCAGGGTTTTTGGCTTAGCAAGTCCGGGGAGATTGTAGTAACGCAGGGGCCTTCCGGGCAACATGAGCCATTCCAGCTTTCGAACTTTCCGGAGATCCTTTGCAGCCTGGTTTCCGAGTTTGGATTCTAGGTGTGTGTCCGCGCTTCCGATAGGAACTTCAGGTGCTTGCGCTGTCTGTTTTAATTTTGTTCGAGAGGGGGCCGAAAAATGAACAAAAGGATGACGCAGCTATTCTGGTACAAGACCTCGACGGGAAGATATGTGGCGAGGGACAATCGGGCCCGCTTGGATGCCTCAACTGTAGCGCTTGTCCGGGACATGCTCAGAGAAGACGTGGAGCCTGAGCCCGCCCGGCCACCGGCGCAAAAAAGTGATCCGGCCATCCCCCTCGGGATTGCCGAGTCGCCGCTTCCCTTTGAAGCAGTCCACCAGTGGGCGACCTGGGCAATTCGAGGAAACAACCATAGTCATTGATCGATGGTGTTCAGTGCACCTGCCTCCCGGGTGGATCCACCCTACACTATAGGTTCGCCCGGAGGGTTAGCGGGGATTGAAGGATCTGAAACCCGAATGTTCTGCCCGGCGCACCTCCAGGTAGGCGGACTGATTCTACTTATCCAAATCAGTTTTCCTTCCCTGGGGATCCGGCATCCTTGAGCTCTGGATTGCATGGCGGGGTGAACGCATCGCAATTCCTTTGTCCGACATTCAAGTTGTGAATCCTGCCTCTACCGACCGTGGTTCCTGATCCCGTCATTGTCCTGATTTCTTATGAACACGGAAGATTCAGCGTGTCGCCCGCGAGTTGCCGATGGATCCCCTTCGTGGAACCAGCAAATCTCACTGCGTGATGGACGCGCGTTGGGATTTGCGGAGTTCGGCGACCCAGCCGGCAAACCCATTTTCTATTTCCATGGTTTCCCCGGATCGCGTCTTGAAGCGCAGGTGGCTACAGATCTCGCTTCCCGGCACAAGGCGAGAGTCATTGCAGTGGATCGCCCGGGATACGGCCTTTCAGATGTCAAGCCCGGCCGTTCGATCGGCGATTGGTCGGCTGACGTCCTGGAATTGGCCGACACGCTCGGGCTGGAGCGATTCACAGTCCTGGGAGTTTCCGGGGGAGGCCCTTACGCGGCGGCGTGCGCCCTGAAGATCCCCGAGCGCCTGGTTTCTGTCGGTATCGTGAGCGGCATGGGCCCCCCCGAGGCGCTGCACGCGCCGGGCACGATGGCACGGCTGAATCGATTGGCCCTCTTCCTCGCGCGCCACTCGCCAGCCCTTATTGGTATGGCCTGTGCTGGAATCGCCTCCTCCATCCGCCGAAGGCCTGAGCGCTTTGTTTCCCGTCTGACGCGGCTCGTGTCCAACGTGGACAAGGAAATCCTCGGTCGCAAGGAATTTCAGGAGGTCCTCTGCCGCTCATTTCAAGAGGCGGTGCGCCTGGGCTCCCGTGGACCGGCGAGCGACCTGGTGCTTTACGCACGTCCGTGGGATTTTCGGCTCCAGGACATTTCAATGCAGGTGAACCTCTGGCATGGTGAGCTGGACATGATTGTTCCGCCCGCTATGAGCCGATTCCAACAGAGCGTCATCCCCAACTGCCGGGCGACTTATTTCCGGCAGGAGGGCCATTTTTCCGTCATCATGAAACATATGAAGGACATTTTTGACGTCCTGACCTCCCGCCCGGACCATGCCTAGGCCTTTCGTTGGAGTGTCGACACCCTCAGGAGCTCATGCTCACCATGGGTATCTGAAGGCTTCTTGCTGTAGTGGTTTATCAGTCAGACTTGTGCTGAAACTGGCAAAGAGATTAATGAGGAAGCCACGAACCTGGGAAATGAGAACACTCGACCTTCAACACATTCGATTTCCAGGAGAACCTACACACCCTTTGCCTGCTTCCATCTTCCCTGATTTCCTAATCCGGATGAGCCGGAACCAAGAAAGGCTTGATTAGGAATCCATGAAACCAGGGGATCGGTCGTCGAGGAAGAGTTTCTCAAATAATTGTCTTCACTTCAGATCGAAGGTTCTTAACCTCCCTTCTTCCTGGTCTCCTAATCACAGTTTTTTTACCTTTTCGGCACAAATTCTGTTGATCAGCGACTCATAGATTAGAATCTTGCTTCCGGCTCGTCCGGGTTTGAAAAACAAGACTGTGGGCTTGCCCTGTGGAGGAATTCCAGCTTGGAGTCTGCGCGCCTTCGTGCTAAAAAATATCGGCACCAGTTGCGGAATCCGAATCTCCGAGTACCTTTTTTGCTGCGGGCTTCCAGAATTTCACTCATCCAGAAACCGAGGAGTTGTTCAATGAATCTCACCAGCGTACTTACCGACTCGCTAGCCAAACAGAGCAGTGTGATCATGGCTTTCTCTTCCGCCACTTCTGCTGCGGCGACGGTCGCTCTGATCTATTGGACTATCAAGTACGTTCGATTGACCCGGACTCTGGTGGCTTCGACAGCCGAACACGTGCGGCACACCATTCAGGAGAAGAAGGAGAAACTGGATGCCAATCGGCAGGGCTTGCACGAGTTGACGAAGATTATTCTTATCATGCTGAACAAATTGCCTGTGATCAGGGAGAGAGCCACTGACATGCTCGGGGTAATGATGTGGACTGAAGAGGATTTGGCGGACATGCGCCATCTGGCCCGCGGGCTGAGTGGAAAGGTGATCGGAAATGTCTTTTGGGCGATCTATCACTTGAATAAGATCCGTGGATGGGTCCATGGAGTCCAGGAAAATCGCCTAAGACATCACGAGGAGTCAGGAGAGTTTCCCTGGGAGGACTACGTTGGAACTCTTCAGCAGGCCAAACAGGAGCTTTCTCACCTGCTCGAGCTGCTGTGAGCTAAAAAGGCGGCATGACATTGATTCACATTGGACGCAGATAGACTGCAGATCGGAAATTTATTCTGTGACTTTTGGATATCATTGTCGCTATTCTCTTCCTGATGAAAGTTGCTGATTTTGATTTCGAGTTGCCGCAGGATTTAATCGCTCAATACCCCCTCCCGCAACGCGACCACGCGCGAATGATGGTGGTCGATCGCACCCGCGAACAAATCTCCCATCACCATTTTCACGAGCTGGGCACGTTCGTTTCTCCGGGTGACCTGCTGGTATTGAATAATACGCGGGTGCTACGGGCACGGCTCTATGGCTATCGGCGGGGGGCCCAGGCGGACCCCCATACCCGGAAATCCAACATCCAGTCACGGATCGAAATCTTGCTGATCAGAGAGCTTCAGCCGCTCCTCTGGGAGACCCTGGTGAGGCCTGGGAGAAAGATGCGTGTTGGCGAACTCGTGGTGTTCGGAGACGAAGAACTGCTTGGAGAGGTTGTGGCCCGGGGCGACCACGGGGTGAGAACAATCCGTTTTGAGTGTGCCGGGGATTTCTTACAGACCGTTCAATCTCTCGGGCATGTCCCCCTCCCTCCTTATATCCGGCGGGAGGATGTTCCGGGCGATGAGGCCGATTATCAAACCGTTTATGCACGGCGGGTCGGGGCGGTGGCCGCACCCACGGCAGGATTGCATTTCACGAAGGGCTTGCTGGACCGCCTGCAAGAGAAAGGGGTGAACCGGTGTGAGATGACGCTCCACGTGGGGCTGGGGACCTTTCAGCCGCTCCATGTTGAGGAGGTCGAACAGCACGTCATGCACCGCGAGTGGTTTGAAATCACCGAGGAAGCCGCAAGAAAGATTGCCGACACCCGTCGGGAAGGAGGGCGCATCGTCGCCGTGGGAACCACAGCCGTCCGCACCCTGGAACACGTCGCCCGCGAGACCGGGGGAAACTCCTGGACAAGGCATGGGGAAACCGATCTTTTCATCTATCCGGGCTTTCCATTTCGAGTCACGAATGCCCTGGTTACGAATTTTCACCTTCCCCGATCCACCTTGCTGATGCTGGTTGCGGCCTTTGCCGGGCGAGATCTGATCCTCAAGGCGTATCAATGTGCAATCCGGGAGCAATACCGGTTTTTCAGCTATGGCGACGCCATGCTGATCCTCTGAGACTCCCGAATCCCGGGTGATGCGATCCCCTTTTCCCGGGCTCTTTATCCTGTCTTTAGGGCCAATTTGGAGTATGTTTCACAAGGTCTCCACTCATTCTTTTCCCTTGACAAGCCTGGTAGCGGGGTATAAAACAACCCAGCATCTAGTGTTCCAGAGCGGTAGGCATACAATATATTCACATTCCTGAAACAATATCTTAATATACACGTTCGCAGTAATTCGGCCATCCCCAGGAACCCTTGCCGCTCTAATCGGTTGGTTGAAGACATGGAGTGACGGTTGATGCCCCCATGATCTTTCGCCAACTTTTTTTACCTTTTTGAGGGCGAGGACCGTTTAGGCAGCCTTAATAATTAAATCGAGAAAGCAGGATTTTGGAGGATTCATGGCAGGTGCAGAGGTTGGTCAACGAATTCAGGCAGCGGAGACAGTCCCGGTCAGCTCTATCCCCTTTGAGCCCAAGCTCTCGGACAACGCAATCAAAGTTCTGGAACGCCGTTACCTCATTAAGGGTGCAGATGGCAGGGTCGTGGAGACACCGGCAGAAATGTTTCGACGGGTAGCCGTGAACCTCTCCCAGGCGGAGTTGCTTTATGGGGCCACGGAGCAGCAGCGGCAGGACATCGAGACGCAGTACTATTCCTTCATGAGTACTCTTGACTTTATTCCTAATTCGCCCACCCTCATGAACGCCGGGCGGGAGCTGCAACAGCTCTCCGCGTGCTTTGTATTGCCTGTGCCTGATTCCATTGACGGCATTTTCGAGGCCGTCAAGCAGGCGGCACTGATTCACAAAACCGGCGGGGGGACCGGCTTCGCTTTTTCGCGTATTCGTCCGGCCAACGACATTGTCATGACTACTCGCGGTGTGGCCAGTGGGCCGGTGAGTTTCATGAAGGTCTTCGACGCGGCCACCGAGACCATCAAGCAGGGCTCCACGCGACGCGGGGCCAACATGGGAATTCTGCGGGTGGACCATCCGGATATCCTGGACTTCATCGCGATGAAGGCGGACATGAAGACCCTGACCAACTTCAACATCTCCGTGGCCATCACCGAGAGATTCATGGAGGCGGTGGAAAAGAATGAGGATTACGAACTCATCAATCCCAAGACGCAGGAGTTGGAAGGCAAACTCAATGCGCGGGAAGTCTTCAACCTGTTAGTTCGGAATGCGTGGAAGAACGGAGATCCGGGGATCATCTTTCTGGACCGCATCAACCGCGCCCACACCACCCCGCACGTGATGGCGATTGAGTCCACGAATCCCTGCGGCGAACAGCCGCTCATGCCCAACGAGAGTTGCAATCTGGGCTCCATCAACCTCGGGAACATGCTGAATGAAAACGACAGTCGGATCGACTACGAACACCTCCGCCGGGTCATTCAGCTTTCGGTTCGCTTCCTCGATAATGTGGTGGACATGAACAAGTATCCGGTCGATGCCATCCGCGAGGTCACCCTGGGCTCCCGGAAGATCGGGTTGGGAGTGATGGGCTGGTCGGATATGCTCTACCGGTTGGAGATCCCTTACAACAGCGACAAGGCCATCCAGTTGGCAGAAACGGTGATGGCGTTTATCGAGGATGAGGGAGTCCGCAGCTCGCAAAAACTGGCGGAGGAGCGGGGGGTCTTTCCTTACTGGAAGGGCTCCACCTATGAGAAGCGGGGCATCAAGATGCGCAACTCCACAGTGACAACGATTGCTCCGACCGGCACCATTTCCATCATTGCCGGCTGCTCTGGCGGGATTGAGCCTCAGTTTGCCCTGGTGTTCTTCCGGAATGTCATGGACAACACCAAACTCCCGGAAGTTCACGGGTACTTCAAGCAGGTGTTGGAGCGGGAGGGCCTCTACTCAGAAGGGATGATGGAAAAGATCGCCGAGCGGGGGTCGATTCAGGAGATCGAAGAAATCCCGGAGGCGATCCGCCGTATATTTGTGACCTCGCATGACATCACGCCGGAATGGCATATCCGGATGCAGGCGGCGTTTCAGAAATACACCGACAACGCGGTTTCGAAGACCGTGAACTTCTCCTCCAGCGCCACCCCCGAGGATGTAGAGCGGGTGTACATGCTGGCGTACGAACTGGGTTGCAAAGGAGTCACGATCTATCGCGATGGCAGCCGCGACAATCAAGTGCTGAACGTGGGCAGGTTCAAGGAAGGGGCCGCCGCGACAACGAGTCCTGCAACCCCGGAGGCCACGGAGTCTGCCGCGAAGGCGGTCGCGTCAACAGGTTTCGTCCGCCCGGACTCCATGGATGCCAACACGTCGCTGAAGCCTCGGCCGGATGTGGTGAATGGCAAAACGTATCGCCAGCAGACCCCCTTGGGTACAGCCTTCGTCACGGTGAATTCCAACGGGGAGTTAGAGCCGTTTGAGGTGTTTACGAATGTGGGTAAAGCGGGCAGCGATACGGCGGCCGTGGCGGAAGCGATCGGGCGGCTGGTTTCTCTGGTCTTAAGACTGCCTTCAAATCTCTCACCCTCCGACCGGATGAAGGAAATCGTCAAACAGCTTTCCGGCATCGGCGGCAAGCACTTCGTGGGGTATGGTCAGAAGAGTGTTCGCTCTTTGCCGGATGCGGTGGCCCAGGTGTTGGCACAGCATCTCGGGATGGTCGAGCCTGACTCTCCGGCGCCAAGCGAGACCAGCCCCGCACGAATCGGCGATCTTTGTCCGGTGTGCGGGAACGCGACGTTTGTGTACCAGGAAGGCTGCCAGAAGTGCTATTCCTGCTCTCACTCTGAATGCTAGGGGCGCACCGTCTCGAGCCGGCAGGGTGCGGCGGGTGAGTTTCATGATCGGGGCCGGAGAATTATCCGGCCCAATTTTTTTCCCGCCTGTAAAACGGATCGACCTGATTTCCGTCGTGATCCGGTTTTTAACCTTTCCCTTTCACCTCTCGCGCCGAGACTCTCTGCTCTCCATTGTCTCCCCACTTGTCGTATGATAGCGGGGCGATCTGTTGCAGTAGATCTGTCTACCCAAGGAGGCCCATTCAATGAGACTGCCGCACGCAGTAATCTTTCTTATTGTTTTTTCTTCGATCGGAATCATCCCCCTCTTGGCACAAAGTTCTGGCACCTGGACGCTTGATAAGGATGCCGAGAAATGGGTTGAGACTACGCTGAAAACGCTCTCCCGGGACGAAAAAATTGGCCAACTCCTCATTCCGGTCACCACCGGCCAATTCACCGCCCTGGACAGCGACGCCTTCGCAAAAATCAAGGAGAACATCCAGAAGTACCATGTGGGGGGATATCACGTTTTTGGCAATGAACTGGTCAGCGGGGCCTTGTTGATCAACCGGATTCAGGATTTGGCTCAAGTCCCCCTGCTAATCACAGCGGATTTTGAGGGGGGGGTGGGATACCAGTTCCGGGATGCCACACGACTGCCGCGCGCCATGGCCATCGGGGCCACTGGAGATCCCCACTTTGCGTACGAGGCGGGCAAGGTGGCGGCCGAGGAGGGACGGGCGTTGGGCGTGCTCGTCAATTTCTATCCGGTCGTGGATGTGAACAACAACCCCCGGAATCCCATCATCAATATCCGCTCCTTCGGGGAGTCGGTCGACGCGGTGGAGAAGATGGCGGCAGCCTATATCCAGGGGACGCACGAAGGCGGCATGATGGCGACCGCAAAACATTTTCCCGGTCATGGAGACACCAGCGAAGACACCCACCTGATGTTACCCACCTTGACGATCGACAAGGCGCGCCTCGAAAAGGTGGAGCTTCCGCCCTTCGAAGCGGCCATCCGCGCAGGTGTCGATGCGGTGATGAGCGCGCATATCTATTTTCCGGCCCTCGAGCCGGAGAAGGGGCTGCCCGCGACTCTCTCAAAAAACATCCTCACCGGGCTGCTGCGTAATGAGTTGAAGTTTTCGAACCTGGTCTTTACGGATGCCATGGATATGCAGGGCGTGACCGCGTCCTTCTCCCGGGAAGAAGCCACCGTTCGCGCAGTCCAGGCGGGGGTTGATTTTGTCATCTTTTCGCCCGACGTCGGAGCCTCCTTCAATGCCCTGAAGAAAGCGGTGGAAAGCGGGGGCATTGATGAAGCCCGGATCGATCAATCCGTCCGGAGAATCTTGCGCGCCAAGGCGGCGATGGGCCTCCACAAGAACCGGTACACCGACATCAGCCGTTTGGACACGGCGGTTTCGACGAAGCCTCACCTCAAGGTGGCCCGCGACATCGCTGAGAATGCCACCACGCTGATTAAGGATGAAAAAAATGTATTGCCGCTCCAGTTGAAGCCCTCGGATCGAGTCCTCATCCTCAATGTGTACGACAGTGCCACGGGCTGGCGCGAGGGTAAACCCGGCGGCCTCTTCGTGCGGGAGTTCCAATCTCGACATCCGGGCGCTGTGGCCATTGAGCTTTCTGACCTCACGACGCTGCCGGAATTCGATCTGGTCCGGAAGGTGCTCCCGGATTTCAACATCGTCCTGGTGAATACCTTTGCCCGCGTGGCGGCATACCGCGGCTCGATTAACCTGACCGAGAATGAAATTTTCTTCTTGAAGCAACTGGCCAAGGTCAATAGACCCGTGGTCACCACGGTGTTTGGGAATCCCTACATCCCGATGTCGGTTCCGGAATTGCCGGCGTTTGTTCTGACCTTTGAAATCTATCCCGATGCGGAGGTGGCGGCAGTCGAAGCGTTGACCGGCGAGATCCCCTTCAGGGGAAAATTACCGATCAGCCTGCCGGGGATGTTTGAGATGGGGTGGGGAATAAAGAAATAGGGAAGGAGCTTTGTTGCGTGGTGGGGGCGCCCGACGCGGCGGGCGCCCCCACCACCTTCTCCTCTCATGGTTCAGCCTTTCTGTGTTCCCGCACGTATCCATCGGCTGTGTCTTCACTTCTTCCGCCTTGGAAGCAATCATGCAGTTGAGTGTGTGAATGATTTCACTTGACATTTACTTTTATTTTTTTTAGAATTTGTTTGGTTTTAACGAACATCTAACCCAACCCCCGGAACCTACAAGTTATCCTGAGTGAAGGAGTTCTATGAAAACAACTCATCTGCTCTTCACTTCATTTGCACTTTTGTCACTTCTAGTGAGCTCACCACCACTTCTGACACAGAATGCTGAGCCGTCATCTCCGATAGGTCTCCAAGTGCGACACCTGTCCTTTAATCCACAGAGTCGTGTTGTAACTTTTGATTTGTTCAACGCGACGGAAAAGCAAATAAATTCATGGAGCCTTTTGGTCACGACAAAGTACGTGGATGGAGCGGAGTCGAGCTCTGTTTTTGACGAGGACGTCTCTCAAGCGAGCGGCATTGAAGACGGGGTTATAAAAGCCGGGGCCCATCGAAATATTGTTCCCGGCAATTTTTACCATTCCGAATGCTTGGCGGATAAGAGAGTCGATAACACCGCTATTAGCGGTGTCGAGATAAGTGTCAAAGCGGTGATATTTACGGACGGTGACTACGACGGTGACGCAATTCAAATTAATCAGATCTTTGATGACCGCAAGGCAAGAAGCCAGGAATTGGGTGTGTTCCTCGATTCTCTCAGACAGGCGAAGAATTCACCCGACCGGACGCAAGCCCTGAGAGACTTGTTGAAATCGCATGAGTCTAAGGAACCCGTCTCTTCCATGGCAAATGGCCGGGCGCGAAGGACTGCTGAAACAGAGCGGAGGGAGATCGGCAGTTGGTTGCGAGCATTCTTGGAGCAGATTGATTCGAAGGGCCAAAACCCGGATTTGGTATTCTCTAAGTTGCTCGAGTTTGTGCAGGTTCTCTCCAACGAATCATCAAAGTATTCTCGTATGAGAGCGAGGTGAAAAAGACATGCATAAGATGATCAGGTGGTTCACACTACTATTTCTCATGGCATTAACTACGGGTCCTCATGAACTCAGCGCGCAAGAATATTGCAGTGGCCTCACATTTTGGCTTCAAGGCGAGACCAAAGAGAATTGTGGTTTCCTTAGTTTGCCCACCGCGCCCATGAGCATCACGCAGGAGTGGAAGATTCAAGGCCTCTTGATTCCAATAGGAGGTCAGCCGGTAACGGTTTATTCTGAAATTGAGGCATTACTCAGGGGAAAAGGCCAGTGTGGTTTGCAGGAATCCGGCGGAGCCGACTGCCCTCCTAGGTTTGAAGAGCCACAGACTAACGACGCGGGAATTTTCCATGGGTGGACCCTGAGGGTAACCCATAGGGGTTGTTTCATCCCCTTTCTTTCTTGCATCTGTTACAACAATGGGTCCGCATCAGTTTATAAACAAATCCCTAAGAAGACGTGTTCAGAGGAGCCTGAAGCAGAAGGTGGAGATATTGAATCCCCGATATTGATAAGTGTGAATGACAGGGTTTTCGACCTTACGGATCCGTCTCGCGGTGTGCAATTCGACGTTGATGCTGATGGCAGCGTTGAACGTGTGTCATGGACGGAAGGCGATTCAGATGAAGGGTTCCTTGTGCTTGATCGGAGTGGGAATGGCCTAATCGATAATGGAAGGGAGCTGTTTGGCACGGTCACGCCTCAGCCTGTCTGTGCCAACCCAAACGGATTTGCCGCTCTTGCTTTGTTTGATGATCCAAAGAACGGGGGGAACTCAGACGGGCTTATTAGCAAGGAAGATCTAATATTTCCTGCCCTTAGAATTTGGTTTGACACGAACCACGATGGCGTATCCCAACCTACCGAATTGCATTCGCTTACTGCGTTAAAGATTGTTGGGATTGATTTAGATTATAGTGAATCTAGACGAATCGACCGGTTTGGTAACCAATTCCGCTACCGAAGCAAGGTTTACTTTTCGGACGGTAAAGAGCGATTTGCCTATGATGTCTTCCTAAAGGTAATTTAATAACTTGGGGCGGAAAAGGGCGGGTGTGGTTTGTTATTCACACGACCTTTCAAAAACGAACCAGTCCTTATCCCCACCATTCCCGCAACAGTGTGCCTGCTATACGTTAGCGGGTTCGAGCTTCTGAACAAGTCTTGGTTCCATCGAAGCCGACTCCTTGATCAGGCTCCGCGCGATCACCAGGCGCTGGATTTGGTTCGTCCCCTCGTAAATCTGTGTAATCTTGGCGTCCCGCATGTATTTCTCGATGGGATAATCCTTGCAGTATCCATATCCCCCGAATAATTGTACCGCATCGGTGGTCACCCGCATGGCGGTGTCGGTGGCGAAGACCTTGGCCATGGCTGCGACTTTGGTCACGTTTTTGGCGCCCATGTCGAGCAGCCGTGCGGAGTAATAAACCAACTGGCGCGCAGCCTCCACCTGAGTGGCCATGTCGGCCAGCATGAACTGCAGGCCCTGAAAAGAAACGATCGGTTGCCCGAACTGCTCGCGTCCGCGGGCATACTCCAGGGCCAGATCGAGAGCGCCTTGTGCCAACCCCACGGCTTGAGCCGCGACGCCCGGCCGCGCATTGTCCAGGGTTTGCATCGCCAGGGCAAACCCGATCCCTTCCTTGGCTCCCAGCAGATTGGCGGCCGGGAGGGAACAATCACGGAAGTGCAGGTTGTGCACACTCACACAGCGGATGCCCATCAGGTCTTCCTTTCGGCCGATCACAAAGCCGGGGGTTCCTTTCTCCGCCACGATAGCGCTAATACCGCGGGTGCCTCGCTCCGGATCGGTGACGCAGAAAATGGTATAGATCTCCGCCGCCCCGCCGTTCGTGTTCCACTTTTTGTCTCCATTGAGGACATAACAATCCCCACGTTTTTCGGCGCGGGTCTTCAAGCTGGCGGCATCACTGCCGGCGGTGGGCTCCGACAGGCCGAAGCTGATCAAACGCTTTCCGGAAGCGATGTCCGGCAGCCAACGATTTTTCTGTTCTTCGGTGCCCCCAAAAATAATGGGAAAGGATCCCAGCGCATTGACGGCGTAAGCGACGCCCACGCCTCCACACGCCCGCGAAAGCTCTTCCACAATCAGGCACAGGTTCAAAACGCCCCCCTGGCCACCGCCGTATTCTTTCGGGATCCACTCTCCCATGAGTCCGTATTCCTTGAGCTTTTCAACGATCTCCCAGGGATAACGCGCTTCCCGATCCAGTTCCGCTGCAATCGGGCGGACAAATTTTTCGGCGACCTCACGCGCCCGGTCGCGGTAATCGAGGTTTTCTGCGGTCAGCAGTTCATTCATAAGACGCCTCCTCCACTCAATCGAGAGATGCAAAAACGTCCAAGCTCAAAGCTTTCCTGGCATATCAAAGTGGTCAAGCTCTTGGCGAGATGCCCCGTTCCCCAGGGGCAAAGGCGCCCTATAATAAGGCTTAGCTGAGAACCTTTTCAATGGGAATCTCTTCAGCCGGCATCATGAAATCCTCTCCCAACGATCGAACGGCGCCATCACCCGGCCTCGGGGGGATTCTGGCCAGCTCCGATGATGTCTCCCTCCCGCATGCACCCCCGCCTCGGACTTGCACGTCGCCCTTCTCCCCACGAAAATCACACTCACCCGAAAGAGGCGAATCCAGTATAATCGAGTGCTGCCAAGAGACCAGATTGATTACCTCGCTGAGGCCGCTACTTGAAGCATGAACCGGAGACAGCCCCATGAGGGGAACCTCGTGAGGGGAGCTGTATCTTCGTACTGTCGTACTGGGCCGCGATCCACCATGGAATCCAAGGAGAAAAGAATGGGACCCGATACTTTGACGATTATCGATAATCGTACCGGCAAGAAGTACGAAGTCCCGATCGAAAATGGAGCGATCCGCGCGATGGATCTCCGTCAGATCAAGGTCTCTGATCATGATTTTGGATTGCTGGCATATGATCCGGCGTTCATGAACACGGCCTCCTGCAAGAGCAAGGTCACCTTCATTGATGGGGACAGGGGGATTCTGTGCTATCGCGGCTATCCGATCGAGCAGCTGGCCGAGAAGTCCACCTACCTGGAAACTGCGTACCTGGTTTTGTACGGGGAGCTGCCTACGCCGGTCGAGTTGGAGAAGTGGACCTTCCACATCACCCACCACACCCTCCTTCACGAGAACATCAAAAAGTTTATCGATGGGTTTCACCATGATGCTCATCCCATGGGGGTGCTGGTCTCCACGGTGGCTGCGCTCTCCACCCTTTATCCGGACGCCAAAAACATTTTCAGCGAGGAGTCGCGCCGCAACCAGACGTGGCGGTTGATCGGGAAAATGATCACGCTGGCCGCCTTTGCATACCGGCATTCCATAGGCATGCCCTATACCTATCCGGACAACGATCTGAGCTACACCGGAAACTTTCTTAACATGATGTTCAAGATGACCGAGGTCAGGTACCAGCCCCATCCGGTCCTGGAAAAGGCCATTGACGTTCTCTTCATTCTTCACGCGGACCACGAACAGAACTGCAGCACCAGCGCGATGCGAGGGGTGGGGAGCTCCCAGGTGGATCCTTTTTCAGCCATTGCCGCCGCGACGGCGGCCCTCTATGGACCCCTGCATGGGGGGGCCAATGAAGCCGTGTTGCGTATGCTGAGCGAGATCGGATCGATCGACCGCGTTCCGGAGTTCATTAAGCAGGTGAAGGCGGGCGAAGGGAGGCTGATGGGGTTCGGTCATCGCGTGTATAAGAACTATGACCCGCGGGCAAAGGTCATCAAGCACATGGCCGACCAGGTGTTTGATGTGACCGGAAAGAACCCGCTCCTCAAGATTGCCCTTGAACTGGAGCGCATTGCCCTGGAGGACGATTACTTTATCAAACGGAAGCTTTATCCTAACGTCGATTTCTATTCCGGGTTGATTTACCAGGCGATGGGGTTTCCCCTCGACATGTTTCCGGTGCTGTTTGCCATCCCGCGGACCTCGGGGTGGATTGCCCAGTGGGAGGAGATGCTTCTCGACCCGGAACAGAAGATCGCCCGGCCACGCCAGCTTTACCTCGGATCCGGGCAACGCGATTACGTGCCCATCGAGGAAAGAAGGTAAGGGGCCAATCCTGATGTCACCGAGGTGAAACCTGTGCTTCTTGGCTGGCTCCGGTGACGCCCTATTCCGGAATCACCACCTTCGAGACGTTTGTTTTCTTGTCTCGAACCAGCTTCACGATCCCCTTGCGCTGGGCCGCCTCCAGAAACTTCCCAAACGATTTGTAGCCCAGTCCCCCTTCATCGAACGCCGGATTCTTGCGTAGCATGAACTGCTTGAGATGGGAGAAGTGCGGCTCGCTGATCCCCTCTCGGCCGAGGGCCTGGAGGGCGTCCCGGAGCAGCTCGAAATCCGGTTCGATCGGGGGGGCCGTTCCGCTCCGGGGGGCGGGTTTCTTGGAAGAATGGGCTCGGACCAGGGCGTCGTAAAAAATGAACTCGTCGCATTGATCAATCAAGAGCCGGTTTGTGGTTTTCTGATGACCGAAGCCGATCACCACCTTGTTGTATTCCCGCAGCTTGGACACCAGGGGTGTGAAATCGCTGTCTCCGGACACGATGGCGAAAATATCCACGTACTCGCGCGCAAAGGCGGTCTCCAGCGCGTCGATCACAATCTTGATGTCGGCGGCGTTTTTCTGCTGTATCCCACGAGTGGGCATTTCGATCATCTCGACGCCGTTCTCTTGAAGATCCCGCTGATATTTCTGGAACCGCGTCCAGTCTGAATAAGCCCGTTTCAGGAGGATCTTGCCCTTTTCCTTAAGCCGATCCAGGATCAGGGAAAGGCGAAACGTCTCGTCCTCACGCATGCTGAGCGCCATGTTGTCGAAGTCGATGAATACGGCAATGCGGCTATCCATAAGTGTCCTTGTTCAAAGAGAATTGGTTCTTGTTTTCACAATCTTAATCTGGTAGAGTCGGATTCGCAAGCAGGGAAGTTCGAATCCCCCCCAACATCGACCCCCCTCAACCTGTTCAACGCGGCGACACCGTGGTATCTCTCTGTCGCCCAAGGAGTGCATCATGAGAAAAATAGGTTCTCTTTTCGTTGTTATTCTCCTCATCACCCTTCTGTCCGCTTCCACCATTCCGGCCTACTGGGGGAATAGTCAAGTGCAAGAGGACGCCACGAAAACAACAGCCAAACGGGCTAAGGCCTCATCTGGCCCCGCTCTGGATGACGCTGGCATCATTGTTACAATCAAAGGGAAATTTGCCAAATCCAATTTGACGAAAGATGCGGCGATTGAGGTGGATGCGAAGGACGGCGTGGTCACGTTAAGAGGGAAAGTGCAGCACGGCTATCAGAAGGGAAGCGCGACCAGGATGGCCAAAACGGTCTCGGGCGTCAAAAGCGTAAACAACCTGATCGAGGTCGAAGGCGCCTCCCGGTCGGGATCCTCATCCAAGGCCAAGTAGAAAAGGAAGTCTGTGGGGCTGAAACCTGGAAGGCGCGGGGGAGAGAAGGCATGATCTGGGAACTAATGGAAACTACTGGCATGAAAGGTCTTTGCCTTTGCTCTCCTCCGTCCTCATGTTGGACAAGGCCCGACGACGCACCTCTGTCTTCTAATCCAGGGGTTTGGTCGCGGCGGATGGGTCCCATGATCGAAGTCTGGCTTGTAACATCCGACAGCTAACCTCCGATGCTGAGTCTCAGCAAATCCGCCACCGCGTCCGTCTTCCCAAAATTCAAGCTGAATCGATCTGCCTCAGCACCGCTTCCGTAAACTCCTGAGTGGTGGCCGTTCCTCCCAGGTCACGGGTAATCTGTTTGCCTTCGGAGTACACTCGCTCGATGGCGGACCGGAGGCGACGGCCGGCTTCCAGCTCGTTGAGATGTTCCAGCATGAGGGCTGACGACAACATCACCGCCGTGGGATTGGCCACCCCTCTGCCGGCGATATCTGGGGCAGAACCATGGACCGCTTCGAAAATCGCCCGATCGCTGCCGATGTTGGCTCCGGGGACCAGGCCGAGTCCCCCAATCAATCCGGCTCCCAGGTCCGAGATAATATCGCCATACAGATTTTCGAGGAGCAGCACATCGAACTGTTGAGGATTGATCACGAGTTGCATGCAGGCGTTATCGACGATGAGCTCGCGGTATTTGATCTCCGGGTACTGGCTGGCCACGATGCGGACGCAATTGAGAAAAAGGCCATCGCTCATTTTCATGATGTTGGCCTTGTGCATGGCGCACACTTCGCGGCGGCCATGCTTTCGCGCGTAGTCGAAGCCAAACCGCGCAATGCGGGTCGAGGCGCGCTCGGTGATGATTTTCAAGCTCTCCACCACGCCCGGAACCACTTCGTGTTCCAGGCCGGCATAGAGGTCTTCCGTGTTCTCCCGGACGACGATCAAATCAATGTCGCCGAACCGGCAGGGGACGTTGGGCATGTTCTTGATGGGTCTGAAATTCGCGTAGAGGTCAAACATCTTGCGAAGGCGGACGTTCAGACTCGGAAATCCCTCCGCCACCTGCGTGGTGATGGGGCCTTTGAGAGCGACTCGATTCCGCTTGATGGATTCGATCAGGGCATCGGGCAGCAGGGTCCCGTATTGTTTGAGCGCTTCCCCTCCCGCGTTGATTTCTTCCCAATTGATGGTCACTCCTGTTGCCTCGATAACACAGCGAGTGGCGCTGACCACCTCGGGTCCGATTCCATCGCCCGGAATCAAAGTGACGTTGTGAATCATGGCTGATAAGCTCCTCGCGCAGGTCGAGCGCTTGGCAAGCTTTCTCGCAGCGGCTCGAAGCGCGCGGTGAAATGGCGCAAGAAGGGTGCTTGGTAAGTCATCCGCAGGCCCCGAATCTCCTGGCGATGCTCCCACACCTCCAAAATCGCTTCCACGACGTAATCAATGTGCGACTGCGTATAAACCCGGCGTGGAATCGCCAGCCGCACCAGTTCCATGGGCGAGGGAATTTCCTCGCCGGTTTTTGAATCGGGCTTGCCGAACATGACCGAGCCGATTTCGACCGCCCGGATGCCCGCTCCCAGGTACAACTCCGCGACCAGGGCCTGACCGGGATATTCCGACCGGGGAATGTGAGGGAGGAACGCCGCCGCGTCAATGTAAATGGCATGGCCGCCGGGAGGCTGAACGATCGGCACGCCCTCGCGGGCGATGTGTTCGCCCAGATAATGCGTGGAGACGATGCGATAATTCAAATAGTCTTCGTGAAGGACTTCATTCAATCCCACGGCAATCGCCTCGAGATCACGTCCCGCCAACCCGCCGTAAGTGGGAAACCCTTCCGTCAGGATCAGCAGGTTCTTCTCCTGCTGTGCCAGGGCATCATCCTGGGTGGCCAGGAATCCGCCAATGTTTGCCAGACCGTCCTTCTTGGCGCTCATCGTGCAGCCGTCGGCATAGGAGAACATTTCCTTTGCAATTTCACGTGGAGTCTTGCGGGCATAGCCCTCCTCACGGAGTTTAATGAAATAGGCATTTTCCGCAAAGCGGCAGGCATCCAGATAAAGTGGAATTTTGAATTCGTCGCACACCCTTCGCACCGCCCGGATGTTAGCCATGGACACCGGTTGACCGCCCCCGGAATTATTGGTCAGCGTCAACATGACCAAGGGGATGCGCCCGCGCCCGACACGCTCGATGCACTGGCTTAAGGCCTCCACGTCCATATTTCCCTTGAACGGGTGAAGCGTGGCCGGCTGCCGGCCTTCGGGGATGACCAGGTCCACGGCCTCTCCGCCGACGTATTCGACATTGGCGCGGGTCGTGTCAAAATGAGTATTGTTGGGCACGACATCCCCTTTCTTGACCATGCAGGTAAACAAAATGCGCTCCGCCGCGCGCCCCTGATGGGTGGGAATGACATGCTTGAACCCGAAGATATTCTGGACCGACGCTTTAAAGCGGTTCCAGCTGCGGCTTCCAGCATAAGCTTCGTCGCCCTGGGCGAGGGCCGCCCACTGATCGGCGCTCATGGCCGCAGTTCCGCTGTCCGTCAGCAGGTCGATGATCACGTTTTCAGCGTCGATGAGAAAAGGGTTAAATCCGGCCTCTGCCAGGAACCGCTCCCGCTCCTCCTTGGAAGTCATTTTGATTTGCTCAACAACTTTGATCTTGAATGGTTCGATGATTGACTTGATCATAAGCCCTCGGGGAGTGGCTGTTCGGTCGTACTCGGGGTATTACGGGTGAAAAGCGCCCTGCTTGGAATCCATCCTCAGGATGAAATACAGATCTGAATGACGCGTAAGCGGGCTTGAAGGCCGTGTGAGGGGATCCGTCTTATCCTCCCACAGGGGGCCCGATGAGATGTTTCATTCATGATGATATCGGAATCCGCACGAATTTTCACCTGTTGATATTCATACGCTTTACAATTGCATCCGACAGGCGTTTGCGATAGATTGATTTGCTGGCAATCCCCATCATATGCGCTATCTGATCTTAAGTGATTTGCATTCCAATCTTGAAGCCACGGATGCGGTGTTCCAGGCCGAAGCGGGGAACTACGACGGGGTGCTTTGTTGCGGCGACGTGGTGGGCTACGGGCCGAACCCGAACGAGGTGATCGATCGACTAGTGGCTTGTGAGGCCACGATCATTCGAGGCAATCACGACAAGACGGCCAGTGGTATTGACGATGCCCAATGGTTTAACGATTCGGCAGAGCGGGCCATCCTGTGGACCCGGAGCGAACTCACCCCGGCACACCAGAGGTTTCTCCTGGACCTGCCGCAGGGGCCGTGGATTTCACCCCTCCGGGAATTTCAGCTCGTTCACGGCTCCCTTCACGATGAGGACCAATATCTTTACGATGAAGGGGATGCTTATGATGCCTTGAAAGCGACCCTGGTGCCCGTCACCTTCTTTGGGCATACCCATTTACCCTGCTTCTTTGCCCTGACGGGACGTGGCGATCTCACCTCCGAGTTCATCGATGAGGCGACCCCCCAGGGCAGAACCACAATTCGATTGGAGGAAAGCACGCGCTATTTGATCAATCCCGGATCAGTCGGCCAGCCCCGGGACCGGGATCCGCGGGCGGCTTATGCGCTGTTTGACCCGGACAACCAGATTGTCGAATTAAAGCGTGTTGAGTATGACATTGAAGCCGTCCAGGAGAAAATGGGAGCTGCGGCACTGCCGGAATATCTCATCCAGCGTCTCGCGGTCGGAAGATGAAGTTGTATGCGTGAAAGCGAACTAAGAGGGCGCCCGCCCCGCGGCGGGCACCCCTACAAACACTCCGCCGAATACCTCATTTTCACTTCCGGTATCCATCCGGATACCGCCGCGCCAGGTCCACGTAGATTTCCTTGAACCGCGTCCATTCCTGCTTGTAATTCTCATCGATGGTCTTATCCAGCAGTTTTGCGGGAATTCCAACGGCAATCCGCTCGGTCGGTATTTCCATGCGCTGCCTCACAACTGCCCCTTCGGCTATCACCGCCCAACGGCCCACCCGGGCCCAGTCACTTACGATCGCGCCCATCCCCACCACGACGTAATCATCAATGAGCGCGACGTTATGAACGATCGAGGCGTGACCCAGGGTGACCCAGTTGCCGATGGTGGTTTGCTCCCCCGGACGGGCGTGGATCACACAGTTGTCTTCCACGCTGGTGAAATCGCCAATGACAATGCGGCCATAGTCGCCACGCAGCCGCGCTCCTGGCCCGATCCAACACTGCTTCCCTATCTGAACGTTCCCAAAGACGTCGGCGCTGGGGTGAATGTAAGTTCCCTCTCCAATCAGGGGAATGTGCTCCTCAAATCGAAAGACAGCCATGGGAATTTCCTCCTTGGTTTTGGACGACAATCATATCAGAGGTCGGAGGGGAGCTGGGGATGATGCAGTGGAAGAAAAAGTATCCCTTGGACAGGCCGACGCCCACAGGATCAGGTTGTCCCAAAAGCAGCTGGGTGCTAAGAATCGGTCCTTCAAAAAAAGGCGAGGCAAGGGGTCGAGAATCGTCCCTGCCCCGCGATGAAGTTAACAAAAAGGGCGAACTATCATTTTGCCGCTTCGATTGAAACCACTTGAATGGTTTTCCCATCCTTTTCGAGCGAGCCCTTCACCACGACCGCTTCCCCCGCGAAAGCCTTGGGCTTTTGCTGGTTCGAAAGCTCATAAACCTTCTTGTGGGTTTCATCGGCCAAAACGTATTTCGATCCCTTGCTGACACAGGCCTCCGTACATTGTTTATCGGTCAGGCCCGGCATCATATGCTTGAGTCCGCACATGCCGTCGCTGATCTTGCCGGTGAAGGTCGCATCCTTCGCGAACCCCGTGGCGGCGAACAATAGAGTGAAAGCCATTACCACCACAATTAAATTCAGATTTCTTCTGTTCATTTTCGTCTCCTTTGTGCGTCGATATCATTAAAAACGCAAGAACCGATTCCAACCGCTTGGCATCGAATGGCTCCGTTACAACCATCGTTTGGGAGAGCTCCTCAGGCCCGCCGTTTTCTGTTCCGGGCGTGATCGCCAAGTCTAAAGAATACTTGGTCCCCTTTGTCCGAAGGTGAATCACCCGAGACTGATTTCGTGTCGGCCGGGCTGCTTCCTCTAAACCCTGTTCGTATGACACCGAAGGTATCTCCATTGGGGATGATATGAATGTGAGTATTCATACAGCCGATGCAAATAGATGTAAATTGATCCCGCACAATAAAAACCTGCAAACACCAGTGAAAACCCTCCTATCAATAACTCCTGCCGGCTGATGAGTTGAGGTGGATGCTCAAGGTTTCAACAGACCAAGGGATGGCTCTGGAAATTTGTTTGCGAATGATGACGTGATGGACGATACTTTTTAAAGAAAGGGGATCTGGGGAGTTCGCAGTTTGTGGCCGGGGTCTTCTAAGGGACATCGCAAGTCGGCGGGAATCAGTTGACGGCAGTTGTCGGGTGATGCGCATGACAGAACTTAACGGATGGAAGAATCCTCGGTCGATTTCGGAAGACATTGGGTTTGTGAGACCTGATGACGACGCCGAAATCGATCTGACACAGACCAAGAAAGTTTGATAAATCAGCTATTCATGATAAAGCGAGACGACTTGGGGGGAAGACAATCAAATGGTCCAGTTAGTTCGACGTAAGAACGGATCGGCCCAATGGCATTTTATAAGGTGGCTCCTGTTGAGTTTGATGATAGGTCCCGCGCTCGATGTTTTTCCGCAAGAAGTACCTTCTCCGGCACCCCCCGTCCCTGATCTTCAGACCATCCTGGCGGGTATGGCGAAGCACAATCGGTTCCGGGGGCAGAATCTTCAAACGTACGCGGTGGATCGTATCTACAAGATCGAGAACAAGCGAATTAACAAATCGGCAGAAGTAACCGCCACGATGATCTTTGTCGCCCCGGGTGAAAAACTCTTTGAAATTCATTCGTCTTCCGGCACCGGGTTCATGCGACGGGGTGTGATCAACCGCATCATCGACACGGAACAGAAGAATGCCCTTCCCGATCAGCAACCTAAGTCGGCCATTACCCCCGATAATTACCTCTTTGAGCGGGTGGGAGCTGAGGCGCTCCAGGGACGCCCGCAGTATGTGCTTCATGCCAAGCCGCGACGAAAAGATCAGCTCCTTTTCGATGCAAAGATCTGGGTCGACGCCGAAGATTTCGCCGTTACCCGAATTGAGGGGCGCCCGGCAAAGAATCCCTCTTTCTGGACCCGTAAAGTTGATTTTAAACAAGAGTACGAGAAGTTCGGTCCTTTCTGGATGCCGATTCGGAATTTCTCCGAGACCCAGGTGTTCCTTTTCGGGCGAACCACGACAGAAATTGTCTATTCGAATTATCAGATCAATCAACCGGTGCTGGCTGAACGTGCTGCCGAGATTCGAAAACGGGGGGAGAAGCTGGAAATCCAGTTGGATCCGAAAGACAAGAAGCAGTGACAATGGCAAAGAGGTGTCAGGTGCCGGGTGTCAGGTGCCAGGGAAGCCGTTGTCGGTTGTCAGTTCTCAGTTGCCAGTGAAGAAAGCTGAAAGCCGAAAGGCAGAAGTCGGAAATCAGAGGGCGGAAGTCAGAAACGAAAGGCGTGGAATTGTAAACTTTGAACCTTGAACTTTGAAATGGGCTTTCAGGACTTGGGACCTTGGACTTGGGACTTTGGACCCTCTTCGATCTTAGTCGAGTTGAACCACAGCATCCCCCACCAGACGATCATCCAGTACAGCATGTCCTACCGAAAAGTGATAGATGACCTGACCGTGACCGGGTCCGATCTGAAGAAAATTATGAACATCGTCATCGTAAAAGGCCCCAATACCGGTCGCATTGAATCCTAATGCCTCGGCGGCGAGGTAGAGCTGGTGACCAATGAACCCGGCTTCGTTGTGGCAGTACCGGTAGCCACGGTTGCCGAAGACCCTGAGCGCTGCATCCAGATCGGCCACCATTGAAAACGTGACGCATGAATTTCCTGCCAGGGACTGCTCCAGACTCAAGTAGGCTGCCGCACGCTGAAGATTGGCCTTGGCAAACTGCTCGAGGGCATGAGGCCGAGGATAGTAGAGGTAGAGGCCGGCCTCCAGATCCCGGACACGGTGCACATACAGATAAAGACGAATCCAGTCCCGCCCCGCGGCGGCAGCCTCTCGATGCACATCAGTCGTCCACGGCAGATTTCCTTTCCAGTCCGCACAGAACCCAGCCTGGGCGGCGAACATCAGCGCGGAGAATTGTTCGAACGTAATATCTCCTTTTTGCGGATCGTAATTGAGGGCGGATCGGCGTCGCCGCACGACAACTCCAATGACCTCCGAGGGCGCGGCGATCCGCGGAAGATCGATCCGCGGATGTTCCATGGGTTCATCAACCCCTTCTGACTCCATGGCCGAAGCATGGAGAGGAAACTCATCGACGTCCATGAGCAAGGTCGATTCATGAACGGCATCAATCAGGGGATAAGGCACCACCTCGTCTGAGAGGGCGTTAGGCGTTCCCATAAGCGGAGAAAACGGTTGAGACGTGGGGCCGACGTCCACGTCTGCCTTTAATCGAGGATTCTCCAGCTCGGTCGTGGCAAGGGTCGCGGCCCCATTCAACCCCTGGTTTTTCCCATCCCCTTGTTGTGGCCAAAGCGGCAAAATCAGCATCGGCCACTCGTCGATCTGATCGACCCCCATGAGTTTTGCAAGCGGTTCATCGGGAAAATCACCCAACACGCAGCCGTTGAGGCCGAGAGCACGTGCAGCGACGAGGAATGATGCCGCCGCGTGACCCAGATCATGATTGCAGTACCGGTAGGCACGACTGCGGTATTTCCAGGCCTCTCGCCAGAAAATGGAGGTCAGCACAGCAATGACCGGACATTCTGCGATCCAGGGTTTTTGGATCAAGGTGGCGAGGCCCAGCGACAGATTACCAATCCGGCGGCACTCCAGGGCATGATCCAGCACGAAATAGTGGTACACGCCGTCAGCAAGGTCTGAGAAGCCGTTGGTGATGAGATGGGTCTCAGTCGGGTGCAAGTTACCGGAGGAAGGATTGACTCGCAGAGAGTAGCGAATATCCGTTCCACGGATTTGCTTCCACGCACTGATCGCCATGGAATGCCACAGCAGGTTACCCAGTAGGGGAGCAGCCTGGAGGGAGTTAACGCCTGAACCTGGGCTTGGCTCGTGGGAGCGCAGCGTGTTGCGGAAGCGGGAGTGGTTGTACAGGATTTCCAGGGTTTCGATCGAGGGAAGCGTTAGATCGCGCGGCAGCTTGATCGATTCTGCGCCGCGGTAGAACCGGAAAGGATCGGGCTGGTTCTCCCAGTCGAGAGAGTGGGCATGGGTCCGGACGGAATTGTAGCTGTGCTTGGTGCTCTCATGATAAGAGAGTGCCCGGAGCGTCTCGCGATTCAGCGACTTCAGCCGTTCACCAGAGGATGTAATGTCCATAAGAGAGCCCGGGCAACACCTCCCCCATACTGGCTCAGCTCGACTTGGATCCCGGAAATTGAGTGGTCTCCCCGGGGTGCCTCGCACAAAAATAGGATGCGGTCGGGTTTCTCATTGAAGGGCACACAGACCTTCTCATCAGCAATCCCGGAATCCCGATTCAAAAAAATGGAATGGCTGATCCTCGTGAATCTTATCAGAGAAACCGGGCCTCCGGAGGGGTATTACCATAGAAAGGATCTGGAAGGTGAAGCCCGATCCAGGCGTTAATTCAAGATGGAATGGGCTGGTGGCCCCGACAGGTCTTGATCCAGAACTTCGCGCACCTTATGGACCAGAAGATCCGGAGTAAACGGTTTTTCAAGAAGAGACACGGGTGCATCGAGAGTGGCCTGGTGGCTCATGATGTCCTCGGTGTACCCGGACATGAACAACACCTTCAAGGAGGGAAGGCGCGATTTGAGAAGCTCGACCAGTTCAGGGCCATTCGTTTCGGGCATGACCACATCGCTGAGAACCATTTGAATGCGATCTTTGTTCGATTCAAATAGCGCGACCGCCTCCTTCGAATTTCGAGCTTCCAAAACGGTATAACCGTTCATCTCCAGGGTTTCGCGGACGAGCGCACGGACGCCTCCCTCGTCCTCGACAAGGAGGATCGTCTCTGAGCCCCGTGAGGAAGGAAGGGCTTGCCGCTTCTGAGTTTCTGAAAGGCGTTCCTCAACCCTGGGTAAATAGATCTTGACGGTTGTGCCGTGCCCCGGCTCGCTGTACACGCTAACATTGCCGGCGCTCTGTTTGATGATCCCAAAGACCGTGGAGAGCCCCAAGCCGGTTCCTTTTCCGCGCTCCTTCGTGGTAAAGAAGGGCTCGAAGATGCGTTCCTGGATCCCCTTGTCCATTCCCACCCCGGTGTCCCTCACGGCCAGCATGACGTAGGGGCCGGGATGGTACGCCAGTTGTCGGTGAGCGAAGCTCTCCTCAAGTTCGACATTGCCGGTTTCGATGATGAGTCGCCCTCCCTGGGGCATGGCGTCGCGGGCGTTTACCACCAGATTCATGATCACTTGTTCCATCTGCCCTGCATCCACCTTCACGTGACCGAGGGCGGGATTAAGGTGCAGGACCAGCGCGATATGCTCTCCGATCAGCCGTTGAAACAACTCGTCCATTTCCGTCACGATGGCATTCAAGTCCTGAATGGTCGGCTCCAGAACCTGCTTGCGGCTGAAGGCGAGCATTTGACGGGTCAGGGCGGTGGCGCGATCCGCGGCTTTCCTGATCTCGTCGAGGTTTCGACGGCGGGGGTCCCCTTCGGAGAAATGGATGGCGAGCAGGTTTGTGTACCCCGTTATGGCAGTCAGGATGTTATTGAAGTCGTGGGCGACGCCTCCTGCCAGTCTGCCTACCGCCTCCATCTTCTGAGAATGTCGAAGCTCGTCCTCAAGGAGGCGCCGATCAGTGACATCGCGGGCGATGACTTGAACCGCGATGATCTCACGACCTTGGAGAATAGGGCGGCTGCTGATTTCCAGCTTGATCCGGCGTCCGTCCTTCGCAACGACATCCAATTCACGGGTGCCGCCTGTGCCTTCAACGGATTCCTGTTTGAGGGCCTCGCGGGCCACTGTCGCATTTTCCGGGACCACCATCTCCACGAAGTTCAGGGTGTCGAGGGCTTCCCGGCGCGTATACCCGAAAGCCTCTTCTCCCGCCTTGTTCAAAGAGGTGAATGCCCCGGCCAGATCGGTTGTAAAAATGATGTCGTTGGCATTCTCAAAAAGTTCCCGGTAGCGTCGTTCGCTCTCGGTCAGTGCATCCTCGGCCAGCTTTCTTTGACTGATATCCTCCACGATGCTGATAAAGTGCCTGGGTTCTCCTGAGGAATCGCGTCGCAAGGAGATGGTCACATGGACCCAGATGGTCGAGCCGTCCTTGCGGCGGTAGCGCTTCTCGGCACTGTAGGTCTGAATCTCGCCCTTGAGGAGCCGGCGCCCTGCAGTCAGGTCAGCCACGATCTCATCGGCATATGAAATGTCCTGGAACTTTTTGGAAAGCATTTCATCCTGGGAGTAATACAGGCTGTCACACAGGCGCCTGTTCACCGTCAGGAACCGGCCGTCCATCCCGGTGTGCGCGATCCCTATCGGCGCTTCATTGAAAGTGGTCAGGTACAGGTCTTCACTTTCGTGCAGCGCCTCCTCCACGTGCTTTCGCTCAGTAATGTCCGTCAACGTGCCGGAGATTCCGATGATCTGATTGTCCCAACCGGCCAGGGGTCGGGCGTGGGTTTCAATCCATCGAGTTCTTCCATCGCGGGTCAGCCAGCGGACTTCACAGCGGCAATCGTCTTCCTTGTGATCCATGATGGCCTGAAATCTCTCCAAAACCTGTGGACGGTCCTCGGGATATACATAGTCCAGGACAGATCTCCCCAGGCTCTCTTCTACCGTGAAGCCGGTGATCTCGGTCCAGGCCGGGTTTAAGAACACCCATTGTCGGCGGGGATCGATTTGGAAGATCACTTCTCTCAGATTGTCGACGAGGAGTCGGTACTTCTGTTCACTTTTTTGCAGGTCCAGGGAGATCGAAGAACTGAAGGCCTCTAACTGTCGATTGAGGGTGTCCAGTTGGGCCATCCGTCCCTCCAACTCCCGGTTAAGCATCTGGATGGCGTCATGGGCTCGTTTTCGGTCGGTTAGATCCTGGGTCACTTTAGAGAATCCACGCGTCTTCCCCTGTGAATCCCGCAGGGCCGTGATGGCCACACTGGCCCAGAACCTCGATCCATCCTTCCGGACACGCCATCCTTCATCCTCCAGCCAGCCCTCTCGGGCAGCGATCCGAAGTTCACGCTGGGGTTTGCGCCCCGCGACATCTTCTTCGGTGTAAAAGCAGGAGAAGTTCCTTCCGATGATCTCCTCGGCCGGGTATCCCTTGATCCGCTCCGCTCCCAGGTTCCAGCTGGTCACGTTGCCTTTTCCATCAAGCATGAAGATGGCATAATCCTTGACGCTCTCGACCAACAGGCGAAAACGCTCCTCGCTCGCCCGAAGCGACCTGTTTTTCAATGGCTGCACGGGGGTGGGATGGGGCATTTCCGTGGTTCGGAAGTGACTCCGCTTATCTCGTTTGGGGGAGCTTCCTGATTTTTCCCGGTTCCCAATTCCCAGTAACGCACGAACAGCAGAGGAGATTTTCTTCACGCTTGAAATTGAGACGGCATCCGCCGTCCCCGGGAGATTGATTCTTCCTCCCGGTTCTTTCCTGCGAGGGTTGGTAATGAATATCAGAGGAATATCAGTTTTCTTTGACTGGATGATTTGGGGGGCGTGGTGGGCTCTGGGGGATCGTGGTTTCTCGGTGGTCAGAACAATGTCCGGCGCGAAGTCTTTGATCTTTCTGGCGAATCCCCGTTCACTGACCACTCTTTTCGCCTTGAAATCGATCCGGGCGAGGCGCAGTTGGCGCTCGATCAACTCGGTCTCCCCCGGGCTTGTTCGAACCAACAGAATACGGGTTTCGTGGTTTAATGGTGGTTTTTCCGTTGTTCCCATTAGGCCTCGTTGCTTGCCGACGGTGCTCGGTCTTCGCAGAGGAAGCAAGCACTGACTGCTTCAATCTGAAATCCGCGATCCCGGGTGACTCCATTTGTCCCTCATGGACAAATCCGGCCTCACCCTATTCTTTTTCCTCCCGAATTTCGAAATTCAGGTTCCAAGGGATTTTTCAGAGGTGATGCAGGGGAGAGGAAGGTCAAGAGCAAAACATTCAATGATTTCCAAAAGGTCCCCAACGGGCCAAGACTTCGATGCAACGTCTATTCCTCGATAGAGTCCATCGGCAGCCTTCAGGCAAGAGACATTTCTCCTCTTCCCGGGGCATTCACCTTTTAATCGATGCAGCCATCTTACACCCTTTTTGGACAGTCGGGTCAGAAATGGCAAGGAAATGTTCTTCACGATTCGGGCCGAGCCCTTTCGCGATGATGAAAGGAAACGGATGGCGCGGATCAGTTGCCCAGGACCAGCACACCCATTTTGCCATCGGTGATGAGTTTGTCCCCGGTGGCATTACTGCTTTCTTTGGGAACGGCCGGCCGGTCGATCAGGAAGGAACCTTTCACCTGGCCGGTGAGAAGCAGATCGTACATCACCTTGGAGCGCTCGCGGTCGATTTGGGAATCAATCTTGTGGATTAAGGTTTTGTTTTCAGGTGAGAATTCGATGGCGATATCATGGGTAGCGGCACAAACCCAGACCCCTTTTCCTTCAAATGTCTCGGGGCGCCGCCAGATGCGAAGGTGGTGGCGTTTGGCGAAAGTGTTGTTCTGCTTTTGAAATGTCAAGTCGGGCTTATTTCCATCGAGCAAAAGGATGGACATCGGTGCTTCTTTGTAACCCCGGTTTTCGACGACCGCACGAACTGTTTCCATACCCGACTGGGAACTCAGGGCGGCAGCGGTGGCCCAGCCCGCTGCCGTGAAGGCTGACTCGATCTGCTCCTGCGATCCCACGAACATCAGGTTCGTCATGTCAGAAGGTTTGGGCGGTTTCTCCGCGATCGTTTGAAAGGGCTCGGTGGTGACAAGTTTGGTCAGTACAGGATCAGGAGAAGCAGGATCGCCTTTGTAACCCGCGGAAGCCGCTGCCAGGCTGCTCAAGTCCGGCTTGTTCGTAATCTGCAACGTCATTTCCACGCCCGGCGAATAAGTGATCTCGGGGTCAGGTTCCTTGATAACGGCTTTTTTGGCCATACCCAGAATATCGGCCAAAGCCGCCAACTTCCCATCCATCTTTCCCAGGCCCTCATCCATTTTGGAGGCCCACGTCTCGGAGGCAAGAATGCCGACAATCCCGCCCTTGTCATCCACAGTCTCACGCGCGTTGTCCACGCTGATGACCTTGGTCGTCAGGGCGATCCTTTTGCCCCCTGAACCTTCTAACTGGTTGAGTTCCAAAAGCAGGTATGCACGTTGATCGGCTTTTCCTCCGGTCGACTTAGCCTCTTTGACCTTTCCGAACAACTTGGTGCCCGGCGGAATGACGATTTTGCTCCCCACGCGGATGGGGGTGAGAACGACTGTCTCGACACTGTCTCCCGCCTTGGAGGTATCGCTGCCGATCTTTGAGGAAAGCCGAACGTCCATCTCCATTTTGGTCTGGGGCTTGAGGACGATGGAGAGGGTCAACGTGGAAGATACGGCCAGGATGAATCCAGCGGCCAGGAGTCTCTTGATGGAAAGAAGCATATGCCCTTCTCAAGGATTTCGGTTGTAACGATGGGTAATCTTACCCAAGATGTATAAAAATCCAAAATCCAAAATCCAAATTCCAAGTAAATTCCAAATGAAAAAATTCCAAGGACCAGTTCACAAGGTTCAATCCAGTCTCAAGCTCCACGAGACAGATACACACCATACCGTGATCGTGTTGACGAGAAGACGCCGCTTCTCCTCTTGTCACGGTCTGTATTGTTCAGAGTGAGTCTTGCTCTTTGGAGCTTGAAAGCTTGCTGGGCAATTGATACTTGTTTGGAATTTGGAAATTGGGTTTTGTTTGGACTTTGGTTCCTGGATTTTGGGTTTTATTTGGATTTTGGACTTTGGTGTTTGGATTTTGCAGCCCCAATATTGCCTCCGCCTCAGAGACGGTCTGCTTCTCAGACCGTCTTAGCCGGAGCGGTTGGGATATTAGGCAGGGGTTTACCCTGGCCTGTCCCGTGCATTTTCTGGCACGGTTTTTTCCGGCGTGCCAGGTGAAGATAATCCAACACGAGCTGGCGCTTGAGATATTGGATCGCCTTGGCGGGATCGACGCCCTTGGGGCACGCGCGCGAGCACTCGCCGGCGTAATGACACCGGAATGCACCATGCGAGGCACCCGTGCGTTGATTGCGGTCTCGCCGCCCTTCGTCGCGTGTGTCCTTGTCATAGCGCTCAGCCGCCGCCAGAGGCATGGGCCCCAGATACCGCGCGTCGGTGGCCAGGGTGGGGCAGGCGGCCATGCAGCAGCCGCACTTGATGCAATAGGCAAACTGCAGATAGGCCTCCAGTTCCGCAGGAGACTGGTAGAACTCCCCTTCCGGTTTATTGCTCTCCGCTTCATCGGCGCGCACGATGTACGGTTTTACGGAGCGGTGTTTTTCAAACATCGTCATCAGATCAGGGACCAGGTCGCGGATGATTTCAAAATTGGGCAACGGCCCCACGGTCAGATCGGTGTCGGCGATGTGCAGGATCTGGGTGTTGCAGGCCAGCGTCGCCCGGCCATTCAGAAGCATGCCGCAGGAACCGCAGACCCCCATGCGGCACGAATAGCGCCAGGCCAGCGTGGGATCCACATTGTCCTTAATGTAGTGCAACCCATCCAGCACCGTCATCCCTTCACGAACGGGGATCTTATACGTCTTCACATAGGGCGCGCGATCGCTTTCAGGATTGTATCGTGTGACGTGAAAAACTATTTCTCTTGTGGCTTTGCTGTTTTCCGGCATGGTCATCCCCTTCCTCCTGCGATCGCGATGGCGTGTGTGGTAATGGCCGCCCACGTACCCAAACCAAACAATCCCAGCCCCACCACGAGAAGCACGAAGGTAACGGCCTTCTCGACGGCGGGCTTCAACGTCAGTTCAAAGAGAATCGTCCGCAGCCCGTAGAGACCATGGTAAAGCGCCACCCCCAGGAGAAGAATGTATGTGACGGTGAAGAACATCCGGCCGTCCCGAAAGAGGCTGTTCTCCTTCGAAATCGCCTCGCCGCTGTGAGGAGCAAACAGATGGGTGAGGCCGCCCACGTGCATGATCAGCATGTGGAGGCCGAGCAGGAAGAGGATCACCACTCCCGCCGACATGTGCCAGGTCCAATACTTTGTTTCGCGCATTTCTCCTCCTACTTTCCCAATCCTAGAAATTCAGAGCCGCCTGCCGCGAGAAGAATCGCGGCCAGGATCATCATGACAATAAGCAGGGGCCGCTGGACGTTCAATGACGTCTTGTAGGGATAGATCGGTTCGATGGGCTTGCCGACCGCAAACGCGAGTTCCACGAGCACCAGCCGGATGCCGTTCAAGGCGTGATAGGCAAAAGCGGCAAAGACCAGAAACTCCCCGAATTTGAAAATGGGCTGGTGGAAAAATCCCCCCTCGACCCAAAGGTATTGGCCGCTGGCGCGCAAGCTGGTCACTACAATGTGCATCAGAAAGTACAAGAGAATGGCGAGACCGGTAAGCCGGTGGAGTATGTAAGCGTAGCGCTCAATGCCCCAGCGCCCGCCCCCAAGCCATCCCCACACCCCGAGCCGATTGTCGTGTCTCTTGATTTCGGCCATGCCAGCCTCCTTGAGTTTGAAAATAGGTGCCAGGTGTCAGGTGCCGGGTGTCAGGTAGCTCGTGGGAGTGCATCTTGTACGGAATGACCTCGAACTTAGTATGAGCACACCCAAATCAAATTAGTGGCTTATGACTCTCATCTGCCGAGCCTGGGGGCCTGTTGCTGGCCCCCGGCACCTGGCCCCCGACACCCGACACCTAATACTTCCGCTCCACCGGCTTCCAGTTGGTAATCGTCACGGGCTTGTAATCCAGCCTCGGTTTGCCGCCGGTATAATGAACCATGGAGTGGGCCAGGAACTTTTCGTCGTCACGCTTGGAGAAATCCGTGCGGGAATGACCCCCGCGGGATTCCTCGCGTGCCAGACCCGCGAAGAGCAACACCTCTGCCAGCTCAAGCATGTTTTCGGTTTCCAAGGCCTGAATGAGGTTGGTGTTGTAAATGCGGCTCTTGTCCTGGATAGAGATTTTATGAAAGCGCTGCCTTAACGCGGCAATCTTATCCAAGCCCTCTTTCATGGATGCGCCGGTACGATAAACCCCGGCGTGCTTGTCCATCAGGGTTCGAAGTTCCCGGCGGATGAGGGCTGGCTTCTCCGTTCCACTTTGTTGAAGCAGGCCGCCGAAAACACGTTTCTCTTCCTCCTGGGCCCGGGCTTCCGGCAGCGCACTCAGCGTCGCCCCTCCCCCGAGATACTTTGAAATCTCACGGCCCGTGATCCCACCCCACACGAGGCATTCCGCGGTGGAGTTGCATCCCAACCGGTTGGCGCCGTGCATGGAGTGGCACGCCACTTCGCCGGCCGCCCAAATGTTTTCCACCTTGGTCCGGCCGTCGATATCGGCTTCGATGCCGCCCATGGAATAGTGGGCCACGGGCCGGATCGGGATGGGTTGAGTGATGGGGTCGATTCCCAGAAACTTCATGCACACTTCACGGATCAGCGGGAGGCGGTGGTTGATGCGGTCAGCTCCGAGGTGGGTCATATCGAGATTAATGTAATCGAGCCCTTCGGGTCCCGGAAAACCGCGTCCCTCCAGAATTTCCGTCATCTCCGAACGCGACACGATATCGCGGGGCGCCAGTTCCATCATCTTGGGCGCATACTTTTCCATGAAGCGTTCGCCCTTGTTGTTGCGCAGATACCCGCCCTCCCCGCGACAACCTTCCGTCATCAGAATGCCCGAGGGCACCAATCCCGTCGGGTGAAATTGCAGGAACTCCGGATCTTCCAGGGGTAACCCCGCGCGGTAGGCAATGGCCTGTCCGTCGCCCGTGACGGTTTGAGAGTAGGTGGTGAATCCATAAAGATTCCCCAGACCTCCCGAAGCGATCAGGAGGGTCTTGCCGCGCAAAACATAAAACTCGCCCGTCGGAGCGTCGAAGAGAGTGAGTCCGGCGAAGCGTCCGCCTTCAAGGAGCATCGAGGTGACAAAACACTCGTCGTAGCGCTTGAAGTTGTTGTATTTGACCAGGGTGTCATACAGGGCCTGCATTTCCATGAAGCCGGTCTTGTCGGCGGCCATGCATGCGCGCGGGAAAGAATGCCCGCCAAACGGTCGCTGCATGATCCGCCCGTCGTCGCGGCGCGACCAGGGAACGCCCCAGTGCTCCAGAAGCCGGATTTCATCCGGCGAGGTTCTTACAAACCGGTCCACCGTGTCCTGATCGGCGAGGAAATCGGCCCCTTTCACGGTGTCCCAGGCATGCAATTCGAGGCTGTCCCCCTCTTCGGGGCGCATCATCGCGGCAGTGCCCCCTTCAGCGCACACGGAATGCGAGCGCATGATCTGGACCTTCGAGACAATTCCGATGTCGGCTTTGTCCTGTGTTCGGATGCAAATTTCCACCGCGGCGCGCAGTCCGGCGAGCCCGGTTCCCAGGATTAAGACATCATGAGTTATTTGCTGCATGAGTAAGCTACTCCTTGGAGCTGGCAGGGCGAGAGTCCTGGAAGGGATACAACTACGGGGTGAAGCCTCCATATCGAGACGCGATCTGCAAAGTGCAGTCAGCGTCGCCAGCTGGGAGTGATCATATCACAACTTTTCATTTTCGGAAGGGGTCTAATAAAACAAATTCCAAATTCCAAAATCCAAAGTCCAAATAAATTCCAAAAACCAAATTCCAAGTACCTGAAGCCGAAGAAAGATCAATCCCTTCCCCATCCGCGGAGTTTGCTTATTGGAATTTGGTTTTTATTTGGACTTTGGATTTTGGAATTTGGAATTTCATTCTCTTTTTGCTCCTGCATCCTGCCTGCATTTGGAGTAAAATTAAATCCTACTCAAGACAGCAGGAGGGCACGATGCAAAAAAGCAAATTATTGCTCTATTCGGTTTTAATCCTGGCGTTGATTATTGCGGCTGGCTGTTCCCTGTTTCCCACGGACAAATCCCTTGCGACCGATATCAAGGCAAAGATGTTTTCAGATCCTGATCTGAAGGGAGCCAATATCGAGGTCGCCGTGAAGGACGGAGAGGTGACACTGGCCGGTGAAGTTTCCAGCGCTGAGGTGCAGTTGAAGGCCTTCAAACTGGTCAATGCAACCCCGGGCGTGAAGAAGGTCATTGATCAGATGAAAGTGGCGGGAGCACAAGTGGCGGAGTCTCAAGCGCCGGCGCAAGCTTCGCCGGAGGCGCCGGCTGCAACGGGTAATTCCGCCAATCCTTCCCCCCAGGCAGGAGGATCCCCAGCCGTACCTTCAGCAGGAACTCCCGCAGTTGAATCCGCTAAAGCGAGCCCGGGGAGTGAGCCGCCTCCTAAAGCAGTCCCTGCGCCGCAACCCGTCAAGTACGTTGTTCCGGCGGGGACACGGATGTCGATCCGCATGGTTGATTCCATCGACTCCTCCGAACATCAGGCAGGCCAGGTATTCCGGGCTTCGACAGATCTTCCCATCTCCGAGAAAGGTCACGTGGTGGTCCCGAAGAACACACCCGTTTTCGTGAAATTGGCGAATGCGAAAAGTGCCGGCCATTTTACCGGTTCAAGCGAACTGGAATTGCAGCTTTACAAGATGGAGCTTCACGGGGAGACCTATCCCCTGATGAGCAATTCCTACCAGTCGAAAGGTGAATCGCGCGGGACCCAAACCGCCAAGCGAGTTGGAATTGGCGCAGCGGCAGGCACCGTTATTGGGGCGATTGCGGGCGGTGGCAAGGGCGCCGCCATCGGCGCAACGGTGGGAGGCGGCACCGCTACGGGAGTCCAACTAGCCACGCGCGGCAAGCAGGTCAAGGTGCCCTCGGAAACGCAGCTCGATTTCACGCTGCAATCCCCCGTGACGGTCACCGTTTTGCCCAAGAGTAATTCCCCCCGGTGAATGCCGGGCTCTTCGATCCTCAGAAAAACGGTGAAGCGTTCTTGAACAGCTTCATTGGGGCATGGGGGGCTGTGTGAATCAAATTCCAAAATCCAGATTCAAATAAAGACCAAATTCCAGACAGAAACGAAATTCCAAACAATGACCGAATCCCAATAAGCAAACCTCGAGAAGGTGGCTTTTCGCAGTGTTTGGATTTTGGCGATTGGATTTTATTTGGAATTTGGTTTTTGGAATTTGGAATTTCCGCGGGTGGAATAGTCAGGCCTTAGAGTGAGAGGGAATGTCGGCGGATTACGGCAGTTGTTGTCTCAAGGTGGCTGTGAATTCGCCCAAATCTTGGGGGTTCAGATCGGAGACAGCCCAATAAGTCATCCCGGACTTTGCCCAATGGACCAGATGGTAGCCCTTTTCTGAACGCTTTGATTCATTCGCGTTTGCAGTTTCAGGCGATGGCCAAATGAAGAGGTTTATGCGATGTTGTCGGCGCTGATAAACCAAAGCAGCCACGGACTTTCCCTCCAGGTAGTCGAGCCGGCCTCCCGTCAATGGAAATCCCTGTGCGGTCAGGTCAACCACAGGGGGTGAGAAATCGACCTTCCCATTGAACCAGGGCTTCACCGTATGGTGATCGGAAGAGGGCACGTCAGTTAGATGATTGAGCATCATGGATCGTACATGGCTGTCGACGATCTCCCGAACAAGGGTCTCATCCGCGGAACGACTGGAAATGCGCGGCGCTATATTCCAGGTGACCAAGACAACCAGTGCCAGGGAGGCGGCCATGCCTGCCCATCGCAACGGGAGCCACCATCCCGACAGCCATGCACCGCGAGATGACGGTGCTTCGTCCCGGATGGCGGACCGGACACGGTGCTGCAATTTGCCGGGTGCCTTGAAATAGAGAGAGCTGGAGGTGAACGCAGTTCGCAACTCTCGAAGCTCCCGGTAGGCTGCCGCACAAGCAGGGCAATCCTGGACATGCGTCTCAACCTCCAAGCTCTTGACAAGGTCAAGTTCGCCGTCGAAGTAACCTTCAAGAAAAGGTTGTGTTTCCTTACAGCTCAAATCACGCCTCCGCTTTCATTGATCTGACAAGACTTTGACGAAGCCGCTTCCGCGCTCGGGCCAAGCTCGACATGACCGTCCCGATGGGCATGTCTGCGATATCGGCAATCTCCTTGTAAGACAATCCCTCCAGCTCGCGCAGAACCAGGATCTCGCGAAAGGTCACGGGTAGTTCTTCGAGCGCCTGCTGCAGCATCTGGCTGTCGGCGTTCGCCAGGAGCGGCTTTTCCGGGTTAAAGGCCGCGGACCCACTGGTATGCACCTCTTCATCAAACACTGTCTCCAGTTCCTGCCTCCGGTTTTGCTGTAGCCACGTGTAGCAGGTATTCCGGACGATAGTCAGCAGCCAGGAGCGGCTGTCCCCGCCTTTGAATCCACCAAAAAACCGGAATGCGCGCAAGTACGCCTCTTGCACGAGGTCTTCCGCGTCATGCCCGTTGCGGGTCAGCCATCGGGCCAGATTGTGAGCGGCATCCAGGTGCGGCAAGAACATCTGCTCAAAGCGCGCACTCGCCTCGTCCATCGGCAGCGATTCGCTTTCCGTCTCCTACACCTTCGTAGGTTAAGACTGGCTTAGGTGTGATTTTATTCCCACCTTCAGAATAACACGATTTACGGGAATATTCGTGGACTTCCAAGAGTTTAGGTCACTGAAGAGAGCAAGAAAGGGATTTGAACTTAAAAAGGAGAAATTCATGAAACCATCATTCAATCGACGATCATTTATGAAGGTGGCTGGTGTCTCCATAGGGGTGGGGGCGCTATATCAGATCGTTCCGACGTGGGGAAAGGGCAAAGAGGGACAAGAGATGGCCCGATTACTGGGGAAGGCCAACGGTGAACCGGTCTCCCCCTTTTCTTTTGTTCAACTGAGCGATACCCATGTCGGGTTTAACGGTCCCCCGGATCCGCTGGGCACAAAGGCGTTCGAACTCGCCGTGGAGAAAGTCAACCAGTTGTCCGAAAAGCCGGAGTTGGTTCTTTTCACCGGTGATCTGACTCACGACAGTGAGGATCCCGACGAGCATGCGAGCCGGATGAAGCTCTTTCAGAAGATTTCCAGCCGGCTCAATGTCGCCAAGATCAAACATGTCCCAGGAGAACATGATGCCGGACTCGATGGGGGCAAACTCTTCCGCGAATTCTTCGGGGAGACTTCATATTCCTTCGATCATCGGGGTATCCATTTCATCGCGCTCGACAATGTTTCTCGCGCCAAGCCTGAAGTGGGAGAAGAGCAACGAGCCTGGCTAAAAAAAGACGTGGCACGCTTTTCAAAGACCTCTCCCATTGTTGTTTTCACGCACCGGCCGCTGTTTGATCTGAAACCGGAGTGGGAATGGTTCACGAGCGATGGGGATGAAGTCATGAATGTGCTGGCACCCTTTGAGAACGTCACGGTGCTGTATGGGCACATTCACCGTCAGAACACTCAGAAGCTGGGCAATGCGACTCATTATGCGGCCCGATCACTCATTTTCGCATTTCCTGATCCTGAAAGCGGTTCGGAGAAAAAGCCGATCCCCTTCGACAAGGATCAACCGTTCAAGAACCTGGGGATCCGACAGATCAGCGGAAAAGAGCAGCACTCCGTGTCCCCGGGTTCACTTTCCATCAATGATGTTGAATTAACCGTCCGTGAGTATGCCGGCACGGCGGGCATACAACAAATTCTAAAAGAAGGAGTAAGTCTATGAAAAGCTTTCTGAAGTCACCCTTGTCTTTATTGGTCGCAGCAGGAATGATTTTGTCAGGTGTAGTCCGCACTCATGCGACTGACACCCCTCGGGAGGTGGTCGTCACGGCGAAGCGGTTCGAGTTCACACCCAAGCAAATTACGCTGAAAAAAGGCGAAACCGTGACCTTGAAGTTAACCAGTGAAGATGTGACCCACGGATTCTTTGTGAGGCCCCTGAAGATCGACACGGAGATTGTCCCCGGAAAAACCACGGAGGTCACCATCACGCCACAAGCAACGGGGAAGTTCACAACCATCTGTGACCATTTTTGTGGAGTCGGTCACGGCAATATGATGATGACTATCATCGTGGAGGAGTAAGAAGATGTTTTCCCCCAAGGAATTAAGGAGGCGTTATTTTCAAAGAGGAACAAGGTGGCTCGCGGTCTTCCTACTGGTCGTGCTTTCCGGTTGCAAAGCGAGACCGCCGGGCGCCCTGGAACGGTCGGTTGCCAGACGAATCAAGCAGAAGATCACCGTCGGCGGGAGGAAGGACCAAAATCCCCTTCCTCTCACCCGCGAGATCGTCGAGGAAGGACGCAAAAACTTCTCCCATTACTGCATGGTCTGTCACGGCCTGGATGGGCAGAACACGGGGGTCCCCTTTGCCGAAAAGATGGCTCCCCCGGTTCCCCTGCTCTCATCAAGGGATGTCCAGGGATACACCGACGGGCAGTTGAAATGGATCATCGATAACGGCATTTTTCCATCCGGCATGCCGGCATCGAAAGGGATTCTCAACGACGATGAGATGTGGACCATCGTCCATTACATCCGGCACCTGCCTGCGAAGGGCAGTCTCGGCGAGCCGAGAGTCTATAACGAGGATCAGGGAGGAAAATGAAACCGGTCGATAAGTGGGCATTACGTGGGCAGGCAGAGTTAGACTCCACCGAATTCCTGAAGATGAACCCCGGGGCTGCTCCCCACGAATAATCAAGTTACCTCCTCCGCGGGAGCTTATGAGCGCTCGGCCTTTTCCCGAATCGGCTCTTTTACTTCGTGGGTACCCAATTCTCCAGGAACCTCTTTCCTCCGGCCTTTTCCCGCTCTTCAACGAGGGCCTGAAAAATGGCGCGCAACTGGGCATAGGGCAGAGTGCCAATAATCATCCGGTTATTGACAATCAGGGTGGGAGTGGAGCGGATGCCGTGCGAGTACTTTTCTGAAGTCTTCTCGTATTCATTGCCGGTATTGATGATGCGCTGTACCAGCTCCTTTGTCCTGGCATCATTGAGCGCGCCTTCAAGCTGGTATTTCCTTGCCAGGGCGTTTCGCCAGGCCGGATCCTTGGCTTTCTCAAAATTCGCAAAGATCTCGTCGTGAATTTGACTGAACTTTGCCGGGTCATAGGCCGCCAGGTATGAGAGTTCACAGGCTCCCGGGTGTTTGTCCTTTTCAACGACCTGATTACACCGGGCCTCCAGCGGGAAAAATTGGAAGGCAATATTGATTTTCCCCTTGAATTCCTCCTTGAGCTTTCCCATCTGCTGCGTCAAAAAAAGACAGTCCGGACAGAGGAAATCGGCGTATTCGATGATCTGGATCGGCGCGTCCTCAAACTTTTCGGTCGATTGGACGGTTCTGTACGGGGAGATCAGGCTGGGAGGCTTCACCACGGCCAGATTGTAGTATTGAGTCACCACTCGCGCGGCCACTCCGCCGGATTGTGCATCCCGCCTGGCATGATGAAACAGAACCATCCCATAGGCGCCGAGCAGCGTGACGATGGCAATCGTCACCAGGTGCTTCAGGGAGGGACTAAAGTGCCTCGAGAGCCAACTGGGATCGTCACGGTCGATTCCGTATTTCCAGAAAAGGAGGAAGCTCGCGATCGAGAAAAGGTAATAGCCGGTGCACAGAAGACACAGGCTCTTGAGATAGAGGACCGAAAAGAGGAACAGCCCGACTACGCCCACGAAATTCACAATGGAAATCGTCTTGTTCGTTCGCTCCAGGCTGATGGAAGGAAACACCGCACCCAGACAAACCAGGGCACCGACAATGAGGCCAAAGTACCCCAGCGGGACGCCTCCGACTTGAGAGATCACCGAAAAGGCCGAACTGTCGCAGTTAAAAAAGGAATTGATGTCACAGAACGACCCGGCATAAATGGAGGTCGGATAGTTTGCCAGGAAGAAGTGCCGGATCGTGAACACGGAGGCAACCATCATTCCCAGTCCGAAGACGAAACTCAGCGTTCGGCTCCAGGATTTGCCATTCAGGGTTAAGGATGCTTGCATGAGGACCGCCTAATTAAGATGGATTGGAACGATTGAACAACAGCCGAAGATGCTCAGAAGAGGGGTTCTTAAATGCGACCGGTGCGGCGTGCCCGCTTGTGGCGGTCAATCAGAAGATTGAGCTTCATGAGTGTTTCGTTTACGGACTTTTCGATCTGGATCTTCTCCGCACCATCGGAGCAGGTTCGAGCCTGCTCTTTTAAATGCTCAATCTCCTTGAGTAGTTCGATTTCCTCCGGAAGAACATTGGCGTTCTTGAGGATGGAATAAGCCATCCTTAAATCCTCGTGGACCTCGAAGTAACTGCTGAGATCCACGGGCTTGCCTTTTCCCGCGAGGTCATCGAACTCGCCATTGGCCATAGCCTCCCTGATTTTCTGTTCGGCTACTTTTTCAAAAGACATGATGGTTTCTCAGCGTCTGGTGTCTTATCACGACGTCGCGTTCGGTTTGGTAGCCGGGATCCGCCCGCTTTTTGGCAAATCCCGGGCTCGTGCGACCAGCAGGCAAAATCTCTCCCGAATGGATCGGGGTGGCTATCAAACCACGTACAACTCAACCTTCTTGACCGACGAGGATCACTCTAATTTGAAATCCACTACACTAAAAGGACCGGAGCCTTCACTCCCAACCGCGTGAGGGGGTGTCGGATCTTTACCTCGTCTGATTGGATGAGCCGTCCAGCGATCACTTTTAACAATGTTTCAACTCTTCGGACAAACCCGTTCAGGGGGATCAAATGGGTCGCCCCGCTATGATGGTTCCAGCCATCAATGGCATCCCCTTATTTTTCCCGGAGGGTTGAGTTCTTCCCCTCCGATTCCTTCGCCGAGTCCACCTTCCACCCTTCCCGGATCGTGGTGCCGCCGCAATAGGTCTTCTGGCAGCGAACATCATTCAGACACTGCAGGATGCCGTTGCACGCATCGTCTGCCGACTCACGTTCCTTCATCGGCGCAGTCTCTTTGCACAAACCCGAATATGACGGATTGCTAAAGGCGCACATGGCAATGGCAGTATCTTTACCCGAAGCGGCGGCCTGGAGAGGGCAAGAGCCTGCGCACACGGAACTGGTTGCCGTGATCAGGAACAGGCATACCCCTACCATGAAAAGGAGTGGCGCCGTTCTTACATGTTTTGATTTAACTGAAGTAGGATGCCGAAGAAGTTGCATGGTACCTCCATTGGTTGGTGGTCGTCTGGTAAAAAAGACCAAAATATTTTACACGATGCGGCGAATAACCGGGCAAAATCCAGAGTGATGCGATTTTGCCATTAAAGCCCCGATTCATCGGGGCGCAGGATCTTTTAGCCCATGATGGGAGCCGTGGGTAGGCGCCCCCGAAGATTCTAGAGGGTCCCGGGAGGGGCGAAAGCCCGATTGCATCCGGTTCTACACAATGATCTTCCGCTCTGAACTTTGTACGGAACAAAAATATCAGTTCAGATCCCCCCCATCTGAATCATCGGTCGGTTTTCGAGCGCTCGGCGGATGACCGCTCTGACCACCTCCAACTCCTCGCCCGCCAGCTCCAGCCGGGGCGGCCGCACGCGTGCATTGCCCATGCCGACCTCCTGCTGCACCAGTTTGATTAATTGAACAAACTTCGGAACGGTGTCCATTCGGAGCAAAGGCAGAAACCAGTGATACAACCGGACCGCTTTCGCGCGATCGCCGTTCATAGCAAAGTTGAATAGATCCACGGACTCCCTGGGCAGGGCATTCGCGAGCCCGGCAATCCATCCCACCGCCCCCATGGCAATCCCTTCGACGATGGCATCATCAACACCCACAAAGATGGCCAGCCGGTCTGCCAACAGCGCCCGGATTGCCATCACGCGCCGGATATCCGTGCTGGATTCTTTGACGGCGTCAAGGTTTTCGTGCTCGGAAGCCAACGTGTGAATCTGCTCCGGCAGAAAGTCGGTGCCATAGGCGACGGGGTTGTTGTAAAGCATGCAGGAAAGCGGGGTGGCCGAAAGAATGGACGAGACATACGCCTTCATCTCGCGCCAATCACCCCGATAGACATAGGGGGGCAACACCATCAACCCGCGACACCCCTGATCCGCCGCGCGCTGGGCCAGGGTCACGCCCTCAGAGGTGCTCAATGCAGAAATCGCCGCAATGACCGGCACGCGATCTGCTACGGCCCGCACGCAAGTCCGCCAAAGCTCATATTTCTCGTTGCCGTTTAGCGTGGCCCCTTCGCCCAGCGACCCAGGCGTTACAATTCCGGTGCACCCGTGGTCGATGAGCCATTGGCAATGGCGCGCCACAAAATCAAAATCAACACCCAGGTCCTCCTTAAAACAGGTCGTGATTGCGGGCATTACGCCTTTCCATGGCAGTGTCATGACTCATCCTCGGGCGGAAACTACCGCTGACCTTCTAATCCCTGCGAAATTGACGCCAGACTTTCCAATCGGACCGGAAAAACCGGAGGTCGCACCGACCCCGGCTTCCAAGGGAACAAAAACTCTACCGCAGAGCCGCAAATCCGCCCCTGGCAGGGACCCATCCCACAGCGGGTGAGCATCTTGGCGCTGTTCCAGCTGTTCTGTGTTCGTAATCGCTCCAGGGTCACGTCCTCGCAGCGACACACGATGGTCTCCGGCTGCGGCAGGCTTTTCAATTCATCGCGCAAGGCAAAAGCGCGGTTCATCCTGAGAGCGAGCCGACGAAGCTTCCTTCGCGCTCCAAAAAGCGCTTGGGCTTTTTCGTGCTGACGGGTTGCGGCATATCCCGCGATCTGCCCTTCGATGATGGACAGTTCCAGGCCGCCAATGCCGGTCGCTTCTCCGGCACAGTACACATGGGCGACAGAAGTCTCCTGAAAGTCACCCACTCCCACTGCGCCCTCGCGGAGTTCACAATCCAGCAAGGCGGCGAGTTCGGTGTTGGGGACCAGGTGAAAGCCACAGGCCAGATAGTCACAAGGAAGGTTCCAGGTTTTACTGCCCTGGCGGAGCCGTACACTAACGAGCTTTTCATTTCCCTCTGCTGCCACAGGCCAACAACTCGTGAGATACCTTACACCCTGGAGCTGCTTTTCCAGCGTGATCAGTTGGAGTAACTTTCGCGGATGTCTGAAGAGGGCCAGGCTAAAGGCAGCCAGCCTGTGCCGCGGAGCCTGTTCGGCAATCAAACGGACATCGGCGCCCTGTTCCCGTAAATAAGCCGCAACCGCCAGCAGCAGCGGGCCGCTGCCGGCGAGCACGACCTTTTTTCCGCTGATGGGAAGTCCGGACTTGACCAGCGCCTGCAAGCCGCCGGCGCCCATCACATTCGGCAACGTCCATCCGGGAAAAGGCAAGAATCGTTCTCTTGCTCCGGTCGCGAGAATTAATTTCTGGTAGCTCAGCTCGTCGAGACCCTCCGCCGTCTCGGCCTGCAGCAAGCCCGCTTCAGGGTGATTGAAAACCTTCGCGCCGTGGATTAGTTCGACCTTTGCAGCACGCACTTTCTTGAGCCAGTCCACTGCCTCCGGGGTGTCTTGTTTGTGTTGGTCTTCACGCCAGATTTGTCCTCCCAGGTGCGGGTTGTCATCGATGATCGCCACGCGAAGTCGAGCTTGAGCCGCGCAGCTCGCGGCCGCAAGACCAGCGGGGCCTCCACCTACGACAAGTACATCGCATTCGTGACGCAGCTTATCCATCGGTTCGCACATCCATCCCATCTTGGCAGGGGATCTGACAACTCCGGCCGTGGGGCTTCCCGTTGATGGTCACGCGGCATTCATAGCAGATCCCCATTCCACACAGCGGGCCGCGGGGCTCGCTCGTCACCGATCTGCGAAACGATGTCCGGCCGGAGGCCATCAAAGCAATGGCAACCGGGGTTCCCGCCGGCACCCTCACCGGGACGCCATCGATCGACAGGCTGACAGTTTCAGGCATGGATTGCCCCTTGCTTTGCACGGGCTGGCAAATAAGGTTCAACTGGAATCTGAGAAGGACGATTCAGGAGTTGATCCGCCAGCAGTTTTGCTGTGCCGAGTGATGTCGTGATGCCGAGCCCCTCGTGTCCCGTCGCGAGGAAGAGCCATTCCGCTCCGGGGAAAGGACCGATCAGCGGCAGTTTGTCGAGGGTAGCGGGACGAAATCCCGTCCAGGCTCGAATGGCGGAGAGCTGGGCCAGTCCAGGCATGTATTCACAGGCGCGCTGAAGCATCCTGTGGAGCATGATGGCCTCAACCTTCAAATCGTCCACTCCATACTGGCGCGACGATCCAATCAGTACTTGCCCCGTTCGCCTGGGCTGAACATTGAAGGCAACGGAATCCGAAGTGAGCGAGTGGGCACTCTTGAGGTAACCGAGCTCAACGAGTTGATGATGAACGAATCCGGGATATCGATCCGTAATCACGAGGTGGCCTTTGCGTTTCTGCACCTCCACCCCCGGGGTGAGTTGTGGCGACCAGGCGCCCGCCGCGTTGACTGTGGCGCGTGCGGGAATGCGAGTCCCGTCGCGAAGCCTGACCCCTTCCCGGGTCGCTTCGATGGCCGGTTGTCCCATTCGTACCTCAGCGCCGCAAGCTATGGCCTTTTCGAGGAGATAGCGTGCAGCACAGGGCGGATAGACCACGCCATCTTCCAGAACCAGCAGCCCTCCTGCCAGACCCTTTCGCAAATTCGGCTCGGCCTCTTCAAGAGCTTTCGCGTCCAGGACCTCGACCGGTACGCTACGGGATTCGAAAAACCGTTGCTTGCGCCTCACCTCGGCCATCTCTTCGCCGTCGGCAGCCACCCAGATCGTGCCACAGCGTTCATATTCGACATCGGCGGGTAACTGGGGCGCGAGTTCGTTCCAGAGCGTCTGTGAATACCGCGTCAGCACGAATTGTGCCTCAGAATCATCCATCACAACGAGGTGACCCATCCCGGCGCTGGTGGCGCCCCCGCCGCCGAGGTCGCTCTCGATGACCACGACACGCATGCCTGCCTGCGCGCACTCAGCCGCACAGGCCGCGCCGACGATCCCTGCGCCTATGATCGCAACATCAAACACGGCCGAGGTCATTTCCGGATCCCCCAGCAGAAGGGATCCTCTTCATCGAGGATCAACGTGGTTTCAGCGTTCACAAAAGCTGAACCTTTGATCGTGGGGATGATTTTGTTATCCACGACCTGGACACTGCCTTCGAAGACACTGCCCACAATGCTTTCCTGCCGCCATACCTGGCCTTCCTTGAGCTTTCCATCGGCGTAAAGACACGCCATCTTCGCGCTGGTGCCGGTTCCGCAAGGGGAACGGTCATAAGCCTTTCCCGGACACAAGACAAAGTTCTTGCTGTCCACTCCCGGAAGAAGAGAAGGAGCGAAGAGTTCAATGTGATCGATCTCTTGCCCATTTGCTCCCGTGATAGTTTGCTCGTTGAGTGCCTGGCGGATCCTCCAGGTAAAGTCGGTCAAGTTTTCGAGGTTGTCCAAGCTCAGCCGATGTTGCAACACGGCCGGATCGGTGACCAGAAAAAACCAGTTGCCACCCCAGGCCACATCGCCGGTAACCTTCCCATGTCCCGGAACATCCACGGTTACATGAGTCGCCAGCCGATAGCTGGGCACATTGGCCACACTCACTCCGCCGTTCTCATCCAGTCTCGCCTCGACGGTCCCTGCGGGGGTCTCAATACGATGCTTGCCCGGCTTAATTCTGTTGAGGTAAGCGAGGGTCACCACCAGGCCGATCGTTCCGTGCCCGCACATGCTGAGAAAACCAACGTTGTTGAAGAAGATGACCCCGGCTGCACAGGAAGGATCGACGGGCTCACAAAGCAACGCCCCGACCACCGCATCGGAGCCACGGGGTTCGTTCACAATCGCAGAACGAAAGCGGTCGTACCCCTGCCGGAACCGGTTCAATCGTTCGGCCAGCGGGCCTTTGCCCAGATCCGGCCCGCCGCTAATGATGACGCGTGTCGGTTCACCCCCGGTGTGCGAATCGACAATCTGAACACGCCTCAGTTTTGTTGATGTCATAGGAATTTCAATGAAAAGATAAGACGCTTATCAAAAGTATTTGTACTGACAAGGGCTAAAACAACCATCATTAGGAGGCCAGGAATACCGGAAGTTAAAAACCTTCAATCTGAAAGAAACGTAATTATTCCGCAGTGGCGGGTTTTTCAACAACGACCGATTCCCTGGTTTCCTGGACTCCTAATAAAATCTGGTTTTGGTTCCGGTCCGTCCGGGTCAATGACACACGTCGTACACTCATAGACCTTGAAAAAACTGTAAGGTCGGTGTCTGTCCCTCCCCTTGTATCCGTGTTGATTCGCCAATGATTATGGCACAGGTGACGCCAGAGGTGAAATTCTCTGCGTTTCAGCGGTGAATGGGGTTTGTATGAGGTCTAGCAGGAAGGCTGACGTGATTTGAAGGAGAAGAATCCGGCCACGTTCTCTCTTAAGATCTGGGGGAAGCTCTTGTCCAGGTAGGAGCGGATGGAAACGTAGCATTCGTCACAGGTGTTTTGTCGCGAAAATTCATCCACCATGCGGGAGCGTTGATCAAGGGCGTACCGTTTGAACTGCATGGAGCAGGGTTGCAAAGCACCATCGCTGGTGACCACGAGGAAGCGGAGGCCGGCCTTGCACCCTGCGGCTTTGCCATTCTCGAAGTAGTGACGCGTCGAATCCAGCGTGGATGGGGAATTGGCGACCCAGTGGGACTCATCCATGCGCGCCTTGATCCCGTCGAACTGTTCCTTCAGGATGGCCAGTTGCTCAGGCGAGTTGAGGAAGTAGTCCCGGCATCCGGTGCGTCGTGATGTATAGGCACTGTAGCTGATATTGACTCCCCATTCCCGGGCTTTGTCGGCAGCTTTATTGATTTCTGAGACATTTTCGCTTGTGACGCAGTTATTGAGGACAATGTCATCGTAGCCCAGGACGGCCAGTTCGGGAATGATCTGACTCATGTGTTGGAACAGGCCGGGGTGGCCGCGAAAATCATCGTGGCGTTCGTCCGGAAAATCGAGGCTGACAGAAAATTGATTGACACCCGCTTCACGCAACGCCAGGTAGCGCTCTTTGGTCATCAGCGACCAGTTCGAAACCAGGATGAGGTAGGGCAATCCCGAATCGCCTTTAATGTTGCGGGCGATCTCCACGATGTCGTCTCGCATCAATGGCTCACCGCCCGAAATCTGGACCACGCTCGGCCGCAACATGTTCATATAATGGCGGTAATCGGCCGGTTTCATGTTCCTGGAGGTGTCCCGGTCGCCCCCGTGGTCACAGTGCTTGCAGAAACAGGTGCAGGAATCAGTGACCTCAAAAGAAACCACAATGGGACGCTCGGCAAACCAGTTGACAGAGCCCCGGGCGATGATTTGCAGAGATTCAGAGAATGGGCGCTTACGCATAATGATTGGTGTTGCTACCCCCTCGGAAGGAACGTCAAATCACGACGGGCGAGGAATAAATACTAGCAGAGAGATGGAGGGCCGTCAATAATTCACGTGAGGATATTCACAAACCTCCCGGGAGCGGAAGGATTTGGTGGGATTGGCCTGAAGTGCCTCTCCAGGGTGCCGCAGGCATGCGTCCTTTGCATGCCTGCGACTGGATCACTGTGTCGTCAAGCCATCTGCGGTGCATTAGAGGAACCGATAACCGGCAGAGGTTTCAATCCAAGCTGGATTTGTCTAAAGCTCGCAAAGATGTCAAATACACATCTCTTTGCCCCCGAAGATTCCTATGAGTTGGAATCTGCGACACCCATTCCCAAGGAGTTCGACGGGGTTCGGTTAGATCGCAGGCAGGCAGAGAGCACATACCCGCGGAACGCGGTCCCGTCGCAGGCATGCAAAGAACGCATGCCTGCGGCACCCGGTTCAGTCGCAGGCATGCAGAGAGCACATGCCTGCGGCACCCGGTTCAGTCGCAGGCATGCAGAGAGCACATGCCCGCGGCACGCGGTCCCGTCACAGGCAGGCAGAGAGCACATACCCGCAGCACGCGGTTCAGTCGCAGGCATGCAAAGAACGCATGCCTGCGGCACCCCATGCCTGCGGCACCCCATGTCTGCGGCACCTCATGTCTGCGGCACGGCACCCGGCGCAATTACTTCGTAGCTCGTTTGGGGGCCCTCTTATTCAGGGTCTCGAGCAGGTCCTTGGCAGAGGCGGGTGGAGGCACAGCACCATTGAGGACGATATCCTTGGCACTGACTTCTTTCCCGTAGACCGCCTTATTCGCGTCGTTATCCGGCCGCAGAGTGGAGCCTTCAAGCGAGATCCCCGCGAAGGCGCCCCGTGATCTTGAATAGGTCAGCACTTCGGCGCGCAGGCTGGCGTCGGTGGCGGCGGAGAGGTCGCGGCCCTTCGGACCCGCAGAGGCGGCCGCATCGGCGCCCAGTTTCACTTTGCTGCTGAGGATGGATCGGGCGCCCCGGTCATTCATGACCAGCAGGACAAAATCCGTCGCTTGGCCCCCCAACTGCAATCCAATGCTTCCACCTTCCAGGGCGATCATCGTGGGCGCACCCCAGGTACTGTTAAAGTCTTTTCCGCTCCGGCAGGTCATCACTCCTCGGCCATAGCTGCCGCCAATGCCAATGGCAATCTTCAGCACAGAGGGAAGCACGATAACACAAGCGGCCTTCTCGATGAGTTGTGGTGGAACGTTGTCAGGCACATTGAGAATTTCGGTCATTACGGCGCCGGCGTTCTCAACTCGCTCGTTCTCTTTCTTCTGCCCGTACATGGGCAGGCAGATCAAGGAAACCAGAACCAATACTGACAGAATTCTTTTCATATTCTTCTCCTCACTAGGAAGTCGGATATTTCACCATTGCGTGTACATAACGGCTGTCATCGGTACTCGGCCGGGCAGCGCAGACAAGCAAAAGAGCACCTCTCTTGGCTCCCTGGCCAGGAAAAAAATCACTGCGATCTGATCAATTAACGTCAATTGTAGAGCCTACGAGACAAGTTTTCAAGGCAATCTTATGTCCCTTGAGAAGGGTTGATCCGGATCAAGAGGCAGTTCCGGTCACGCGTGCCTGCGTCCGCTTCCCCGTTCACTGGGGACCTGATTTACTGGAGAATCGATAACATCCTCTTCCATCCGTCGACGTATGCGTCTGTCCTTTCGTTTTTCTATTAAAGACATTGAAGATTTACAGCTTGATGCTATCCTTAGTACTGGCCATCAAGAACAAACCATTGAAAAACCAAAGGCCCAACTTTGGACACGAAGACTTCGAAAGTGAACCTTTTTCTGACATCCGGAGAACCTACGACATTTCCATCCGGACTCATTCCAAGAGGAGACAACCATGACCACCGAAACGCCCAACTTTGAAATGGTCATCGAGCGGCTCACTCGAGTCGAAGCACAGAATCGAAATCTAAAGCGCTTGCTTTATGCCCTTTTCCTTCTCGTGGGTGCAGTTCTGCTCATGGGTCAAGCGGAGACGAACCATGTGATTGAAGCGCAGAAATTCATTCTGACCGACGCCGAAGGCAGAACGCGGGCGCTCCTCGATTCGAATGCACAAGGAGGGGCCAATCTCGTTTTAGTCGATGCAAACGGCAAACAACGGGTCAATTTGGGTACAACCCGTTCTGACACGCTCCTGAGCCTGCTGGATGCCAACGAGAAGGTCCGGACCATGCTGGGTACCGACAATGCCCATGGGACCTTCCTCGCCATTCACGGCGCGAACGGACGCAAACGAGCCCTGTTCATTGATGACAAGATGGGAGTGGGTCTGAGCTTCTTCGGCCCAGGAGAAAAAACAAGTACTTCCCTGGAAGAAAATGCATCGGGGTCGGCCCTCGTTCTGAGACGCCCCGATCTGACGGAAGGGATCGTCCTTTCGGCAAAACAGGAAGACGCCGGCATCGACCTGATTAATCAAAACGGTCTCATGGCCACCCTTGGAAATTCCCAACCCCCCGGACCGGGTGAGGTGAATCGGTATGCTGCGGCTTCGTTCGTGCTTTACGATAAGAAGGGGCAGGTCCTGTTTCGCATGCCGTGAAGTAGCAACCGTCAAGAGCTCTGGTAGCCCCGAAATCCTGGTCTTTGGAATCACGGCTGCCAGAACTTCTTGATCTAAACTATTACTCCTGTTTCCATTTCCATGCATTCACCCCCCTTTGATGTCCACTTCGAGTTGGATGGCTGGACGCTCTTTTGGGCGCGGCTGGAGCTCGAATCCACTTCCACGGATTCCATGTTGACCCTGACCCGTGACATTGCGAATTGCGTCAGACGGGAATTTCGGCTGGAGACGCTTTCCGAACACCCGACGGCGGCGGGACTGCGCAGGCTGTTCCGCGCCGCCGGGTGCGATCCCACCCGTTATCGTCCCTCTTCGGAGGCTCTGTTGCGCCGATTGCTCAAAGGAGAGGAAATGCCAACGATTCATCCCTTGGTGGATCTCAATAACTGTCTTTCCGCCAGCCTTGCGGTGCCCTGCTGCGTCATGGCGGAGGATGCGCTCTCGCCTCCGTTTATTTTTCGGGCAGGAAAGCCGGGGGAGAGTTACGAATCGCTGCGCGGTCCTTTCAACTTGGAAGGTAAACCCTTGCTCGCTGATGATCGAGGTCCATGTGACGCTCCGATCACCGGGGGGCAACGAGTGAAGGTCACCGCCGATACCCGCCGGGCGTGGCTGGTCGCCTATCTCCCCACCGACGTCGTAAAACCAGAGGCGGTAGAACAGCGGCTCATGGAATTGCTGGCGGCGGCTCCCGTCGCCCGCGTTCACCTGACGGCTGCAACATGAATCCATTCCAGTGTCGCGTGAAAATCAGCCGAGCCTCGAGAACAAGAATAGAGTGATCACCCAATCGCTTCCGTGTGGTTGCTCCAGGCGGTCCGATCCGATGGATACATTTTTGCCACTCCTCAACGTCTTCAACGGAAACGTGGCGTTCGCGGTGCGTTGCAGGGTTGACGTGCCGGTTTATCACGCCCGCCCGTGAAGTTTCATCTTCAGGTCTTCATCGAAAGGAGTTTTGGAATGCGAAAAGTCTTAGGTGTGTTTATATGCCTGACGTGTCTTGGGGGGATCTCTTTGACCCGGGCCGAGAGTCCGCTGTTGTTGCGCACCCCGACCGTGAGCAAGACGCAGATTGCGTTCAACTATGGCGGTGATTTGTGGATCGTCGGCAGGGAGGGAGGGGACGCGCGGCGGTTGACCACGGGAATCGGGATTGAGACCAGTCCCTTTTTCTCACCCGACGGAACCCGGATTGCCTTCACCGGCGAGTATGCCGGCAACCTGGATGTCTATGTGGTGCCCGCAGCGGGCGGTGTGCCACGTCGTTTGACGTATCATCCCGGGCCGGACGTTGCTCTGGGATGGACACCGGACGGCAAGAAGATCCTCTTCCGTTCGCCGCGCTCCAGCTATTATCATTTTGCCGACAAGCTGTTCACGATTCCCGAGGAAGGCGGAGTTCCCAACGAGCTCCCGTTGCCCATGGGCGAGCAAGGCTCGTTTTCACCCGACGGGACTCGGCTGGCTTACGTCCCACATCCACAGTGGCAAGAGGCATGGAAGCGATACCGCGGTGGACAAACCACCCCCCTCTGGATCGCCAACCTGGCGGATTCGAGCATTGAGCGGATCCCGCGCGACAATTCCAATGATTCCACCCCCATGTGGATAGGCAACACCGTCTACTTCCTCTCCGACCGCAATGGTCCGGTCAGCTTGTTCGCCTACGACACCACCACCCGGCAGGTGAGCGAGGTAATCAAGAACGATGGACTTGATTTCAAGTCGGCGTCAGCGGGTCCGGATGCCATTATTTACGAACAATTCGGTTCACTGCATCTGTGCGATCTGAATGCACACGAGGCCAAGGCCGTGAATGTACGCGTCGCGGGCGATTTGGCCGAAGTCCTGCCGCATTTTGTCAAGGTCGACCCCAAGCGCATCCGCAACTTCAACCTCTCACCCAGCGGGGCCCGCGCGGTGGTGGAAGCCTGGGGCGAAATCTTTACCGTCCCCACCGACAAGGGCGATCTCCGGAACCTGACGCGCACGCCCGCCGTTGCCGAGCGCGATCCCGCTTGGTCGCCGGATGGCAAATGGATCGCTTACTTCTCCGACGCCTCCGGCGAGTACGGACTGGAGATCCGCAGCCAGAGCGGCTTGGGCGAAGTCCGCAAAATCAACCTGGGCAGTCCACCCTCGTTTTTCTACTCTCCTGTGTGGTCTCCCGACAGTAAGAAGATTGCTTATTACGACAAACGGCTGAACCTGTGGTACGTGGAGCTCGAAAAGGGGACTCCGGTCAAAGTGGACACCGATCTTTATGAAGGACCGCAGTTCAACCCGGGTTGGTCTCCGGATTCGAGCTGGATCACTTACACGAAACAGTTGCCCAGCCACTACCACTCCGTCTACGTCTACTCCCTGGAGCAGCGAAAATCCTATCCGATCACCGACGGCATGAGCGACGCGCTCTTTCCCTGCTTCGATGTGAACGGAAAGTATCTGTATTTCACGGCGAGCACTGACCTGGGGCTCTCCGCGGTGGGCTTTGATATGTCCAGTAACGACCATCCCATCACCCGCAGCGCTTACGTGGTCGTACTGGGCAAAGATCTAACTTCGCCGCTGGCCCCGGAAAGCGACGAAGAGAAGATCAAGGATGAGAAGAAAGGTGAAAAAGACAAAGAGAAAGATCAGTCCAAAGACAAGAGTAAGGCCAAGGATCAAGGCAAGGCCTCGGACCCCGATAAGGAGAAAGAAAAAAACAAGGAGAAGGAAGAGCCCGTCGTTGTCAAGATTGATTTCGAGGGCATCAGCCAGCGTATCCTGGCCTTGCCGATCCCGGCGAAGAATTACCTCAACATGGTGCCAGGGAAGTCGGGAATCCTCTTCCTCGCCGAGGGGCCAATGGTCGTTACGCGAGGCGATCAGCCCGATCTGAGCCAGACGATTCATAAATTCGATCTCAGCAAGCGGAAAGTGGACAAGTTCCTTGAGGAGGTGAACGACTTCACCGTCTCCTTCAACGGCGAGAAAATACTCTATCGCAAGGGTGAGCAGTGGGCGATGGCTGCAACGGAGGAGCCTCCCGCTCCGGGTGGGCCGCCAAAGCCGGGCATCGGTCCGCTCAAGCTCGACGCGATGGAGGTGTACGTCGAGCCGAAGGCCATGTGGAACCAAATCTACAATGAGGTATGGCGCATTGAGCGCGATTTCTTCTACGACCCGCACTACCATGGCCTCGACCTGGATAAAGTGAAGAAGAAGTACGAGCCCTACCTCGACAACGTATCATCCCGCGATGACCTGACTTACCTGTTCGAAGAGGCGCTCGGGGAAATGACGGTGGGGCATATGTTTGTCGGGGGCGGGGAACATCCCGAGCCCAAGAGATTGAAGGGCGGCCTCCTGGGCGCCGACTACACCATCGAGAACGATCGCTATCGCGTCGCCCGGGTCCTGAACGGCGAGAACTGGAATCCCGGATTACAAGCGCCGCTCACGCAGCCCGGTGTGAACGTCAAAGCGGGTGAGTACATTCTTGCGGTGAACGGCCGGGAGCTGCACGGCTCGGACAGTATTTACCGCTTTTTCGAGGAGACCGCCGGGAAGCAGGTCGTCCTGAAGGTCGGGGCGAATCCTGACGGCAAGGATTCCCGTGACGTCACCGTAGTGCCCGTCGAAAGCGAGGAAAACTTGCGCCGCTATGCCTGGGTCGAAGGGAATCGCCGCATGGTGGACCAGGCGACCGGAGGCCGCGTGGCCTATGTTCACCTGCCCAACACGGGCGGCGCCGGCTATAGTAATTTCAACCGCTATTACTTCGCCCAGGTGGGCAAGGAGGCGGCCATCATCGATGAGCGCTTTAACGAGGGCGGCCAGCTTGCCGATTACATCGTTGACTATCTGCGGCGACCATTGATGAGTAAGGTGGCCACGCGCGAGGGCGCGGACTGGACCAGCCCATCGGAGGCCATCTATGGGCCCAAGGTGATGATCATCAACGAAATGGCCGGCTCCGGGGGCGACGCGCTTCCGTGGTATTTCCGCAAGGCCGGGATTGGGCCGTTGATCGGGAAAAAAACTTGGGGCGGGCTGGTCGGGATTGGAGGTTATCCCGAACTGCTGGACGGAGGCTTTGTTACGGCGCCCCGCTTTGCCCTGTACGGGCTCAACGGTGATTGGGAGGTCGAGAATCACGGGATCGCTCCGGACTACGATGTCGATCTCGATCCGGCAGCCGTCCGTGCGGGTCACGACCCTCAACTCGAAAAGGCGGTCGAAGTGGTGATGGATCTGCTCAAGAAGAACCCGCTGCCCCAATTTAAGAAGCCGGAATATCCCAACTACCACAAGAGCGATGGGCTGGGGGTAAAGTAGGGACGTTGAAGAGGTCACGAATGGGTGAGCGCCGAAGATCCCGGCATCCCCTCTTCGGCCCTGCCGCTTCCGCAGTGGCGGACCCCAGTGTAGAAAAATCGGGGGAAAGACAGATCTCCCTCGGAGAGGCCAAGCCCTGGTAGCCGGCGATCCCGCTCTGCGCATATGCGTCAACCTAAAGAGGATTGATTTTAGAGGGGGAGGGGGACGGTTCCGTCGAATCCCCCCAGCGGAAGCTGGGGGAAAGTTCAAGTACAGCCCACAAACACAGGTTCCAAAAATAAACTACACCCCCCCTCATCCCGCTTCGCGGGATGAGGGGGGGAGATAATGAAAATGGGATCGCTGCTGTAGGATGCAGCTGAATCATCCCCCGGCTTCCGCCGGGGGAATTATGGACCACTCGTTACTCCGGTCTTAGGTTGACGCGTATGCGCTCTGCGGGGTCGCAGACTTTTCCTTGCAGGGCCCATGAGCTCGTGGTTTACCCAGGCGAACCACATTGTGGACTGCCCGCCTTCATCAGTTTCACCCGCCAATCTCAGTAGGCCGATAGTCCGGGTTTAGTATCGAATTGTCTAATAAGGCCAATCTAGCTGTAATGCCCTGCAAGGGCAACTGTAACCTACCCTCATCAGCGGATCCAACAATACTAAATCGCAAGTCCTCTTGTGATCCTGCACACACTAACTCCTTATAGTACGCGACATCATGCCGCAGGTCGAAGAGGACTGGGTTGTCAAATTTTTGTGAAATTATGAAACTAAGATCTTATTTGCCACGGAGTTGTGATTCCTGGAAACAAGCTCGCATGGTGGCGGAGAGTTTTTGAACCAGGGGATCCGGAACGACCCGGAAGGAATAGGATGGAGGTGTCCGATGAGGAGAGATCCTCTTGTTCGAGGCAAGTGCGAAATATTTAAAATAGCCGTCCGCAGTTCCCTGACGATGGCCTTAAGCATCGCCCTGGTCATGGCCGCATTACTCGACGCTCATTCCCACGTATTGCATGGGTCCTCACTCCCTCAGTCAATGGATAAGCTGAATCGGATGCTCAAGAGCTATCAGGTCCTTGAGCTGGACTTGGATCAGATTTCTGCCGAAGCAAAGTCAGAGGGTCACATTTCAATCGATATAGATAATGTCCGGACTGAACTCATCCTTCGTCTTAAGAATCTTCGATCATCGGACATACAATGGACCGAGACCACGGCAACGGGCGTGGTCAAGGAAAGCCTGCCGCCCATCAGCACTTATGAAGGAGAGATTAAAGGGGAACCCGACAGCCAGGTGCGTTTGCTGGTTCGGCCGGATTTGTTGATCGGTTTCATTCGGAGGGGGAATGATTGGATTTTTATCGATCCGCTTTCTCTTTACGTTCCGGGAGCCAAGAGACAGCAATCGGTGGCCTACCACGAAGCGGACATCCGTACCGAGTATCCGGGGGTCTGCGGGACAACTCTGCTTCAGGGCATCGGAGAGGATTTGTTCGGCGCCGGTGAGCGGATGGCGTCGAAATCCAATGTGAAGGAAACCAGCATGAAGCGGTTCCGCGTCGCCACGGATGCGGACTATGAGTTTTATCAGGCCAACGGATCGTCCAGCAACAGCGTCATCGAAGGGGTGCTGAACGAGGTGGACGGCATTTACCAGTCCCAGCTCAACCTGACCTTGACCGTGAGTTTTCAGCATGTATTTACGACAGCCTCGCAACCGTACACCACGACGAACGCCTCCGATCTCTTGAACCAATTCACGAAAGAGTGGAGCACGAATCGAAGCAATGTCCAGCGCGATGTGGCCCATCTTTACACTATGAAGGATCTGGACGGCAGCGTCGTTGGGATCGCATGGCTAGGGGAGGTATGTAATTCATCCTACGGATTCGGGTTGTCGTCCGGCCGATCCTTCATGGGGAAGCTGAGCGCTCATGAGATCGGACACAACTTCAAAGCCCTGCACGACGATCAGGTGAATCCTGCAGCCGCCGTGTGTCAAGGCAGCGGGCCGATCATGTGCTCGTCGCTTCAATCTCAGGGCCCCGATGAATTCTCCCAGCGATCCAAGGACGACATAGGGACGTATGTCGCTACTTTGACAAGCTGCCTGACCTCCATGACCACGACTTCAGTGACGACCACCGCGGCGACCGGGGTGACGTCGTTTTCGGCGAATCTGAATGCCACCGTAGACCCGAGCGGCATTTCGACTTCCGTCCGCTTTCAATGGGGCACGACGGCCGCATATGGGAATGTAACTCCGAATCAATCAGCCGGAAGTGGAAGCGGCAATGTCCCCATTGCCGCCAGTATGACCGGGTTGGCAGCCAACACGACGTACCACTACCGGGCCGTCGCGAACAACAGCGCGGGAACATTCAATGGTAACGATATGGTGTTTATGACCGCCGGGATTATCTCGACTCCAAGAGTAACCAGTATTCCGGCCTCAGGCGTCACCTCGGGCGGGGCGGTCCTCAACGGGACGGTCAATCCCAACGGGGTGATTGCCACGGCTTTCTTTCAGTGGGGAACCACTACGGGGTATGGAAACACAACGCCATCGCAGTCGGCGGGCAGCGGGACATCAAATGTCGCCTTGACCGCAGCCCTGGCGGCTCTTTCACCGAACACCTCCTATCATTACCGGATGGTTGCAACCAACAGTGCGGGACCCGATTACGGAAACGATGTGGCCTTTGTCACCAAACCGCTCGGTTCGAGCACTCGCCTCCTTCTGTTGGATGGAAGCGTCAAACCTTCTTCGACTGCTGGAAACGGAGGCTCCGTTCAGGCGGGCTATGCGACCGTTGAATCGAACTCAGGGGGGATGCTGTATGGGACCGCCGTGTTCAGCTTGAGCAAGAACGGCATCGTGGTCAGCGAGGCGGGCGTGCCGGCCTCTCCGCCCACAACCGGGGCCCGCATTTTCATTGAGTCCCGCAGCAATGTTGCAGGGAAATCCGATCATGAGAATTCGGGGACGATCAACATCAACACAGGATTTGCAATGGTGAACCAGGGAGACGGCACGGCGACCATTACTTTTCGCCTGCGCGATTCCGCGGGCAACAATCTGGCCCTGGGTCAGGGCACGCTGGCCCCTAATGCGCACGTGGCGAAATTCATCGACGAGCTCCACCAGATGGCGCCTGGTTTTGTCCTGCCTTCCAACTTCGCCGGTTCAACGGGTCTCGGATCCCTCGAGATCACGAGCGATCAGCCTTTGTCCATCGTGGCTTTGCGCCTGGTTGAGAATCAGCGGGGAGACACCTTGTTGACGACCACTCCGCTGGCGGATCTTCAGAGGGCTGCTGGGATCGGTCCGCTTTACTTCCCACAGATGGCGGATGGGGGCGGGTATCAGACCTCCCTTATCCTGCTGAATAGCTCAAGCGTGCTCGAAACCGGGACCATCCGGATACTCGATAACAGTGGAGCGCCGCTCGCCGTGCATCGGGAGGGCGATTCAAGCGGGGCGGCGTCCGAGTTTCACTACAACATTCCGCCCGCAGGCTTCTACAGCGTGCAAACCGATGGCGCGCCGAAAGAGGTTAAGACGGGTTCTGTTCAGGTCACCCCCGATGCGGGATCGCCAGCTCCGGTGGGCGCCGGGGTGTTCAGTTATACAGCGGATGGAATGCGGGTGACAGAATCCGGGATTCCCTCCACGACCCCCACCACCCATGCGCGAGTCTATGTCGATCTGTCCGGTGGGCATAATACGGGGATAGCGATTGCGGCCCCCGATGGACGTCCACTGCACTTGACCTTGAGTGCCTTCCAAAGCGATGGCGTGACGCACGCGGGGAGTGGATTTCTCGATCTGAGTGGCAATGGGCATGGCGCCAGTTTTGCCAATGAGTTTATTCAATCGCTGCCGGATGGGTTCACGGGAGTCCTCGATATCTCAGCCCCGTCTCCGTTCGTGGCTTTGACCTTGCGGTCCCTGAAGAATGCCCGCGGCGATTTCCTGATCACCACATTCCCGGTGGCCGATTTTAACCGGCCCGCGCCGACTCCTGTCGTCTTTCCTCAAATCGTCGATGGGGGAGATTACAGGACGCAGTTCATCCTATTGAATACAAGCGGCACCACTTCCGACACCACCCTCACGCTCTTTGGAGATAATGGAGGGATGTTTTCGCTGGGAAAGAAATAGAAAAACCGATTGATCCCATGCCAGGGGGGGGAAGTCGCTCCACACGGGTCAGAGTCCATCCAGGTTTCTTCGTTGACCTCTGACCCGGTCTTGTTTCTATGGAACCTCCGATTGCGCCTTATGGCAGCCGCGAGGCCGCGTTCTCTGCGAGGGTTTTGATTTTTTCCATGGGAACAAGATCGCTCTGGCCGGAGGCGGAGGCCGAGACGGTTACCCACATGCGCCCCTTCTCTGTACCGCATGTCGTGGAAAACAGCTTCATGGCCTGTTGGGTAGGGGCCACCATGGTGGAGCACTTCATGCTCCCGAAGTCTTTCTTGTCGACTTTATAGCCCTCCTTCATCAAGACTTCCACGGAAGCCTTGGTCTTGTTTTCGCCTTGTCTCTTTCCCTCTGCCGTCACCTGTCCGGTTGAATACACCAGCGAAACCGAGCGGGTGCCCATCTTCCAATTGCATGTCATCAGTGTTCCATCATGATCACTATTCGGGCCCTTCGTGTATGGGATGTCGCCCTCGCTGGAGCTAGTTACTTTCGCCCCCATCACTCCCTCGACTTCGGAGGCAGTCAACAGGGAACAAGCTTTCGGGCCCGATTGTGCCCGAAAGACCGCCGGAGCTACAAGAGCTGCAAGCAAGAGCAACACAAGGGTCATCTTCCAATGATTGGGGATCATGGACTTCCTCCTTCAGGTTTTGCTGCAAATGCGATTAACTGCCCCCTGGGCGCTTTCGTGCGCCCGACCTTCGGCAACTTCTTAACAGCATCCCGATGAATCAGGGTGCTGTGGGCCTGCGCGCTCAAGACTCCCAGGCTGCACTCACGATAACGGCACGTTCCTGCGTCTTCCTGGTCTCCCCGGCAATCGCAGGTTGAATAGCTTCACATTCCGCTGTTGGATAGCCCTTGAGTAACTGACCGATAGAAATTCGATATTACATGGAATGAGGCGTCCCTTCTCTCTTGCTCCAAGACTACGGCTGGATAATGACTCCGGGATCTTCAGTGTAAACGTTTCCACCTGAATTCAGCGTCACCGTGTACTTGTACGTTACGCCAAGCCGTGCATTTGGGTCAATGGTGCCGGAGCTACATTTCTTTTGGTTCTTGCAAGCGAAATTCAAGAAAGGATTTCCTTCGGCCGCAAACTCGATGGAGAGGGTGTCCTTCCCGGAAGCCTGCCACGTCAGGGTGTGTTTACTTCCCATGGAAAGGGCGGCCGATTCACAATCGACGAGTTGATCGGAGCTCTGGGCCTTTCCGACCTTGATGAGGTGGTTTCCTGTTTCGCGGCAAGCAACCTGGGCCTCAGTGGTCCTGATCATGAGCCCTATCACAAGCGCGAACATGCCGAGAAAAAACAGTGTGGACAGTCCTGACTTCATTTTGCAGTTTTTCATTAATCACTCCTTTTTCAAATGATGGAATTAGACTCTATTCTTGTACGGCTTCTTTGAAGGCTGGGTCGTTGCGCAGATTTTCGAATTCCGCTTCGCGGGCGATGAACGTCTTGGGGAAGCCGTTTTTTGAAGCAAGCAAGATCCAAGCCAGAGCTTCCTTTTGTTTGTGAGCGAGGTTGGCCACCACGGCCGCGTTAAAAAGAAACTCAGGGTTATGCGGGTCAATGGCAAGCGCCTTCTGGACCTGTGCTTCGGCTTCACTCACTTTCCCCGTCTTGGCCAGGCTAAGTCCAAGAACAGAGTGGACCGGGCCGGCCTTGGGGTTCAACCGGAGTTCGCCTTGACATAAAGAAATGGCTTTATCGTAAGCGGTGAAGGCCTTGGATTGAAGTCCCGGTGCCCAGCGGTAAGCATCGCCCAGGTTCGCCCAAATTTCGTAATCATCCGGAGTCAACTTCAAAGCGGCTTCATACGCGTCAGCGGCCTCTTTGGGATGTCCGCTGAAAAATTCCAGGGTGCCGATATTCGAATAGGCCGGGGAGGTTGGCAAGAGGGCCAGGGACTGTCGGTAAGCCGCGAGGGCCTTACCAAAGTCTCCCATCAATTGATAAACGCCTCCAAGATTACTGAAGGCGCGCGCGTTATCGGGAGAAAGCTCCGTCACTCGATGGAACATTTCCGCGGCCTGCGCATAATCGCCATGCCGGTAATAGAAGCCCCCCAATTTGCTGTATCCCGCCCAGTAGGACGGCTGAAGCTCCATGGCGCGCCGGTAGGTGGCTTCCGCTTCCCTCCGGTTGCCGGCTGCTTCATAGGCAGAAGCCAGGCCGAGCCAGGCCTCGAAGTTATTGGGCTGGGCGGCGAGGGCCTGACGGAAGGCGGAGATGGCTTCATTGGTCTGGCCGGACGCCGTGCGCAGTTCACCCACCGTGACATCCACCTCGGGTGAGTTCGGATTCACTTGCTGAGCGTGATCACAGGCACTGGCAGCGCCGTCGATCCATTTCTTGTCGCGCGTCAGGTTGAACTTGAGCAGACAGGCGCGGCCCATCGCTGCTTGAACCAGGGCCACATTTGGTTTTTCTTTGACCAGGCCTCGAAGCAAAGCTAAGGCGTCATCCACCGAGGCTTCCTTGTCATAGCGCTCGAGCATTCCCATGGCTTTGAGGTATTGCTCCTGCTCGTCTGCAGTGTCGAGTCCTCCGGGCTGTCGCGGGCGTTGCGGCTCGCGTTTCATTTGAAGGGAGCTGATCAGATTCTCTGCCAACCGGTCTTGCATGCTGAAAAGATCCGAGGTGGAACCATCCACGGTGTCGCCCGCGATTTCTGTTCGGAGCCGGGTGTTCCAGACCGAGAAAGTGATTCGGAGGCGATCTCCGCTTCGCTGCAACGATCCTTGGAGGAGAAGATTGGCTCCGAGTTTCTCCGCCACCCGAAAAGGATCGGTCTCCTTGTCGGAGGTCGAGACGGCGGCCGACGGCACCACGACCTGGATGTCCGGCACCTGGGCCAGGCGAGCGCTGAGAGTTTCAACCATGCCGTCACCCATTAATTGGCCTGAAGGCTGGCCGCTCAAATCCTTAAAGGGCAGAACGACAAGAAACTTCTTTTCCGGAATCATCGGGCGAAGGTTGGACCGGGTTCCCAGGGCCACCCACGCGGTGGCGATCGCCAGCAATAGCACGAGCGCGGCCACCCCAAAAAGAGCTTTTTTTCCAAAACGCATGAAGGACGCGGGCTCGGGGGTAACACGCTGGGTGTCTCCCAACACCTCCTCGATGATCGCCTTCGCCTCGCCCATATCGCGAAGTCGGCGATCGACATCCTTTTCCAGGCAGCGTCGAAGCAGCTCTTTGACCTTTTCGGGAACGTCCTTTGGAATGCTTTCCCAATCGGGTTCACGCGCGAGAATAGCCACTATTTTGTCGGACAGGGTTTCCCCGTCGAAGGGTTTTTGTCCTGATAACATTTCAAAAAGGATGCATCCGAACGCCCAGATATCGCTGCGCTTGTCGACCGGTTTGCCGCGCGCCTGCTCCGGGCTCATGTAAGTCGCAGTACCGAGGATGGTGCCCGGAGTTGTCCCTTCGATGCCCATGGTGGGGGATTGGGAGGAATCAGAGGAAACGACCGTGGCCGAAGATCCTTTAGCGAGCCCGAAATCCAGGACTTTGATCTTGTCCTCCGGCGTGACCATGATGTTCAATGGCTTCAGGTCACGATGGATGATCCCCCGGCTGTGAGCGGCCTCCAGGGCTTTGGCGATTTGCCGGCTAAGCCGTAATGCCTCCCGATGGGGTATGGCACCACCAGAAATCTTCTGTGAGAGCGTCTCGCCGGGGACAAACTCCAGAACCAGGAACCGGATGTTCTCAATGTCCTCGAGATCGTAAATGGCCGCGATATTAGGATGATTGAGCGAAGCCAGGACCCGGGCTTCCCGTTCAAACCGTGACAATCGATCCGGATCTCCGGCGAAGGTCTCCGGCAACACCTTGATGGCCACCTCACGCCCCAGTTTGGTGTCTTGTGCCTGGTACACTTCTCCCATGCCGCCGGCGCCGAGCGGTCCCAATATCTTATACAGCCCGAGTTGTGTTCCTGTAGCAAGAGCCATGGGAAGGGTGAATCAACCCATTCGTTTGAAGGAGTACATGCCAGAGATTGACGTGTCATTCTATGCTTCAACACGGAACCATGCAAGGGGCAGATGAGCTGGGGGATTCCTGGAGAAAGTCCGCGACAAATGGGAAGGAAACAGGAGTCTCGACAATTTGTTGGCGGCAAGAGCCGAACAAATCGAGCCGTGAGGAGCGCGGGGCCAAGTATCAGCGCCGGCCCTCGGACCGGAACTGTGGCTGCCTTCGCCGGGCAGGTTCTTTTCGCCGTGAGGATTTGCTTCCGCTTGCCCGCGATCCAAATGGAGTTGCGCCCGCATTTGGGAGATATGCAAGCCCGGAGGGCTGTCAGATTGTAGCCCCACCTGATGCTCCGCGCTCTTTGCGGAGCGAGGGTGGGGTTGGGCGGAGAAAAAAAATCAGAGCCCCGCTTGCGGGGCGAAAGGATTTCTCCCTGGAAAGAACTAATTAGGGAATCCGCTTTATGCCCGACAGCCGTTCAGTTCTTCCGTTTTACATCAATAAGAAGAAAGAGGTACCGAGGACTGAAAATCAAGTGTGCGAGTATAGATGTGATGGGCCCACGCTCGAGACTCCCGTCGCGCCAAGTGAAAAAGTGGTAGAGAAATGAGATGTGTTTGGAATTGTTTTTCGGACCGTGAATCTTTCTTTCACCCTGCAAGCGGGGCTTGGTTGTTTAGGGGGGGGACCGGTACCCCGCCCTCGCCCTCCCGCGTTGGACGCGGGAAAGGGCTCAGGCGGGGCTACAGTCTTCTTTGCCCTCCGGGCCTCCGGAGTGCCTCCCACTTCGGAAGTCTCACCGCCTAATGACGCCACCAGTCATCCCGGTCCCGGTCGCGATAGTGGTTGTAATACCTATTGTCGCGATCGTTGCCGCAGCGGTTCAGGATCTGATTGAGCTCAAAGCGCTCTTGATTTGCCTGCCGGCTCCAGGGTCCAAAACGACGCACGGCTCGATCAAGGTCACGCTGCTCTTTTTGTATTTTGGAGTGGCATTTATTGTAACTCCACTGTCCCGCCTCGGCGATTCCCGTTCCGCCAAGCAAGAGCACCGCACCCAAGGCAATGCTTGCAACTTTTGATCTGATCATCATACCTACCTCCCGCAGCGCCGGAGGCCCTCTGTCCCGCCCCCTCACCCTTCGCTGCCTGATAAAGGGATGACAACGGCACGCGATGAGTTGTATGAAAAATCGGACCCGTGCTCTCCTCCACCCCGGATTCTCTAAATTAGCGAGAGCCTCCTTCAGGTGAAAGAAGGGGTCTTCTAAGAACACAACGACCTGCTCCCACTTGAATTCTAGGATTTAGAATAAATTATCAATCACGGCTCCTGATAATTGAGATATCTGGAAATAGCCATACAACCATCGGCCACCCTCACCGCTTCTCACTAGTGTGAGTAATTAGAGGAGACGACTATGAAGAAAAATTTTTTGAGATTCATCAATATTGCGATCGGGACATTCGCACTTGGGCTTTCGTTGTGCGTCCTCGCCATTCCGATCCATGCGGAGACGGTTTCAAACGATAGTGTCCAGGTCCATCGCGGGATCTATTCTCACGACCGGGACGCGCATTCGCAGAGCGTGTTGGCGGAACAGGTGCGCCATAAGCTGGCGATGCTTCCCTGGTACAACGTGTTTGACTGGCTGGAGGGCGAGGTCAGTGCAAACGGTGAAGTGACGCTTCGGGGTCAAGTCGTGAAGCCCGTAACGAAATCGGATGCGGCATCCAGCATGAAGCGCATCGAAGGGATCACGCGCGTCGACAATCAGATTGAAGTGTTACCGCTCTCTCCCAACGACGACCGGATTCGTCTGAGCGTGTACCGCTCCATCTTCAATTTCAACTCGCCCTTGTTCCGGTACTCGGAGGGCTCCGTGCCGCCGATCCATATCATAGTGAGAAACGGTCACGTCACCCTGAAGGGGGTCGTTGCAAACGGGACGGATAGTCAGATGGCCTATATACGGGCCAACGAAGTCCCGGGGGTCTTTAGTGTGACCAATAAGCTTCAAGTGGAACAGTCCCGGCACAGGAATGGGTGAGAATAAGCCAGGGCAATAAAGAAGAAAGGTGCATCCTTGGGAGGGATGCGCCTTTCTTTCTTTTTGGGACCGCACAAATTAATTCAAATTCCAATTTCCAAATTCCAAAATTCAAATAAAACCCAAATTCCAATATCCAATAACGTAGTTGCTTCCAGGACTGCTGAGTTTCATCTTTGAGAGATAGTTTGCAGGGCGGATTGAACAGCAGATTCTATCCTGCCTTGATCCACCGCAAAGGATCTCTGCGTTCCTTGGATTCTGGGATTTGGATTTTATTTGGAATTTGGATTTTGGTTTTTGGATTTTCCCGCGTGTATCCTCTCGCACCCGGGAATGAGGAAGGTAGTAAGCGGGATTTGGTGAGCCGTGCTGGACTCGAACCAGCGACCCTCTGCTTAAAAGGCAGATGCTCTACCTCCTGAGCTAACGGCCCCACCGGGAGAGGGAGGAATCATAGTCGAGTGTTGGGAGAGGTGTCAAATACGAAGAGGTGTCAGGTGCCAGGCGTCGGGTGTCAGGGGAGGAAGAATTAAAAGAGGTAGGAACTCAAGAGGCACTCAGCAGAGCTTTAGTTTAAGATTTGACAAGAGGAAGAAAATGGAGAGAGCCGTCGTCATCGCATGTCTGACTTCTGACTTCCGACCTCTGACTTCATTTCCCTGGCACCCGACACCTGGCACCTGACACCTCTCTCACACCTGACACCTGACACCTACTCCCTCTTCCCAAACAGCGTCCACGGCTGGCCGGGCATATCGCGCAGGTACTTTTCCTGCCACTGGTATTCCGGATGCGCCTTGAGGAAATCCCTGGCGACAAAGGTCTGGCCGCAGGGATGGCCCATGGCCGCCCAGAATTTCATCTGGCCCGCCAGGGTTCCATCGATGGCCTTCGACTGCACCGTCCCTCCGGGATAGAACTTGCCCCACTCCCACTCCGGAGTTCCCCGCGCATCCCGGTCGACGTGGCCGCATAGCGTGTTGGCATCCGCTTCTTCTTTGTTTCGAAAGGTGTCGAGGTGGTTGGCCTCAAATTTCTTGGCGGATTCGACGTCTATTTTTCCCTTGTACTGTTTCATCAACGATTCCCAACAGACACGCCGCGCGTTGGGTGAAGTGTTCTTTGCCTTGGTATCAAACGTCGTCTCCTCTTTGATCACCTTGGGATCGACAGGAAAGTTCGAGCCGACAAAATACCCGTCCTTCGTGCGTTCCAGGGGCGTGTTCTTGAGGCCCAGTTCGAGCCGGGCGATTTCGCCGGTCTTGTTATCGCCGATCAGCCAATCATTGGCATAGCCGCCGTTATTGCCCTCGCGCATCGTGGCGACCCAGTCATCAATCGACCCGGCATACTGAATGGCCTTGCGCGCCCGAACAAATTCCGCGATGCCGTTGGGATCAAATCCTTCAAACTGGGTAATGGTGGTTTCCGTCACCATGATACCGGCATCGTTCACATTGAAATCATCGCCGCTGTGGATGAATCCGGGCATCGCATCCATCAGAACGCGATGTCCTTTCTCGGGGACCAGGTCCATGATCACGTTCCACCGCTCCCCCGTGACGTAGCTGGTCCAATTGTTATGGGACATCACGATCTTGCCGTCCTTGGTCCAGGAACCGGTGGCCACGAAGGCGCTGCAGTTGCCGGGCGCTTTATTTTTGGCGGCTTTGGGATTAGTTTTTGAGTTGAGCCACGGCACATAATAAAACGCCATTTCCTCCATCGCATTCATCGCCACAACGTCCCCGCGATCGATCTTATTGGCGCCCAGTTTCGCGTTGGCGCCCTTGACGATGCCATCGATCTCCTTCTGATATTCTTCAGGGGTTTTCGACCAGAACAGCTTGAGCGATTCGGTCCGATACCAGTCCCAATTCTTTTTGGTGTCATGCTCCAGGACCATCGAGAGCGCCCCGCGCAAATCCAGGATCTCATTGGCCAATAGATAGCCATGCTGGTATCCCACCACATCGGGAGCGCCTTCCAGGTGGACATAGATCCATCCGTTCTCCTCCCGGCGCGAGGCTTTCGCCATCATCTGATCCGAGGTCGGCGCCGTGACGGTGGCCTTCGTTTCCGTCTTGGGCTCCTTTTTCGAACAGGAGGACATAAAGAAAACCAGAAGGATACACGACCCCCAAAAGAGCATTCGCTTCGTGCCGGGCAATCTTTGATCGAATCGCATGAATATCCCCCTATTTTGGAAAGAGAGTCTTTGAGAATTGTACTGGAGAATCTGCGCCAATCTGTGAAATCTGCGGATCGCTAAGTACTTTAATCGATTTGATGCGGAGAAGCACTTCAAAAATTCAACAAACTATGCTAATTTCGTAGGTCGCTTTTGTGGTATTGACTCGCTCCTTGTGCGCCCGTAGCTCAGCTGGATAGAGTCCGCCGCCGGCGGAAATCAGAAGGCCAAGCATTCGAATCCCTTCAAAAATTGAATGAATTGTGCTAATTTGCTAAGCCGCTCTAGCTGTTGTGTTTCCCTGTGCGCCCGTAGCTCAGCTGGATAGAGCGTCTGACTACGAATCAGAAGGCCAGGTGTTCGAATCACCTCGGGCGCACCACGATGTTCCCCCTGGAATAGAAATAGTCCGCTGCCGTAGAAGTTCAGAAGGCCCGGCAATCCTCCTCCCCCGACACAGGACTCACTTATGTTCAGCGTTTATGTCCTTCGAAGCGTGATGACCGGACGATTTTATACTGGGTACACATCGGATTTGTCGCACCGGATCGAGCAGCACAACCACGGAATCACAAAGTCAACCAAGCATGAGGGCCCGTGGGAGCTCGTCCACCAAGAGCATTTTGCGACGCGTTCGGAGGCGATGCGTCGGGAGCGCTATCTAAAAACCGGAAAAGGCCGTGAGGAGCTTAAGAGATTATTAGTTTTGGTTGAAGTCGTCTCACGCTCAGCTGGATAGAGTCCGCTGGCGGCGGAAATCAGAAGGCCAGGTGTTCGAATCACCTCGGGCGCACCACTATGTTCCCCCTCGCCATTTCTCGAATCCATCTGTGCCATCCGCGAAATCTGCGGATCAAACAAATGTCTAATGTCAGTGCCTGACCCGGGATCCTTGTTTATCCATATGATATCAAATACATATTAACCGAACGCCCTCTGCGCCTTAGCGGTGAATATTCGCTTTTCTTCTCGAATCGATCTGCGTCATCCGCGAAATCTGTGGATCAAACAAATGTCTAATCTCAGTGCCCGACCCGGCATCCTTACGCGTGAACCGGCGAGGGGCGTTTGAGGGTGGGGAGATGCCTGATGGATTTCCCTGCCTTCTTCTGGGCGAGACGCAGTTCGTAGAGGCTTTGCAGGTTCAGCCAGAACTCCGCGCTCGTGCCGAAGAAATGGGCCAGGCGCAAGGCGGTGTCGCTCGTGATGGCACGCTGTCCGTTCAGAATGCCGGTGATGCGGTTAGTGGGCACGTCGAGTTGGCGTGCCAGTTCGGCGGCGCTCATGCCGAGTTCCTTTAGTTCTTCGGCCAAGTGCTCGCCTGGGTGGATTGCGGTCAGTGCCATGATGTTTCTTCTCTCCTAGTGATAATCGACAATCTCTACATTCACAGGCCCCGCCGACCGGTCCGACCACTCGAAGCAGATCCGCCATTGATCATTGACGCGGATGCTGTGCTGACCTTTGCGGTCGCCAACGAGCGCTTCAAAACGGTTGCCGGGCAGGGCGGCAAGATCTTTCAAATCCACGGCCGACTCCAGACGGTCAAGCTTCAGGCGTGCGGGGCGTTCCATCCCGGAAAATGCCTTGACCCGTTTCCCGGCGGCGAAGTCTCGGGTGCGCTTGTCCCTATAGCTGACGATCATTAATCATCCTAGCGTGAATTACGCGTTACGTCAAGCGTAATGACCTCGCGAGCGTCAGGATGGCTGGGCTCCGGTGGAATGGCGCGGAATGGCAAGGGTGAGGTCCCCGGATTTGCTCGGGACTGTCCGAGAGGCTGCGTCCTCCGCGCCCCTGCGGTGTGTCATCAATTGTCGAATGTCTTCGGGCAGCACCGCTCATGTCGAAGTCGTCCAGAAGCAGCTGGCCCGAGAGCCAGAGGGAGGGACGTGATGTCCGCCTGGGTTGCCAGTCGCGGGGGAAGGAAGCGGCTTAGGGGGCTAATTTTGAGGGCGAAAAGGGCCGTTTAAGCCTTAAAAACACCCTCTTTTTGAAATTATCCCCCCTCGTTAAACAACTTAGCTTGGTCCGGCCCCGTCATGAGGAGACTTGTTGTGTCGAGGGCAGTGGAAGCGTACGATGCGCGACAAAGAGGCCCAAATCGGAAATTCAGGCTCAATTCTTTCGTTGACGATAGGGCACGTTCAAGCGTAGCCTTCGCCCATCGCTTGCTGTCTCATACGGCCCCAGGCTTCGCTCGTCTTTTGCAGAGGAGGGTCAAATGTTTACCCGAGTGTTTACCTTCGTGCTGGCTCTTGGCTTCTTACTCTCTCCTTCGGACGCACAGCAGCCAGCCAAAATCCCGCGAGTTGGCCTCCTGTCGCCTGCAGATCCCATGTCTCCCTTGTTCGAAGCCTTCCGGCAGGGGCTCGCGGATCTCGGCTACGTCGAAGGCAAAAACGTCGTTATCGTGCCCCGATTTGCAAAAGGTCAGTACGAACAGTTTCCCGGGCTCGTTGCCGATCTGGTGCGGGAGAAGGTGGACGTCCTCGCCGTGCAGGGCGCGGTTTCCGTGCGGGCCGCCCGGAAAGCAGCCCCGGACATCCCCATTGTCTTTGCGGTCGTGGTCGATCCCGTGAAGGACGATCTGGTTACGAACGCGGAGCGGCCGGGCGGGAACATCACCGGTATAACTACCTTCGATTCGCAACAACCACGGAAGCAGCTCGAACTCCTCCGGCAGGTGGTTCCCGGACTTAAACGCGTGGCTCTCTTGGGCGATGCCGGCGTCTCCGATGCCCCGATGCATGCATGCGACGAGCAGGCGCGCGCCATGGGTCTCGAGACCCTGCGGTTCCTGCTGACAGCGCCCAATCCCGACCTCGACGGTGCATTCGCCGCCATGCGGAAAGAGCATGCGGAGGCCTTACTGGTGCTGGAAGTGCCAGTCACGGGCGCCTACCTTAAGGAAATCGCCCAGCGCGCAGCCGGCAATCGCATCCCATCTCTGGCTTCGCCGAGTCGGCCTGATATGGGGCAACTCCTCGCTTACGGAACAAGCTTTAGTGATGGAATCAGGCGCATGGCGGTCTATGTGGACAAAGTCCTGAAAGGGACCAAAGCAGGCGATTTACCCGTAGAAACGCTTGCACGCTACAAGCTGATTGTGAACCTGAAAACCGCCCAGGAGATCGGTCTCACCATCCCCCCCGAGGTGCTCCGGAAAGCAGACCGTGTGATCCAGTAGGACCGGTCTTAAGCTTCAGGGTGCCTCTCGAATACGGCCCTTTGCAGAGCAATTGGAATTCTGCACCGAACCACGACACGCATTCATTCGGCCGTAAAGTCGCGTAATCGTAAGCTACGTTCGGCGGATTGACCGAGATGTCCCGTCCGGATAGGTGTCGATAAATCGCCTTCCCACCAGTAATCGGCCCCGGCAGGCTAACTCCCGATTGGTCGGATAACCGGACAAATCCCCTCGGGGCTCCCGATCATGCTACAGGCTCAATCCAGCAAGGAAATCAATCTGAGGCAAGCTTGCCACGAAATCGGAGAGAAAAGTTTGGAAATCGTCCCCTTGGGCTCACCACTCATCCTTTTCATCCCCCAAGCGTTGTTCGCGGCTCTCAAACTGCCCTCAGGGGAGCGATTTTTGGCGATGCCCAGCATCGATGACCAGTTTTGGACGGGTCATCAACAGGGGCTGACAAGTCTGCAGCCGCTCCCCACCATCCTCCCGAGACCTTCCGTTTCCTGGCGTCGACCCTCTCCGGCCATCCGCGATCCCCTTTACAATCCCTATAGAACGCGTTAACTTTCACCCCGTACGCTGCGGTTCAGTTCAACCTGGTTTTATCCACCATGCCCCCACCATTTTATTCCAGTCTTCATCCGCGACGCCGGCATAGTGGATAAAACTGTATACGTTAGAAGGCTTCTACAAGATGCGATACTGTAAACTTCTTCCCATTCTGCTGCGCATCACGTTGCTCGTGTCGATGGGGCCGTTGCGCGCGGACGCTCAGGTACCCCCGCCCTCGCAGGACGTACCCGACGCCGACGAGATTGCAGTGATGGCGTCAGTCTTAGAGGCCGCGTATGCGCATGCCGCTCCCGGCTGGGTCATGGTTGGCGCACGTACCGCGACCTTCGAATGCAACCCATCCGCGAACATTGGCGTCGACGTCGGCGGATGTAGCGGGATGCGAGTGTCCACAGAAACTGCGGAAGAGCGGCGGGGCGCCGTGCGCCAAGGAATACCGGAAGTGTCCGCCGAATTGGTGGCGGACCTGCTGAGAAAGAGTCAACACTCTGTCGTGTTGTCGCGGCCTCTGCCGGTGCGCGTCAAGCAGGTTCTCTGGGCACCCGGTGCCGCAGCGGACTTCAAAACCAGCGGAAACCCGACATTCGCCGCTTACTTCTCACGGGTCGGCTTCGACGCTCCACGAGCAAAGGCCCTGATCTATCTTGGTACCATGAACTGGACGGACCGATCGAAGTCCATCGGCCAGTCCTTGTACCTCGAGAAGCAAAAAGGCAGTTGGGTCATCAAAGCGCATGCAAAGGTCTGGGGCTAAGGAAGCACGTCTTCTAACCCGCGCTTGCACGCGGCCGGCGCGAAGAGCAAAGACGCGCCGGGCGGGTGACGCGCCGGACGATAGGCGACCGGAGGCAACATGCGTCTCAGCGAGAAAACCCTTGAACTTAACTTCTGTTCCCAGCTGCCTTGGAAGTTCGGTGCCCCCTTGATCTGGTTCGGCTTGACCCAAAGGGAAGAGGCTCGCCTTGGCTTCGACGCTTGTACCGCAATTGGGGGACGTTTGGTCATCTTTCAGTTCAAGGCCTCATCTTGGATCATGGCTTCCGGCGCACGACGGTTCCATTTGCCACATCTGCAACTCCTGCAACTTCAGGGCGTCGCGCGTCGCTTTCCGCGTTCCGTGTTTTACGTGTTTCCCCTTGTTGGCACAGATTTGGAACTGATAAGCAATCCGGACGTCGTCGTTCAGTCGTGGTTGCTTGACGTCGGCC
>JBGQBO010000022.1:0-84170 GCA_041494885.1 Terriglobia bacterium
ACTGGTTACCGCCCATGTCTGTCTCTGTCAATCCCGCCGTGGCGGGTGACCCACCAACTGGAGAGCCGGATGCGGGAGACCCGCCTGTCCGGTTCGGAGGGGGGAGGGGCCGAAGCCAATCGGCTCTTCCTACCCCTATTTTGATATTGAACTTTGCTAATGGCTAGGTTGGGTTTGAACCATCCACCAGCTTCCGCTGGTGGGATTTTGCGGGTGAGCCTTGCCGGTCGGCAGGTTGACTCCGAACTGTCCCCCACCTGCCGGTGGAGGGATTTGAGTCTTGGAAATATCGAATGATTCCGAATCCCGACGATCGGATCCCCCTGACACTCGACCCCACTTACGAGGCCCAAAATCCTTGACTCACCTATACAATCAGCTTAGACTCACCGCAATTTTGCGGGATTTGAGAGCGCGGACACCAACTCATTGCCGCTCACCTGTAACTTCATTCCAAGGAGTTCTTCGTTTGGGGCTCAGGCCGCTCGATTTTTTCATCATCATCATTTATCTCGTCGGTATTACCCTTTTTGGCGCCCGCTTCCGGAAAAGACAAAAATCCATCAAGGACTACTTTCTCGGGGGCAAGACGGTCCCCTGGTGGGCCATTTGTCTTTCCATCGTCGCCACCGAAACCTCCACCTTGACCGTGATCAGTACCCCGGGGATCGCTTACGGCGGGAATCTCGCATTCATTCAGCTCGTGTTTGGTTATGTGATCGGGCGCTTCATCATTTCGTTCCTGTTTATCCCGCATTATTACAAGGGTGAACTTTACACCGCCTATGAACTGATGCGCCGCCGTTTCGGGGAGCGGATCAAAAACTACACTGCTTCCATTTTTTTGATCATGCGCGGGTTGGCCGAAGGCGTCCGCGTCTTTGCCATATCCATTGTGGTTAATATTGCGCTGACTTCCCTCTTCGGTCGCCTCGGGCTGAAGCACGGAGATGTCTGGTCGATCATCATCATTACGCTCCTGACCCTTTTCTACACCTTTGAAGGCGGCATGACCGCAGTCATTTGGACCGATGTCATTCAGCTTTGCATCTACATTGGCGGAACGCTGATCGCCTTTGGAATGATCTGGCATCGCATTCCCGGAGGGTTATCCGATATTGTCTCAATGGCCGGCCCGAAGCTCTCTTTCCTGGACTTCACTTTCTCGTTGACCCGGACCTACACGTTTTGGGCGGGGATCTTCGGCGGGACTTTTCTCACTATGGCGAGTCACGGAACCGACCAGTTGATCGTGCAGCGGCTGCTGACCGCGCGTAACGAACACGACAGCAAGAAGGCGCTCATCACCAGTGGATTTGTGGTGCTCTTCCAGTTCTCGCTTTTCCTCTTCATCGGAGTAATGCTGTGGGTCTTCTATCAGAAGTTTCCAACAACCCTGGTCTTTAAGACCAACGACTACATCTTCCCCACCTTCGTCATTACGCAGCTTCCCACCGGAATTTCAGGCCTCATCGTGGCCGCCATCCTCGCCGCTGCCATGGCCAATCTTTCGAGCTCTCTTAATTCTTTAGCTTCCACAACCCTGATGGATTTTTATAAACCCTTGTTCCGGCCGCAAGCGACCGACCTGCACTATCTCCGTCTTTCACGCTGGCTGACCGTGGGGTGGGGATTGATTCTGATCGGCATTGCGGTGCTCGCCCGACAATGGGGATCGGTGCTCGAAGTCGGACTGACGATCGCTTCGGTGACCTATGGAGCGCTCCTGGGAATCTTTCTGATGGGAGTACTGACTCGCGCAGCCAACGAGCGTGGCGGGATGATTGGTATGACGGTCAGTCTGATCACCATGGTGGCAATCCAGTTTTTTCCCAAATGGGCGCCCGCTTGGAATGAGTGGGTCGGGACGGGATGGCTCCAGATTGCGCCTTCGCATATTCTGAAGATCGGATGGCCGTGGTATACGCTCATCGGCACGGCAGTCACCTTCGCCGTGGGGATGATTTTCAGCAAGATCCTCAAACCCGGACCAGCAGCCCCCACTTCTTCACACTGATGGACAGGCGAAGGAGCGATGGATCGGGGCTGAAACTTTTCAAAGGATTAAGACCGTCACCCGCTGACCACATGACCTCTTCTTCCGAAAAACTTGTTCGTGGCCTGACGCTTGTCGACGCGTCCTCGATCATCATGGGCACGGTTATCGGGACTGGGATCTTCATCGTTCCCGCGTACATGGCCCAGGCTATGGGCACTCCCCTTCTGGTCTTTGCCGTATGGATTTTTGCCGGCTTCCTTTCGTTGGCAGGCGCCTTGACGTACGCGGAACTAGGCGCCGCGTTCCCGGCGGCAGGAGGCGAGTACGTTTACATACGCGAGGCCTACGGCCCCCTGTTCGGTTTCCTGTACGGCTGGACCTACTTTCTGGTCGGCAAGACAGGGTCGCTGGCGACCTTGGCGACAGGCTTCGCGCTCTATTTCAGTGACTTGGTTCCGCTTCACAAGATCTATTTTCGTTACGAATACAGTTTCTTCGGACATCCCGCGGCCATCACCTTGAGTCATCAGGTGTTGGTGGCAATCGGGATTATTTGCTTTCTGTCTGTGGTGAATGTTTTTGGGGTGGTGACGGGAGGGCGGCTTCAGAGCTTTCTCACCGCTCTCAAGGTAGGGATTATTTTGTTGCTTGTGGTTCTGGGATTGACGATCGGGCATGGTTCCGCTTCCAACCTCTCATCCCATTTGACGCCCGTCGCCCAGACCGGACTACTGAGCCTGTTCGGCGTCGCCATGGTCAAGGCGCTGTGGGCCTACGATGGCTGGAACAACGGCAACATGGTGGCTGGAGAAATCAAGAACCCTCAACGCAACCTGCCGCTTGCGCTCATCTATGGGACCAGCGGAGTCATGCTTCTTTATCTGCTGGTCAATCTGATGTACTTCTACATTCTTCCAATTGACCGCGTGGCCGCCTCTCCTCGCGTGGCCGCGGAAGTCGCGCGCACCTTCCTGGGAAATGCGGGCGGAACCTTTGTGGTCGTGGCAGTCCTGATTTCGTGCTTTGCTGCCATCAATGGTTCCATCCTCTCCGGAGCCAGAATTTACTTTGCAATGGCTGAGGACAAGTTGTTCTTCGCCCGCGTGGCCCGCCTTCACCCCAAATACCGAACCCCGGTTTTTTCTATCCTGGTACAGGCGGTTTGGGCATCCCTGCTCACTCTCACCGGAACCTACGACCAGCTACTTACCTATGTCATTTTTGCGGAGTGGATTCTTTACGCGCTAGGGACAGCCAGTGTTTTCATTCTTCGCAAGAAGTACCCCGACTTGCCGCGCCCTTATAAAACATGGGGTTACCCCGTTGTTCCCTTTCTCTTCATCCTGGTCGCTCTGTTTCTGTTGTCGAACACCATCCGCACAGATGCCAAGGATTCCCTCATGGGAATCTTTTTAATTGCACTCGGCCTGCCTGCATTCTGGTACTGGCGTAGGAAGCAAGTGGCAAATGGGTAGGAACGGAGTTACGCCTTCTTGCTTGGCTGGCAGGCCTGGGGATCCGTTTGAGAGAACCCTCCAGGCTTACATCTTGACGTAAACGTAAAGAGGAGATATCATGACAGGGATCGAATGCAAAACCAATCTGAACTTTAAATCGATGGAGGGGTGTTTATGACACGACGTTTGAGTAGTGTTCTTCTGGTTCTTGCCCTTGTGCTTACCGCTTCGATGCTTTATGCCGCCGATGATAGCTGGACTGGGACCATCAGCGATTCGCATTGCGGCGCGATGCATGCCAAGGCCAGCAAGGCTGCAGAGACCTGCGTGGAGAAATGCATCAAAGGTGGTAATTCCTATGTGTTCGTCAATGGTGCCGACAGCAAGGTATATAAGCTGGATCCAGCAGATAAAGCAAAAGCCCATGGTGGTCACGAGGTAAAGGTCACGGGGACCTTGGATGGCGACACCATTCATGTGAAATCGATTGAAGCCGCGGGGAAGATGTAAATCCCCAGCACGTGCGACATCCAGGTTATTCAAAAAGCACTCCGTTAAATGGAGTGCTTTTTTTTGGATACCGTTCGACCCGAGGATCCCGGGAACATTATTGTTTATGCGGTGGAAAGTATGACCTTGGGTTTGACCTCCGACCAATCATCGCCAGTTCCGCTTGGACCCACAAGGCCGATTCCGACGAGTTCATCGCCATTCGCCATTAAGCGGACCCATTGACGATCCGCGAGCGAACTGAGGGCAGAATCCTTATCGTTGTCCTGCTTCCGTTCAACCAGGAATGCCATTCCATTTTTGACCCGTTTCAAGTCCTCTTTCTGAATTGAAATGGTGGGCATCCAGGGAAGGAGCCTCTCCATGGGAATCAATTGTTTAATCCACTCGCTTGAAGGCACGGTCCCCCCCCTCTCCTTCTGAAGGTGACTGAATTCCAGCGCTTGTTTCAGGGTGAATTCGCCACTTGCTAACCTTCTCAAAGAGTTAAGATGTGCCCCGCAACCCAGACTCTTCCCCATTTCGTGGGCCAGAGAGCGAATATAAGTGCCTCCTGAACACTCCACTCTAAATTCTGCCTCCTCCTCCGAGATCAAAGCCAAATCAAACTGGTAGACCTCGACCTGGATTGGTTTCAATTCAACGGATTGGTTTTTTCTTGCCAGCCTGTGAGAGGAGACGCCCTGTACCTTCTTGGCTGAAAAGGCAGGTGGAATTTGCTGGATCGGGCCGAGAAACTGCCCCTTTACACGATCAAGATCTCTCGTCGTGAGGCAGGCAGGTTTTACTTCAGAGGTGGGTGTCCCTTCTGCGTCGTAGGTGGAGGTCGAGAACCCAAAGCGGACTGTTCCGCTATACACCTTCCTCGACCCGATGTAGAACTGTTGAAGTCGAGTGGCCCGTCCCAGTGCCACAGGTAGAACACCCGTCGCCATCGGGTCCAACGTCCCAAAGTGTCCCACTCGAGGAGAGCCCGAAAGCTTGCGCATCGCAGCGACCACGTCGTGCGAAGTGACTCCTCGGATCTTATCAATGACGACGACTCCATCCACCATGAGTTTTTTGCGATGACCGGGATCAAGATCTTTGATGTGATTGCTGTTGCGGATCGGTGCCGCCGCCTGCCCCGGGAGGCGGGGTACACGGCGTGCTGGTTTCCGGAGGGAATTCGAGAGGAGCTTCAGTCATTGGATCCAAACAGAGTGAAATCAAATCAAATATTCAACTCTCGTCGCCCTCCCCACCCGTACCCGAAGATTTCTTAAGTTGTTGGATGACTTCCTCGATGTGGGCGCCATATTCGACCGACTCATCGTATTCAAATGTGATTTCAGGGGTGTACCGGAGTTTCAACTGGTGTCCCAATTCCCTTCGTATAAAGCCTGCAGCCGCGTGGAGTCCCTGCAGTGTTTTTTTTCTTGCTTCCGCATCACCATAAACACTCACATAAATTCGGGCCAACCGGAGGTCGGGGGACATTTTCACCGCGGTGACCGTCGTAAACCCTAAGCGCGGGTCGTGGAGCCGTCGCAGCAACAACTCTCCCACAGCCATCCTGACCTGGTCAGCAACCTGTTCCGGTCGTCGCGAGGGTGCCTTCATATCCGTCCTTATACTTGGCAGTCGGGAGTCTTTATTCCCAGGGAGATCACCCTCTGTCCCCATCGAGAGGGTCGCCGGGTGTTGTACCGAGGCGGGAGCGGGGGATTTCCTGAACCCTTTGAGAAGTGCCGTTTTCGAAAATCACCAGGCTTACTTTGGCATTCCTCATGGATGAGGGCAGAGACCGTCTCCCTCCTACAGGAATTCACGGTGAAACTCGTAATTATTTCCAGCCAGCGTTCGCTCGGCTTCACGTTCAATGGCACTCATCGTCTTCTCCAAAAAGACGTGATCCGAATTCACGGTAACCACGGCGACCTTAGAAACCTGCCACAAATCATTGGCATCCACTTCAGCCACTGAACAGTTGAACTTGGCTCTCAGCCGATCCTTGAGCTGGCGTACTACTTCTCTCTTATCTTTCAAGGATTGGGCATAGGGGAGATGAACGTCGATGGTAAGAAGCGCGATTTCCATGGGGCAAGCTGGCCGGCGGGTCTTGACCGGCGTTGTGGCGGAATTAAGAACTGAAGGATCTAATCCCTGAACAGGATCTGACGAGACGGAAGGACCGGCGGATGCACACCGCAGATTCAGACGGCTTCGGCGGCGACGCGCTCACTCACAAAGGCCTCGATCACATCCCCTTGCTTGATATCGCTGAAGTTTTGAAGCGTAATGCCGCATTCAAAACCCAACTTCACCTCGCTGACATCATCTTTGAACCGCCTGAGCGACGCCACGTGGCCCTCATAAATCACGACATTGTCTCGGAGCAGGCGCGCCTCGCTGTTGCGTGAGATTCTCCCATCCAGGATGTAGGATCCAGCCACCGTTCCCACCTTGGGAATGCGGAAGGTCTCGCGAACCTCCGCCCGCCCGAGATGTACTTCGCGAAACTTGGCTTCCAGCAGGCCTGTCATGGCTTTCCGAATCTCGTCGCTGATCTCGTAAATAATGGTATGTAACCGAACGTCGACCTTTTCTTGTTCCGCCAAATCCACCGCCTTTCGTTCCGGCCGAACATTGAAGCCGATAATGATGGCGTTTGAGGCGGACGCGAGCAGGACGTCGGTTTCCGTAATGGCACCTACACCGCTGTGCAGCACCTTCACCTTCACTTTGTCATTCGACAGCTTTTGCACCATGTCGGTGACCACTTCGACAGAACCTTGAACATCTCCCTTCAAAATGAGAGGGAGTTCCTTAATCGCGCCGGTGGCCAGTTGATCATGGAGCTGGTCCAAGGTCAGGCGCGAAGACTTGGCCAGGGCGGCTTCACGCAACTTGGTCTGCCGGTACGTCCCAATCTGTCTGGCCTTCATGGTATCGGCAAGGACTTGGAACTTGTCTCCCGCCTGGGGAACGCCTTCTAGACCCAGCACCTCCACCGGCGTGGCGGGCCCGGCTTCCACCAGTAACTGGCCTTTATAATCGAACATGGCGCGAACTTTTCCATACCACGCACCCACGATGAAGGAATCGCTGACATGGAGCGTGCCATTCTGCACGAGCACTGTAGCCACAGCACCTCGCCCGCGGTCCAACTTCGCTTCCAGGACCGTTCCCGTGGCGGGATTTTCCGAATCCGCCTTCAGCTCGGCAAGATCGGCCACAAGAAGTATCATCTCGAGTAGTAAATCAATATTGGTATGCTGTTTGGCAGAAACCTCGACGGTGACGATCTTTCCACCCCACTCCTCCGGCATCAAATCCAGTTCGGTCAACTGCTTCTTGACGCGTTCCGGCAACGCATTGGGCTTGTCGATTTTATTGATCGCGACAATGATGGGCACCTTGGCCGCCCGGGCATGATCAATGGCTTCACGGGTCTGCTGCATGATCCCGTCGTCGGCGGCGACGACCAGGACCACAATATCCGTAACGCTCGCTCCCCGCGCGCGCATGAGGGTAAACGCCTCATGGCCCGGCGTATCCAGGAATGTGATCTTCCGTCCCTTGGTTTCAACCTGATACGCCCCGATATGCTGGGTGATGCCCCCGGCTTCCCCTTCGGTCACACTGGTCTTGCGAATGGCATCCAATAGAGAAGTCTTGCCGTGATCGACATGCCCCATGACGGTCACCACTGGCGGACGTAGAGCCAGGTTCTCCGGGGACGGCGTAGCGACTGTATCCATTTGCGCTTCTTCTTCAAAGGTAACGACTTTCGCTTCGGCGTTGAACTCCTTCGCCAGGTCGACGGCCAGTTGGGCATCCAGGGTTTGATTGATGGTCACAAAGACGCCTTTTTCCAGGAGCTTCTTGATCAGATCCTTGCCCTTAACATCGAGCTTCTCACTCAAGTCTTTTAAGTTGACCCCCTCAGCAATCGTTATGGTGCGGAACTCGCGAGGTAACACCGGTTCCATGCTTCTCGGCTGGGGCCGTAAGCGTCTGAGCAACTCCTCAGCGGGATCATGGCGGTCACGGCGTGTCGCCCCTCGTGGAGGAAGTCCTGGCCGTCCACGGCGCTGACCCAACGGAGTCGCAGACGGAGCGCTGACGCCCCCCGCCGGCGAGGGTCTCGGATGGGGCGTATAAATCGGCCTTTGCAAGCCCGGCTGCCCCGCCGTTTGAGGTGCCAGTCTCTTGGTTGGATGAAGTGCCTTCGTCAAATCCAAGCCCTTCGAGGGAGCGGTCGATCGGGCATGAGGAGCCTGTAGAGAAGGGCCGCGGTCGCGGGATTGATGCGGAGGGGCGTGCTTGGGAGCCGTCGCGCTCGCAGGCTTACCCATTGCCACCTTACGCAATTCCGCCAAAGAGGTAGCGGGTGCCGGTCTTGTATGAGCTGATGCAGAGGGGGCAATTGAAACGGGATGAGCTGGGGCTGGAGGAGGCTCCAGGATCTGCACTCTTGGAGCGGCCTGAACCGGTGCCGGGGGATGGGAGGGAGTCGGGATCCCTGCAGGCTGGGGTTCAGCCGTTTTCCCTGGGGGTTGAATCCCCGTGGGGGGAACGGCTGGCGCGGGAGGCGCAAGTTTCTCTGCCGCCTCGATGACCGCCGCCACCACGGGCTCGGGTGTGGGGGGAGGCGGTTCCATCACCGCGTCTTCCTTCTTCGTCTTTTTCGCTCTTGCGGCTCGGGCGGCTCTTTCTTTTTCCTCCTGAAGGCGCTTCTTTTCGGCGGCTTTTTCCTCTTCCTTGGCCTTCTTCTCGGCCTCTTTGTGGACCTTCTCTTCATCCTTCTTTAATTTCGCCGCTTCAGCGCGCTGCTTCTTTCGAACTTCCGCGCGCGCCGCCTTTTCGACCTGGGTTTTTTCCTCCTCCTGCTGTTCCTTTTCCTCGCGTGTTTTTCGGTTGGCGAAATACGTTTCTCGGGCGTCGGGCTTTAACTTGAAATAGCGGTCCAGGAACTTCTCCACCTCGTCTTTTTCCAGATGACTCGATGAAGTTTTCCCCTTGATACCCAGCGCATTGAGTCGCGTTACAATTTCAGCGGCCCGCTTGATTCCCAGATCCTGCGCCAGGTCATAAATTCGAAATTGCGACATTCAACAACTCCTCCGAGATCGACGGACACGTATTATAATCCGCTCCCGATTGTTCCTGAAACAAATTTATAGATACACTGCCGGGATGGTGGATCTCACGGCAGGGCAGGCCATATCAACCGAACTCGATTAAGAGGCCTCCTCTTTTTTCGATCTTCCGACCGGGGCCGGATCGATTGAGCTCTCTTTCAACTCTTCCTCTTTTGACGAAGCCTCAGGCTCGGAATCCGGGGTCACCTCCGATTCAGATTCCAGGGAGGCCTCTTCCCCGGCGGAACTCTCCGGAGGCTCGTCTTCTGCGGACTCGCCGGCAAGGCCCTCGCTTTCTTCCTCTTCCTCTTCCCCGAATCCGATGGTTCCGGCACTCAGGGCCTCTGTCTCGGCTTCCGCCTCGGCTTCTGCCTCCGACTGCTCCAGGGCCTCATAGAATTTCTCGACCGCGTCGCGAATTTTCTCAACCATTTTCTCGCCAATGCCCGGTAACTGCATTAACTGTTCAGGAGTTTGGTTGCCCAAATCTTCCACCGTCTTGATTCCCACCTCTTGGAGCTTCTCGACGAGCTTCGGGGTTAACCCCTCCAGTTCGGCAATGGACGTTTGAGCATGTGCCATGGCCGCCATCTGAGATTCCACTTCCCGCCGTTTCTCTTCTTCGCTCTTCACATCGATATGCCAGCCGATCAACTTGGAGGCAAGGCGAACATTCTGGCCCTTTTTGCCGATCGCCAGCGACAGCTGCGAGTCTTCGACCACTACCTCAAGCTCCCGATCCTCGGGATCCAGGATGGCAACGCGGCTGACCTTGGCAGGGCTGAGCGAATGAGTTGCAAAGGAGATGATATCGTCGGAATATTGAATGATATCGATTTTTTCACCCCGGAGTTCCCGAATCACCGCCTGCACCCGCAAGCCCTTCATGCCGACACAAGCTCCCACACTATCCACGTCCCGATCCTTGGACAGGACAGCGATCTTGGTGCGTTCCCCCGCTTCACGCACACATCCCTTCACGGCAACGGTGCTGTCATAGATTTCGGGTACTTCCATTTCAAACATGCGGATGACCAGCTGGGGGTCGGCCCTTGAAAGCACGACCTGCGGAAGCTTGGAACTCTTATCCACACGGACAATGACGGCCCGGACCCGCTCTCCAAAGGAGAACTTTTCCAGCTTGGATTGCTCTCGTTTCGGGATCACGCCCTCTGTCTTGCCTAAGTCCACGATGATGTCACCGTTCTCGAACCGCTTCACGGTGCAATTCATTAACTCCCCAAGTCGATTGCTGTACTCGCTGAAGACATTGTCTCGCTCCGCCTCGCGAACCTTCTGAAAGATCACCTGTTTGGCCGTCTGAGCGGCAATGCGACCCAGGACTTCGATCGATTTCGGGATCCGGATTTCATCCTCGAGTTGTGCCGCCGGGTTGATTTTTCGCGCTTCCGCCAGGCTCATCTCCTTGAGGGGATTTGTGACTTCGTCGAGGACCTTCTTGACCACATAGACCTGAATGCGACCGGTCTCCTCGTCGAATTTGGCAACAAGGTCTTCATTCGTCTTGTAAAACTTACGAGCCGCCACCAGGAGAGCATCTTCGACCGCAGTCAGGACGATCTTCGGATCAATGCCCTTGTCTTTGGCGAGCTGATCGATGCTTTCATAGAGCTGATTCAACATGCAAGTTCACCTCGCATACTAAACTACCGACCCGCCTTCAGCGGCGCCGGTCTGCTGAGAGGATGTGCCCCAATACGCGCACATCGAATGACCTATGCTTCGCCCTTTTAGGATGCCGTCATTTCAAACGGCTACAAATCGGGCCTACCACTCCACTACAAGATTGGCTTTTTCTACTTGATCGAATGGAATCTCGACGTGATGGGTCCGTGAAACCGCCAGGGTAATGATCCCTTCCTGGAACTTCACCAGTCTTCCCTGAAAGGATCTCCCTTCTTCAAGGGGCGCGCGGGTGCGAATTTTGGCGAGCCGGCCGAGAAAACGCCGATAATCTTCAGCATGAATCAACTTGCGATCGAGACCGGGTGAAGAGACTTCCAGATGATAGCGGTCGGGGATGAGGTCTTCCACGTCCAGCAGCACCCCCAGCCGCTTACTCACACACTCGCAGTCTTCCAAAGTAACGCCATCGGGAACTCGATCGATGAACAGTCGCAGTAAGCGATTGTTCCCGGGGCCGACCCACTCAATGTCCACTAATTCCAAACCTTCCTCCCGAATCACCCGGTCGGCCAATGCTCGGATCGGCTCCAAAACTTCCATAAATAATACCCACAATAAAAAAGTGGGCTTGCGCCCACTTCAATGGGTCAGATTATACCCCTCGCTAGGGGACAAGGCAAGAGGTTTTATCCTTCCTAAAAGGTTGTGGGCCGTTCCTTGACACTTCAAAAACAAAAGTGTTACAAATGCGGGAGTCTTGGTGTTTGCCATTGTGGCAGGGCGCATGACTGTTCCGTGGAAGAAGCGCCTGACGACGGGTATGACTGGCGGCTTCACCGGGAAAGACATCCCACATGATCAGAAAATACGCTGCCTATGTTGATTTTGAGCGCCTGCAGGGGGAGTTGAACCAGTTGTTGGAGGAGCTGTCAAGGCTGGGTCCGGACATCGCGACGTGGTCGTCCGGGGCATGGCACCCAGCGGTCGATATCTTCGAAACCAAGGAAGAAGTCGTTGTTCTCGTCGAACTTCCCGGTGTCCAAAGGGCCGACATGACGGTCAGCTTGAAACACAACACCCTGATTGTATCGGGGAGAAAATACGAAGAGAAAACTTCAGAGAGCACCGCCTGTTTCTTGTGTCTCGAACGCAACCATGGGGAGTTTCGGCGGGTTGTGCCGCTGACGACGCTCGTGGATCCCCACAACGGTGGCGCAACCTTGAGTCATGGGATTCTAACCATAAGACTCGCCAAGATCGTTGATTCCAGAAAATCCGAATATCACATCCGAATCAAAGAGGAATGAGTTGGTTTTTCCTTTTGAATCGAGGCGTAAGACGTCAGGAGCCCTGGGGCGATGGGCTCGATGGATTCAGGAAGAAACAAGTGGGATCGTGAAAGGTTCATTGAATCCGCATTGCGGATAATCCTCCGTTATTCGACGAGAGAATCATGCCGGAAAATGAAAAGACCAATGGAATACCCGACGAACAGATCAAGATCCCGGAGATGCTTCCCGTTCTGCCGATCCGTGACATTGTCATTTTCCCTTTCATGATCATTCCGCTTTCGGTCGCTCGGGACCGATCCATCAAGGCAGTCGACCAAGCGCTCACCGAACAGCGCTTGATCCTGCTGCTGGCCCAAAAATCCGTCGACCAGGATGATCCCAAGTCCGAAGATCTGTATCCCGTGGGAACGGTCGCCACCATCATGCGGCTCCTGAAACTCCCCGATGGCCGGGTCAGGATCCTGGTGCAAGGATTGGCCCGGGCTCAAGCAACCTCCTTCGACGAGGCGCTCGCCTACACCCGTGCCAAACTGGACGTGCTTAATGAGCCCACCGTGAACCTGAAGGCGGTCGAGACGGAGGCCTTGATTCGAAACGTGAAATCGGAAGTCGATAAGGCTGTCAATCTTGGCAAGAGCATCTCCCCCGAAATTCTGGTCATTATCGCCAACCTGGATGACCCGGGACGGCTCGCCGACCTGGTGGCGTCCAATCTGGAACTGAAGGTTGAAGTCGCCCAGCGGGTCCTGGAATCAGTGGATCCCATCGACCGGCTTCGGAAAATCAACGAACTCCTGACCAAGGAAATCGAACTGCTCACGGTGCAGCAGCAGATCGATACCGCGGCTAAAGCGGACATCGACAAATCCCAGCGTGAGTACTATCTGCGCCAGCAGCTCAAAGCGATCCAGCAGGAGTTGGGTGATGTCAATGAGCTCCAGGAGGAGATCAATCAGTACCGGGAGAAGATCGAGAAGGCCGGTATGCCCGCCGAAGTCCGCGAAGAGGTGGATCGTCAAGTCAAGAAACTCGAACGGATGCATCCGGATGCGGCCGAAACGGCCACGCTCCGCAATTACCTCGACTGGATGGTGGAGCTTCCCTGGTCAAAGCAAACCGTGGATAACTTAAACCTGGAGAAAGCACAGTCCATCCTGGACACGGATCATTACGGGCTGGAGAAAATCAAGGAACGCATCGTCGATTACCTGGCTGTTCGCAAGCTGAAGGAAAAATCCAAAGGCCCGATTCTCTGTTTTGTGGGTCCGCCCGGAGTGGGCAAGACTTCGTTGGGAAAATCGATTGCCCATGCGCTTGATCGCAAGTTTGTCCGCCTCTCCCTCGGGGGAGTTCACGACGAAGCCGAGATCCGGGGCCACCGCCGAACCTACGTGGGCGCTATGCCGGGGCGGATCATTCAAGGGATCCGCCAGGCCGGCACCAACAATCCGGTCTTCATGCTCGACGAAGTCGACAAGATTGGCGCGGATTACCGGGGCGACCCTTCCAGTGCGCTGCTGGAGGTGCTGGATCCGGAACAGAATTTTTCATTTCGCGACCACTATCTGGGCGTTCCGTTCGATCTTTCCAACGTCATGTTCATCACTACGGCGAATATCATTGACACCATCCAGCCCGCCTTCCTGGATCGCATGGAGGTGATCGCGCTCTCCGGCTACACGGAGCAGGAAAAGCTTCAAATCGCCGTCCGTCACCTTATCCCGAAACAACTCGATGAAAACGGCCTCAAGACAAATCAGATTGAATTTACCGAGTCTGTTTTAAAGAGAATTATCACGCAATACACCCGGGAGGCCGGCTTGAGGAACCTCGAGCGTGAAATCGGAACCATATGCCGAAAGGTGGCGCGGCGCATCGCGGAAGGAAAGGTCGAGAAGCTCAAGGTGGTGGGACAAAAACTGGAAGAATTTCTGGGCCCTCCCAAGATTCTCCCGGAGGAGATATTGAAGAAGGATCAGATCGGCGTTGCCACGGGATTGGTCTGGACTCCCGTCGGGGGCGATATCGTTTTCGTGGAAGCCACCACCATGAAAGGAAAAGGGGGGCTGATGCTGACCGGGCACTTGGGCGAAGTCATGAAAGAATCCGCTCAGGCAGCCTTGAGTTATGCCCGCGCTCATGCCCGCGAATTCCATATTCCGGAAGAGTTCTTTGCCTCCAATGACATTCACCTGCATGTGCCCGAGGGAGCGATCCCCAAAGACGGACCTTCTGCGGGGATCACCATGGCGACTGCGATGATCTCGGCTTTCACGGGAAGACTCGTCAAGAAATCGGTGGCGATGACCGGCGAGATTACGCTCCGGGGGAATGTTCTCCCTATCGGGGGACTCAAGGAGAAGGTGCTGGCGGCGCACCGTGCAAAAATCCGGACGGTGATCGTTCCGGCCCTCAACAAGAAGGATCTCAAGGACATCTCCGACGAGATCCGGAAGGACATGAACTTCATTTTTGTCGACAACGTCAAGTCCGTTTTGGATGAAGCACTCGTCGGCCGCCCGGGCGAGCCCGAGAAATTTAAGACTCAGAGCAAACCGAACGCCCGTAGGATTAGAACCCGACGGCAACTGGTGGTTGCTCATTGATCCCCCATTTCGCTCTTTGCGCTGGAGGGTGGGGAGCGAACCCTCAGAGTGAATGATTCTCGTCAGCTCTGCCCTAAACAAACCGCATTACGTATTCCCCAGATGCCTCAAGGTTGATGAAATTTAAGTCTGAACAGGAATTCCTCACCCGAATTCAAAAGCTCGCGAAACGGCGGGCGGGCGGGTTGGTGCGTGGGATCGGTGACGATGCCGCAGTCATTGAACCTCCGCCTCACCAGCGGTGGTGCATCACCACCGACTTGCTCACGGAAGGAATCCATTTTGATCTGCGATTTGATTCTCCGTCTTCGGTCGGACACAAATCACTAGCTGCCGGTTTGAGCGACATCGCCGCCATGGGAGCCATCCCAAGATTTGCCCTCATTTCGATCGCTGTTCCCATCCGCCGCGCCACGGCCTTCCTCGGCCCTTTTTATCAGGGATTTCTGGATCTCGCAGACTGTCACAAAGTCACACTCATTGGCGGAGATACTTCGAGCGCCAGGAGGCAAATTTTCATCGATGTGATTGTGGTAGGCTGTGTCAGAGCAGGCCATGAGATATTGCGCTCGGGTGCGCGGACGGGAGATCATATTTTTGTTACGGGTGCGATCGGAAAGGCCGCGCTGGGTTTGCACTTGCTCCGCCAAGGGAAACCGGCATCGAGCAGCATGGAACGCCAGGCGGTGGCGAGTCACCTTCATCCCATTCCCCGCACTGGGGTGGGCCTCCACTTGTGCGAAGCTCGACTCGCGACATCAATGATCGACATCAGCGACGGCCTATCCACCGACCTGAACCATCTCTGCCGAGAAAGTCGGGTGGGAGCGAGGATTCATGAGGCCCATCTGCCGCTTCTGGGGAAAGGCAGATCCCAGCGGATGTTAAAGTATGCCCTCTCGGGAGGCGAAGACTACGAGCTGCTCTTCACAGTCAGTCCGAAGAGGGTCATTGAAGTGCACCCCCATATTGATGGCGTCCCTGTGAGGGATATTGGAAGAATCGTTCCTCGGAGCCAAGGAATTAAGATCATTAGGACGAATAGTGCAGTTGATCCCCTGCCCCCCTCGGGATGGGATCACTTCCAATAGAAGGCTAATGATTCACATCAATCTTAAAAAACAGATCGAAAAGCTGCTGCACATTCACGACAGCCCTGAGCGAACGGCTCTGGCATTTGCCATTGGGGTCTTCTTTGGGTTTTCACCGTTCCTGGGATTTCATACCATCCTCGTGCTCCTCGTGGCTTTCCTCTTTCGCCTGAACCGTGTGGCCTCCCTGATCGGAGTGTATTTGAACAACCCTTGGACGATTGTTCCCGTGGCCATGGCCTCAACCTCGTTGGGCGCCAAGGTCCTGGGATTTCGGGGGCATCGCTATGAACGGTTTAATTGGCACGAACTGGGAACACTTCTTTTTTGGTCGAATCTCCCGCAGGAATTTCGATTGCACTATCGCACGCTGTACCCTTTCCTGGTGGGATCGATGATTTGTGCCACCGTTCTCGCCATCATCGCCTACCCTGTTTGCCTCTGGTTTATCCGCACCTACCGACACCGGATTCAACACTTGAAGGACTGATATGGCCGCTGAGGATCGAGACAGGGAATCTATGGAAGACGAAATTCTGATCAAACCGTGCCGGAACCTTCAGGGAATTGCCTTGGTTCCCGGGGACAAGTCAATCTGTCACCGCCTCGCCCTGCTGGCTTCCATTGCTGAGGGAGAATCCACAATTGCCAACTTTTCGACCAGTGCCGACTGCCATTCGACCCTGCATTGTCTGCGCGCCCTTGGCGTCGACGCAACATTTCGTGACGAAAACCTCCTGACGATTAAGGGACGCGGATTAACCGGATTCCAAGTGCCAGAACAAGCCCTCGACGCCGGGAATTCAGGATCCACCCTGCGCATGCTTGCAGGGCTGCTGGCGGGCCAGGCATTCACCTCCACGCTCACCGGTGATGAATCTTTATGCAAGCGGCCCATGGATCGTGTGATCGAACCACTTTCCCGCATGGGGGCAAAGTTTGAGGCGCGCGATCACAAATTCCCTCCCTTAAAGGTGTGGGGAGGACCCCTCCGATGGATTTCCTATTGCCCCACGGTTTCCAGCGCGCAAGTGAAGACTGCCATTCTTTTCGCGGGCCTGCTGGCAGAAGGAGTAACTGAGGTTATTGAGCGCGTCCCGACGCGGAATCATACCGAAATTGCCCTCCCGCAGTTTGGCGCCGCCGTGGAAGTCAGTCCACTTTCCGTCTCGGTCACCGGCGGAAGGCGGTTGCACGGAAGTCGGTTCGTTGTGCCCGGCGACCCTTCGTCTGCCGCCTTCTTGGTGGTCGCGGGGTTATTGGTCCCCAACGCCGAATTGACTGTGCAGGCCGTGGGATTGAACCCCACGCGGATTGAGTTCTTCGAACTCGTAAAGGCCATGGGAGGCAGGGTCGAATTCCTGAACCTCCGCGAGCAGAATGGTGAACCGGTTGGAGATGTGCGGGTCCGGTCCAGCCAACTCGAAGGAGGGTCTATTGGTCCACGACAGGTGCCCTCCCTGATCGATGAAATCCCCATACTGGCGGTGGCAGGAGCCCGAAGCCGGAAGGGGTTGACGGTTCGAGGCGCACGGGAACTTCGCGTCAAAGAAAGCGATCGCATCTCCGCCATCGTCCGGAACCTTAACGCCATGGGGGCAGAAGTGAAAGAGTTTGACGATGGATTCGAAGTAAAAGGTAATCAAACCTTGAAGGGTGCCCATATCGATTCTTTCGGAGATCACAGGATCGCCATGGCGTTTTCAATCGCTGCCCTCACAGCAGACGCACCCACGGTCCTTCATGGCTCCCAATGTGTCAAGATTTCGTTCCCCTCCTTTTTCAGTCTCCTCCAATCCTTGCAAGCTTAATTTCCCCTCGGGGAAAATCACCCATGAGAGGAGAGTTTGATTAGCCCCTCCGGGCCTGGAGCGTGCAACTGTATTGTTCGAAGAGCAATAGACCGACAAGAACAGCGTCAGACGTCTCTCCCTCTTTCTCCGGTCCTTTCAAGGGCGAAACACTTCCATTCTTCCTTCATTCCATCCCAAGCGATTTGATTCGAAGACCCAATCGCTTAGTTCACGCCCTTAGCTTCGCAATTCAGGTTAAAATTTCCTACGCCTTTGGGGGGTGCCCCTCCCCATGCTCCCTTTTCAGAATTCCGGTCAGCAGAGGCCTACCGATCGCCGCCGAATGCCCGTTGATGGTTTAAATTTGACTATTCATACGGAAAGTCTGCCCGTTTAATGTAAATGGATATTAATCCATTGATTTTACTCTAATAATAACGTTCTTTTAATGGCCCACATCTCCATCTTCGATTGGCGCAAGGCTTCGAGTGCCTTCGCGTTGAGAACCGGCTCGTCATGGAGCCACGAAAGTCAACGGGTGACCTTCAGCATTGTCGGCATGCGAATGAGTCATCCCGGCCCATTGGCAACTTTTTAAATCTGATGGTTCAGCGAAAAGGGGTAAACTTATGAGTACAAATTTTGAAAACTCCAAGCCCGAATTCCCTATCCTGCCAGTGATCTCTTCGTCTCCAGGGACGAGCACTGGAGCACCAATCCAGATCTCGACCGCTCTTGCCGCAGAGCAATTAATCAAGGATAAGCTTCTCGAGGAACGCCTGCGGTTGATCCGGGAGCTGGGATATGAAGAGAAAAAGGTGAAACCATTCAAGCGCCCTACAGAGAAACCCTTCACGGCCTCCCAGCGCAACCGTACCACGATTTTGTTTGGCGGTTTGACCTGGAAGCACGAGAAGATCATCCATGGGGCCCTGGAAGGCCTCGGTTACAAATGTGAAGCCATTCCTACCCCCAATGTGCGCGCCTTCCAACTGGGTAAGGAGTATGGAAATAACGGGCAATGCAATCCCACTTATTTCACCGTTGGAAATCTTGTTCAATACCTCCAGAGGCTCGAAGAGTCAGGGATGTCCCGCCAGGACATCATTGACAACCATGTTTTCTTCACTGCGGGCGCCTGTGGCCCATGTCGATTTGGGATGTATGAGGCCGAGTACCGGTTGGCCTTGCGGAACTCCGGCTTTGACGGCTTCCGAGTCCTTCTTTTTCAACAGTCCGGCGGGTTGAACCAGGCGGAGGCGGAAGCGGGCCTGGAAATGAACCTCGACTTTTTCCTCGGAATCCTCAACGCCATGAACATTGGGGATTTGATTAATGACTGCGCCTACCAGATCCGACCCTATGAGGTTAACAAGGGCGAGACGGACGAGGTGCTCGACGAGTGCGTTGATTATTTGCATGACGTGATCAAGAAGCATGAACCTTATAGAGTCGAGGGGAAATTCGCTGAATTGATCAATCGTTTTCCTTCCGCCGCCGGGACGGCGGAATACGTCGGCAAGTTCCTGACCCAGCTCTACGGGGACGAATACACCGGCGCCCTTCGCCATGTGCGGAATCGATTAAACTCCATTGAAGTGGACCGCACCCGCATCAAGCCCATCGTCAAAATTACCGGGGAGTTCTGGGCTCAGACCACCGAGGGCGAGGGTAACTTCAACATGTTCAAGTTCCTTGAGCGGGAGGGCGCCCAGGTCCTGGTTGAACCTATCGGAACCTGGATCATGTATATGATCCATCAAGCCAAACAGGGCATCAGGGACCGAAAAGGGGTCGATGAAAAACAAGAGGCGGCAAAGGCCTGGGAAGTCACCAAGAAGCTGGCGCAGAATTGGCACTATCGGAGCGTTCTTGGAAAACTGACCGTTGCCGAAAAGATCTTCAAGCGGGAATGGAACCGGCTGCGAGACGCGCTCGACCACTTGCCACACGACCTAACAGACCAATACGAACTACAGCGCCTGGGTCACCCGTTTTACAACAGCCGGGCAGGCGGCGGCGAGGGCCATCTGGAAGTCGCCAAGAACATCTATTACTCCAACAAAGGGATCTGCCACATGGTCCTCTCTCTCAAGCCCTTCGGTTGCATGCCTTCCACGCAATCCGACGGGGCCCAGTCCGCGGTTGTGAATCAGTACAAGGATATGATCTACCTGCCCATTGAAACCTCCGGCGAAGGAGAGATCAATGCCCACAGCCGCGTGCAGATGGCCTTGGGGGAGGCCAAAGTGAAAGCCAAGGCGGAATTTGCCGAGGTGTTGAGGCAGACGGGCTACACGCTGGACGAGATAAAGGCCTATGTCGATGAACATCCGGAACTGAAGCGGCCGATGTACGCGGTTCCCCACTACAAGGGAATCATCGGTGTAGGCGCGGCTTTCGTGAGGCATGTGGGTGAACAAATGAAAGCTGAATCGCGCTCCGCAGTTTCAGAGATCAACCACCAGGTCCAGGCCTCTGCCTGATTTTAACCGCTTGGGATGGATGGGCCGGGCCCTGGATTTCGGGCCGGGCTTTGGAACCTAACAAATCGAGGGATCAGCGAATGGACGATACCAAGCAAAAGAACTATCTCATCGGCATGGATGTCGGATCGACAACCGTTAAAGCCGTCGTCATCGATGTCGAAAACGATGAGATCCTGTGGAAGGATTATCAGCGGCACGATACCAGGCAACCCGAAAAGACTTTGGAGCTACTCCAACGGATCGAGAAGGAAGTTCCCATCCCCGATCCCAAGCAGGTTCGTGTCTTTATCACGGGCTCCGGCGGGAGTGGCATTGCCCCCCGGATCGGGGCGAAGTTCGTCCAGGAAGTGAACGCGGTGTCTCTTGCGGTGGAAAAGCTTTATCCAAAAACCGGCTCCGTGATTGAGCTCGGGGGACAAGACGCCAAGATCATCATCTTCAAAGAGGATCCTGAAACGGGAAAAAAGAAAAAAATTCCCTCCATGAACGACAAGTGCGCGGGCGGCACCGGAGCGGTGATTGACAAGATCAACGCCAAACTCCGCATCCCCTCGGAGGAGTTGTGTAAGCAGGGCTATATGGGGATAAAACTTCATCCCGTGGCCGGCAAGTGCGGTGTGTTTGCGGAAACGGACATCAACTCGCTCCAGAAGATGGGGGTTCCCCGCGACGAGTTGATGGCTTCCTTGTTCGAGGCGATCGTGGGACAGAACCTCGCCGTGCTGACTCGAGGCAATACGCTGCGGCCCGAAGTCCTCCTGCTCGGCGGGCCCAACACCTATATCCAGGGGATGGTGGAAGCCTGGAAGTACAACATCCCGAAGGTGTGGCAGGAGCGTAATCATCCGCTTCCCGAGGGTGTCGACCCCGCCGATCTCATCAAGGTCCCGGAAAATGCCCAGTATTTCGCCGCGATTGGGGCCTGTGAATTCGGAAAAACTGAAGACGCGGAGGTCGGCGTTTACAAGGGGTGCGAGGAACTGAAGCACTACATCGAATTCGGGCGGGCGGAAGAAAAAATGAAGAAGGGCGCGGGCGCAGGGCTCTCGAAGAATGAAGAAGATCTCAACGCCTTCAAAGAACGCTACAAGCATGCCAAGTTCGTCCCAGCAACCTTCCAGCGCGGCGAGGTGGTGGAAGGATTCCTTGGTCTCGACGGAGGCTCCACGTCGACCAAAGCCGTTCTCCTCGACAAGAAGCGGAACATTCTCGTCAAAACCTATCAGCTTTCCAAGGGGAATCCCATCGAGGATACCATCGAAGTATTCGGCAAGCTGAGGAAGCAGGTGGAAGACCAGGGCGCGACGCTGAATATCCTGGGCGTGGGGACAACCGGCTATGCCAAGGATATTCTCAAAGACACAATCCAGGCAGACGTCGCCCTCGTCGAAACTGTCGCCCACACGGAGTCTGCGTTGCAGTTTTACAAAGACGTGGATGTCATTTGCGATGTCGGCGGCCAGGACATCAAACTGATCATCCTGAAGAACCGGCAGGTCAAGGACTTCAAGTTAAACACCCAATGCTCAGCGGGGAATGGTTACTTTCTGCAATCCACTGCCGAGGGTTTTGGCATTCCCGTTGAACAGTACGCTGATATCGCCTTCAAAGCGCAATCCATGCCCACCTTCGGCTATGGCTGCGCCGTCTTCATGCAGTCCGACATCGTGGATTTCCAACGGCAGGGATGGAAGCCGGAGGAGATCATGGCCGGCCTGGCGTCGGTGTTGCCGAAAAACATCTGGCTCTACGTATCGCAAATTCCCAATATTGCGGCCCTGGGTACTAACTTTGTGTTGCAGGGAGGCACGCAGCACAACCTGGCCGCGGTCAAGACCCAGGTTGACTTCATTGAATCGCGTTTTAAGGGCAAGGAGGTCCAACCCCGCGTCATCGTTCACGAGCACTGCGGAGAATCGGGGGCGATTGGGGCCGCGATCGAATGCGTCCGCATTCACGAAAACGGGCACCGTACTTCCTTCATCGGCATGGACGCCGTGCAAAGGATCTCGTACGTGACCCATCGCAACGAAAACACGCGCTGCTACTTCTGCAAAAACAAATGTCTGCGGACGTTTATCGATGTTAAAACAGGTGTTTTGGAAAACATCGACGTCCCCAAGAAGTCAAAGATCCCGCTGGAAGCGGGAATCAAACGCTTGATCGTCGGCAACAGTTGCGAGAAGGGCCTGGTTGAAGATGTGGACGACATGCGGGTCATTAAGAAAGGCCTCGACACCGTCAAGCAGTCCAATCCCAATCTGGTGGAGATGGCGGCGAAGGACTGTTGGAAATCCATGAAGCCCCAGGGGGTGGCTGATCCCCTCCCCAGGTTTGCCGTGACGACGTCGCAGAAGAGACGGGTGGAGCTGATAAAGAAACGCTCCCAGCTTCGCATCGGCATTCCTCGCGTCTTGAACATGTATTCCCAAAACCCCCTGTTCAGCGCCTACTTCGAATCGCTGGGCGTGAAGCCGGAAAACCTCATCTATTCCGACTTCACCACCGAGCAGCTTTACAAGGAGGGTGCCAAGCGCGGCGCCATCGATCCGTGCTTCCCATCGAAGGTCGGCATTCCCCACGTTCACAACCTGCTCTATGTCCATCACAAGAAGAATCCTCTCGATTTCATCTTCTTCCCGATGATCGACTGCCTGACCACCGATTTGCGGCACGCCCAAGCCAGCCGTTCCTGCCCGACCGTGGCCGCAACCCCGGAGGCCGTCAAAGCGGCCTTCATGAAGGAAGGCGATGTGTTCGCAAAAATGGGCACTCGTTTCCTCGGGACCTTTGTGAATCTGAGCACACCGAAGCTCTTCGAGAAACAGATGTATGAGGAATTCAAGGATATCCTGGGGTTGAGCGAGGAGGAGAATCATCGTGCCATCAATGAGGCTTATAAGGCATTGGATAAGTTCTCAAACATCCTTCAACGCGGGAAGGCCCGCGACGTGCTCGAGCAACTGGAGAAGGAAGACCGCCTCGGGATCGTTCTGTTGGGGCGGCCGTACCACAACGATCCTGGCATCAACCATGAAATCCTTGAGGAATTTCAAAAGCAAGGATATCCGGTCTTTGCCCAGGATTCCCTGCCGATCGATGAGGACATCCTGGACCGGCTCTTTGGGGACGAGGTTCGAGCCGGCGACATTAAGCACCCCATGGATGTCAACGACGTCTGGAAAAATAGCTATTCGGAAAACACCACTCGAAAGGTATGGGCCGCCAAATATGTCGCTCGCCATCCCAACCTGATCGCCCTGGAGTTGTCGTCTTTTAAATGCGGGCACGACGCTCCGATCTACACGGTGGTTGAAGAGACCGTCCAGAGTTCCGGAACCCCGTACTTCTGTTTCAAGGACATCGACGAGAACAAGCCCACCGGTTCCATCAAAATCCGGGTCGAAACGATTACCTACTTCCTCAAACGATACCGTGAGGATATGATCGCTAACAAGGGCAAGAAACAAACCTTGGAACAAAGATTGGCGGAATACGAGCGTCGGCTCCGAACTCAAATGACGACTCCCGCAAGCCCGGTCACTGGAGGTCCGGAGGAGCTTTTACCGCCTATTCTGGACAACTTCGTACCCCCAAGCCAAGTGGCAGCAGACATGGAGGACCGTCGAGTCAGCAGCTAAAGGAAGGACAGTTTCGAAGCATTGAATGGCAGGGATCAGTTCCCTGCCATTTTTTTAAGGGCGTCGAGGATGGCCGCCTGAGCCTATTTGCTCAGGAATTGATTTGTGGTAAGGTAGAAGTCCAGCGTCGCAGCCTAAACCTATACGGAAAAGTCCATCGCACGGAGCGATTGAAATGCTTGAAGCGAATCGCATCATGTTTGAGATTTACCGCGAGGAGAGTTACAACCGTCGTTTTAAGGTTGTCTATTTCACCGAGCTCACGGACCACAACAAGGAAACCGAGATCAATCGGGCGCTCGCGGGTGAACACTACTATGACGGCTTTCTGCGCGAATACCGCAAGGATGAGGCCAAGGCCATCATCAACCGGTTCATTGAAAAAATGAACAGTGGCGAGCAAATGCCTCCCGAACAATTAGAGCAGGAGTTGCATGACCACCTCTTGAAATGATGCTGGATATAAAGTCATGGGTGAAATAAGGGATATGAACGCGCTGTTTGAAAAGGGTTTGTATGAACTCAACCAAGCCGAATTCGACGAGGCGCGCGAATGTTTTGAAGGCGTCGTCCTTGAAGATGCCGCCCACAGCGAAGCCTGGTTTCGATTGGGCGTCTGTTACCTAGAGACGGGCCGACCGGATCTTGCGATCGAGGCCTTGAGTCGAACCCTCAAGTTGAATCCGAACAACGCCGATGCCCATTATTTGTTAGGGAATGCATACGGAAGCTCCGGCCTGCTTGAGAAAGCCCTGGAGAAGTACCAGAATGCCCTCGCCGTTCAACCCCACCATCCCAAATCAGAAGAATTCATTGTAAGAACCCAGGCACTCATTCAGAGCCGTGAGCACTACCGGAAAGCGGCACGGTTGTTTGACGACGGCAAGCTCAGGGATCCTGCTCACGATGATTTCCAATGGCTGAATGAAGCTTTCCGGGCGTTGATCGAATCCGTTGCCCTCTTTTCCCAGTCCCCCGCCGGGCATGAATTTGAAGCCTGCATCAAGGTGATCCTCGATCGCGGTTTAGAGCAGTGGATCGAGGCCGGCATTACTGACGAAAACCAGTTCTGGGTGGAACATTGTGAGCGGGGAAGGATGTTTTTGACATCTCGATTGTGGCCCGGGGCGTACCAGGGTTTCTCCGAGGCCATTCAATTTGACCCGCATCATGCGTTTATTCATCATGGAATGGGCATCGCCCAATATCAAATGGGAGACCTTCAGGGGGCCATGAAATCGTGGCTGGCCGCACTCGAAATTGGGCCCGGGTTTGACTTCGCGCGGATTGGCCGATTAAGAATACCCAAGCAATTTCTACCTAAGACTCAGTGAATTCTGGTCTCCCATGAAGAAGGAAAAAGGATTCTTCCGAAAACAGGTTATTGAATTCGCGTTGGATCGAGATGTGGAGGAGGAAATGGCACGCGCCCTGTCAGCTATAAGAAAGAACCCCAACAACAGTTCGTTTTACGTGAATCTCGGAGATCTCTATTACAGCCAAAAGAAGATGGAAGAGGCTGTCCGGAGCTACGTCCAGGCCCTCCAGGTGGACCCCCGGAATACGCGGGCGCATACGCGATTAGGTCAAATCTGCGCGATGTATGAACTCTACTCCGAAGCGTGGCAGCATGCCCGGGCCGCGGACTCGCTGGGCGATCCCCATTTGAAAGAGCAGTTAGAGCGCAACGGGATCCGGGAACCCTCCACACAATCTGCGTAGCTCGCCCTTTGGAGTGCGGAACTCCCAGTTCCGCTTTCCCCGATCTCGACGATATCTTCACACTAGCTCAATCCCAATTGGAGATCGGAAAGACCCCAATTATTCTCAAACGGGAACCCGACAAACCGAATGCCCTTCCACATTGATACCCGGAATCCGTACCATAGTGAAGCAGACTTTTTCACATACTTCGCGGATCTGGTCGAATCTAAATTCAAAGCGTACGTCCCGAGACAACAAGGACCGCCGCTGCCTCCTGACATTCGTCGGAAGAAGAACCAATGAAAACGCTTCTGGAGTTGTGTCTGATCATGGGGATTGCTTCGGGACTCGCAGGTGAAGGAGCGGAGCAACAATACCGAATGTTGAAAGCACTTCATCCTTCTGCTGCGAGTTTTGGAGAAGCACCGGGGCAAGTTCTCTTTTTGCCCAGCGGGAAACTGTATGTCGCCTATCGACTGCTGGGGGAAAGCGCAACTTCCTCGACGCTCCGTGTCGTATTCTTCGATCCCGTCACCGGACAACAGGGCAACGTACGCGACTATCCTGTTCCGAGTGCGCCGGTTCCTCGCGTCGCCACGGCATTTATTATGAGTCAGGATGGCAGCACGCTAGCCTATGCTGAATTACACCCTCCGCAGGTGCTTGTGACAATCGAAGTAGCAACGTTGAACCCGCTGAGTACTTCGGAGGCTAGCCTGTTCGGTGAGCAGGATTTCGCCCCGCACGTATCCACCCTCAGCAGTGAATCCCTTGTGCTTTCGGCAGGCAAGTTGACGCATGACGGCAAAGTGACTGCGGTGCATGAAGTTCGCAAGATATCCCTAAGTACTAGAAACCTTAAGAGAGTCGTTTCGGAGGAGGCGGTCCCGGTGGGTGAGGATGTCAGCGAGTTGATCTACTGGCGGAAGCGCATTCACGCGCAACATGAAGTAGGCCAAGTACTGCTTTTAAACGACGGCGTGCTTGGCCTTACAAACCTGATGAGTGAAGGTTGGATTCAACTTTTCGATCAGGCGGGCAAGGAACTCACAAGGCTACACAATCCTAATTGTGGCTTCGTGCGAGCGAGTCTGTCGCCGGATCGCCAAGTCGGGGCTGCCGTATGTGAGGAAACCGGCTTGGATGAACCTCATTTCGGTCAGACGATTCGCCGTGACGCCGTGGTCTTCGAAGTCAAGACCCTGAAAGTCATCGCCACGATCCCGATGTCCCGGAAAAGTGTGAAGGAGCATGGTTCTAGGCGTGGCGACCTCTGGGTGGCAGCCCCTTCCCCTGCGATCTGGCACGGGAAAGACCGCGTGCTTGTGGCGGTTCCAAACTTCACCGATTCAATAGACCTCTACTCCATCTCCGCTGACCCTCTCCCCCATCCTGGGGCGTTGCCCCAAGGTATAAGACTCCCCTTTCAAGGGAGGAAAAGCTGCATTACCTTTTCTGACGCACACTGTTTCCTAAAGAGCCCATCTTCTCTTCCCGTACAATCTTATCTCCGGCCACATCTTAGCTTTCATGAATCGAGGCTGTTGACAAATCGCGACGTCAACGTTATTATTTGGGATTGACTCGGCAATCAAAACTACAGGCAATGGAACCGCTCCCCGTCGCGTGGGAGTTCAATATTCAATCGAAGGAGAATAATTTCAATGGAAAACACGACCGCCGCACAAGCACTCTTGATGACGCCGATGGCTGTCACCAAGGTCAAGGAAATCATGGCTAAACAGCCGGAACCGTTTGAAGGCTTGCGCATCGCCGTCGTTGGCGGCGGATGCTCAGGTTTTCAATATCACATGGGGTTTGAAAAGGCTCCCGGCCTGAATGACCAGGTGCTAGAGTTTGATGGCTTGAAAGTCATCGTTGACAACAACAGCCTGAATTACATCCGGGGCTGCGAGGTGGATTACGTCGAGGGCATGCAGGGAACGGGGTTCAAGTTCAACAACCCCAATGCCACCTCCACTTGTGGCTGTGGTGAATCGTTCAAGGCCTAACTTGCCTTCCGAGAAACTCTTATTTGCGGCTGGAGAAATCAGTGGCGATCTTCTTCAGCCGCAATACCCTTCCCTTTCCTGATTCACCCCCCACCCCTTCGTTGACTCAAACGGGTAAATCACGCGCGCATCCTACTGGCAAGCATACAGGCCAGATTCCAAGCTAGGGGCAATACCGTTCAGTTAACGAAATCAGGGCCGGAACTCTCCATTCGATAGGGCACTTATTAAGACGAAATTCTGCGCAAGTGAATCGTCGATGAATTGCGATATGAAGAGGTACTTTCGCCCCTCCGGGGCTCCGCTCATTTTCGGGCTCTCACCCCGCCCTCGCCCCGCAAAAAAAAAGCGCGGGGCTCAGACGGGGCCACACTCTGGCTGCCCTCCGGGCCTAACTTGATTACACTCTTTCGGTCTCCGGGCTTAAGCGGGGCTCCCGCCACGGCGGATCTTCGACAGACGGGGCTAAAATTGTGCCTGCCCTCCGAGCCTCTGACTGGAAATGAACCGGGCGTTTGATCAAGAAACTCGAGAGGCTCGACACAGTCCCAATACCCTTCAGTTAACGAAGTCTTGGGCGATACTCCCAAATCGATTGGGGATTTCTTAATACGAAACGCTGCTTAAGTGAACCGTATTGCGGCTAGGGCGGATCCGTCTGGGAATTTGATGGGTTCACGTCAGAGGGGCGTCCGCCGTGGCGGACGCCCCTACAGGCTAGATTTTCTGTTCGGCGTGGGATTTATATTTCAATTGGTCGGAGAGCTTGGCGCCATCAGGCAAAGTGGCATGCCGGCGTATCGCGATGATTTCCGAAACAAAGGCGACAGCGATTTCCTCTGCGGTAACAGCCCCGATGTCCAGCCCGATGGGTGCGGTCACCTTTCTGAATAATTCCGGATCAAACCCTTCCTCTTCAAGCCGCTCGTACAGGGTCTTTATCTTGCGCTTGCTACCTATCAACCCAATGTAGCGTGCGGGGGTCTGGATCGCCCAGCGAAGCACATTCAAGTCTTCCTTATGGCCACGGGTCACGATGACCACGTAAGAAGACTCGTTGACTTGAACCCGGTTAAACGCATTCTCGAAGTAATCGGCGATGACCTCCGCCGCTTCAGGAAAGCGTTTCTGGCTGGCATAGTCCGGCCGGTCATCAATCACGACAGTCTGAAAACCGGTCAGCGTGGCCACTTTTGAAATCGCGCGAGAGACATGGCCGGCGCCGAAGATGAACAAAGTGGGGGGAGGAAGAATTGGTTCCACGAACACCTCCAGTGTTCCGCCGCAAACCAGCCCGCTCTGATCCACGTCATCCTCAGTCAGATCGAATGAAAGCATGCGTGATTTCTCCTCTCGCATGGCCTTTTGGGCCGCCAGGACGACTTCCGCCTCGACGCAGCCGCCCCCGATGGATCCCAGAGTCGATCCATCCTCGCGCACCAGGATCTTCGCGGCTTCGTAACTTGGAATGGATCCGCGAACACGGACGATTGTTGCCAACGCGGCCTGCTTGCCGCTCCTGCGAATCTTCGAGATCTCTTCGTAAATATCCATAATCCCTGTGCTGTCCAAATCGGAATTCGCGGACCTATTTAATTAGGAAGCCAGGAAACCAAGAAGCCGAGCGTCCAACGTATCCTCCTTACCACCTTACCAAGATACTCCCGGGGGTCGTCTTTGTTCTTGCCTCTCTTGGTTTCCTGGCTTCCTAATGCATCCCCGATCTTACTCCCAAAATATCACGCCCCCTCTTTGGCGTCGAAACCGGTCAAAATTCTGAGCACGGCTTCCAGCACTCCACCTGCAATGGCGCGGGCCTTATCGGAGATGAGGAAACAACTTTCCGGATCATTGCGAGGGTCGATATCCGCCACTTTAATGCGGCCTGTCACCGGCGTGCCCTCATGTAGCAAACCCCTCAACACGCCCGTCAGCTTCGACTTCACCGGAATGCGGTTAACGAACCCAATAATATCACCGGCCCCCACGGACTCACCAATCTTTTTGGAGGTAACGAAAACACCTTCCTGCGGGGGATAGATCACACGTTCGATCGAGACCCCCCGCACTTCAGCGGGGATGCCGGTGTTATCTTCCGCACTTCCCTTCCCGATCACCCGCCCGAGATGATGCCCGCGGTTGGTCTCAACCACAAAACGGACGTTGTCAGGCGCCCTAAACCCCGGACCCAGCCCAATGACGAAGACGCCCTGCGGATAATCCTGCGGCACCGGGGATTTCAGCATTCGGGCATCCACGAGAATGGGTAAGGGTTGCTCGAGAAGAGGAGCGGTTAGCTCCAATCCCGGATCGATGATAATGGGGAGATGATTAAGCTGAAGCTCATCCTTCGCCTCCGCCAGGGAGGAAACTCGTTGTCCCTCGAGACCTTCAACGAGGTGAGACCCTGCGTAAATCGCTTCAGCGAAAGCAACTCCCCGCCGAATGGCGAGCGGCATTTGAATCTCTGTCATCACCGCCTTGAAACCGCAATGCCACAGCTTATGCGCGACCCCGCTGGCCATCTCCCCCGCCCCACGGATGAGGATGAGGAATTCTGTGTTCTCAGTTCTCTTCCGAGTCTCTAATCCCATCGCGCTCGCAGTCTTTCCAAATCTTCCACGAAATCGATGTCGAGCAACACGGCCTCGTCGTCAATGTCCACCCACTCGATTTGATCAGGGTGCCTGTTCAGGATCGATTTACAACCCACGTCGCCCCTCAGGGCACGAATCTCCTCCCAGAAAATCCGGGGAATGATCACTGGATTGCCCTGCTGACCTTTGAATCGAGGGGCCACGATATGATTCGGCGCCTGCTCCCATTGGGAAGCCAGTCGATTGAGGATATCGGTTCGGACTGCCGGCATATCGGCATGAGCGATGAGGACCGCCCCGCTCTTCGGATTGCATAATTCGAGCCCGCAAAGGATCGAACTGGCCATCCCCTGCGAAGGATGAGGATTGACGGCTTTCTTCACCCGGTCCGACAGGAGGCGCCTCGAAATCAACCCTGCCGTCTCTCGATTCACCACGATGATCACCTCGTCGATCACACTGGCCCACAGATGATCGATGGCCCAGTCGATCAGCCTTTTACGCTGGATCAACGCTTCGAGTTTTTCGCCACCAAATCGATGTGAGAGTCCGGCCGCCAAAAGCAGGGATGAAATCACCGGTGCACTTTATGAAAAGCAGGTAAGGAAGTCAAGGAAGGGGCAGCCGGGGGTCTCTAAAGACCGCCAGAGGGCCGGTATGGGGCGCTAACTGAGCCGGATGGCAGCCCGGATCTCGGAATCGTTGAGGACATGATTCGATTGCTTGGCCACGGCGTAGATCGCATCGACGATCGGTTCGCTCGGAGCCATGCCGTGTTTTTCCAGCCAGTAGACGATATTCGACCTTCCGCTCATCGGCCCGATCTCGATCACCTGCTCCAGGCCGAAGAGGTGCGCGGGGACGCCAGAATAAACACTGTTGGCCAGCGACTCATCCTTTTTCCGGAACGCTTTAATCACGGCGGCCGCATGAACCCCGGTAGCGGTCCGGAACGCATCCGTACCGAACACTGGGTAATTCACCGGAATGGGCACCCGTGTCGCCTTGGACACTGCCTGGCAATACAACTTGAGTTTGCTCAAATCCTGGTGAATGATCCCCATGAGCTTCAAGTTAACCAGCAATTGATCCATGGAAGCATTGCCCACGCGCTCACCGATCCCCAGCGCACATCCGTGGAGTTGATCCGCCCCTGCCTCCAGGGCCGCCAAGCAATTGGGGATTGCCAGTCCACGGTCGCTGTGGCCGTGCCAGTCCACGCGGACCGCAGCCCCACTGGGCGTGACAATTTCATCGATCACAAAGCGGATCAAATTCCGGACCCCCGAGGGCGTGGCGTGACCCACGGTGTCACACACACAGATAGCGCGGGCCCCACATTGAATTGCCGTCGTATAGAGAAGCTTGATCGTTTCGGGATCGGCCCGGGTGGTGTCTTCGGTGACGTACATGACCGGGAGACCCAGATTGACCGCATAGCGAAGGGCCCGTTCGGTGGTTCGAACCAGGTGATCCACCGTCCATTCTTCGGTGAATCGACGGATGGGGCTTGATCCGATAAAAGTCGCCGCCTCGATCTCCAGTCCTGTTCGCTGCACAACTTCCGCGATCGGAGTAATATCGGCTTCAAGGGTGCGAGCAGCACAATTCGCCTGAATCTTCAATTTCCCTTGAACGATTTCCCGGGCGAGTCGTTCCACGTCGGCACGAGCGCGCGGACCGGCGCCCGGAAGACCCAGATCCAAGGCATTGATCCCGACCTCATCCATCAAATGCAGGATCTCGATTTTTTCGTCGATGGAGGGATCACGGACCGAAGGGGATTGGAGGCCGTCGCGGAGGCTCTCGTCATTCAGCAACACGCGCCTGTTCATGATCGACGCGGCGCCGTTGGCCGTATTCCAGTCAAAAATCAGCTTCTCATCCATGGCGGAATTCGATTGGGAGACAAGCCGGGGATCCCGAAATCACATCTGGGCCCAGGTTGCTGCAGGATCGTGCTTCACATCCTCCGGGCGATACAGGGAGTGACATTCGACGCAGCGGTACAGCTCAGCATTCTTGCCCACTTGTCGAACGAGTGCTTCGTCGAGATCATAATAGCGCTTGAGCTTCCCTTCGCAGTTTTTTCCTTTTTCGTCCTTAACGAGGCACACCCATTGGCCGGGCTTTTTGACCAGGATGCCTTCCGCCTTCTTCTTTTTCGGTGCCGCGGGCGGCGCTGTATGCGCGGCAGCGGCGGGCTTCGCTACAGGCGTGGCGGACGGGGGTGCGGGTGAAGGTGGCGTTGCAGGTTTCGGGATTTCGTCTGGCACAGGCTATTCTCCTCAAGCGAGACTAGAAACTCAAGCTTCGAATTCTATCACAAATCCCTGATCCCCTTCTCCTCACGCGCGGCGCGGTGTGAATCCCAGTACATGTAAGCGCATAGGGCGGCAAAAAGGACCAGGCTGATGATCTGCCCGTAATTGGCGAACCAGGGAGCAGGGGTTGAGGGACCCCACTCATAGCTTTGGGTGGCGGGATTAAAGGTCCTTAAATAAGGGACACCGGCGCTAATGAACCTTTCGAGATGAAAATTGCGGACTACGACCCCGACGACTCCGAGCAGGGCACCTCCGGCAATAAAGCCCGAGGCGATGAGAGTTCCCCTCTCCCAGCGCCGTCTGCTCACTTCCTTGTTTTGTGAGGACTGGATAACCCAATGGGAAATGAACCCACCTACCAGGGCGGGGGCGTTCAACTCCAGCGGCAGATACATCCCCAAGGCAAAAATCATCGAAGGAATCGAGAGCATCTCACAGATGAGAACGATGACGGCCCCGATTCCGTACAACAACCATGTGATGGGTTCATTCGCCATCATGGATGAGGCGATCGCTTTCATGATGTTGGCCTGGGGGGCGTCGATCAGAGGTTTCCCGGCCACCACGTCGTCGGGGCTGAACGCAAAAACGCCGCTCATGAAATGGATCGTATACACCACGGCAATGGAAGAGACCGCGACGCCGACGAATTTCCAGATTTCCTGGTTGCGCGGGGTGGTCCCCAGCCAGTAGCCGATTTTCAGGTCCGTGACAAACCCGCCGGCCACCGCCAGCGCCGTACATACCATGCACCCGATCATGATCACCAGGGTCATTCCGAAATTTCCCGAGATCCCGAGCCGCAGGAAAATAAAGCTGGAAATGATGATGGTCAACATGGTCATTCCGGAAATGGGATTCCGGGCCACAATGGCAATGGCATTAGCGGCCACGGTGGTAAACATAAAAGACATCAGCAGGACGATCGCTGTTCCTGCGATGACCGCTCCCCACCATCCCATTAAGGACTTCAAATAGGCCCCCGTCAGCACCCCGACGCCGATGATGGTGATGAACACCAGGGCCATGGAAAGGTCCCAATCGGTTCGTTTGCGTTGAGGTCCGCTTCCCTGCCCCTTGGCGGAGATCGCCTTAAAACCCAGGGCGAAGGAGCCGACAATGATCTTCAAGGACTTGATGATCGCCACGATCCCGGCAAAGGCAATACATCCCACCGCAATTCGCCGTTGCACATATTGGCGGAAAATATCTTCCGCGCTCATGCTGCTGATCAGGGTTTTCGCAGGGGCGAGCGCAACAGGAAGATGCTGTCCCACGAAGTAGATGGTGGGGACCATGATGAGGACAGAAAGGAAACTCCCTGCGATCAGGATCAGTGAATTTCGCAAACCAATGACATAGCCCAGTCCGAGGATCGAGGGAATGGCATCCAGCTTGATCACCATGCGGGCCTTGTCGGCCAGCAGCTGTCCGGCGCGCGTAAATAAGAAATCCACGTGTTCCTGCCAAACATTACACGTCGTGGCAACAAACTCATAGATGCCTCCCAGCCCCATCGAGTACAGCAGGATCTTCGCCTGCTCTCCCCCGCTCTCTCCGGTCACCAGGATCTCAGTGGTCGCTGTCGCCTCGGGATACGGCAGCTTCCCATGCATCTCGACACAGAAGTACCTCCTCAAGGGGATCAGGAAAAGAATGCCGAGGCAGGAGCCGAGAAAGCAGGCGAGGATCATCGACCACAGGGAGGGCTGGAGTTTCAGAATAAAGAGGGCCGGGAGCGTAAAGATGGCCCCCGACACCACGACCGCCGAGGTGCTCCCGATGGATTGGATGATGACGTTTTCCGAAATCGTCGACTTGCGCGGGAACATGTGTTTCATCCCGACGGCGAGAACGGCAATGGGAATGGCTGCCTCGAAAACCTGGCCTACCTTCATTCCCAGGTAAGCAGCCGACAAGGTGAAAATCACTGCCATGATCAACCCGATGCTGAGAGAACGCAGGGTGACTTCAAACGTCTGGGTTTCAGCGGAAATGTACGGGTTATATGCCTCACCTGGGCCCAACGGGGTATAAGCGTTGTCAGGAAGCCTTCGAACGGACTCCTTTTCTCGCTTGGGGACTGGCATGCGACCTCCTATAAAGAAAAATAAGAGTGATCCTAGTATTTGACCCAATCAAGGCACAGTCCCTGCGGGGGCGCTGTCCAAGGAGCCGCTGTGCGCTGCCGGGCTTCCAGTATGGAAGGGATTGCGTCCGGAGTAAGTCGACCCCGGCCCACTTCGGTCAGCGCTCCGACCATGGCCCGAACCATCCGGTGTAGAAACCCACTTGCCTCAACCCGGTAGATAACGAGCTGAGTCTCTTCTTCCTTGTGCAGCTCAGAGAGGTAGACCGTCCGGATTTTCGATGGAGAATCCTCCTGCGCGTCGCAGAAGGATGTGAAGTCGTGTTCACCCAGAAAACAGCGAGCGGCCGAAGACATGTTTTCCAGATTGAGCCCGTAAGGAACATGGAACACATGGCGACGTCGGAAGGGAGAGTTGACGGGCCGCAGAAGGATCGAATAAGAATACTGCTTTGATTTGGCCGAATAGCGTGCGTGAAAGGTTGAATCTACTTCCCGACAATCATAAACCCGGATGTCCTCCGGTAAGAGCTCGTTCAGGGCGTGCTGAAGCTGGCGCGCCGGGATAATGGAAGAGGTCCTAAAGTGTGCCACTTGTCCGCGGGCGTGTACCCCGGCGTCTGTGCGACCCGATCCGTAGACGTGAATTTCTTCCTGGCACAGTTTTTTCAAGGTTTCCTGGATCGATCCCTGGACCGTTTTCAGCTGAGGCTGGACCTGCCATCCATGAAAGTCGGTGCCATCATAGGCCAGGACCAATTTGATGTTTCTCGGCTCCTGGGCGAGAGGGATCCCGGGGTAAGGGAGGGCACTGGTTTGATGGGATTCGGTCTGCGATTGCAAGGGGCCCTCGATCAGATTTGTTTCGCCGGATGGGATTGGTATCGCTAGAGTCTGCTGCCCGGTTTGAGGATCGGGATTTTCTTCTGACACAGTGGACAGTTCGCCGATGCATAACTCTGTACGGCAAGCGTGACCAGCGTATGGGTCGGCACCGTGAAGTCCTTCAAGGCGGTTCCCCCGCTACGATCTACCAGGGCCCCGACGCCGACTACTTTCCCACCGGCCTGCTCCACGGCCGATGCGGTCTCCCGAGTGGAAAGTCCTGTCGTTATTACATCTTCCACGATGAGGGTCCGGTCGCCCGCTTGTAACGAGAAGCCCCTTCGCAGCGTCATTGTGCCCTTGACGCGCTCGGCAAAAATGGCGCGGGTGTGGAGTGCGCGAGCCACCTCATGAGCGACAAGAATGCCCCCAATGGCCGGGGCCGCAATCGCAGCGATAGGTTCGAGTCCTGTAAAACACTTTCCCAGGGCTGCCCCGAGTTGTGAGGCCAGCTTGGGATCCTGCAGGACTAAAGCGCACTGGAAATACCGATCGCTGTGGAGGCCTGAAGAAAGCTCGAAATGGCCCTCCAGGAGGGCCCGGGACTGGCGGAACAGCGCGATGATCTCTGCTTCGGTCATGACGGAAGACAGCACGGCGAAGCTTAAAGAGAAGGGCTGTAATTGTCAAGAAGGATGAAACTTATCCCCTTCATGTGTCGTATAATGCCTCAGGACGGCTTTCGAATCCACGTCGAATGCGTTTAATTCAGCAATCCATCCCAACTGGAGATTTGTAATGGAAAAGCGAAAAGGTAGAATTGGCCCAGGTAAGAAGCTTCTGGTGCTGCTCGTCGTTGTTTTGATAATCGCCCTGGAAGCCGGAATGACGACAGCCCAAACCCCCTTCCCGATGCCGGGTTATTTCAGGAACAACATGTTTAACCGGGACTTCGTCTCCCCGGGGAAGGAGCGTATCTCGGATCTGATAGAACGCCTGACCAAGGAGGGCAAGGTAACGCTTTCTGAGGCTGACGTGATTGCGGTAGCGCTTCAGAACAACCTGGAGATCCAGGTTCAGCGCGAGACGGTCCCCCCAGCGGACTATGATGTCCTCAAAACCTACGGCCCCTTTGATCCAATTTTCACCGCCTCGGCAAACAGCGACCGACGCCTCTCCCCCTCCGCGAACTTCCTTCAGAGTGGCGTGTTTGGTCAGGTTGTCCCGATCAGCAGTCTGAATCAAACTTTCAATTTTTCATACCTTCAGGCGTTTCAGACCGGAACGAATGCAAGGATCGATTACACCGACTCCAAAGCCTTTATCAGCAGCCGGCTGGCGAGTCTGAATCCCTCGATTACCTCCGCCTTGCGACTGAGTTTCACACAAGCACTCTTGAAGAATCGGGGCATTGAAGTCAACTCCGTCCCCATTAAGATCGCCAAGAACAACCGGGATATCACCAAGGAACAGTTTTCGTTGACGGTGATTAGCATTATGAACCAGGCGTTGAATCTCTATTGGGAGGTAGTGTTTGACCGCGAAGATGTCCGCGTAAAGTCGGCCTCGCTCGATCTCGCCGTCAAGACCAACGAAGACAACAAGCGGCAGGTGGAGATCGGGACATTGGCGCCGATTGACGTGGTGCAATCCGAGACCCAGGTGGCCCTCCGCCGGCAGGATTTGATTGTTGCCCAGTATACTTTGCAACAGACCGAGGACACGTTGAAGCGTTTTCTTTCCCCCAACCGCGATCCGGGTGCCGTCATTGCCAAACTTGAACCCGTTGACCGGCCAAGGCCCGCTGCTGCCGAGGAGATTCCCACCGTACCTGGTGCCATCGACGAGGCCATCAGGAACCGTCCTGAATTGAACCAAGCCCGGCTTGATCTCTCTAGCCGGGATTTGAGGCTTCAGTTCACTAAGAATCAGTTGTTGCCCCAAGTCGATTTGAGCGGCGCCTATCAGTGGATAGGACTGGCCGGGAATTCGCCAATTCTCGACAGCCTGGGAAATCCTGTTCTGGGGCCGGATGGCAAAGCGATCATCGTTCCCGCCGGCTTCCCCGAAGCGACCCGTCAATTGTTCAGTTTTCAATTTCCGGAGTATTCCTTTGGAGTGAGTTTGACCTTCCCCATCAGAAACAAATCGGCCCAGGCTGATTTCGGACGGGCCTCATACGAAAGGCGCCAGTCTGAGGCGAACCTGCGGTTGTCGGAGCAACAGGTCGCCCTGCAGGTCCGAAATGCAGTGACCGCCCTTCAAATGAATAAGGCACGCATCGAAGCGGCGACGCGGACTCGGGAGCTCCAGGAAAAGACCCTCGATGCCGAAAACAAGAAGTACCAACTGGGTGCTTCAACGATTCGTTTTGTCCTCCAGGAACAAACCAATCTGGCAATCGACCAGGACGCAGAGATCCGCGCAATGGTGGACTATGCAAAATCGAAGATCGCCCTGGCCCAGGCCGAAGGCCTTCTTTTTCGCACTTACGGCGTCCAGGTCCAGGACGTTATCGAGGGAAATGAGCAGGCCCCCAAGAAACCCACCGCCGACTTGAAGGCTGTCGTTCCCACGGCGGGCAGTAATCATTAAGAAAGCGCTTCCTGCCGGGTCTTTATGAAGACCCGATCACTAGGGCCGCCCCCGAGGGGCGGCCTTTTCATTTGTGCTTTCCTCTTTAACTTTCCGCAAAAAGAATCTATCCTTAAGATGCCCTGCCGTTATGCGAATCTCTGCCACCATAATTACGCTCAATGAAGAAAAGAATCTGAGGCGGGCCTGCGAATCCCTGCGCGAAGTAGCCGACGAGATCATCGTGGTCGATTCCCAAAGTCAGGATGGCACGCGCCAGGTGGCCCTCGAATTTACTCCCCACGTATTCACCCAGCCTTTCGAAAACTATTCTTCCCAAAAGAACCTGGCCGCATCGAAGGCGGCATACCCTTGGATTCTCAGCATTGATGCAGATGAATGTTTGAGTCAAGAGTTGAAATCCTCTATTCTCGGGTTAAAATCCGATTCTGTCGGGCGCGAGGCCGCAGCCTATCGATTTGCACGGCGTGCCAATTATCTCGGAGGGTGGATCCGGCATTCGGGCTGGTATCCGGATTATAAAATCCGGTTATACAATCGCAACCGGGCGAAGTGGGTGGGCAACAATGTCCACGAGGCTTTGGTCGTCGACGGCCCCGTGGAATTCATCCAAGGCGACTTGCACCACTACACTGTCAACTCAATTTCCGATCATGTTTCCCGACTGAACCGCTATACGACCCTGGCTGCGAACCACTCGGCTTCGGAAGGAAAACGGTTCTCGCTGGCCGGTTGTGTCCTGACCCCGCCGCTCACTTTTCTCAAGAGCTTTATCTTGCAGAGGGGGTTTTTGGATGGTTGGCGTGGGCTCTGTATCGCAGCGTTTGCAAGCTGGTATGTTTTTCTCAAACAAGTCAAGCTCTGGGAGATCCGCATGAGTGACAAGGGGCGGCCGGGCTCAATTCCATGAGAATTCTCCACTTGGACACCGGCCGATCGCTCCGGGGTGGCCAGCAGCAAGTCCTCTTCTTGATGCGGGGCCTGGAGGCACGGGGCCATTCGCAAATCCTCCTTTCGCCGCCAGGTTCACCCACGACAATCCAGGCGCGCAAGGCTGGATTCCCAGTGACGGAAATTCCATTGCACCATTTGGGTATTCTCACCGGGGTTCCCAGGATCCGCCAGGCAATGCGAAAATTTGAGCCCGACATCCTGCATCTCCATGACGCCCGAGCCCACGGTTTCGGCTACTTGGCCAATCAAACCCTGAAGCGACCGGTCGTGGTCTCACGCCGGGTGGCGTTCCCCCTGGGGCTGAGCTTCTGGTCGAAACACAAGTATTTCGCGCCCCGGCAGCGCTTCATCGCCGTCTCTCTCTTCATCAAGAACCTCCTGCTGGAATCGGGAATACGAGAGGCGCTCGTCGATGTCGTCTACGATTGCGTCGATCTCGAGGTGGAGCCCGACAACAATCCGGCTGAGAGAATCGGCCGAACTCCAGACCCGTTTGTCGTCGCGACGGTGGGGGCCCTGGAACCCGAAAAAGGGCATGCGCTGTTGATTGAGGCCCTGGCGCGGCTTCGATCGTCGACTCCCCCCTGTCGTTGTATAATTGCGGGAGAGGGGAGTCAGCGATCCGGGCTGCTGGCTTTGATCGCGGCACATCATCTCGAGGATACGGTCCAAGTTATTCCTCCACCCGAGTCGTTGACTGATTTCCTCAGGGGGATCGATTTGTTTGTACTCCCTTCGCGCGTGGAAGGCCTGGGGTCCATCCTCCTCCTTGCGATGCTTTGCGGCATCCCTGTGCTTGCCAGCAACGCCGGTGGAATCCCTGAGCTGGTCGTAGATAAAGCAACCGGGTTCCTGTTTCCAAAAGACGATGTGGGTGCGCTCTCGCAAGCGCTCCAACGGCTCGGCGAGGATGCGGCTCAACGAAACTCCGTAGTCGCCGAGGCCAAAACCAGAGTAAAAAAACAGCATTCCATCGAGGCGATGACGGAAGCAACGCTTTGTTCTTATCAGAAAGCTATATCAACATCCTGACGAGTGGGAACGCATGTTACCCCTTTTCACGTTTATCCTGGGTACTGTCATTGGAAGTTTTCTGAATGTTTGCATCTTGCGCTGGCCGCAGGACCAATCGGTGGTCCGCCCCCGTTCGCACTGTCCGAATTGTGGCAATTTCATCAAGGCCTACGACAATATCCCGATCCTCAGCTATCTTATTTTACGAGGCCGATGTCGGGCCTGCCAAACCCCTATCTCCCCCCTGTATCCGATTGTGGAATTGCTGACCGGCCTGTTCTTCCTCGCCTGCGGCCTGAGATTCGGATACACCCCGGAGACAGTGAAGTATCTGGTCCTGGGAAGCGGCCTGATTGTCCTAATTTTTGCGGACATCAAGTTCCGGCTGCTTCCAAATCAGATCACTGTTTATGGCACTTTCGTGGGATTGATCATCAGCTTGAAGGTATTGATTGATGACGACTCCTTACCGTCCCTGATCTCCTTGAATCAGCGCGCGGAGATGCTCCTGCAATGGATTGCCCGCTCCTGGGCGGGCTCATGGGCTGGCAACTACCTTGGCGGTACCTCTTTCTATTCACTTCTGGCCTCACTGGGCGGCGCCCTTTTTGGTGGAGGAATCCTCTTCCTGATGGGTGAGCTCTACTATCTCATCCGGAAAGAAGAAGGGATAGGGATGGGTGATATTAAGATGATGGGGATGGTTGGCGCTTTTCTGGGCCTTAAGTTGACTTTTGTCACCATCATGTTGGGCTCCTTGCTTGGCAGCATATTAGGGGTGATCGGCATGTTGTTTTTTGGGAAGGATCTGAAATATCAATTACCCTTTGGAACCTTCTTGGGGATCGCCGCAATGATCTTGGCATTGTTGGGAAAGCCGATCCTTCAGTTCATGTTCCCTTAACCTCGCGGATCCATTGGAAACATTCCCCTCCTTTTTCAAAGCGTAAAGGCGGTGTGCCAGTTCGGGGCAATCCTCTTGCTTTTTTTTCTCTTTTATCTAAAACTTAGAATCCTTCGCGGAGAATAGGATATTGCTCTTACTCAGGGGGATCTGTTCATTTTCATGAGAAGATTGAGCCGCGGAGCAAAGGTGTCTCACCCCGCGGGGTTGGTTGCCGGGATCCATCAGACAAAGAGACTGTACCCTGCCACATGGGATAAGGCGAGTTCGTGAAGCGAGTCATTAGAATATTGGGTGCCCGGACGAGCACTTGCCCAAGGCTCACGTGAATGAAAACCCCGTTTCAAGAGCCAACGACGAGGTAGGACAATGAGAAAATCGGCGATCTTGATGGCCCTGGCGCTCGTCTCCATACTTCTTCTTGGGGCGTGCTCGAATCGACTCAAGGAAGGTGGCCCTTTCGATCCAGTTCAAATCTCTCCATTCGGAGAGGGGGCGACCTTTACGGTTATTGAGGAGCCTATTTTGATTCAAGGGATCAACATGGCCAGGGTAGTGGTCCGACGAGAAACCGACCATTCAGTGTATGCGGCTTTCGTCATCCCTCCGCGAGAGATCCCAAAAGGCAGCCACGTTACAATCAGCTATGTGGAATGCCACAGGGACAACATGGGAGCGATCAGTGACTTTCTGATGGTTAACCCGTAGAGCTCGCTTGTTGGGGACGAGCTGCTCGGAGGGCGGGCCGACTCAAGGCTGAAGCGGTCTCCGACCAAAGGCTGGCGATTTGCGCCTGAATTTCAATCGCGGCGAGTTCGAGGGCATTATTCAGGATTGATGCGGGTTCCTCCGGCGCGAATCTGAATGTGCGCGTGTAAAGCTTTCTCCACAACCAAAGACCGCATGGCCATGGGCCTGACTCACTGGGAACGGGGAAGGGCCTTTCGCCCCCCCTTAAATCCTTTCGAGAATCCCCCTGGGCCCCCAATTTCAGAATTCAGGATGAGTGTCCCAGACGATGAGGCCACCCCTATAGAATCCAACATCCAGGGCCGCGGACATGGTTACACAAGGGGGGTCAGTCTTCCGGGGCGGGCGCCGGAGCATGAGGATTTGATCTAAGAACCAGAGAATCGGATGATGCAGCGTGGTACTCCTCTTCACTGATGTGATGGTACCGATACATGCGATCCAGAATGATCCCGCGACGAAACTGACTCCGCTTCAAGCTGGCGAAGGGATTCATTCGTACCGGGCTGGGGATAATGGCTGCGAGCAGAACAGCCTCATTGAGAGAAAGCTGGGAGGCGGATTTTCCAAAATAGTATCGCGACGCAGCTTCCGCGCCATAAACGTTCTCCCCCCACTCAATAACATTCAAGTAGATCTCAAAGATTCTTCGTTTCCCCAATTCCTTTTCCAATCGGGAGGCTAGGATGGCTTCTTTGAGCTTTCGTATGGGGTTCTTGGAAGTCGATAGAAAAAGGTTCTTGGCCAGCTGTTGGGTGATGGTCGAGGCCCCGCGGGCGAAGCGCTTCTTTTCCCAGTCCACAGTGAGGGCCTCCTTGATACGCTGATAATCGAACCCTTCATGCTGGAAAAAGGCGTCATCTTCCCCGATCAAAACGGCGGTTTTCAGGGAGTCGGGCAAAGCATTGTACGAGACGACCACCTGGAAATGTTCCGGGGCCTTTCCATGATGACGCACCTCATAATCATGGTCCCGTTGCTCCATGAGGGCGGTCTCTTCAGGAAGCTTCTTTTTCAGAAAAGCCACATCCGGCAAGGAAAGGTATTCGATGCCCACGTACAAGGCGACGAGGAGAAGAATTGTGACCCCAAGGGTTCGCTTGGACAGTCTTCTCACAGCGGAAAACTCAGGGACCGGGGTTTAAGGTAGGGTGATCGGTTGGGTTTCATTAATGATGAAGTCCACGTTGGCTGCCTGGACTCCCCTTTTGACTTCAATGATTTTGGAATCGTACCATCGCGGTCCGGCGAAGAGCTTTTCAAGGGTCATCGGCTCTTGTTGCTCAACCAGGACTACGAGGTACTTTCCGCTGCGCAAGCCGGGGACCGTGTAACTGTCTCCGTCTATTTTGTGAAACTGGTAGAACTCCTCATTGAATCTCATGACGAGAATAACATAGTGATCAAGGGGGACGCGGGAGCGTTTCAACACCACCTTGCCACTGATCGACCCCCCCATCCGGATTGGAAAGTCCACCTCCCGGAGATCTCGCCCTTCCCCGAGGACGATGGTTTTCACATCGATGTTCGGAGTAAGTATCACATTGGGATCCTCGGACGTCAAAGCCAGGTGAAAGCGTCCGATCGGCACCCCCGCGATGGAATAATGACCCTCTTGGGAGAGGTCATAGCTCCGAGGCTCGAACCCGTCGATCTCGTTGGCGACCGTGGAAAGGAGCAGGTGAAGCCGTTTGTACTCCAGAGGGTAGTCGGGATCATCGACCGTAACGCGGCCTGACACATTCCCCCCCAGACGGAGATTGAAATCGACGTCCGGATAAGTATCTCCATCTTTCAGTGTCACCTCGGTGGCTTTCTTCTCTGCGACCTGATCCCGGTACCATGTGGCGATATGTTGTTCGCTTGGCGGGGGAAGATCCACGGTCACGTGATAATTTCCGGGTGGCAAATCATCGATCGAAAACCGTCCCTCAGAATCCGAGGTTCCGACCGGAATTTTGACCTTGGTTTGCGACAACGTCACGGGTCTTATGGTGACGCTTGACATCGGCTGATTGTAATAGGTTGATCGAACCCGGCCAAAGATGCGGTTCCCTTGAAAAAGAAAGAAATTGACCCCCGTGATTGTCTCTGCACCCGAGACTTCCAGGGGTTGGGCCAGTTCACGATACAATTGGTGATCAAAGAATTCGGTTATAAATCGATGCTGTTTTGTACCATCGGGCGACTCCGTCCGTTCCTCCCCCGCTTCGACAATATAGCCTCCTTGCGCCAATCCAGAGATGGAAAAGAAGCCTGAACTGTCGGTGTATGCAAATCGTTCAGGCTGATTCCCTTCCGTCGGAACAGCGACGGCCATGACCTCAGGAAGCGGTTGGTTAGTGGTCGCCGAGATGATCCGGCCCTGAATCGTGGCCCCAAATTCAAGCCGCAGATCAATCCCCGAGGCCCTCGCACCTGCATTGATCGAGATTCGTTCCCCTTGTTCTCGGAAGAGCGAATGCGGATAATAGGTCGGGATATATTTGGAATCGAGGACCCCTGCCACGACCGAATAATCGTCCGGAGGAAGGGCTCGCAAGATATACTGCCCCCCTCTCCCCGTGGTGGTGACACCCCGGTAATTCTCCCCTTCGACGGTGACTCGGACAAAATCGAGCGGGACGCCGTCTTCCAGCCGGGTCACACGCCCCTCAATGGAACCACCTTGATTCAGTGTAATATTGGCAAAGCTGAAAACGTCTTCTGCCACAAGCTCCACGACCCCCGGAACCGCCGGGTTATCGGCCTGTCGATAAGACCCAGGGAGGTAATTCGTGCCGGAGGGGATGGCCTGAACGCGATAGCGACCTCGAGGAACCTTAATGACAAAAGCCCCCTCTCGGTCGGTCTGGGTCTCATACGTACTGGATTTCTGCTCAAGAGAGGTGGCCCGAACCAAAATCCTGGGAATCCCTTTTCCTGTTTCCTTGTCCTTTACCACTCCGCCAAGCTGAGCGGCCCAGGCAATGCTAAGGGTTAATGGCAGCGACCAAAGGATTGCTACCAGCCGACGAGCGTAAGTCCTCATGGCATCTCCGCTTTAGAGTTCGTCCCCGTCATCCTATTCTAATTAAATTCACTCGACGGAGCATCACCTTTTTAAAGACATAGGATTAAGACGGTTTCCAAGACCGGGGGGTTTGAAAAAGCTGGGGAGAAACGCGAGCTCCAGATTCGGGGACCTCGGGGATGTTTCATAGTTTCAGGAACTCCCTGAGTTTCTTGGTCTGAGTCCGGCTAACCGGAATTTCGGTCTCTTTCTTGTCAATCATCTTCAACTGGAGAGAACGATTGAACCAGGGAATCACTTCCTTGATTTTGTTGATGTTCGCGATATAAGCTCGATGAACGCGCCAAAACACCTTGGGGTCGAGGTTTGCCTGGAGTTCTTCGAGGGTTCGATAATTCGATGTTCCCACCAGCTCATTCGTCACCACTGAAATAACACCGTCCTCCACATTCGCGAAGATCATATCCGCAGAATCAACTAGCAACATGCGATTCCCCGACTTGACCAGCAGTTTGAATCGTTGTTCCGGCTGAGCCTGGACCATGTTGAGGAGGTTCTTAAATTGATCCTCCATGAAGGCGGCGTTGTTGATCTGCTGCTTGGCCTTGGCGATGGCTTTATCGAGGCGGTGCTTATCAATCGGCTTCAGGACATAATCCACCGCATTCAAATCGAAAGCCTTGAGGGCATAGTGGTCATACGCGGTGACAAAAATGACCTTGGGGAGTGGGATCTTTTTAGCGATCAAACGATCGATCGTCTGAAGACCATCCAAGCCGGGCATCTGGATATCCAGGAACAGCAACTGGGGCTTGGCCTTTTTCACCAGTTCCACGGCTTCCACTCCATTCTTCGCCTGACCTACCACTTTGACGTCTGGGTTAGCTTCCAGGAGAAACATCAGTTCTTCTCTTGCAAGCGGCTCATCGTCCACCAGGATTGATTCAATTTGCATAGACCCCGTTGCTCCTTTTTGCTTGGAATCGTGGTTGAGGTTCTTCTCTTTCTAGCCGGAGTAGGTCCGAACCGGTCGGGCCCTGTTGAGTTTACCTTACCGGACTCGCGGCTTCCAGCTCCGGGATGCGAATAAGAGTTTGCGTGCCGCGGCCATTTTCACTTTTCAATTGCAGTTGGTACTCGCTCCCATAGACCACCTTGAGACGTTCATTTACATTAGAAATCCCAATGCCCTCCGTGTACACCGTTTCCAACTGGTTCTCCGGGATTCCCACTCCATCATCGGAGATCTTTATCACCAGGTGTCCATCCTCACGGTAAGCCCGGATGCTGACGGTCCCGCCTTCGATCTTGGGCGCAAGACCGTGTTTGATGGAATTCTCAATGATGGGTTGAAGGATCATGCTGGGGATCACAGCCGAAATGGTATCTGGATCCACTGATTTTTCGATTCGCAGCTTATCATGGCCAAAGCGGGTGACTTCAATGTCAAGGTAATCATCAATCGACTCCAACTCTTCCTGCAGGGTCACAAAGTTGTCATGGGTCTTCAAGAGCTTTCGAAGCAGGTTGGATAACTTCAGAACCATTCCGCGCGCCAGTTCCGGCCGCGTGCGAATCAACGAGGCAATCGAGTTGAGGGTATTAAAAAGAAAATGGGGATTAATCTGGCTGGAAAGCGCTTCCAGCCGGGCGTTCATGACAAGACGCTCCTGCTCCTCCAGTTTCACTTCAATCCTTCTACTGTTCCACACCTTCAACGCTATCCCAATGGCCATGGGCGTGGAAATCAGGATGCAAAAGAGGATCCAAGGATTCGGACTGTAAGCGCTGTAAAGCCAGACGGAATTTGCATGGACCAGGCGCGCGAGGCTGATGCGGAGAACTTCAATCATTAGACTCGCAAGCAAGAGAATGAACTGCCAGTCGATGTTTCGAAAAGTCAGTGCATTCTTCAGCGATCGATAGATGTTAAGGTCGAAGAAGGGTGAAAAATCCCAAATATCTTCCTTGTTCTTACATAACGCCCGCAACGACCCTCCGACCAAGCCGGCCAATGCCAGCATCAACGGAGCCAGCCATTCCTTTCTGAGGAGTGGCAGCAATCCCAACACGCCTCCGGTCACGCCTCCGGTGATGGATCCGCCCAGGAGTCCGACCAGGAAACTACATTCGAGGCTCACATCGGCGGCGGCATAACCCAACAACAACCGGGCTGCCACTCCCACCCCCAGGGGCAACCCGAAAAGAAAAACGAAGTGCATCTTTTGCCGAAAGTTTCTCTTCTCAACAAAAAGGAGATTAAGAAACGTCCTGGAGCGCGCCAGAACGCTTGCCAGCGAGGCAATGACCGCCATTTTCAGAAGCAGGTTCAGGAGGATGAACTCGTTTTGTGAAAACGATGGGGTCTGGTGCATGGCGATCCGTATTCCGCCGATTGATGATTTGACAAATAGGGACAAGTCCATTCTACCCACCCCTGCAAAATAATACAACTCGCGTCAATCGAGGGGGGCTCCGCCGCCGGCAGGAGAGAAGGTTCGGCCCTTCTTTGCATTCCCGCGAGACGGTTGCTATAATTGCAGACTTTTGGAAGACGGCTTTTAGCTAGCAGGATCGCCACGTGGCCCGGCCTTGCGGGTTCCGAGCGCGGGAAGATCCCCTCAAACCGTTAGACCAGTCCCACTGGGATCAAAAGGAAGGAACTGAGAAGCCGATACATTGACCACATGGACAAGATAGCAAGAAGAGGCAATCCAAGGCTCAAGACGCGCAAAGTCGCTGAAGCAAAGCTCCCCACTCGGCTGGGGCGATTTCGGATTCTGGGATTCGAATCTCCGGGTGGCGCTGAATCCGCGGTGGCCCTGATCATGGGGCAGCCGCAACGATCACCGGCTCCCTTGTTGAGGATTCATTCACAGTGCTTGACGGGCGACGTCCTTGGATCCCTACGTTGTGATTGCGGTTGGCAGTTGCGGACTGCGTTGAAGCGGATTGCGCGAGAAAAATGCGGGGTCCTGATCTATCATCTCCAGGAAGGCCGTGGCATCGGCTTGATCAACAAGCTGCTGGCTTATGAATTACAGGACCGCGGGAGTGATACCGTGGAGGCCAATCAACAATTGGGTTTTGCAGCGGATGCTCGGGATTACAATATCTGCATCGATATTCTTAAGCTTCTGGGCATCAAACGTGTCCGACTGCTCTCCAATAATCCGGATAAGATAGCAGCCCTGCAAAAGAATTCCATATCGGTGACGGAACGTGTCCCGCTGGTTATGAAACCATCGACAATGACGCGCAGGTATCTGGAGGCGAAGAGGAAAAAGATGGGGCATTTGTTGGAAAGTGTGGCCTGAGAAGCATCCAGGACGTCCGAAACCCGCACGGGCGTGGACGGAAGGCCGAGCCCCGGACGACCAGAGCAAAAGACGGTCTCGAAACCTCCTACGTCCCCAATTCCCATTTCATTAGGATGGCATCTTCGGTGGGATTGCTGTAATAATCTCTCCGGCGACCGACTTCCCGGAACCGCTCTTTAATATAGAAATCGCGCGCCGGCTGGTTGGAGGGTCGAACTTCGAGGAAGATGTTTTCCACCCCCTCCCTCCTCACGCGTATTTCAAGATGATGCAACATTTGGGTTCCAATCTGCCGTCGCGTGCAAGCGGGATCGACTGCAATGTTCAAGATTTCGGTGTCCGGCGGCGTGACTCGATAAACCATGAACCCAACCAACCGCTCTCTCCCCTCACCTTCCTTTTCAAGAGCCACCAACCCCTGGGCATTCTGGCGGCCTGCTGCCACCCCGTAATAGACTTCAATGTCCCAGTGTGAGAGCAGTGGCCAGGCCGTTTCGATCTCCTTCACGCCCTTTACGTCATGGCTTTGAAGGGGACGCAACAGGATCTCAGGGGAAGAGGGGGCCAATGCCGACCGCTTGGATTCCTGCTGGCTCATCGAATTGTGCACCTCTCAGGTCCTCTCACAAGTCACACCCTCAAACGTTATCGACCGAACGATCCTCTCATTACCGCGACCCCAATCCGGATGAACGACCTTCGCGGATCGATTCCCATTTTAACCCAATGCCGAAATTCACCCCTGAAACATCATTTCCGCGTCGGACCGCCGGACATAATGAATGGAAACCTGATCGCTTGACATCGTCTCCGCCCGGCGAAGTCTTTGGGCGGCCCGAAGTGCCACCTGGGGCGCAAGATACCATGATGTTCGGCGGAGTGACCAGCCCGAAGCTGTGTTCGCGGTGATGAAGGACGAGAACTTGTCCACCTCGGGGCCGACGAACTGGCAGGGAATCTTGGGTTGGGTGGTGAAGAAGGAATCCACCTTCATCACACGGTCGGGGCCTTCCGGGGTCAGCTCTCCATCCGACCGTAAAAATATACCTGCGTAGAGTTCGGAGCGTCGGGCATCTAGCAGTGCTACGATCCGTGGACTTGTTGGAATCTCTACCGCCATGCCGGCAATGGCCTCCAGGGTCGACACCGCAACCACCGGTTTTTGATTCATCTCAGCCCAACCCTTTACGGCCGCAACGCCAATGCGCAGACCGGCAAACGACCCGGGCCCGGTCGTCACCGCATAGGCATCGAAATCCCGCATCGACAGTTTGAGCTGCCGGGTCAGGAATTGAACCGCGGCGAACAGCCGAACGGAGTGACTTTCCGTACTGTCGGTCTCCACACACCCGACGAGCACATCCTTGTGCAAAATGGCGACGCTTCCGGCCTTGGTTGAAGTGTCAACGCTTAAGATGAGCATTTCGCGACAGGTCCCGATCGAATTGACAGTCCCAAGCCCGAATACTATACTTGCTACCGGTCGCCGTTCCGGACCGAGGACTCAGAGCGCGAAGATCAATCCCACAGCACTCCATTACCGACATTCTACCAAACGTGCTTCATCTAAACGAGGGAGATTTTGTCGTCTGAGAAAGGCTCACCGTTAGTCCATGGACCCTGTGACTCCCATGATGCGCCAGTATTCCCAGATCAAACAGGCGCACCCGAACGCCCTCTTGATGTTCCGGCTGGGAGATTTTTATGAGCTTTTCTTTGAAGATGCCATCATCGCCTCGCGTGAGCTGCAAATTGTCCTGACCTCGCGCAACCGGGAAAAGGGTGTTCAGGTTCCCATGTGCGGGATGCCTTATCATGCGGCCGACAACTACATTGCAAAGCTGATCCAAAAGGGATATCGCGTCGCGATTTGCGACCAGACTGAAGACCCCAAACTGGCTAAGAAATTAGTTCGCCGAGAGGTCACTCGTGTCATTACCCCCGGAACCGTAGTGGATTCGAACCTCCTTGAACCCTCCCAAAATAACTATCTGTGCTCTCTCTGCTTCGGGGACCGCGTTGTCGGTCTGGCCTGTGCGGACCTCTCTACCGGCGAGTTCAAGATTACGGAGCTTTCCGGGGACGCCTGGGAACAGCAACTCACCGATGAGATGGAGGGACTGAGTCCGAGCGAAGTCTTGTATCCCGCCGGAGCGTCTCCCGCGACGGAGCCGCTCTTGCGCCTGGACCGCGCGCACCCTGCTCCCACCCCATTGGATGACTGGATTTTCAGTGCGGAATACACGGAGAGAGTTTTGACCCAACATTTTGGGGTGTTGACCCTGGCCGGATTCGGCTCCGAAAGCTTTCCTTACGCCCTTCGGGCTGCGGGGGCCATTGTTCATTATCTTCGCGAAACCCAGCGGGCTGCACTTTCCCACCTGATCTCACTTTCGAACTACTGCCCGAGCGAGTTTTTGGTCCTCGATCAGATCACCCAGCGTAATTTGGAACTGGTGGACCCGCAATTCCCTGAAAACAAGGATGCGACCCTCCTGAAAACGCTCGACGATACTTCGACGGCCATGGGCGCGCGGCTGCTGCGAAGTTGGATCTTGCGCCCATTGCTTGCACGGGACACCATCGACGGGCGCTTACGAGCGGTGGAAGAATTCCGGCATTCCACCATCAATCGGGAAGAAATTCGAACCGATCTGAAGACCATCTGTGATTTGGAACGGGTGCTGAGCCGGATCGCCTTGGGATCCGTCATGCCGCGGGAGTTGATCGCCCTAAAGAATTCCCTATTCCATCTTCCCGTAATTAAGACCTTCATCTCCAACTATGGCTCCCCGCTCATACAGGCGATTCACAGCCGCATCGATCCTCTGGAGGATATCCGCGCGCTCATCGAATCGCAGATCAAACCTGATCCTCCTCCCACGCTTTCCGAAGGCGGGATGATCCAGGATGGGGTGCATGAGGAGCTCGATTCCCTGCGCAATATCAGCATGAATGGAAAGACCTTCATCGCCCAACTCGAGGCCCGCGAACGTGAGCGGACGCGTATTGGCTCTCTAAAGATCAAGTATAACCAGATCTTCGGTTATTACATTGAAGTGTCCAAGCCCAACCGGGATCTGGTCCCCCCCGACTATGAGCGGAAACAAACCCTAGTTAATGCCGAACGGTTCACAACGCCCGAGCTGAAGGAATACGAAGAGAAGGTGTTAAGTGCAGAGGACCGGATCTGTGAACTCGAGAAATCCCTTTACGAAGGGATCCGGTCACGGATCGCTGCCGAGGCAAAACGGATCCGTGAAACGGCACAAGCGCTGGCCGAGCTGGATGTGCTGGTGTGCTTCGCTCACCTCGCGAATAAACACCGTTATGTGTCCCCCACCTTCAGTCAGGAAGGCGAACTCATGATCGTTGCAGGGCGGCATCCGGTGATTGAGCGGCTCTGTGAAAAGCAACGTCTGGGCCAATTCATCCCGAATGACCTCTACCTCAACTCCTCCACAGATCAGATCCTCATTCTGACGGGCCCCAACATGGGGGGCAAATCGACCTACCTGCGACAAGCCGCCCTGATCGCCATCATGGCGCAAATGGGTTCATTTGTGCCAGCGGAGAAGGCCTTGCTACCCATCGTGGACCGCATCTTCACCCGGATTGGGGCATCCGACAATCTTGCCCGAGGACGTTCAACTTTCATGGTGGAAATGACCGAAACCTCGGCCATTCTTCACTCTGCGACGCCCCGCAGTTTGATCATCCTCGATGAGGTGGGGCGGGGCACGGCCACGTTCGACGGTCTGTCCATCGCCTGGGCTACCGTCGAATATCTCCATCAAAAACTGAAATCAAAGACCCTCTTCGCGACGCACTATCATGAACTGACAGAACTGGGTTCCCTATTCCCCGGCGTCAAAAATTATCACGTTTCTGTCCGGGAGTCGGGCCATCAGATTGTTTTCTTGCGGAAGGTGGAAGCGGGACCGGCGGATAAGAGCTACGGGATCGAAGTCGCCCGTTTAGCTGGGCTCCCCCTCCCCGTGGTAGAAAGGGCGCGGGAAATCCTTCGCCGCCACGAGAGGCGAGAACAGGATGTAAGCGATGACCTGTTTTCACAATCCCTGAGCGGAGCCCACGTCAAGCGGATGGCGCAAATCCCCCTGTTTGAAGTGCCCGGCAACGGTGTCCTGGAGGCCCTGCGGGAGGTGAAGGTGGACGAACTCAAGCCCCTCGAGGCACTTAACTTGCTCAGCGAACTGGTGAAAAAGGCCCGCTCCTGACGCCTTCGTCGCACCTCCTTGGATGCGGCCCGTTTTAGAGAATACACTTCCTTATTTATGAAACGAATCATAGGCTTGATGTCGGGAACCTCAGCAGATGGTGTTGACGTGGCCGTGGTGGACATCCGGGGGAAAGGGCTATCCACCCGGTTCCGGATGATAGCCTATGAAGCCGTGCCCTATTCCCGAAGTTCTCATCGGTTGATCCTCTCCTTTCTCAATGCCCGTGGGGTCTCTGTAGCGGAGATCAGCCAGCTCAATTTCCTGATTGGAAATCTTTTCGCCGAGGCTGTCCTCGACTGTTGCCGCCGCCATAACATTTCGTTGAGGTCCGTCGATTTGATTGCGTCTCACGGTCAGACCATTTACCATCAATCTGTCCGTTCTTCTTTCGGCGGACGTCCGATCGCCTCTACCCTGCAACTGGGGGAATCTGCTGTCATCGCTGAGCGGACGGGAATAAGCACCATTTCTGATTTTCGAGTGCGCGACGTCGCGGCGGGAGGCACGGGTGCTCCCCTCGTTCCGTACGTCGATTATCTCCTTCTCCGCAGCCGAACGAAGAGCCGCGTGGCCTTGAATATTGGCGGGATCGCCAATGTCACGATTATCCCCAGGAAGGGCCGACTCGCTCACCTGCGTGCATTCGACACCGGACCTGGAAACATGATGATGGATGCCGCGGTGTCGATCCGATCCCGGGGAAATCTGGATTTCGACCGCGACGGCGCCCTTGCAGCGCGAGGACGTGTGATCCCTTCCCTGTTACAAAGGCTTCTCAAACACCCGTTCTATCGAAAGCGCCCTCCCAAGGCAGCCGGCCGCGAACAATTCGGCATCGAATATACTGAGAAGATTCTGCGGGGAATGCGTTCGGCCGGTGTTGAGGACCTTCTCGCGACCTTTGCCGAACTGACGGCGCGCACTATCGTCACCGCTCTGCGGAAATTTGCCCGGCCTCGTGACCCAATTGATGAGTTGATCGTATCGGGGGGGGGCGCCCGAAATCGTTTCTTAATGTCGCGCTTGCAGGGTCTCCTGCCGAAAACCCGGGTGATGACCTCAAGCGAGGTAGGGATAGATCTAGATGCCAAAGAGGCGATAGCCTTTGCAATCCTGGCCAACGAATCCTGGCAACACCGCCCGGCCAATGTTCCATCGGTGACGGGGGCTCGCCGGCCCGTCATCCTGGGGAAGATCACACCTGCATGAAATGGAGAAATCCCGGTTTCCTATCTCGCCCTGTCCGATGGAGAACCCTCCCTCTTTCCCGCCATGTCCGTGCATTTATTCTTTTGGCCACGTTGGGGGGATCGTTTTCTTGCGGCCATACCGGTTCTGACCCACGCACGCTCGTATTCCTACTGGAAGCAAGCCCGATGAGTATGGACCCTCGCGTGGGTACCGACGCATTCTCGGAACGCCTTCATCAGCTTCTCTTTAATTCTTTGGTGCGGCGGGACATTCATGCCGACTTGATCCCCGATCTGGCGGTCGGCTGGGAGACGCCCGATCCAGTGACTTTTGTGTTCCATCTTCGCCCCCATGTTGTCTTCCACAACGGCCACCCCCTCACATCCCGCGATGTTCAGTACACTTTTGAGAGTATCTTGAACGGAAGTATAAATACGGTCAAGCGACGACAGTACGAAATCATTTCCCGAATTCAGACCCCGGATGCGCATACCGTCATCTTCCAACTCAAGGAACCCAACGCGAACTTTCTTTGGCTCCTCTCGCTCGGAGAAATCGGGATCGTGCCTGAGAATGCCGATTCAAACTTTGCGAACCATCCCATCGGCACCGGCCCGTTCCAGTTCGAGGCGATGCGCGAGGATGAGAACGTCATCCTCAAGCGCAATCCAAGATATTATGACAGCCCGCCCCGGCTGGAGCGGGTGCTATTCAAGGTTGTTCCCGAGGCCATCGTCCGTGCCCTTGAGTTGAGAAGCGGATCCGCTGATATTGCTTTGAACGAGCTGACGCCGGACATCGTGCATGCCTTGGGCTCGGACCCGAAGTTGACGGTGATCGAGGAACCGGGAACCACTTACAAATATCTCGCCTTCAATTTGCAGGATCCCCTCTTAAGACATTTGAAAGTGCGGCAGGCCATCGCCTATGCCATCGATATCCCCACACTCGTTAACGATCTATGGCGAGGGGAAGGAGATCCGGCCACCGGCATCCTTCCCCCTAACGTTTGGGCCTATGAACCGAATGTGAAAAGGTATTCCCTGGATCCATTGAAGGCTAAGTCCCTGTTGGACGAAGCGGGATATCCCGACCCAGACGGCGGGGGCCCGATGACCCGCTTCACCCTGACCTATAAAACCTCTACGGAGGAACTGTCCCGGTCTGAGGCGGTCGTGATTCAGCAGCAGCTCCGGGAGGTGGGAATCAGAATCGAGGTCCGGTCGTACGAGTTTGCTACCTTTTACTCGGACATAGTCCGGGGAAATTTCCAGATGTATTCTTTGCGCTGGATCGGCGATAATTTGAACCCGGACATTTTTGATGCAGTGTTTAACTCAAAGAACGTTCCTCCGGATGGAAAAAACCGTGGGCATTACAGCAACCCCCGCGTGGATCGCTTGATTGGGCTGGCCCGTATTGAGCCGGACCGGGCGTTACGGAAAAGGTATTACTCGGAGATCCAAAGCACTGTCGCCGACGACCTCCCGTACCTCAGCTTATGGAACATCCACAACGTGTGTGTGGCGAACCGGAGAGTCAAGAACATTCATCTCTATCCTTCGGGGGATTTTGATTTTCTAAGAGAAGTCACTCTCGATCGAGAGTGACTTCAAGAGGGCGTTCGTGGGAAAGATCGAACCAAAGCGATGGAGGCTTCTTCAAGGCGTGGTGGTTTTCATTTGGGCAACCGCTGCGATTTCAGACCCTGCCCAAACGCATACGGTTCCCACCCGCGCGGCGGAAGGGCAACGGAAAAGTGCGGCTAAGGCCGTGGATGATCTCCGGAAACAGGCGCAGGAGGCGATTGATCGAAAGGATTGCCCTGCTGCGATTGATCTCCTTAGGAAAATCGTGGCGGCCGAGCCCCAGGACGCGGTCGCCTGGTTTAATCTGGGTAATTGCTATGCGCAGACCAAAAATCGCGACGCAGCCGTTGCCAGTTTTAAAACGGCAGTAAAGGCTGAACCGGAGCTGTATGAGGCGACGGCCAATCTCGGACTCTTGCTCACGGAGTCAGGTCAGTACGAGGAAGCCCTGCCGATTGTCCAGCGTGCAATCAAGAAGGAACCTAAGAACTTCAGCCTTCGCCTCGCCGCAGGGGCCTGTTTGCTCAACCTCCAGCGCTATGGCGACGCAATCAGTCAATACGAAGCGGCAGCCACACTGAACCCGACGGATACTACGGTGTTGGCTCAGTTGGCACAGGTCTATGTCAAAAACCGGAATCTGGCCGAGGCTAGGCAAACCCTGGAGAAGATTCTCACGCTGAATCCCAAAGATGAAAACGCCCGGATCGGATTGGCTAATCTTGCGCTCGATTCGGACAATCCTGCGGAAGCCGTGAAGCACTTGAGAGCGATCCTCGTCCTCCACCCCGAAAACCTGGATGTGCGCGAACAGGTGGCCACGTTGCTTTTACAACAAAAGGACTATGCAGAAGCCGCTGCGGAATTGGAACGAGTGCGGACTGCCGACCCGAAGCGCGACTCAGTGGGCGTGAAGCTGGGTCACGCCTATGCGGAGTTGAACCAGGCGGATAAGGCCATCCCAATCTACCAGGAACTGCTTGCCGGCAACCCCAATAGTTTTGATTTCCACTCCAATTTGGGCAAGCTCTATCTACAGAAGAAAGACCTGGCCAAAGCAGAAGTGGAGCTGCGCGCCGCTCTGGCCTTGAAACCGCACGATCTGGAATCCGCCAAAAATCTCGCCTCCGTGTTCCTCCTGAAGGAGCAATATCCAGCGGCCGCAAACCTGTTGGAGCAAATCGTGCGCCTGGAAGGATCCAGCGCAGGGGATCACTTTTTTTTGGCGATCTGCTACGATAAAATGAATGTGGTGGAACAAGCTATTGTCCACTACCAGAAGTTCCTTGAATTGGATCAGGGAAAGAACGACACCCAGGATTTTCAGGCGCGACAGCGGATGAGGATCCTGGAAAAGCGGAGGAAACAGTGAGGGAGGTTTGTCACATTCCTTCCCCTTGGGATTCGAGATTCCTGCGAAGGCGATTCTTTCGCACAATCTCTCAGGTTGCCCTGGCCATCGGCCTCCTGGCAGTCCCTCCCCTGCTGGCCGCGGAGAAAAATCCGAACTCGTTGAAGCAGATCGAACAGAACGTCAGGGAGGCCGGAAACCTGCTGGATTCGGTCGACAAGGATCTCCGGGCGAATCAGTTTGGAGACGTTCAAAAGGGACTGCAGCAGTATCAGGGACTCCTTGAATCGACGGAATCCAACACCAAGGAGTACCTGCAGGTACACCGGAAAACCCCTCATCAATTCAAGGATTTTGAAATCAAGCTGCGGAAGCAGTTAAGAAAACTGCAGGACCTCCGCCCGGAGTTTCCCATTCCCTTGAGGGAATCCCTGGATGCGGTCATTGAACGTGCCAATAAGGTTCGAAAACAATTCATGGGGAACCTTTTTGATGAACCGTCCCGCCAGCAACCCAGAAACGATGCCAAGAAAGATCTTTGAGTTTCCCGGGATGTCGCTCTCAAGACCTCGGAAAATCAAGGCTGGTGCTGTCGTGTGCTGGGTCGGGACGGGCGTCGCTCTGGCTTGGCTCACCTTCGGTTCGGCGTTGGGGGCACAATCCGATCAAAAGGAATTCCTGACCCCGGCGGAGATTGACCAGGTCCGCGAGGCGCAGGATATCAACGAGAGAGTTCCCCTCTACCTGCAGTTTGCCCGGGTCCGGCTGATGGCCGCACGGAAGCTGGCCGGGCTTGAGGACAAAGACAATCCCGAAGGGGGTTCGAAGGGATCAAAAAACCCGCCCACCCATAAACCGGCCGACGAAAAACAAAAAGAACCTGACCGCACCCTTTCGGACTACCTGGAGGAATACGACGCCATTTATGATGAAATGTTGAGGCATTTGGACGAAATTCTCAATCAAGGGGGGGATGCGCGTCTGGCGCTCAAGTCAATTTTAAAAGAGTCCCCGGTCCACCTGACCTCATTGAAGTCCCTCCAGACGAAATTGGGTGAAGAGGCCCCCAACATCCTCTCGGAGGCGCTCAGCGATACGGCCGATGCGATCAGTGGGTCCCAAAAGACCTTACCGGAACAGGAAGAGAAATTCAAACAGGAGAAGGAACGGCAAAAAGAAAAGCACCGTGAATAGAGAGACCGGGATATTCATCAAGGCGTTTCTGAAATGGAACCCTTCGGCTTTACCCCCCAAGATTGAAATTCGCTACTACCCCTACTCCACTCTGACCCACACCATCCGCTATCGCCAAAACATCATTAAGGTTCGTATCAATCACCTCTTCAAGAAGGCGCCCCAGGCTGTCCTCGAAGCCATCGCGCACATCCTGTTTTCGAGACTCTATCAGCATCGCACACCGCCTGAGGCATTAGACCGCTACCACCGCTTTGTGGAGAGTAATCAGCAGCGCTTCCGCTCCTTGTTGCAAGCACGGCCGGGCACGGCGCCCATGGCGTCTCAGGCGCGGGGCCGCCATTTCAATCTCCAGCACGTTTTTGAAAGAATGAATCGACACTACTTCCGATCAACACTCGTCATGCCCACCCTGGGATGGAGCCGCCGCGCCGGTCAGACGAAGCTGGGGGAGTATCAGACCCTTCGACAGGCGATCATCATTAATTGCCGATTAGATAGTACTGACACCCCCGGGTATGTCCTGGAATACCTCATGTTCCACGAGATGTTGCACATGAAGCACGGTGCTGAAATCCGGAACGGTCGTCGCGTCGTCCACACGCACAAATTCCGGAACGAAGAAAAGCAATTTAAAGACTATGCGGCGGCGAAGGAGTGGATTCGCCTCGTGACGAGGCTTCCCGAATGGGGCCGCCGGCTGCGGGGCTTCTAATCTCTCGACGGTTTGCAAAAGCGCCTCATTCCCGTCCAGTCCAATTTGTGATAAGTTCCCCCCTCCAGTTACGAACGGGAAACTTCAATTTTCAGTGGCAGGAGTGCACCTCGTGCCACAGGAGATACGGCGATGAACGCGCTCCAATTGTGGGATCGTTACCGGAAGTTCTTCAATGTAAGCCAACCGGCAGGTGTGATGATCGACATCAGCCGGATGAACTTTCCGGATACCTATTTCGGTGCGATGCAAGAACCCATCCGACGGGCCTTTGAAGGAATGGACGAACTGGAACACGGGTCGATAGCCAATCCTGATGAAACCCGAATGGTCGGCCATTATTGGCTGCGTAATCCCTCGCTCGCCCCCCGGCTGGACATTGGTCGGGCCATCGAAACCACTCTCCAGAGGATCAAGGCTTTTGCCACGGAGGTTCATTCTGGCGTCATCAAGACCGAACGTGGAGTCCCCTTTCGCCACTTGCTGGTCATCGGGATTGGAGGCTCTGCGCTGGGTCCTCAGTTCGTCGCCAGCGCACTGTCGTCGCCCACTGATAAAATGAGTGTTTCGTTTTTCGATAACACCGACCCGGACGGTATGGATCGAACCCTCAACCGACTTGGAACCGGGCTGGCCGAAACATTGACCCTCGTCATTTCGAAATCCGGAGGAACAAAGGAAACACGCAACGGGATGTTGGAGGCCAGGGCCGCTTATGAAAAAGCTGGACTCAAATTTGAGGCGCATGCAGTGGCAGTGACGGGCGAAGGCAGCGATCTGGATCGGTTGGCCGCTTCCGAGAGCTGGGTGACCCGGTTTCCCATGTGGGATTGGGTGGGGGGTAGAACTTCCGAACTTTCTGCGGTGGGCTTATTGCCCGCTGCCCTTCAGGGGTTCGACATCAACGCCCTGCTGGCGGGGGCCCGTGAGATGGATGAACTGACGCGAAAGAAAGATCCCCTGAATAATCCTGCCGCGTTGCTGGCATTGATGTGGTACTACATCGGTCAAGGCCGCGGCCTGAAAGATATGGTGGTTCTGCCCTACAAAGACCGACTCGAGTTGTTCAGCCGGTACCTTCAGCAGCTTGTGATGGAATCCCTCGGCAAAGAGAAAGACTTGAACGGACGAGTGGTCCATCAAGGGATCGCAGTTTATGGCAACAAGGGTTCGACCGACCAGCACGCCTATGTTCAGCAGCTCCGCGAGGGGGTCGATAATTTTTTCGTGACGTTCATTGAAGTCCTCAAGGACCGCCAAGGAGAATCCATCGAGATCGAGCCCGGGGTCACTTCGGGAGACTTTCTGAGCGGTTTCCTGCAAGGCACGCGACGTGCCCTTTATGAGAATGGCCGGGAATCCATCACGATTACGGTGCCCGGCGTGGATGCCGGAACGATCGGAAAACTGATCGCCTTGTTTGAGCGCGCTGTGGGGCTCTATGGCGCTCTCGTCGAGATCAATGCCTACCATCAGCCCGGGGTCGAGGCGGGAAAGAAGGCGGCTGCAGGAGTGATCGACCTACAGGACAGGATTCTTTCATATCTCATTCAACATCGGGGCCAGACATTTTCAATAGAGGGGATCGCGAGTGCGGCTGGAGTCAGCGAGGAGATTGAGACCGTCTTTAAGATCCTCCATCACGCGGCAGCAAACCCCGATCACGGGGTCGTGCTGACGCCGGGGAAGACCGTGTTTGAGGATACCTTTGGCACCAGATAGATCTGGGTGGCCATGAAGGCTAAAACGGACTCAGGGCCCATGTCCATTAAACCTTGTTCCCTGATCTGCCCCAGGCGAAGACCGGCCGGGCTCCGTCCCTTTCAGCTTCCTTCGCCTTCCTTGCCCAAGGCCGCGAGAAGGGGTACTCCCCCAATTAACCCTTAAACAGATTGCTTACAACAAACCACACATTCTCCTTCCGCTCACGCAGTCTTCGATAAAAATACGGGGCCCAATGCGTGCCGAAGGGCACATAAATACGCATGCGATAGCCTTCTCGAACGATGGATTCCTGCGTTCCCTTGCGAATACCGTAAAGCATCTGGAACTCAAACTTGTCGTTGGCAATCCCCCGCTCAGCGACGAACTGTTTTGTCCATTTGATCAAGGAACTATCGTGGGTGGCAATCGCAGGATACACTCCCCCCGTTAGAATCTTTTCTGCGAGTTTTCTGTAATTCTTGCGGATATCGCTCATTTTTTGGATGGCGACAGAGGGTGGTTCCCTGTAAGCTCCTTTGCAAAGCCGGACGCGCGCTCCGGCGGCATTGAGCGCATCAATATCCCCTTCACTCCGATGTAAATACGCCTGGATGACCGCCCCAACTTGGGGATACTTCTTATGCAAATGGAGAAACAACTTCAAGGTCCGATCGGTGTAGGGGGATCCCTCCATGTCAATGCGCACGAAATTGTTTAAAGCCCCAGCTTTCTCCAGGATTCGGGAAACGTTTTCGAGGCAGTAATCATCCCCAATGTCCAGACCGGTCATGGTCAGTTTAACGGAGATGTTGGAGTCAATCCCGGCGTCATGGATCCCACCGAGGAGGTCAATGTAGGCCTGAACCGCACGGTCGGCGGTCGTCCGGTCATGGACGTTTTCCCCCAGGATGTCGAGAGAAGCGGTCATCCCCTTGGAATTCAACTTTCGTACCGAAGTAATCGCCTGGTCCACTCGCTCCCCTGCTACAAAACGGCTTGCGAGTCGAAAGAGTAAGCTCATAGAAGTCCTTATGATGAATTGGATTTTGAATGACGGGCATTCGACTTTGAAGAGGCTGGGTCGAAGGCTTGGGATGAAAAATAGGCGTGCTCACATCTTCGGCGTTAACCCGGGGTTCGCCCTTGGTTCACTGACGCCGATCAGCCCGCGCCATTATAAGCGCTCACCCGCTCCCTTTTCAACCTTCCATCGCGCCGACTCCTGGAATTCCACTATTCTCTCCCCATGAGAAAAGGCGTTGACAAGATTCTCTGGCCGCACTTAGAATTTTGCTGCGGATCATTTTCAACGGCACTGATCAGATATTATTCACAGCTTGTGTGTGTCCCTTTTTTCTGTCAGCCCGGCTAGAAAGGGCGCAGGGCGGACTTTAGAGAGTTTTGTGCGAGATTGCCCTGGCTCCAGCACTAAAGGATGATCAGGAGGCCTTGAGTATCCTCCCACCCCTAGGGACACTTGGACCTGATTCTCAATGACATTTCCGTTGTAGCCTGAGGTGATGGCGGCGGGGGGAAGGAATGTTCTGACGTCAGAAGAAAGCACAGGGTTGCGACAACAACCATGGGTTTAGGGAGACCAATGTAATGATCGGAAGAGAAATCGAGGGGTTCCAAATCATTGAAAAGCTCGGTGAGGGTGGGATGGGAGAAGTTTACCGAGCCACTGACACATCACTCGGACGCATCGTCGCCCTGAAACTGCTGCATACTGAGCTGACGAAGGACCCCCAACTCACGGAGCGATTCCTGTCGGAGGCGCGAACCCAGGCCCAGCTCAATCATCCCAACCTGGCCACGCTTTATCGATTGTTCCAGTTCGAAGGCAGTTACTGCATGGTGATGGAATATGTGGATGGGGAGACCTTCGGCCAGATGATTCGGCGAGTCGGACCGATTGCCCAGGAGCGCGCCCTTCCCTTGTTCAAGCAGGCGCTGGCGGGCCTGGCCCATGCTCATCACGCAGGGATCATCCATCGGGACATCAAGCCCTCGAATCTGATGGTCAACAAAGGCGGGATCGTCAAAGTCATGGATTTCGGCATTGCAAAGATTCTCGGGGGACGCGGTCTGACAGCAACGGGAGTTCGGCTGGGGACGCTTTACTACATGTCTCCGGAACAGATTCGAAACCAGCCTTTGGACATCCGGACTGACATCTATGCCCTTGGGATCACGCTTTATGAAATGTTGACGGGGCGCGTTCCGTTCGATAGCAATAGTGATTACGACTTGATGCAGCAACATATCCAGCAGCCTCCTCCGCTTCCCCGTCAATTCTTTCCCTACTTGTCGCCGGCCGTTGAAGATGCGGTTCTGCAAGCCCTGGAAAAAGACCCCATGAGGCGGTTCCAAACGGTCGAAGCATTTTCGAGGGCCCTGGACGAAGGGTTGAAGGCTGTAACCGGTACGGGAGGCTTGACAGTGGCGCTCCCTCCAATGGCCATGGATCAGACCGTCGTTTCACCCAGGCCATCCCAATCCGTTCCTCGGACTCCGACGCCCCCGGGCACGGGCAGCACCGTCTCATCCCCTCCGCGCGTGTTTACTCCCTCGCCGCGCCCATCGGCCGCAAAACCCGGCACACCTCTTCCGACAGGTGGAGGTCAAATTTCGGCGCCACCTCCAAGGGTAAGTACTCCACCATCGCCGCCTCCCGTGGCGTTACGGAGAACGCCGTTCCCGAGCCCCGGACAACCCGTCACACCGACTCCACGCGTCAGCACACCCGCACCGCCTATGACGCATGGACCCGGGGGTTCTGCTTTTCCACCCGGCGGCGGACAGCCACCCCTGTCGAGTCCACATGTCGTGACGCCAGTACCTGCTCCCCCGGTCGCTTCCCCTCAGACTCCGCCTCCCATGTCCAGAGGATATGGTGCCAGCCCAGCCTCGTGGCCGCCGCCGACACCTGCCCCGGGTGGATATGCGCCACCGATGGCAGGAGAGATGGCACCCGCTTTTCCCAGTAAGAAAAACCTGGTCCCTTTGATTCTGGCAGGAGTGGCCATCCTGGTGGTGGCCGTCGTTGTGCTGGTTTTTGTGGGTAGGCACTTCTTGAACAAACCTAAGGCAGAGGTCGCGGCTTCAGAATCCCCAGGCAACGCTCAGCCGCCCCAGCCTTCACCTCCCGCTTCGACTGAATCTACGACTCCGCCCCCGAACCCTGAGCCTGCCGTGTCTTCCACGGAGCCCGCCCCGGTAGCTGCTGAGACGACTAAACCTGCGGAATCCAAACCCGGGGTAAAACAACCGTCCAAGGATCCCCGAAAGGGCAAGGGCAATGCAGCGCGCACCGGGGTCGAGAAGACTGCGCCTCTGCCGGTCCTGACACCCGACCAGCAGGCACAGATCCAGCAGCAGATTGAAGCGGAGAAACAACGACAGTTGCAGCAACAGATGAAAGAGCAACAAAAGTCCGCACCGCCCTCGGCGCAGCAGCAACCACCCCCGCCGGCAGAAACCAAGCCCCCCGCCTTTTACAGCTATCACGTGGTTCATTCTCACGGCGGCTTTAATTTTGATCAGAATTGTGTGGGCACTCTCACGGTGAGTAACGCACGCATGAGCTTCAGCCCTGAATCCGGACCACATGCCTTTGATGTGGCCATCGGGGATGTTAAGGAAGTCAAGAAGAACAGCGGGTTCTGGTCAGTTCCCTCTTTTCACATTAGACTCAAGAATGGTGAGAACTATAATTTGGCACGATTCTCACCCGACAAGCGCGCGGTCTCTGGAGTTGACATACTTGCTCAAATCAATACCCTCCTGCCAGCCGGGGTCAAACACTAGGTTGCGTAGGCCACTTTGAAGGGATCGATCCCAACAGGTTGGGATCGGAAGTCTTGTTTTTTAATACCTATTAATGAAAATCCTAGTCGCACACGCCTCTCACATTGGAATGCATCGCCGCGAGAACCAGGATTCGCTGAATTATGTGGATCCCGAAGGTAAGCGCCTTAAGAAAGCGCTGGGCTGCCTCTTGATGGTGGCTGATGGGATGGGTGGAGCGGCGGGAGGAAAGATTGCCAGCGAGATGGCGGTCTCAATCATTCCGAGTGTTTACTTTCAGTACACCGTGGATCCCCTGGAGAGCTTGAAACTGGCCTTTGAGTCTGCCAACACTGAAATCTTTCATCGGAGCCAGAGTGACCCCACCTTGCGCGGCATGGGGACAACAGTGACTGCCGTGGCATTCGTTGATGGCCGTTACATCTCGGCTCACATCGGCGACACCCGTCTTTATCGATTACGAGAACATACCTTTGAGCGCCTTACTGCCGATCATTCCATGGTCGCCCAGATGGTCCGCGAAGGTTTGATCCAGGAAGAGGACGCCCGTCACCATCCCCACCGCAACGTGCTCTTACGATCAATGGGGATCCAGGAAAACCTGGTGGTGGATTTTCAATCGGACCGGATCAAAACGGACGATCTCTATGTCTTGTGTACGGACGGACTGCACGGCCTGGTCGAAGACCCTGAAATAGCAGCTCTCGTCGATGAGAATCCTCCTGACCGCGCTTGTGAGCTCCTGGTGAACCTCGCCAACGACCGGGGTGGGTACGACAATATTACTGTTCAAATCGCCCAAATCGAAAGTACAGGCTGGTTGCCCGTGTAGGGATCCGCAATCAGTTTCCTTCTTCGAGGGACTGAAACCTCAAACTGGGATCACGGGATCTGCGCACATGAGTGTAAGGGGTTCCCCCGTGCGTGGCGGTGGGCTCCGTTCGCCGTTCAATGAGAAACACCGCCGCACAATCTCCACTTACCCGCATATTTCGAAATTCTGGATTAAGGGCCAGCACTACGGGCCGGAGGTGTCAGCCAGTTTTCGCAGCTCACGGTAAACGCTGGAAATCGGGAGCCCCATCACGTTGAAGTAGCAACCTTCGATCCGGGTGACAAACTTGGATGCCCGTCCCTGGACCGCATAGGCGCCGGCCTTGTCAAAAGGCTCTCTTGAGTTGGTATACGCTTCAATGTCCCGCTCGCTCAACCTTAAAAAAGTGACCCGTGTCCGTTCGCTCCAATGAATCGACTGGCCGGTCGCGCTAGAAACGAGGACCACGCCGGTAATCACCCAATGCGATCGGCCGGAGAGCAGTCGTAACATCCTTCGCGCTTCACTTTTCGATCGGGGTTTACCGAGGATTTCTCTTCCGACGCAAACAATGGTGTCGGCGGCAAGAATCACCGCGTTCGAGGGAGCCTTGGAAATCACCGAGCGCGCCTTTTCCCGGGCGAGCCGGATCGCATACGATGAACGTCGCTCCCCTGGACGAGGAGGCGGCTCATGGACCTCACTCGGCACGCTCCGGAAGGAGATACCGGCATTCCGTAAAATATCCCGGCGCCGCGGTGAGGAAGAGGCAAGGATCACCCGAAATGGCGCATGCGGGTTTTTTCTAATTTGCCGCGACGGGGGTTTGCCGTTGTTCATAGTTTCATCCAGCACAAGGTGGCGCCATTCTATCGAATTTCACGTACCCAGACCACTCCCTCGGGGGAAGAGTTTCACGATTTACTTTTTTGTTTCCAAAAAGTAGTTTTTGATGTAAAAGAAGTGACCCGCGTTTTTCTCGATGATCAGTTCTTCTCAGCTCAGGTCTTTAAAGAAAGAACACTGCGAATGCAACACGTCACTCAAATGCTGCCTGCCCTTCTGCAATACCTGCGCCACGCGCCTGCCCTGAACACGCCGGTCTGGCGTGCGGTGTGGACGGCCAATGTGGGAGCGGCGATGGCCGCCCATACTCATGTCTCCCGCTTTGAGAAGGGAACCCTCACCGTCCTGGTGGATCATCACGCCTGGCATCAGCAATTGATTCGAATGCGGCAGGATTTAATCAAAGCCTTGAATCAAGCCTGCGGAAAGACGGCGTTGATGGATGTGCAATTCATTTACTGCGCTTCTCACAAGGCCCGATCCAGGATTTCCGACTCCAGCTCCGCGACCCCACTCACCCCATTATAAGTCCATTATTCCTGATTCTGATTTCCGGCCGGATCCGTTTGAGTACCGTAAATCATCGCGCCTTCCGGAACAGTCTCCCCAGTCGCCATTTCAGGTCTTACCATCACTCTCCCGCTGAGCTTCTAATCCAGTTGATTTTCGAAGGCTCTAATGTTAGCTTCATTCCCTCATTTTCCCGAAGGATATCAAGGCGAAAAGAATGAAGATTTCAGAAGACGAAGTTCGTTACGTGGCAAAACTTGCCCACCTGGAGCTGACTTCTGAGGAGATCAAAACATTCACCTCTCAGTTGAGCAGCATCCTGGAGCATATGGAGACCCTGAACGAAGTGTCTACTGTTGATATTGAGCCCATGACGAGGATCCCCGACTTCGGTGAGCCGGCTTCGTTATCGACGCCCGTTCGGGAGGATGTCCCTCGACCTTCCATAGGGACTGAAAGGGCCCTGGGGAATGCCCCGGATCCGGGTGAGAAGTATTTCAGGGTGCCCAAAGTGATTGCGGATCGATAGTAGACAGCATGGATTCCGAATTGACCACCAGCCTATGGCCCAATTGAACCCGACCACTTTTTCCGTGTCGTCGTTGCGCAAGGCGCTGTCTCGAGGCGAGATTTCCGCCCGGGAAATTAGTGCTGCCATTTACGAACACGTGGATCGCGTGGATGCGAAGTACCACGCCTTTCTCTCCTTCAGCCGCAAGCGCGCCGAGGAACAAGCCGCCCGAATAGATTCATTGCCCCGTGAACAGCGGCCGCCCCTGGCTGGGATTCCTGTGGCGCTCAAGGACAACATGCTCCTGGCGGGGTACCCCGCGACCTGCGGCTCCCAGATCCTGGCGAACTACATTTCTCATTACGATGCGACCGTTACTCGGAAACTCGAAGCCGCCGGGGCGCTCATCATTGGCAAGACCAATCTCGACGAATTTGCCATGGGGAGTTCAACCGAGAATTCGTCATTCTTCCCCACCTTGAATCCCAATGCGCCGGATCGTGTCCCCGGAGGCTCAAGTGGTGGATCGGCGGTCGCCGTCGCGACGGGAATGGTTGTGGGGGCGCTGGGGAGTGATACTGGCGGGTCGATTCGCCAGCCGGCGGCGCTGACCGGGGTGGTGGGTCTGAAGCCCACCTATGGGCGCGTGTCTCGCTTCGGGCTGATTGCGTTTGGATCCTCTCTGGATCAAATCGGACCGTTTGGGCGCTCGGTGGGAGATGTCGCCGAATTGCTCCATGTCATCGCAGGTCATGACTCGAACGACTCCACCTCCTCTCCGCTGCCGGTCCCGAATTTCCCGGGGGCCCTGGAACGTGACATCAAAGGCCTGGTGGTCGGGGTGCCTTGGGACCTTCTCGGAGAAGGTCTCGAGGTCGAGGTTAAGGAACACATCACCGAAGCCATCCGGTTGCTTGAGAGAATCGGCTGCCGGATCGAACCGGTCGAACTTCCCCATTCGAGATACGCGATCGATGTTTATTACATCGTAGCCCCAGCGGAAGCCAGTTCGAATCTGGCTCGATTCGATGGAGTGCGTTACGGCTTTCGCTCTCCCAACGTTCATACGCTCTCTGAGATGTACCGGCAAACGCGCGAACGGGGGTTTGGGCCGGAAGTCAAACGGCGCATCATGCTGGGAACTTATGCGTTGAGTGCCGGCTACTACGATGCCTACTATCTTAAGGCCCAGAAGGTTCGAACGCTGATCGCGCGCGATTTTCAGGAGGCATTCAAGAAGGTGGATGTAGTGGTCTGCCCGACCTCTCCGACCACGGCCTTCAAGCTGGGTGAGAAAACCGAAGATCCTCTCTCCATGTATCTGAGCGACGTGTTCACCATTACGGCAAATCTGGCCGGAATCCCGGGGATCTCCCTGCCCTGCGGAAAAGACCAGCGTGGGCTCCCCATCGGCATTCAATTTCTTGGACAACCGTTTGATGAACTGAAGATGCTCCAGCTCTCCCACGCTTATGAGCAGGCCGGTGGATTCGGGATCGCATAACGGCTCATTGATCAAACGGGGACAGATGTTCATGGGTCTATGGCGCACCCAAGGGCATGAAACTCTCACCCTCCGCCAACACGCAGGCGCGTCCGCGACGGCAAGGGTGCAAAAGACCGGATCACCATGCTCCCCGAGTCGCTCAAGGCCCCGCTTCAAGCCCACCTCAAGAAGGTCAAGGCGAATCATTCAGGAATTGCTCGGTCACAAGGACGTCAGCACCACCATGATCTACACGCATGTTCTGAGCAAGGGAGGCCGCGGGGTGAGGAGTCCGATGGATGGTCTGTTTTTACAGACTGCCTAAGGCGAAGCCCGACGAGGGCAATGGAGTAGAACCTTCGGCACTCCAATAAGTTGAGGCAGACGAGCCCGCCTGCCACCGGTTTAGACAGAAGTGGACAGGCTGCCTCGACCGGCTTATACAGTCTGTCCAATCATTGTTAGCGCAGCAAAGGAAAACGTATGACAATGACGAACCAAACCAAGGCGCGTGTCACTTCGCTCGCTCCGCAGTTCCTCGTCGACGACCTTGAGCGCTCTATTGCGTACTACCAGAGGCTGGGTTTCCGTTTCGGCGAGCCGTGGGGCGGTTTCCACGCTATCGGCTGTCTGGATGGATTGCAATTGCATCTGAAAGAAGCGCCCAAGAATCCGGCCGAGCGCCAGTATCGTCGGGAAAACGAGCACCTCGATGCCTCGGCGGGCGTCGACGGCATCGAGGTATTCTACGAACAGTGTGTCGCCAATGACGCCATGATCTTCAAACCGCTGGAAGTGACGCCGTGGGGCACAAAGGATTTCTACATTGAAGACCCTGACGGCTACATCATCTCTTTCGGCGGCACGGCTGCGGGCTAACACTACGATGCAGCCGACAATCGGCGCTCAACGAGGTTGCTTAATGAAGGATGAAGCCCGCGCCGCTTGCGGCTGATCGTCAAGCCGTTAGGCGGCAAAGGAGACGTCGGTGCACGTAGAGTCGTGTATGCCGGTTATCCCAAGCGAGGATCTCGAGAAGAGTCTGCGCTTCTGGGTAGAGGGTCTCGGTCTTACCATGGACCGAGCGATGCGGCAGGACGGTCGCCTCATCGGCTGTATGGTTCACAATGAGCACTTGTACTTTTGGCTCAATCAACGAGCAGGCACACCGATCAAGCCAGAGAACTACGAGGGTGTTCGGCTCTACTGGGCGCCCCGTGATATCCACGGGCTGAGAGCCCGCCTGGAAAGGTTAGGCTACGCCGTATCAGAGATCACTGACCGCGACTATGGTCAGACTGAGTTCTTTGTGACGGACGATGACGGATACTCGCACTGCTTTGGAGTGGCAACCACCAAGGGCGGCTAGTGCATGACTGATCGTTTGCCGCCTAACCCCTCGTTGCAGCGGACTCGCTGCGCTCGCCGTTAAACGCGGTATCGTTGGGCGGACCAAGATCGACCACACGGAGGCTGATCGAGATGGACATTGGCGATGCACAGCGAGAGATTCGCACGAGATTTGTCGGGGGGTTCTACGGGCAGCTCGTCTCCGGCGTGGTGTGGCTCGTGTCAGCGAGCTTGGCGACATGGAGCACGCCCCGCGCGGCCATCACGACGCTGGTAGTGGGCGGATTCCTCATTTTCCCGGCCACGGAGTTGCTTATCCGTGTCGCTGGCGGGAGGGGTCCGCTGAGCGCAGAGAACGCCCTTCGCTACTTGGGTATGCAAGTGGCGTTCGTCTTGCCTTTCTCGATGCCCCTCCTTCTGCCGGTCGGCCTGTATCGTTTGAACTGGTTTTATCCGGCGATGATGGTCCTATTGGGAGCGCACTATATTCCATTTGTCTTTCTCTACGGGATGCGGCTGTTCGCAGGAATGGCAGCCTTAGTTATGGGTGGCGGGCTGGTCATCGGGATGTACTGGTCAAGCAGTTTCAGTGCCGGTGCGTGGTACACGGGCGCCATACTTGTCCTGTTCGCAGGCGTTGGCGGATTGACTGTTCGACGTGAAGGTCGCGAGGGGGCCGCGCAACAACACGTTGCAGCGGACGCCGCTAAGCGGCGCCGCTGAACGCGAACGTTAGCTGCTCAAGGGAGTCAGCATGGACAATCTCCAGCTCAAGCAGGTGCCGAGGACCAGAACCGGAATGCTAGTCCGCAAGCCTGTCGCCGAGGTGTTCGAGGCCTTTGTCAACCCGGACATCACCACGAACTTCTGGTTCACCAAAAGCAGCGGAAGGCTCGAGGCCGGCAAACAGGTTCAATGGGATTGGGAAATGTATGGTATCTCGATCCCGGTGACTGTGAAAACCATCGAACCGAACAAGCGCATCCTCATCGAGTGGCCGGGATACAGGAGTCCCACCACCGTGGAATTGATTTTCGCACCTCAAAAGGGTGGGACAACGTTCGTCAGCATCACGGAAGCCGGCTTCACCGGCACCGGGGACGAACTCGTGAAACAGGTAACCGACTCGACTCAAGGGTTTTCTTTAGTGCTCGCGGGCCTTAAAGCGCTCCTTGAGCACAACGTCAGACTGAATCTTGTGGCGGATCGTTATCCCAAAGGGATCGAAGAACACTAACCGTGGATTCCTGAATTCGCTTCGGAGCTGCTAACAACCGGTTGCAGCGGACGGCGCCGAGGAGGTGATCCGTTACCCGATCCCCCGGTTCAAACTGCGGGGGGGGGCCCCGTGCTCTATTTTGCCGGGTGGAAACCGGACTCTACTCACTCTGTCCGGCCAACGACGACCTCGTCGTCCGCTCTCATGGAACAAAAAAATAACCCTCGATAGGCGCCGCCGCTCCAAGATTCTGGAGACCGCTTTTCGAGGGTTCGGTAAGCTGTTTGGATTGGTTCAAATCGATCGGCCGCCCGCACCAACGTCAGGACGGACAATCGACTTGCCCTGAGCAGGTCTGGACGCTGTTCGTCAGTCCCTCAACTCCGTGGAACAGCCCCGTGACTGGTTCCCATGCTGCTCCTGGTAAACGAATCAACCCAAGACTTATCTATGGATGCCAGTCCACCTAAAGGATTCACATCCCTGAGGATCGGAGGTATCCATCTGCAGCAACCTACACATTTGGCCGCCGCAAGGTTTCAGGCGATTCATTCTAAACCGCAGTCACCTCACATGGGTCATGGTTGATACTACATATTCCTTCTTGCAACATGGACCACCTCCTTTCCTGTGTAACCCGACAATACACAATCCAAAAAAGCAAAGTCAAGGAAAAACCCATTAGTTGAGGTGAAATCCTTGTCTTCCCCAAGCTGTCCCCATGGGGGAGCGGGTCGATGGGTGTCCAGAGACCGGGACAACGCGGGAAGGAAACCTATTTCAGGAGGGCGATCATTTCACGCACGGCCTGGTCCAGGCCGACGAGCGATGCCCGGGCCAAAATATTGTGACCGATGTTCAGCTCTTCAATCACTCCGATAGCGACGATCGGTCTCACATTCCGGTAGGTCAATCCATGGCCGGCAAGCACCTGCAGACCGGATTTCGCAGCCTGCTCTGCCGCGATGCGCACCGTGTTCAATTCGGCCTCAATTCCAGGTTCATTGGCAGGAGTGATATAGAGCGAGGCTTCCGAATACCGTGCGGTATTCAGTTCGATCATCTTGACCTCCAGATCGCGCGCGGCCTCGATCTGGTCTCTTTCGGGATCGATGAACAAGCTGACGGCCATCCCCCCTTCGCGCAATTTCTGAACGGCTTCCTTGAGGGGATCAAAGTGGGCCACGCAATTCAAGCCGCCCTGCGTGGTGATTTCGTTGGGCTGCTCCGGAACCAGGGTGCAGACGTCGGGCCGCACCTCCAGCGCAAAGGCGATCATTTCGGCCGTTGCCGCCATTTCCAGATTCAACCGCGTCTTGACCACCTCGCGCAGGAGCTCCACATCGCGGTCCTGGATGTGCCGCCGATCTCCCCGCAGGTGGACGGTAATCTGGTCGGCCCCGGCATTTTCAGCGACCAGTGCCGCCGTGACGGGATCCGGCTCGTTGGTTTTTCGGGCCTCACGCAGCGTTGCAATGTGATCCACATTGACACCCAATCGGGTCATTGTCATTTCTCCCAATGATATCTTCCGCAGAGATGGTTCCAGCGGATCCGAATCAAGTCGAAAAACATGGCCAGGGCATCCGACAGAAAATGGACCTTGGAACCGGCCACATGATTCCAACGCACCGGAATCTCCCCAATGCGAAGGTGACGGAGCGATGCGAGATAGAGCATCTCCGGATCAAATCCAAACCCGAAGATTCTCTGCCGCTCAAACACCGGGATCATGGGGCTTCGCCGGAAAGCCTTGAAACCGCATTGGGTGTCACTGTATGGCAGATCCAGCAGGATCCGGACAAACGCATTAAACACCTTTCCCGATTGTTCGCGCAACCAGGACTGACGGACCCCGATCAGGCTTCGGTCGAGCGCCCGCGAGCCGATCGCCAAATCGAGCACTCCCTTGCGAATGGGATCCAGAATCTTCTTCGATTCTTCAATCGGGGACGAAAGGTCCGCATCGCTGAACAGCACGATTTCACCCTTGGCCTCCAGTACGCCATGCCGAATGCTGAATCCCTTCCCCCGGTTACGATCGTTGCGCACCAGACGCACCCGGGGATCATTTACGGCGAGGGCTTTAACCACGTCGACGGTCGGGTCGGTCGAGCCGTCGTCCACTACCACGATTTCGACGGAAGATTGTTCCTGGCTGAAGTAAGCGGCTATCCGCTCAAGCGAGGAAGAGATTCTTTGGGCTTCATTATAAGCAGGGATGACAATCGAAATTTCCACTGCGGCTGAGGACATGGGATTCGGAGGGCTATTGGGCCGGGAGCGCAGGCTTGCCGGCATTCACCCACGCGGTATACCAGTAGGAACTGACATTCTGAATGGCCTCAGAAACCTCGCGCGAGATGATGGAGCCGATTTCATTGTAAAGTCGCTCGTAATACTCGTCGTTGAATTTGCCTGCCGCACCGAACGCGCGCCGATCGGCCAACAGGTAGTTATCCACCCAGACGAAGTTTTGAAGGGCAAGCTGAAATGCGTTTTCGGTGGGGTCTCTGAGATATTCCACCGGGGCAGGCCGCAGCAACAGAAAGTTGGCATAGCGGTCGAACAGGCCCGTCCCGATCCGATCGTCAATCCCGTTCTGCCCCGAGAGCTGGCCGTTGTCATTCTCCGTTAAATGAAACGGGTCGGCTACATCGGCAACGTAGTGGGCCAGCCAGGCCGAGGCCTCACGAACAGCCTCCCAGTTATGGGATCGAAAGGCCTGGGTCAGGCGCAGATGGTACTCGCCAATGTACCAGGGCAGGATTCCGTTCTTATTCAGCTTAAATCCGCCATAGGTTTGCAGTGCCACGTTGTAATTGTGGGGCAAAAGAGGGAATGGATATTTGCCGTAACGATCGAAATAGATGAAGTGTCGAACCGCCTCTGCGCGGCTCTTATTCGCTGCCTTCTTGGCATCAAAGGAGTGGTCTGCCAGGTAGGACCGGTTCGCGATGAAGAAAGTCTTGATTTCTGCAGGCAGTTCGTCCACCGCCTTCTCGGTGATAAGGCGGTGAGCGCGCGGACCCCAGGCGCACAGAGGCGCCGCCGTCGTGAACACCAACACCGCAATCAACAGTCGCGCCCTTCTCAACTCGCGAGCCATCTTAATCGACCGGGAATGGACAGACATTCATCTCTCTGGGGTATGTGGCCAGCTGGTTGAACCTCTCGCTCTAATGGTAGGCGCAACCGATGCGCTCCCTCCGGGAAACTACTTAGGAACCGATCCCCGCTTCAGTCCGTTCTTGCTCTCGAAGTTTACTATTCTTTTGCCCATAAAGGAAATAGATTACCACTCCCAGAATAAACCATCCCACGAAGCGGAGCCAGGTGATCCAGGGAAGATAACTCATTAAGACGAGGCAGGAAATGATGCTGAGGATTGGAATCACGGGGACCCACGGACAGCGGAAGGGTCGCACCCGGTGAGGGTCGGTGTAGCGAAGAACAATGACCCCCGTTGCGACAAGCATGAAGGCGAACAAAGTCCCGATGTTGGTGAACTCGACCGCCGAATTGATGTCGACAAAGGCGGCAAAGACCGCCACCGCAACCCCCGTCAGGATCGTAGTTACATGGGGAGTCCGAAAACGCGGATGAACGTGTGAAAATTTCTTAGGCAGCAGGCCATCCCGGGACATGGAAAAGAAGATCCGCGGTTGCCCCATCTGGAAGACCAGTAAAACCGCGGTCATGGCAATCACTGCTCCAAAGGAGACGACGCCAGAGGCCCAGTTCAGATGGATCAGGCGCAAGGCCGTTGAAAGAGGTTCGGCCGTCCCCAACTGCTGATAAGGAACAATCCCCGTCAACACGGCGGTTACGGCAACATAAAGAATGGTACAGACAATCAATGACGCAATCATCCCGATGGGCAGATCGCGCTGCGGATTCCGGCATTCTTCAGCCGTGGTCGAGATGGCGTCAAACCCAATGTAGGCAAAAAAGACGAGAGAGGCACCGGTGAGGACGCCCGTCCATCCGTTGGGCATGAAGGGCTGCCAGTGCTCCGGCTTTACAAATCTCGCGCCGACGACCACGAATCCCACGACCACCACCAGTTTGATCCCCACAATCACGGAATTGAAATTGGAGGATTCCTTGATGCCGACGACGAGCAGCGCCGTAATCGCGGCGACAATGGCCACTGCGGGCAAGTTGATAAACAGAGGGATGCCGAGGAGGTGAGGCGCGGATGAGAGAATTTCCGGTGAACGAATCGCCGTATTGTAATTGGTCGCCAGCCACTTCGGGAGTTCGATTCCCAGTCCGCGCAATAAATCCTGGAAATAGCCCGACCAGCTGACGGCCACCGCGACGTTTCCCACAGCATATTCGAGGATGAGGTCCCACCCGATCACCCAGGCGACAAACTCCCCCAGCGTGGCGTAAGCATAGGTGTAGGCGCTCCCCGCAATGGGGATCATCGACGCCAGCTCGGCGTAACAGAGAGCACAGAACCCGCACGCCACCGCGGTCAGGAAATAGGAAAGGATCAGCCCCGGACCTGCCCCAACACGGATCGAGTCCCCCGCCGCTGCAGTCCCTGTGGTGGCAAAAATTCCTGCCCCGATAATGGCTCCAATCCCCAGGGCTGTGAGGGCGATAGGACCGAGGACGCGTTTTAGTTGATGCTCCGGCTTTTCGGCTTCGCGCAGGATTCGATCGACCGTCTTCTTGTGAAAGAGTGATGAGGCCACGATCCTCCTTGACCCATTCAATTTTCCATGCCAGCAATTCCCGGCGCCGGTCGCCGGCCCCCCGCCCTTGTCTTCTTCCTCGAGGCCCAATGGCCCCTTCCCGCCGGGGAGGCGATACCCTGAGGTTCATCAAGGCTAGACTTCTTCCAGCCCCGCGTATTTTTCGACCAGCTTTTTCAAACCGTACCGCTGGAAGTTAACGCTCAGCTTAAGCGCATCGCCCTCACCCTCACTTCGAAGCACCGTCCCAATCCCGTATTTGGGATGCTTCACCTGGCTGCCGAGTTGGAACTTCGATTTCCATCGGGTGCTCGCCGGCTTTGGAAACGGCGCCACCACAGGGGAGCGGCCGGATGCCCCACCGGGGGCTCGGTTCACACGTCCCTGGAGAGCCTGCTTGATATGGTCAACCGTATCATAAGTCGGCCCCTCGTACACCCTCCGCAGCTTGGGTGAGGGAAACACCCGCGAGACATCCTCCAGGAGCAGAGAGGGGATTTCGCCCAGGAAGCGGGACGGTTCGGTCACGTCTGAGGAATCCGCTCCGTGAAACCTCCGCATCCGAACTCGAGTCAGGAACAACTGGTTCTGGGCCCGCGTCATCGCCACGTAAAAAAGACGCCGCTCTTCTTCAAGTTCCTCCTGCGCAATCATTGAGCGGCTGTGAGGAAATAATCCCTCTTCCAGCCCTACGACAAAAACAACGGGAAACTCAAGACCCTTGGCGCTGTGGATCGTCATGAGTGAAACGGGTGCCTTTTCGTCAAAGCTGTCTTGATCGGACACCAGGGCAGCATGATCCAGAAACTCTCGCAACGTCTCTCCCCGATCCGTGGAATCAGCTGCCGCGTTCATCAACTCGTTCAGGTTTTCCACCCTGGACCGCGCCTCGTCCGTCTCCTCATCCAGGAGCATCTGCCGATAGCCGGAGGCCTCCAGGATGAACCGGATCAGATCCGGCAATGAACGGTCTTCAAGCTTCTCCCGGATCTCTCCGATCAAAGCCTGGAATCTTTTCAGGGCGGTCACACTTCGATCGGAGAGGGTCTGGCGTTCCTGCACCGTACCGATGGCTGTCCACAGGCTGATCGCGTGCTCACGTGCCAGTTGGCTGACCACTTCCAAAGTGGACCGGCCAATCCCTCGGGCCGGAGTATTGATGATCCGCTCCAGACTTACAGAGTCCCCGGGATTCACGCAGAACCTGACGTAGGAAAGGATGTCTTTGATTTCTGCTCGGTCATAGAAGCTGAACCCCCCCACCATATGGTAAGGAATCTCAAAGCGCCGGAATGCCTCCTCAAAGGATCTCGACTGGGCGTTGGTCCGGTAAAGGACCGCGTATTTTCCTTCCGTCGGTTTCTCTCTGAACTCCTGAATTCTCCTGGCGACATACACCGCTTCGCTTTCCGCATCAGGGGCTTCAAAGGAGCCGATCCGTTCACCTTCCTTGCGGTCCGTCCACAGGGACTTCCCCTTTCGAGACACATTGTTGGACACCACGGCACTGGCCGCGTCCAGGATCACCTGAGTGGAGCGATAGTTTTGTTCCAGTTTGATGAGCGTGGCGCTGGGAAAATCCTGTTCAAAGTTCAAAATGTTCTGTATATCCGCGCCTCGCCAGCGATAGATCGACTGGTCTTCATCTCCGACCACGCACAGGTTCTGCCGGGAGCGGGTCAGATGGCGGATAATCCGGTACTGCGCCTGATTGGTGTCCTGGTACTCATCCACCAGGATGTATTGAAATCTTTCATTGTATCGATCGCGTACGTCCTTAAACTCACCTAGAAGCTCAACCGTACGCAACAGAAGATCATCAAAATCGAGGGCATTAGATCCTTTGAGTTTCTTCTCGTAGAGCTCGTACAAAATGGCCACCTGCTCCCGCCGCGGGTCGGACGCCATGGCGTAAAATTGTTCAGGAGAGATGGAATGGTTCTTGGCATAACTGACCTGCGCCAGCACAGACCGGGGCGTCAGTGCCTTGCTGTCAAGACCCACTTCCTTAAGACATGCCTTGATGAGACTTTCCTGGTCGGCCTCATCATAAATACTGAAATCCCGGGAGTAATCCAGCTTCTCGATCTCCCTGCGGAGGATCCGGACACACAAGGAGTGAAAGGTGCATATGAGTGGACTGGAAGAATGTCGTCCCTGAAGCAGGCGGGATACCCGTTCCTTCATCTGGTCTGCCGCTTTGTTTGTGAACGTCACCGCCAGGATATTTTCCGGCCGGACACCACAGCCTTCAATCAGGTGCGAGATGCGATAAGTAATAACACGCGTCTTTCCGCTGCCCGCCCCCGCCAGAATCAACAAGGGTCCTTCCACAAGTTCGACGGCCTTGCGTTGCTCAGGATTCAAATCCTTAAACAATGTCGGAAAGGTTTCGGAAGCACCCATCGAAATTCATCTTAACCTGAATTTCGAAATTTGAACAATAGGGAAAGGACTGAGTCCGTTCGGTCCACGAGATCTCCAATGCTCATCAATGGAACATCCCGGAGAAACAAATCGAGCGGGCCGAATCTCCTGCCGAGGGGAGGTCAGAATTCGCCTAACTGCGGTTCGAAAGCCCAACCTCAACTTCGGAGTTCAGAGCGAGCTTTACAGGGGACGAAGACCTCAAAGGTTGGGGGAATTCGATCATGGGGCAGAGCAGCACACAGCAGTTGGGGGAGGATCAATTTACCCGGCTCACCGCAGTTCTTTTTTCGGGGCGAGTCCTCTGCCGAATTTCCGTCCACGTTTCTACAGGAACCTTAAGAAAGTGTTTCACCACGTGTGGATCAAACTGGGTCCCCGAACAGCGGACAATTTCCTCGCGCGCTGTTTTGTAGTCCGCAGCTTTCCGATAAGGACGATCTGATGTGATGGCATCAAAACAGTCTATCACCGCAAAGATCCGGGCTGCCGGAGGGATGTCTTCCCCCTTCAATTTCCGGGGATAGCCCGTCCCATCATACTTTTCCTGATGTGCCAGAACGATCTCGGCCGCGACTTTGAGTCCCGGGATGCCATCCAGAATCCAATACCCCGTTTGAGGGTGCTTTCGCATTTCAACCCACTCCATCTCTGTCAGCCGGCCTGGTTTCAGCAGGATATTATCCGACACGCCGATCTTGCCGACATCGTGGAGCATGGCCCCGCGCGAGACATCCGGGAGCAGCGTGGCATCCATGGCCATGACTCGGGTCAGATGAAGGGTATACTCCATGACGCGCTTGGAATGGGCCTGGGTTTCATGCTCCCTTGCATCGAGAGCAGCGACCAGGGCTTCCAACGCGGTCTCCGAAGAGTCCTGCATGTGCTCAAAGGTCCTCCGGAGTTCCACCGTCTGTTCTTTGACGACTTCTTCCAGGTGCATGACATAGCGACGCTCGTCGAGGTCTTTCTGGTGGCGATCCAGCGCTTTCTGAATCGTCCGGTTGATTTCAAGGAGCCGCAAGGGTTTAACGACGTAGTCGAGCGCTCCCATCTTCATCGCCCGAACGGCCATCGATACGTCTTCGCAAGCGGTCAGCAAGAGAACACCTACATCCTCATGCTTTTTCCCGATCTCTGCCAGCAACCCGAGCCCATCCATCCCGGGCATGCGCACGTCTGAGAGGACGAGATCGAAGTGCTTTGTCGATAACGCGGCCAGTGCTTCGGAGGCGTTGCTGGCCGCTTTGGTTTGATAGCCCTGGCCATTTAAGGACTCCTCCAGGAGAAGTCGAATGGCTTCCTCATCATCGACGATCAGAATGTGTTCCTTCGGTGTTAAATTCATGGCTGCACAAACCCAAAAACAATGGGGTTCCTTCCCAAAATTGTCCTGCCATTTCCGCTCAGACAAGCCGCATTAGAATCACTCTGACTGCAGGTGCGACCGTTCAGATCAATCCTACAAAACATGACACCGTTCGGGGAGAGCCGCTGGGTCCCACTTCTGCACCCGAACGGAGAAGTACTTTTACAGTCGTTTCTCAAGCCGGCGGGCTGAGGGGTAACTCAACGGGTATCTTAGTCAAATGGAACTCGGCACTCACCACCCGATTACGCCCTGCCTGTTTCGCCTGATAAAGCGCCGTATCTGCGGCGCGTTGCAGTTGTTCAATCGTCCTTCCATGGTTGGGGTAACAGGCGACTCCGATACTGACGCTGATGCTGGGAAGATCCGGCAAAAATTGCGCCAGGTTCACATCCATTGTCACGAGTCGTATTTTTTCAGCCAGATCCATGGCCCCCTTCAGACTTGTGTTCGGGAGAACGGCAACAAACTCTTCCCCCCCATAGCGAGCCGCAATGTCGCTAATCCGCAAGCTCTCTTTCAGCCGCAACGCGAAAAGTTTCAGAACGATGTCTCCGGACTCGTGGCCATAGGTGTCGTTGACCCGTTTGAAGTGGTCAAGGTCCAGCATGAGGATTGAAAGCGACTGATTGTAGCGTCGGGACTGAACGATCTGTTGTTGCATGAATTCAAATAGAAATCTGCGGTTGTACAAGCTCGTCAGAGAATCAATGATGGCCCGTTGTTCTGCCTGTCGCAGGGAATTTAGACTGGAGAGGATGGGAGCGGTTTGATCGACAAAGGATTCCGCATAGGTGCATTGCTCCAGGGACCAGTATTGTTCTTTTTGACTATTGAGATGAACGACGCCCGTCACCGTCCCCCCGATAATGAGCGGCAGGCAGAGATAGCTCCGAGCCGCGTCATCGTGGCAATTCTGCGAGCACGAGGAGTCTTGAGACTTCTTGTTCACAAGGAAGCGACGGCTCGACCTCAACACCCGGCAGTCTTCGGGTTCATCCAAGACGGTGAGGACAGAATCAGGGGCCGGGGGCGTTCGCATGTTCTTCAGCTCAAGGCGGCGGGCGGAGGGATTCTTCTTCAAAACAATGATCTGATTCAGGTCGAACTCCCTGTCCAAGGCATGGGTGAGCGCCCTGGTCACCGCATTTTCTTCCTCCGACATCTGAATTGCGTCGCGATATTTCTTTAGCGAAGCCAGCCGGCGGACTCGCTCGTTTTCCTGGGCAAAAAGACGGCTATTGTTGAGTGCGATCGCGCTCTGGGCGGCAAAGGCGCGGCAGAAGGCAATCTCATCCGTCGAAAATCGACGACGACGATGGGTGGCGATTTCCAAGACACCCAGCAACCGCTCGCCGAACTGCAAGGGAAACGCCACGTAAGAAACGATTCCCTGCTGTTTCGCAATGTCGCGAAATTGCAGGCGCGTGTCCCCCAAAACATTTTCTAGAACAATCATCTCGTGATGCGTTGCCACCCAACCGACCAGGCCCTCTCCGATTTTTAGCCGGCAGGCTTCGTCGGGCAAGGGGGCGGGTGTTCGAATCGCCCGCGCCTTGAGATCCCCCGAGTCGTCGTCCACGGTCCAGAGAAAACACATCGGCACATTCAAGAGTTGGCAGATCGAATCCACTACATGTTCCAGGATCTTCCCGTCGTCCAGGGTGGAGGTCAGTTTTTGAGTCAATGTGCTGAGCGCTGAAAACTTTTCTGCTTTGGATCGAGCCAGCCTTTCCCGTTCCCGGATCAGGTTAGCCAGCACGGACCCGAAAATCGACATCAACGCCAAACCCGCCAGGTTGATCAGCTGGACAAATCCCAGGCTGGTGAGCGAAAAGAGGGGATGACCGGCGAAACTCGACATGAACGTATAACTGGCGGCAATCAACGTTGAAAACACGATGGTTTCGCGTGGACCCAGGTAGAGCACGCTCGTGAGAATCGCCAGATAATAAAGGAAAAAGAAGGGACTTTGATCGTACCCCGAATAACACAGCGCCACGGTGATGAAGAACACGGCGCAGAAGGTTCCGATCAGAGTTTTATTACGGCCAATGTACCGCTCCGGAACCAGGAAATAAAAGACGATGTTGAAAATAACAACTGCCAATCCCCACTTATAGAGCCCGGGAAGGCTCACGACCTGTGATCCGGGGAAATGCGCCAACAGGAGAATGAGCGCGATAGCGATCGCGTAGGCGAGGACGAAGATCTTTTCATAACGTCGGTAGATCTCGTGTCTATTGGTCATTAGCCTCTCTCCTCACCTCACCCCAACTCAACTCCAGAGGATCACAGGAGCGCTCATTTCAGTCACATTCAAGCTACCCCCAAATCTTTACAAGATATTCACATAGCGCCACAAGATCACCAAAGGTGTCCTCTCTCCCCCGGAGCAAACCCCTGGTCCAAACAGGGACCCACCGGTCCGGAAAACCGATCGGGCCTGCCTGTTGGCATCCATTCGTTGTCATCGCGGCCCTGGCGGACGTGATGGGGCGCACAGCAGGGAGGCAAGGGGCTCTGAAATTGACTTTGAGTGAAATCGTGTCTAAACTGGCGCAGCGTTTCGGCGTGACCTGCCGGGAGGGTTCGATGGGGGATGCAGTTTGTCCGCATATTGAGGGGTTTTGCTCGAACGATCCCGGGATGAGAAGTCCTGCGAGAATGTGATTTTTGCTAAATGGGACCGGCGTTCGGGGTGGTTTCCCTGTCAAGGAGTCGACGTTCTCTCGATCTCTTACTATGCCAAGTACTCGGAAGTTAACCGCCCGGGATTTCCTTGTTGACCTCTCACGCAAAAAAATCCCGCTTAATCTCTTGCTCCTCGGAGAAGAGACCTACTTCCATGACAAGGTCCTCGCCTCCCTCAAGGCCATTCTCCTCGGCGAGGAAAAGGCTCCGTTCTCAACGTTTACCTTTGACCTGACGGAATCGCGCCTGGAAGAGGCCATCGACGCGGCGGCCACCAGTTCGCTCCTGGCGCCTTGCAAGATCATCGTGGTGCGTGAATTCGATCGGCTCCGCGAAAATCAGATCAAGGAACATGATGAGAACGCGCTGGAGCGATACCTCAAAAATCCTAATCCTCAGACCTTTTTTGTGATCATGGCTGAAAAACTCGATGGCCGCAAGCGGGTGACTCAACTGATCCAGCGGAATTCGTGCACGATTGACTGCGCCCCACTTCCCAGAAATGAGGTGTTTCAGTGGTTCGTTGAACGAGTGCAGCAGGAGGGGGTCACCATCGAGCCCTATGCCGTCCAGGAATTGGTGGATGCGGTCGGGGAGAATATGACCATGCTGGAGCAGGAGATGCGGAAGGCCCTCAGTTTTATTGGCGCGCGGAGGCGCATCACCCTTGACGATGTCGGAATGTTGATGTTCCGGACCCGTGTTAATAGCGTGTTCGATCTCGTCGATGCCATCAATCGCCGCGATCGACCGCGGTCGCTCTCAATCTTGAGCAACCTCTTTGAACAGGATACCGAGGCCACGCAAGTGCTCTTCTGGCTCGCCCGACTTTATCGCCAACTTCTGGTTCTGAAAGACCAGAAGCGTCGGCTCAACGCCTGGGAAGCGGCGGGCCGATTGCGCGTTCCCCGCGAATTTGCGGAACGACTCATCCAGCAGGAGAAAAAGTTTACGCGTCAAGAGATCCTCGAGGGATTCAGAAAGCTGGCATCCTTGGATCGTTCCATCAAGAGCTCTTCCGTCAATGCGCATCTGTGGTGTGAATTTTTCGTCTTCGAGCTCATCCCGGGGACGCCCGCTTCACAGGTTCCATAATCCCACTGGCTCGCCGAGGGACATAGAAGCGGGGGCAGGAAGGGGGGGTGGCCCCTGAATGTTCCCGTCAGAAACACGGGCGGAATGAGGTACGCCGAGACAAACCCGACGGCTGTCCTTTTTCGTAAAGGAATTCAGCAGGACCGCATCAAGGGGTTCTTTGCCGCCACAGGGAATCGATCGGGAAGGATCTTTCAAAACGCGGGATCATGCGGCCGGGGAGGCTTTCTGGCGCAAGGCATTAACTCTCTTGGTCAAGCGTGATTTATAGCGATTTGCGGCGTTTCGATGGACTACGCCCTTGGTCACAGACGCATCGATGAGTGAAATAGCACTCTTTAGAGACTTGCCGGCTTCTTCGGCATTGCCCGAGGCCATAATCTTCCGAAGTGATTTGATTTGAGTTCGCAATCGACTGAGATTCCGACGATTAACTTGAGTTCGACGCAGGGTCTGTCTGACCCTTTTCAAGGCAGATTTGTGAGTTGCCATTGCTCAGCTTTATCCTTTCTTTATTGAGCCACTTAGAGAGAGAGTTTGGATTCCGTTAATTAAAACACGTTAAACTACAATAGAATTGCACCAAAGTCAACGAGCACATTTCTTGTTGACACTCCAAGGGCCGTGGTGTAGCCTCGATTTAGGACTGGTTGACCGGCATTCTGACCTCATTGCCGAAGAGTATTCTGTTCCGCCGATCTTCTTGCTCTGTTGAAGAAGGATGCTAGCCAGCGAGGTGCCGCTCGTCTGATTCGATGAAGAAAAGCATTACTATCACGCAAGGACTTCAGTCCCTGTTCGGCACCTATGATCGCAATATCCGCTTCCTCGAAAAGTCATTCGACGTTCAAATCCAAACTCAAAACGGCAATATCGAGATAATTGGTGACGATGGTGGTGTGGTGGCCGCTGAAGAGATTCTCCGGGGCTACGCGCAACTGGCGACCGACGGGATTCGTCTCGACAATGGAGAGGTCGAGTCCCTCCTGAAGATCGCGGTCGATGATCCCACCCGCTCGTTGCGTGAAATCGCCTCCAGCCTTCGAACACGCGCCTATGGTAAGAAACAGGTAGCGCCGAAGAGTTTGAATCAACGGCTCTACATAGAGGCGATCGAAAGCCATGACATTGTATTCGGGGTGGGACCAGCTGGCACGGGGAAAACCTACCTGGCCGTCGCCCTGGCGCTGGCTGCCCTACAAAACCGCACGGTGAGCCGGATTGTCCTGGCGCGCCCCGCTGTGGAGGCGGGAGAGAGGCTGGGCTTTTTGCCCGGCACTTTGCAGGAGAAGGTCGACCCCTACCTCCAACCCCTTTATGATGCGCTTTACGATTTATCAGAGCGTGATAAGGTGGACCGGTTCCTGGAAAAGAACGTGATCGAAGTGGCACCCATCGCATTCATGCGCGGAAGGACCCTGAACGAATCGTTCGTCATCCTGGACGAGGCGCAGAACACCACCTCCGAGCAGATGAAAATGTTCCTGACGCGCCTCGGGTTTGGCGCCAAAGCGGTCATCACCGGGGACATCACGCAGATCGATTTGCCGATCGGGCGCACGTCGGGCCTGGTGGAAGCGATGAAAGTGGTTG
>JBGQBO010000023.1:0-83794 GCA_041494885.1 Terriglobia bacterium
AACTCTACAGCAAATGCTGCTCCCGAGTGGAAAGTGGACCGTTGAATACGATGCCGTCATCGATGCGGGTGCTCTGCCTGCCGGCCAGGCATCGGCCCCACTGACCAACACCGCTACCGTGACCGCCTGCCCCCCGAACCCTCGGTGTGTCGCCTTCGCGGAGCCCAATCTATCCGACAACACGGCCACCGCCAACATCACGGTCACAGCGGCGAATAACTTCTCGATCGCTATGAGCCCGCTCGTCGCATCGTTGACTCAGGGCGCGACGGCCACCTACACGATCACCACAGCCTTGACGAGTGGTGTCGCAGAGAACGTTAGCCTTGCGGTCTCAGGTCTTCCCACTGGCTTGACCGGTTCGTTCAGCCCCGCCTCGGTCTCAGCGGGCGGGAGCTCCACGCTCACACTCAGCGCCAGCGCAGCGGCCACAGTGGGAACGGCCACCTTCACAGTGACCGGCACGTCGGCATCCGCCACGCACACCGCCACCGCCGGTGTTACGGTCACAGCGCCGAATGACTTCTCGATCACCATGAGCCCGCTCATTGCATCGTTAACTCAGGGCGCGAACACAACCTTCACGATCACCACGGTCCTTACGAGTGGTGTCGCGCAGAATGTCAGCCTTGCCGTCTCAGGTCTTCCCCCCGGCGTGACGGGCTCGTTCAGCCCGGCCTCTGTCACGGCGGGCGGTAGCTCCACTCTCACCCTCGGCGTTAGCGCATCGACCCCGGGCGGAACAGCCACCATCACAGCGACCGGCACGTCGGCCTCCTCGACGCACACCGCCACCGCCAATCTTACGGTCTCAGCGCGGAATAACGTCACCGTCATTGGGCCGGCTGGGCCCATCACTATCATGTCTCCGCCCGGGACTTCGCTCCATGCCGTAAGCGTCTCACCCGTCTTGGGCCAACTTCCGCCCGGGGTACAGTTCCCCTATGGAATGATTTCATTCTCAGTGGCTGGAGTGTCAACCGGCGGAACGATTACGATCATGATTTTTCTGCCCGGCCCCGCCAACAGTTATTGGAAAATTCTAGGTCCCTCCGGGCCGTTTGTGCCGGTCCAAAATGCGGTGTTCTCGGGAAACAATGTGATCTTGACTCTGACCGACGGCGTCGCTCCGTTCGATGCCGACGGCATCGCAAATGGAGAGATAGTTGATCCTGGTGCACCGGGAATTCAGAACGTGCCACCTACAGTCAATGCAGGGCCGAATCAAACCATTGATGCCACGGCACCCACAGGCGCAAGCGTCAAATTCAGCGGCTCCGGCAGCGATCCTGACGGAGGCACGCTCACGTTCTCTTGGAGCGGGCCGTGCGGATCAGCATCCAGCGCCGTGGCGACGCTCACTTGTCCCCTCGGCGTGAACAACATGACGCTTACCGTAAATGACGGACACGGTGGTATAGCGAGCGCCATGGTCTCTATCATTGTGCTGAGGCCTCTTGGCATCAAGCAAAGTGTCCTCAGCGCCATCTCGGTGCTCCGCGCTACTGTTGCCGATAAAAAAGACAGAGAGAAGCTCGACGAAGTCATCAGACTCTTGACGAAGTCGCTCAATGTTGATTTTTGGGTCGATCCAACCCACTTGCAACCGAAGCATGGGGAGAAAGTTTTTAATGAAGATCAGGAGAGCATCGACACACTGCTTGAATTGATCAGTGACAAGAAAAGCGACATCCCTGATCCCGTCCTTCAGGCCTTCATCAGCCGGATGATCAACGCAGATCGTCTCCTGGTCCTGTTGGTGATTGCAGATGCTCAGCAGCAGGAGGCTGATCCTGCGAGTATTGATAAAGCGAATGAGGAGCTGCTGAAAGGAGACAAGGCGCTGGCGAAGGGTAACTACGACGATGCCATGGATCACTATCTTCACGCCTGGAAACTGGTGATGTTGCGCCCTGGGCTTGGGCGAGACTGACAAGCAACCCGGAAGACGAGTGGCCCCTCGGCGTAATACTTTCAAACGGCAGCCAACTGGACGGCAAGCAGTCTGAACTTATCCCGAAACTTGGGTTTTGGGTTTGAAAGCGACTGAAAATTCCGATCCCGGACGATCGAGGTTCGCCGCGAGGGCTCAGGGCTCGCCGAGAAGGACAAAACCGGCCCAAAGGGCCGGATGTTCAGGGAGCACCAGGTCGCCGGCAGGCGTCCTGACTTTCACGCGGCCGGCACGCAGGTCGGCGAGCAGGTGAAGTTGCGCCGCGCGCAGGGCATCGATCTTGTCGCGCCCGTGCAGCCAGGAGGCATAAAATCCTGGAAGAAGGCGGTTGGCCGGCTGGTCGGGCACATCCCATAGCGACACGATGAGCGAGGGAGCGCCTGCGTAAAGAAAGGCCCGCGCGAGAGCAGCGATACCTTCTCCCGTCAATTTTCCACCGCCGGACCGGCAGGAACTGAGAACCACGAGGTTGGCATGCAGGTCAAGGGCATAAACTTCCCTGGCCGAGAGGCGGGCGTCGGCTACCACGTTGCCGCCGCTCAAGGCGAGATAGGAGTCCAGTGGCTGGTTATCCTGTCCCACGCCATGGGTTGCGAAATGTATCACCGAGGAGCGGCTCATCCATGTCATGACCGCCTGCTTGTCGGCTTGCGGGCCTTGAAGCATTGTAACGGCCTCGGCTGGCAAAAGGTGAGCAATCCCCCGAACCTCCGCGCGTGCTCCAGGCAACGGTGAAAGCGGGTCTTCGCCCTTCACGGCGGGAGAGAACGCCGGATCGGCCACTAGCAAGAAATGGGGCGCGCCGTCCTTTTCGTGGTGCTTCGCCGCCAAAAATTCCAGAAGCGCTGCGGCCGGGGCATAGTGCAACGGGTAATCTTCCAGCAGATAGCGGCCCTTCTCGTCTGCCAGCGCCGCGAACGAGAGCCGCATGAGCTGACCGTGCGGGATGATGGTCAGGCGATGCCCCCGGGACGGGAGCCACTGTCTCACGGGCAAAATGAGCAAATTGTACAGCCCGCGCCAATCTTCTTTCGAAGAAATAGGGGATACGATCTGAGCAGGTCCTCGCACAATTGGACTCGAACCCTGCCGAGTCGATGGTCCGACCGCTGAGGCCGCATTGACAAGCTCGGTCAGGCGCCTCTCGGTCACCTCCACCCGTCGTGATGCCACTTTGCCGTCCGGGTTGACCACCCAGATATAAAGCGCATCCTTTCCAACCCAATAACTGATGAGCGTGGAATGGAGATGGGCCGCCGTGGCAATGATCTCAGCAGCGGACTGCGGGGTGGCCACAACGAAGCTCTGGAGTTCCGGACTCACCGATTTCCATTTTTGGAGCAGGGCATCTGCGTCGCCGGTTCGCTTCGGCGTGTTGGATTTGTTCCCCGAACCGCTGGCGGCTTCCACCGGATCGATCCCTTGTGCCCGGAGTTCCTTATCGATGCGGCGAAGGGCGGCGACTTTGGATTCGTCGCCTGCTTTCAAGCGGACTTCCTTGGTGGCGAGTAAATCCAGGAAGGCCCGTGCGCGGGCCAGTTCAGCCACCTCGAGCGCTTTCTCCGGCTTTCCAAGGCGATGGTACAACCCCACGAGAAAGGAGTAACCCCGCTGGTTATATGAACTGAATCCCTGTTTCATGAAATCCAGAGGCACAAGCCTCTCCCGTATCCCCTCGATCACGCGAATCACTTCCAGCGCATCCTGCATTGCGCCGGGGATATCACCCTGCCGTTCTCGAACCTCAGCCCTTTGGAATATGGCCGATGGCATGTAATCCACTCTGGCGGACGCCGATTCCACCGCTTTGTCAGCTTGCTCGCGTGCGGCGGTGAGGCGCCCCATCCCTTCGTATGCAGCTGACAGCTGAACGTGACGGTAGGCCAGATTAGTGTCTGCGCCGCGTCGCAGCACTTCCTCCAGCAAAGGTGCAGCTCTCGCGTATTCCTTGAGATTGATGAGATTTCCAGCGAGGTTGGCACGCATGAAGTCGATGATGCGGGGAGAATCGGTCTTGAGGGCCAGTTCGTAGGCCCGTTCGAAGTATTCGCCGGCCCGCTTGTTATCGTCTTGACTCTGATAAGCCACACCCATGGCGTTCAAGCTCTGAATCACACCGACCTTGTCGCCCACCGTCTGCTGAATATGGAGCGCTCTTTCATAGAGCGGGATGGCTTCGGCCGGCCGGCCATGCGCGCGGTTCAGTCGGCCCATACTGGTGTAGACCCTGGCCAGTTCTTCATCATCCCGGGTTTCCCCTAAGAGTGCAGCGGCGCGATCCAGTTTCTCCATCGCTGCGGCGAAATCGCCGGTTGTGAAAAGATGGTCTCCCCATGAATGAAAGGCTCGTGCCTCGAGATCCTTGGCGCCTATTTTGTTAGCGACCCCTATGGCATCGCGGATTGTTCTCTCATGATTAGGGTCAGAGGATTCCATCAAGCCAGCGAGGTTAATCAGGCTGTTGGTTTGGAGTCGGAGTTCCCCGGCCAGGCCGGCGGCTTCCGCTGCTTTCTTGAACCACGTCCGGGCCTCGTCGGCCTTACCCAAGTATCGGGCGGCAATCCCGAGCGAATCGCATACACGGGCGACGCCGGCGTGATCCCCGGAAGCTTCAGCGAGCGGCAGGGCCTGGGTCAGATACTTCTCTGCTTCAACGTATTTGGTCGCACGGGAAAGCAGCCGGCCGATGGAGGCCAGGGCACGTGATTCAAGAGCGGCGTTCTTTTCGGATTGGGCGCGCGCCACCGCCGCCTCATAGAGCTTGCGCGCCGCATCGCCCTTTCCCTCTGCCACCAGCCGGTCGGCGGCGTTCAGTTCTTCTTCGAGGGTACTGGGTGGCTTAACGTCTTGAAGATTTTCGCTGAAATAAGGGCGGGCAAAACTTTGAGGCGCCAAGGCATACATTTGAAATAGGGCAACCGCGACGCCCCCCAAGAGACGAGCTGTCCTCAAGAACATCTTCATCGATGTGATCGTGTTGCTGATTGGAGGGAGGAAGGCTAGCGAAGCGGGGCGGCAGCAGATCTGTCCACTTCCTTCAATGCCGCGCAGGCACGTGCGGCGTACCCGCTCGATCCTCCGCAGATTTGATTCAAGTAACCCCGGGTCCTTTCGGTTTGCCCGGAGCGCTGGCAACCGATAGAAAGATACCACAAAACGTCCGGGGAAAAAGAATCATCTGCGAGGCGTTCAGCCCGTTCGAGCGCCTTAATGGCGGCTGGGTAGTCTGCGAGGAAAAGTCGGCTCACTCCGAGATAAAAGAAAACTTCGACCGATTCGCTGTACTTTGCGGACAATGTTTGGAGGGAGTTGGCCGAGGCGTTAAAGTTATTATTGCGGTAGGCCTCGAGGGCGGGTGCCATGTCCTTAAGGAACTGGTCACGACTGTTCTTGTTGCTTCTCCAGGTGAGGACGCCGAGAGTCATCTTCACGGCGGGTTTTTCCAGCCGGAATGCTTCGGGGATTTGTGGGGGCGGGGTCGGCTTCACTTCTGCTACCGGTGAGGGCACCGGACCCGACTGTTGCGGGGTCTTGACCTCCCACACGATGAAGACAACGCCGAGCGCCAAAGCGACCGTTGCGACCGCCGTCCGCAATGAAAAGCTATTGAATCTCCAGAACGGGGAGCCATCTGATTTGCCGGCTTGACGACGCACCCGGACCAGGATCTGTTCCACCTCTTGAGGCGAGGCCTCGGTCGAATCCAAAGCCGCAAAATCCGCCTGGAGAACCCGGCACAACTTGCAGCCGGCGATATGGGCCGTGACCGCGGATTGCAGTTCCTCGGTGAGGACTCCGGCGTGGGCCGCACGGAGCATCGGCACGGGGGGGCAGTCGGATCTTTGCTTCCGGAGCGAATCCAGAAGGTCGCCGGATTCTTTAATTGCCTCCGCCTCGAAGGCGTCGAGGTCGCTGGGGAGCTTGTTCATTTTCTATCCTTTTCTGCCATGGTCTTGCGCAGCAATTGAAGGCCGTATTGCAGATGACCCTTGACCTGCATTTCCGAGACCCCGATGGATTGGGCGATCTCCGCCCGGCTCATGCCTTCCACGTAGCGCAATGTGAGGCACAGCCGGTGAATCGGCTTCAAATCCGGATTGTCTATTATAAATGCGTCCGTCCAATTCACTTCAACAGGCCGAGGATCCTCCCACCCGTCAACGTACTTCTGCTCAGTCGCCCTGCGCCTCCAGTAATCGAGCGCGCGGTTACGAGCCACGGTTATTAACCACCCCGGGAGCTGTGCGGGGTCGATCCCATCGAGGTGACGCAAGAGCGCGAGGAATGCCTCGCTTGTGATCTCTTCCGCAATCTCCCGCCGGCTCACACAACTGAGCGTGAAGCGGAAGACCGCTTGGACATGCCGGCGATATAATTCCTCGAACCTGTCCATACTGAATACGTTGGGGATCGTATTTCGGAACAATCCCTTAAGGTTAGGAGTGTAATTCGTACAATGCGCGATGATCTCTTGTGCCGGGGTCAAATACCGCCCACCCGCATGGGCGACGTTCCTCTATGATGAGGCCGATCATACCCTAAGGGTTAAACTGGGGTCAACGCGGACCCCCTCAGTCGATTCGAAATGTTTGAATGTTGGAATTTTTAGGGCAGTCCTTTCCGGGTTATTGCTTAAAAGAGGGATGCCGATTGAGCACGCTCCACCTGCAATCGAACTGCATTGAATTCAACTCCAGGCTGGGTCTCCTGACCCCGTGCCTTTTGGACGCATATTTGGGTTTCGGCAATAGGCTGTTTAGGCCTGATCCTCGCCATTTCAATTCTCAATTGCATAATTGAATGTCGGGAAAGAGGCTTCAGACCTGAGGATTCATTCGGCGGAATGGAAGATGAAAGAGGAAATGATAGAGCTCCACTTGAACCTGAAATGACGATTTTGCGTGTTCCGGGCATAAGTCCCCGGCGAGAAAGACGCTCGCCGGGGCTGCCAATGCAAGACTTCGGAGGTTTGAGGGGCTACTGTCCCGCTGGTTTCATCTTGCCTTCGGCGTCGTAGACCTCGACCGCCCCATATTTCTTTAGCGGTTCTTCGATTTGCTTGGCGTCGCCGACCGCCACCACCTGCTGGTGATCGAAGTCGAGGTATTTCTTGGCCACCCTTTGGACATCGTCCGCCGTCACAGCCGAAATCTTTTGGGGGTAGGTGTCCCAGTAATCGACCGGCAGGTTGTAGAGTTTCTGGGTGATGATGTTCTGAAGCACCCTTTGGGGAGATTCCAGCTCCAGCGCGAATCCGCCAATGATGGCCCGTTTTCCATTCTCGAATTCTGTGGCCGGCACTTTTTCATCGCGGAGGCGCTTGATTTCATACATCAGCTCTTTCATGGCTCCGTCCGTGACGTTGGTGCGAACTTCGGTGTTAGCCTGGAAGACCCCACGATATTTGAACGCATTGACGCTGCTGTAAGCGCCGTAGGTGTAACCCTTGTCCTCACGCAGGTTCATGAAGAGCCGTCCACTGGGTCCTCCGCCGATCACTCGGTTCATCACTTCGAGAGGGCAGTAGTCAGGATCGGTACGCTCGATGGTCAGGTCCCCGACAAGAAGGTTGGTTTGGACGGAGCCTGGCCGATCCACCAGTCGGATCTTCGCCGCGCCGGGTTCGCTTGCCTTGGGAATCACGGTGTTAGGCACGTCTGCGGGCTTCCACGCACCAAATACTTTTTCAAGTTTGGCAACGATCTCGTCCGGCTTCACGTCACCCACAATCGCAAAAATCGCATTATTGGGACGATAATAGGTGGCGTGGAATTGCGCCAGCATCTCAGGCGTGAGGCTTTGAATAACTTCCGGTGTCGGAGCAATTCGTCCGGCCGGATGTTCGCCGTACATGGCCTTGGAAAACATTTCGGCGGCCAGGAAGCCTGGCTGAGAACGAGCCTGCCGGAGCTGGGCCATCATCCGGGTCTTTAATTTGGTGAATTCATCCGCGGGAAAACTGGGATTCAGGATGACGTCCGCAAACAATTCCATCACCCCGTCCAAATTGTCGGTCAGGCCTGTTGAGGAGACCGTGCTCGTGGTGGAAGACAAACTGGCATTGGCGGTAAGCGTTGCCCCCAGAGAGTCGATCTGCTCGGCAATCTGTTTGCTCGTTCGGGTCTTGGTCCCTTCCCGCACCATAGTGGCCGTTCCCTGCGCGAGTCCGGTTTTCCCCGCAGGGTCCGAAATCCCCCCCGACAGTATGACCATCTGCATATTGAAGGTCGGCAACTTGTGGTTTTCGAGCACAATCACTTGAAGCCCATTGCTCAACTTCTTTTCCGTGGGTTTGGGAAGCTTGACTTTCAGAACTTCACTGCTGACCGGCGCTTTGCCCTTAACGACAGCCCCCTTGACGGATTGGGGGGGCAACGATTGCTGAGCCAAAGCGAGGGAGCAGGCCACGGTTCCAATGCCTGCCGCCCACATCGCCCGACGCAGTACTGAGATGATTCTGTTCATGGCTCTATGATCTCCTCTCTTAGCGTTCCATGCCGGCCGGCGATCCGGCGGCTTTAGGTTTAGGTACGGTTTGGGCGACGGTTCGGTTGGTGACCTTCAAATACTTGTTGGCCACTCTCTGCACGTCAGCTTTGGTTACCGCATCGACCTTCTCAAATTGGGTATTGATCAGTCCCGGATCGTTGTAATAGACCCCGTACTGGCTGAGGCGAATGGCCACGCCGAGGGTGCTTTGAAGCGCCTGGATGGAGAAACGGCGCGCGGAGTTCTTCGCTTTCTGGAGCTCCCAATCCGCGATGGGTTCCTGCTGTAATTTGGCGATCTCTTCATTGATGACGGCTTCCACATCCTCGAACTTGGTCGTGGGCTTCAAGGTCGCCACGAGTTCGTAGTAACCCGGCCCGCGCATCTCTCTCGCAAAACCGGAGACATTCGTCACCAGCTCCTTCTCCTTGACCAGGCGCTGATAAAGCCGTGAGCTCTGGCCACTGGCAAGGGCCTGGTTCAGCACTTGCATGGCATAGAAGTCCGGGGTATTGCCGGCGAACCCTTTGTAGCCGATGGCGAGCTGTGGGAATCGCGCCAGTTGATCCTCCATCGTGAAGCGGCGTTCGGCCGCCTGCTCCGGTTCCGTGGAATCGACCGGCGGCGGTGCGACATGAGAAGGGATGGCTTCAAAATACTTCTTGATTTTGGCCAAGGCCTCATCCGTCTTGAAGTCTCCCACCAGCGCCAGGACAGCGTTGTTGGGGGCATAGTAGATACGGAAGAAGTCGATGACGTCCTCCACACTCGCGGCATTGAGGTCCTCCATGGAGCCGATGACGGAGTGCTTGTAAGCAAAATTGTCGTACATGGTCTCCTGAAATTTCTCCTCAGTCTTGCCATAGGGCTGATTGTCGACACCCAGCCGGCGCTCCTCTTGAACGGCATTGCGCTGGTTGTCGAGGTTTTCTTTGGTGATCGCCGTGGGGAGCGATCGCATCCGGTCGGCTTCCAGGAAGAGGGCCAGATCGAGCTGGTTCGCCGGCAACTCCTCGAAGTAATTGGTGCGGTCCTCGTTGGTAGACCCGTTCAGATTGCCGCCGTTGTTGAACACGAGAAGCATGTGCTCGCCGGATCCGACATTTTCGGATCCTTTAAACATCATATGCTCGAAAAGATGCGCAAAGCCAGTGCGGCCCGGGCGCTCATTACGGGAACCCGTGTTGTAAGTGACCGCCAACGAAATAACCGGGGCGGTATGATCTTCCGCGATCAGCACGTGCAAGCCGTTGGCGAGCTTGACGTCTTTGAAATCAACTTTGACTCCTTTGGTTGTGGGCGCCGTCTTGGTCGAGGGCTTTGTCTGAGCCTGCGTGTAAGACGGAAAGCTCGACGCAACCACCACCGCGGCAAGCAGCGCAAACAAGGAGCGAACTGCTTTTTTCATGAAATTACTCCTTTCAGATGGATTGAGCCTGGAGAATGGCAAATAGAGAGTCCGGACACGGGGAGGAGGTTGCGTGCTCCATTAAGCAATCCATGGAGTCTGGTGAACAGGAGTGGTCTCCTCCCTTGTTGGTTCATCGGTTCTGGATCAAATGAAATGATTGGAATAGCGAACTTCCCTTACTTATGGATTCCTGGTGGATGTCACGCTGGCCGGCCCGACAGCAGCAACTCTTTGGCTAATCTCTCTTACGATAGGAAGGGGATTTGGGTTTCCGGAGAATTAGGAACCGGGTTCATCAACCTATAAAAAGAGCGCTCTGCTCGAATCAGTGCCGAGAGGAAAAACTCGCGAGACTGGGCTTTCTCTTGGACGCCCCCCAGACCCCTAGAGCTGCAACAGAACGTTTTGTAGTCTATAGTCTTCCCGCCTTTATTGCAACAGGGACGGGGAAAAAGGCAGACGATTGGAAGATACCCAGGGAGTCTGGGTAGCCCCGCATATTCTTGCCGGGAGAATTTGGGTAGGGAAAAGACGACCCGAGATTTCGAACTGGATTCTCACCGACCGTAACCGTTTATTCTTGCCGTATTGCCCTTCTTAAGGAAAGTCATCAGCTCCGCTCACCGTTCGTAAGATCTTCGCAGAGCGACGGCACCGTACCGTTTCAACTTGCGCCAGATCTCGACCCGCTGACTCGCCTGTTTGGCGGCAGACTGAACATCAGCGGAAGCCAGTAGGTCGTGGGTGGTTCTTCTGATTTGATCCGCAAACACTCATGCTATAGGGCGGCCTCAATGCAAGTCAATGAGGCGATGCAAAGTCGGGGGCGGTTACGGGGTGCGAATCTCTCCCTTCGTGGTATCTCAAACCACAAAACCCTTGCCGAGGAGACTGACGACGGCCTGAAAGCGGGGATGGCTGCGGAGTGGGTCGAGGTTGCTGTCGTGTTCGAGCCAGCTCTTTTGAGTCAGCCCGTTCTGCACCGACCGCTCAAGAGAGTCGATCGCCTCTTCAATCTGTCCGGCAAGCGATTGGATACAGGCGACGTTGTAAAGGACCATCGGTTCATTGGGATCCATGGCCATCGCTTGGCGGGCCCATTCCAGGCCCTTTTCGTTCTCGCCGAGAGCCACAAGCCCGTTGGCCCCCATGTAAAGGGCACGGACGTCTTCGGGATTCCGGCTCAATCTGTTTTCAACCAGCTCAACCCCGCGCCGCCGCGCCCGCTCGGCATCGCCCGGCCGGCGCAAGTCATCATAGATCTGGGCCACCAGCAGGGGCGCCTGATAATCCTCGGGGCGGACCTCCATGGCCTTCTCGTACAATTCCAGGGACTTCTCAGACTTCCCCTGGGCAAAACAGGTGCGGGCGTAGAAGTAGTACCCCTCAAAGAGGCGGGGATCCAGCCGGATGGCATTTTCAAACAGGGTTTCCGCTTCGTCATATTGCTCGAGCAGGGCGCGGGCGAGCGCGCGCGAGGCGTTGGCTTCAGCAGACTCAGGGTCCAACTGTAGGGACTTTTCACTGGCGGCATCAGCTTGCGTGCGGTGGGTTTCCTGGCGTCCCCCGTACATGAACAGATACGCGTAGCTGTCCGCGAGGCCGGCATAGGCGTTGGCATACAGGGGATCGATCTCAATCGCCCGGGAGAACATCCGCAGGGCCGTTTCCACCGTCCGTTTGTTATAGTCGAAATAGAAATGTCTTCCGCGGAGATAGTAATCGTAGGCTGTCGGATTGGTCGTTGGAATCTTTCGCAGAACATGCCGCTCCCTCGGGCTCAGAGTAATTTTCAGCACGCGCGCAATGCTGGAGGCAATCTCATCCTGGATGGCAAAAATATCCTTGAACTCGCGGTCAAATCGCTCCGACCAGAGGTTGTATCCATCGACGACGTTAATCAGTTGGACGGTGATCCGGATCTGGTCACCTGCCTTGCGGACGCTCCCCTCCAACAGGGTGTTGACACCCAACTGGCGGCCGATCTCACGGCTATCCACCTTGGTCGCGTCAAACTGGAACGAGGACATGCGCGAGACAACATTCAAATCTTTGATCTTGCTCAGGGTACTGATGATCTCTTCGGCAATGCCCTTGCAGAAATAATCCTGGTCCTTTTCCTGGCTCATATCGGTGAAAGGGACCACGGCAATGGAGGGGAGCTCTTCGCTGCCCGCCCCCACTTCGGCTTCGAGGGCCTCGAGCTCATTCCGCAGATCGAGCGCCATCTGCAATCGTTTGCGGATATCCTTCTCCAGACAATGCCGGATAATCCGTCCCAGCTGCCGGGGAAGGCCGGGCTTGATGTCGTTGACCAATGCCGGGGTATCTTTGAGGATAGAAGCAATCATCTCGGCGGAGGTCTTCGCCCGGAAAGGACGCCGGCCGGTGACCATTTCAAAGAGAATGATGCCGAGTGAAAAAATGTCCGTGCGATGATCCAGTTCTTTCCCCTCGATCTGCTCCGGGGACATATAGGACAGAGTGCCCCAGACTCCCAGGCCGTTGGCGATCGGTCGTGTCGGCAGCTCGCCTTCTTTCAGGAAGGGCCCCCGCAGTGTGGTTCTGAGCAGTCCAAAATCCAGGATTTTCACTCGGCCCTCGTGGGTGACGATGATATTGTCAGGTTTGAGGTCGCAGTGAATGATGCTGCGTTCGTGGGCCGTGCTGACTGCATCGGCCATCGGAATCGCCAGCCTGAAAAATCCTCGAAGGGGGAGACCCTGTTCAGGGATTAGTTTGGAAAGGAGGATACCGCGCACCAGCTCCATGGTTATGAACCGAACGTCCTCTGCCTCTTCGATGGAGTAGATCGTGACAATGTTGGGGTGAGTGAGCGCGGCGGCAGCGCGGGCCTCTTTCTCAAATCGATCCAGCCTCTCCGGATCCGAGAGCAAGGTTCGCGGAAGGATTTTGATGGCGACCTCCCGCCCGAGCTTGGTATCGAGCGCACGGTAGACCTCTCCCATGCCCCCCTCTCCGAGCTTGGAAAGGACCTGGAAATGCGACAGCGTTGTGCTGACCACCTGAGCCTCCTCGAAGAGTAGCGTGTGATCGGTGCCCGAGTCCCCACACTTTCGGGACAATACGACAGATTTTGTGAAAATTCTCTCACAGGAAGATGTGGGGGTCAATCGGGGGATCGTAAAGGGGGAGGCGTTGAGGCAGCGCCCTCGTCGGAAGCTGCAGGAAAGGCCTCATGAAGTCCGTTGAGACGGGAATTCCCGAACACCATTCCTGCAGACAGAGTTCCAAGCTGGGAGGGCACAGCGGTGCTGATGAGAATGAAGCAAAGTGAAAAAGCTAGGATGCGGTACCCCACAGGTGTTGGTCTCCAAGAGTCGGAATGAGTTTTGCAAGAATAAACAGGAGCCACCATTTCAAGGCGCGATTATAACCCGAGTTTTCGAACGGTGAAATCCCGATTCGTGCTGTCCGGAGCGGGGCCGCGAGGGCCATCATCATCGATTTCTCTTGAATTTCTTTTTCGAATTGCCCATCCTGTGACCTGCTTGGTAAAGCCACGGCCCCAGTGATTCTCATGTGGCGAATCCATTCTTAAAGGAGATGATGATGCGTACCCTGTATCCGGAAATCGAACCTTACAAGACCGGAAAATTGAAGGTTTCTTCGATCCATACACTTTACTATGAAGAATGTGGCAATCCTCAAGGGAAGCCTGCCGTATTTGTTCACGGTGGGCCGGGGGGAGGTTTTTCTCCCGCCGATCGTCGGTTCTTCGACCCGGCCGCCTGGCGGATTATCATGTTCGACCAACGCGGATCGGGCAAGAGTACTCCCTATGCCAGTTTGGAAGACAACACCACCTGGCATCTCGTGGACGACATGGAGAAGCTGCGAACGCACCTCGGGATTGACCGCTGGATGGTGTTCGGCGGCTCCTGGGGTAGTACCCTGGCCCTGGCGTACGCGGAAGCCCACCCGCAACGCGTGACCGCGATGGTGTTGCGTGGCATCTTCCTGCTGCGGCGATCGGAATTGCTCTGGTTCTATCAGCAGGGGGCCTCCGATATATATCCGGATGTTTGGGAGGAATACTTGAAGCCGATTCCCGAGGTTGAGCGCGGCGACATGATGTCGGCTTATTACCGCCGCTTGACTTCTGAGAATACCGAGGTACGAAAATCTGCCGCCAAGGCCTGGAGCATCTGGGAAGGCGCCACCAGCAAACTACTTCCGGATCCGGATTTCATCGCCTCGTACGGCGCCGATGAATTTGCGGAGGCCTTCGCCCGCATCGAATCTCACTACTTCGTTCATGGGGCCTGGTTCCGCAGTGAGAATCAACTCCTCGAAGATGTGGAGCGCATCCGGCATATTCCGGCGACCATCGTGCAGGGCCGGTACGACCTGGTCTGCCCGATCCGAAGCGCCTGGGATCTTCACCGGAAGTGGCCCGAGGCGGAGCTCATCATCGTCCCCGACGCCGGGCATAACTCCAAAGAGCCAGGCATCGCTGCCGGATTGGTCGAGGCGACCGACAACTACCGTTTTCTGAAAAAGCAGGGAGGGACTACCTCTCCAAAAACTGGCCAACAGAAACCGGGCCGCGGAAAGAAGACCGCTAAAAAATAGCACCTGAAAAAGCCCTCTTTCGAGCCGTGGCACCCACTCGGGAGGATTGGGGTGTCCCTTTCCACAGATCACACGAAATTCGAAGCGAATCCTCCCCTGGGGAGTGACTAATGCAATCATTGGAGATAGAGTTACATGGGGTAGTTGTGGAATCTTCTCGGTAGGGGCGGCCGCCGAGGCGGACGCCCCTACTTTGAATCTTGCACCATTTTGTAACATCTTTAATGATGTTTGTATTAGGTCATTGCGCTATGTTTGAAATCCGTGAGTTTACAATGCAGGACTATCCCGCAGCGCATGCCCTATGGGGGGAGTCGGAAGGTATCATATTGCGAGAGGCTGATTCACCTGAAAACATCAGGCGTTTCCTGAGCCGAAATCCCGGGCTGAGCTTCGTCGCGTATGATGGCGAACACCTCGTAGGCGCTGCCTTGTGCGGACACGACGGACGACGCGGTTACCTCCACCATGTGGCCGTGGCGCGCCATGGAAGGAGGACCGGGATTGGTTCAGCCCTGGTTGAGCGATGCCTTGAAGAGCTCCGAACATGCGGTATCCAGAGATGTCACCTCTTTGTGGAAAAGGAGAATGAGCCGGCCAAGGCTTTTTGGAGGCGCATCGGATGGTTTGAGCGGAGTGATCTCTCGATGTTCTCCCGAGATCTTGGAGACGAGTCCGCGTTCTGAGGGGGAGATTCTCGTCGCTGAAAAGCGGATGGCACCAAGGGACGCATCCCCATGGCCCGGAGGGTGCCCCACACCTCAAACCACGTCCTTGCCTTGTTCCGAATCCGAATTTGAAGCCACGCATAACGCCCCCCTTGGCCAGTATCTGGAAATTTAAGGGGGGTGTTCGGATCGAGGGAAAAACGACAGGGTCTCCTTTCTCTTTTCCTTATAATGCTATCCCTGCCCCGACTTCGAAACCTTGGCGCTGCCGCACCGGGTTCCCCCTGCGGAGCAGTTCTTTCGGCCCGTCTCCAAGCAGACCTCCGATCTCAAATTTGAAATTCAGATCCTGCCAGCCGATCGGGGGAAGGTCTTGGCCCCCCCCGCGATCGGCCCGCGTCGTTGCCTTAGCGCCCTCCGCCTGTTCCCGTGGAGAGCAGTCCCCGCAACCAATGGACGCATTGTCTTGGTCCGGGCCCGCAGCGAGAAAAGAGGAGTCTATAGATCTCTCCTGCAATCCTTTGGAGAATATCCTTGGGTCTTCAACTTCGGAATTCAGTCTTATTCCTCCCGCAACGCCACCATGGGATCCACCTTGGTGGCCCGACGAGCGGGGAGGTACGTTGCCGCGAGGCCGACCAGCGAAAGCACCATCGCCATGCCCAGGAAGGTGACGGGGTCGAGTGCGCTCACGCCAAACAAGAACGTCCGCAAGACACGCGTTAATGCCAAAGCAATGACCAGCCCGATCCCGACTCCCACCAGTGCCAGCTGTATTCCTTGGCCGACAATAAGCCGAAAAACATCCATGGCCTCGGCGCCAAGAGCCATGCGGACGCCGATTTCATTGGTCCGCTGATTTACGGAATAGGACATCACACCATAGATCCCGACGGCGGCCAGGACGAGCGCGACCGCCGCAAAGATACCCAGCAACCAGGTGCGGAAGCGCGGTTGGGCCACCGTGCCGGAAATGTTGTCTTCCATGGTTCGGACCTTCACCAGCGGTTGGTTGCGGTCAATTTCAGTGAGTGCGGTGCGCAGAGCTGAGGATTCGGCCAAGGGATCCACTGCGGTACGTAGAACGATGGAAAGCTGAAAAACCGGCAGGACTGCATCCGCCTGGCGGTAGGGTAAATACATTTCAGCCTGGGGATCGACGCCCAGTCCTGGCCGAACATCGCCCACGACGGCCACGATTTCCATCCAGGGAACCTGCTGCTCAGGTAACGCCCCGATTTGCATGCGCTTGCCCAGGGGGTTTTCCCCGGGGAAGAAGGTCCGCGCCATGGAAGCGTTGATAATGACGACAGGCGGGGCCTTTTCATTGTCCGCTGCCGTGAACATCCGGCCCTGCAACAAGGGAACGGCCAGCGTCTGCAAGTAATCGGGGGTGATGGTCCGATAGCCCGCTGCTATGAAATCGTGGGCGCTTTTCGGAGGGCGTCCCTGGATGTTAAAGTGGATGATCGAGCCCCCTCCACTCACCGGTAAGAACGAGGCGGCGCCCACCGAGCGGACCCCAGGGAGCGCTCGGGCACGCTCCACAAGCCGGTCAAAGAACTGGAATCGCTGGTCAGGCTTGGCATAGGTTGTCGGCGAAAGGGGAAGATCAGCCACCAACAGATGATCTGGCGGAAAGCCCGCAGAGACTTCCTGCAAGCGCTGAAAACTCCTCAGGAGCAGCCCCGCCCCGACGAGCAGGAGCATGGCAAGCGCGATCTCGGAGACAACAAGAAGTGCCCGGAGGCGATGATGTCCGGCTCCGGCCGATGAGCCGCGCCCACCTTCGCTTAACGATTCGCGCAGGTTCAACTGTGTCGTGCGCAGCGCCGGGACAAGGCCAAAGAGAATCCCCGTCAGAACCGAAACCCCCGCGGTAAATACCAGGACCCACGAATCAATCCCCACAAAGCCCACGGAGGGAACGCTCCCGGCAGAGAGCTTTAACAACGGCCCTATCGTGGCCCAGGCCAGGAGGAGCCCCAAACCGCCCCCGGCAAGCGCCAGCACGACGCTCTCGGTCAGCAGCTGGCGAACCACCCGTCCGACACTTGCGCCCAGCGCCGTGCGGATCGCCACCTCTTTACCGCGCGAAGTGGCGCGGGCCAGGAGCAGGTTAGCGACGTTCACGCAAGCAATCAACAGGACGAAACCCACCGCGCTCAGCAGCACCAGTAAAGCCGGGCGTGAGTTTTGCACCATCTGCTCCTGCAGGCCGATGACGTCGGAGCTGACCCCGGTATCATATACGGGATACTGCTGCTCCAGCCGCCTCGCAATGGTTTGCATCTCGGTGCGCGCTTGCTCTATCGTGACGTCATGCTTCAATCGAGCGACTGGCAGGATCCCGGGGTGCCAGGAACGGTCGTCCGGTAATGTTTTGGCCCAGGGCTCAAAGGGAACAAACACGTCGGCGGGTTGCATGATTTGGAATCCCGGGGGAAGAATACCGACCACGGTGTAGGGCTGCGCATTGAGATCGATCGTCTTGCCGACCAGATCTAGAGAGCCTCCGAAGCGACGTTGCCAGAGGCCGTGACTGACCAGGGCGACAGGATGTCCGCTCGCGCGATCTTCTTCCTTCAGAAAGGTGCGACCAGCCACTGCCTCGACTCCCAGGAGGGGGAACAGACCCGCCGTCGCCATGCGTGCGTTCAGACGCTCCGGCTCACCGGCGCCCGTCAGAGTCATATTCGTTGCCCGGGTGGCTTCCATGGCGTCGAAAGAACGGCTCTGGTCACGCCAGTCCACGTAATTTTGATAGGACGTGGTGAGGATGGGGAACTTGCTGTGTTCCGTGACGAGAACGAGTCGTGCAGGATCTCGGAACGGAAGCGGCCGCAACAGCACGGCATTAATGACGCTGAACATGGAGGTGTTGGCGCCAATCCCGAGCGCTAACGTCAGCACAGCAACCACGGTGAACCCTGGGCTCTTCATGAGCATCCGGAATGCGTAACGTAGATCGGCCCATGCATTTTCCATGCTGTTCCTCCCTTGAGCCTCAAGGCCCAGGCGACTGAATTCTGGTGGACGAAAGACTAAGTTAACATGACCTGGCTCCGATCTCCACGGGCAAAGTCATGGGGGTAACGGAATTCTTGATCTCAGATGTCCATCATGATCAGACAAGCTCGCCGCCCGGCTGCTTTGCTTGCACAGTCTCAGCTACTGCTTTTATACGCTAAAGTTAACGCCGGGTTTCACCCCCGATCATTCGGCCTCACGACGGGAGGATCTTGAAAATGATCTCATCGTTTCAGGACCTTCTTTTGAGACTCGTTTTCACGGTAGAATGTGCCCGCAGGCCACACTGCAATAGTTGAAGTGCACAGTCCGACTGTGAAGAATCATTTGAGGTGACGCATGAGACGCTATAATTTCCTGGCTTACTTGCTGGCGTTTTTACTTCTGGCCTCCAAGGCAACCTCGGCGGAACGAGAAGGGATGTGGGATCCCCTCCGTTTTTTGATAGGAGACTGGGAAGCAAAGACGAAATCGGGGGAAGCAAAAGGTCAGTTCACGTTTTCGTTCGATCTTCAGACGAACATCATCGTCCGCCGAAACCACGCGGAATACCCGGCGGCGAATGGCCGCTCGGCGTCCATGCATGATGATCTCATGATCATCTACCGCGAGGGTGCGCCATCCCTCCTTCATGCCATCTACTTTGATATCGAGGATCACGTCATCCACTATGCCGTCCAAACAACCCGTGATGCAAAAGTCATGTTTGTAAGCGAGGCGATTCCGGACGCGCCACGCTATCGGCTATCGTACGATCGGTTGCCGGACGGCAACCTGCATGGAAAATTCGAGATCGCCCCTCCAGGGAAGCCGGAGTCCTTTTCGAAATACCTGGAATGGGAGGCACAAAGGCCCGCTGAGGGGAAAGGCCAGCGGCCTTGAAAAAGCAGCGCCAACCCTGCTGCAAGTCTCCGCGCCGTGGTCCGGAGAGGGCGAAGCTTCAGATCATTCACTTCAACAGAACTGCGGCCAATTCTATGGCGGCCTCACTCAATACTTCCTCACTTTTCAGGCCAAGTGCCGCTGAGAGTGTCGCATCTGGATCGAATGCCGCAAGGGCAGAAAATGCCGCCCTAAAAGTGAACTGAATTCCTTTGACCGGGAGTGGAAAGTCCCGCCAAAAGACACCCGCTTCGACATGCTGGAACCAAAGAACGTTGGTCAACGACTCCCCCTGTTCGGTATTGAAAGCCGTGATGGCCTCCAGAAGCCTTTGGACAGCAAATATCGAGGGATCGAAGCGCGCGAGTTCGCCCGCTGCTGTCAGAATTAGATAAGGTCTTCGACGGTCCTCCACGTTTTCAGTATCCTGCAGGGCGGCAGCTATGGCTTGGCCCGCCTTGATCTTGTCTCCTCCAGCCGCGTATGCATGCGCCAATCCCAGCCATAAGATGGCCCGCTGGATATCCGGATGGATTTCTCCAGCCAGGCGCACAGTGAGTGCCAGATTCCCTGATTCCAACCCTCGTTTGGCTTCTCCAAAATTGATCACTTCAACCAACTGCGATCGAGCCAACGAGTCCTTTATCTTAGCGGCTACTTCACGGGCGCGATCAAATTTGCCCTGGGTCCATAGCCCCAAAACGAGTCCCAGATATCGAGCTTCACGGCGTTTCAGGTCCGGAATCTTTTCGATTTCATCCAAGGACTCATCCGTGTCTCGATACCAATGACTCCTCTTGAGATTGGCGTATGTGGATTCTTGAGTCAGGTAGGCAGGTATCTCAGAACTCATGGCTTGCATCGCTGCGGAGAGCTGGGTGGCGCGGTCTGGAAAAAGCTGCTGGGCCACCCCCATCAATTGGTACCCGAGGACATAATAAACCTGTTTCTCTTGAGGATCTGCAATCGGCCGGGACAAGAGCCGAATACAAGTATCGAGATAAGCACGCAGGATCTCTGGTGGAGTGTCTGACCGGGGAGTGGTAATATTCACAACCCCCAGCTTCCCCACACTCGTATAGACGATTGCGCCGTTTTCCGGAACTCCCAGAGGACTCTCTTTCACGGTGGTCTGCAAGACATATGTGCCCATGATCATGAGATCTTCCGCCTTGACAGAAGGCTGGGCTTCGAGAGACGCCAGGGCTTCGAGGTACAACTGGTTTGCGGCCGCAACATCCGTCTTTCGTAGTTCGATGATGAAGTAAAACAGATCCTGCGCGAACCCTTCTGAGGTGATGCCGGACTCGACACCTTGCTGGGCGAATTTCGCCGCTTCGGTGGGACTGTCCTTCAGGGAGGCGAACGCAGCGGAGAGAAGATTGTCCTGGGTTGCGGATTTTTCAAATGGATCCTTGTTTAACGCTGCCTGTTCTTCGATCAACCGTTTGGCCCACGCCGGATCGTGGCTTGCAATGGACTCTATCAACCTCCGCCGATTGACCATGAGCATTTTATGCTCTCGCTTCGATTCTTCGCTCGAAGCGGCGCTTGAAGCTGACGAAGAGTCGGCGGCCCTCAAGGTCTCGAGAACCTTCATGAAGAGCTGACGCCCTCCTGCCGGATCACTGGTCCACAACACATCGGCGAGGCCGATGAGCGTGTGCAGTCTCAAGTCGGTGTCTCGAAAGTTCGAGACACGACTCACCAAGGTCTGAACACGCAGGATGGCATCGGCCTTCCTGTTCGCAATCGTGTCCTTCCTGGATTCGTTCACGGGAGTCGGCGGAGCTTGCTTCGTTTGTGCCCACGAGGGAGTCAGCTGAGCACAAACCCCATAACCCACGGTCAGGAAAAAGAATAGGAAGAAGGGGGCGCGTCGCGTCATAAAGCCTCCACGATATCGGGGAAGGGAAGGCCCTCCTTCAGGCAGCCCCGAGATTAGGTAGAGATTATCACTTCAGATTGGGTTGTCAATTTTCTTCAGTCAGAATCAAATGGAACGATGTCGAGGAGGATCGCTTCAGTGAAAGAAGCGACAGTGGTGTATCGTTTCTTAGTTTCGGGGTAAAGGCGGTAGGACAGTACTGGTTTTCTTTACATGGTCAGCAAGATCGCGTGAGAAGAAAGGCTCACTCCGATGTGCCGGAGTGAGCCATCCGCAAATCGTGTTAGAGGCCAGACCAAAGATGCCAGCCAAAAACAGCGGAACACAGTTTATTTCTGGACTCTAAGAGGGGCACCTCAATGCATCGCGGTGCCCGTCGAAAAACGTCTACCTCTTAACCTGATAATCGGGCCAGCATGTGTTTGGGTTTTCCCATTCCTGCATGGGGTCAGCGCCCCGCCGCGATGGGGTGGAAGGCGCGGCGTTTGCAGGCGGCTCGATCTTCGGATCCAGTACCTTGGCAATCTGGTCCTTGATGTCCTCCAGGTGTAATCGTGTTTCGCGGTCGGTCGCGCGCGGCAGGGCCGCAGTGACGGCGGCGCTGAGCGTCTTCAATTCCCCCCGGAAGAATGGACGCACATCTCCAGTGGTTGGAGAGGTCCTGAATCCTGGGGCTGACGACAAAGCAGGCGCAGGACGATTCAAGCGCTCGTCAATCAGGTCAACAAAGGATCGCTGCAAGTTCCGCCGGAAGGCATCGATCTTAACGGCGCCCGTCCCATCCAGCTCCTTCCAAACACCCTTGCGAACATCGGTGAGGAACTCGGTGGGGGGATAGGAACCCTTCCCGTCGACCGCTTCCTGCTCCACCAACCGCGCCAGTCGCGAGGGGTTCATGAGGCTGTTGAGAACGCTGCGTTGCGCATTGCGAATGCGGTCAATGACCCCCACGGGCTCAATCCGGCGAAGAATTTCCGGCTTGATGAAAAACGAGGGCGTCCTGAAGGCGTTATCACTGAGAAACCTCACGGCCTCCGCCTGATGCTCGCGCGGCAACGGCTGGAAGACCACGCCATCCTGCCCGATGTATTTTTCCTGAGTGTTAAACCCGCCCACGATGGCCGCGACATGGTTCATCTCCAGGGTCCACTGGCCCAACATCCGGCCATACAGTTCTTCCAGGTCGTCATACGGTTCACCCTTCTCCGTCGTGGTGGCTGTCAACAGCATGTTCGACACGCGTTCCAGGTTCTTTACGCCGAGCGCGGTGGATTTGATGGCGTTGGCATCACCAACGGCCTCCGTGAGTTCTCCGAAGTCGGCGCCCTGCGAGCCGGGTGTTGAGAAACGAAGCCAGGGTGTCTTGTCCTGCTGTCGCGACCACTCATCAAGTGTGGCCTTCTCATCATCAGGTGTTTTGGCTCGAGGGATCGGTTTGTATCCCCACATGGTTGCCCACTTGTCGTAGGGGCCGATGCCAGGGACGAGATCGGCGACATCGATGTTGTCCTCGGGCTGGGCCACGTAATTAAAGCGGGCATAGTCCATGATGGAGGGGGTGTGTCCCATCTTCTTGACCCACTCGCGGTCCCGCACTTTTTCTTGCGGGTACATGGAGCTGGCCTTCATGTTGTGCTGGAAGCCGAGGGTGTGGCCAACCTCGTGAGCCACGACATATTCAATTAATCTTCCCATCAGGTCATCCGGCAGGGGGAGCTTCTGAGCACGCGGATCGAGCGGTCCGACTTGCAGAAAATACCATGAGCGCTGGAGGTTCAAGATGTTGTGATACATGGAAATGTCGGCTTCGAGGATTTCGCCGGTGCGAGGATCGCTGATGTGGGGCCCCATCGCATTCTCAACCGTGGACGGCAACCAGCGGATCACTGAGTAGCGGGCGTCTTCGGGACTCCATTCGGGGTCTTGTGCCGGGCTCGGAGCGTCCTTCGCAAGGATGGCGTTCTTGAATCCGGCCTGTTCAAACGCCACCTGCCAATCCTCCACGCCACGCTTGATGTAAGGCACCCATTTTTTAGGGGTCGCCGGGTCGACGTAATAGACGATCGGTTTCACCGGCTCCGAGAGCTCAGCCGAGGGATCCTTCTTCTCGAGGCGATAGCGTGTGATGTAAGTTCGTTTGGCAGCCCGGTGTTCATCCCGGCCGTAATCGATTTGATGCACGGTAAAGTAACCGACGCGCTCATCGAAAAGGCGCGGCATCATGGGCGTCTCAGGGAGTTTGACCATGCTGTAATGAAGAACCACCGTGGCACTGCCTGGCCTCGCGCTCGCGGAAAAGGGACTCTGGGGCGGCGGTTCCGAAGAGGTCGATGTCGATGCGGGGGCGATGGTGTAGGTGTGGGTGGTCTCCACCTCGATATTGATAGGGAAAGTGGCAATGCGGTCAATGAAAGAGCGGGCGCTGTCAAACGAAGACGCACGCAAGAAGGAGTGGGCGCTGATTTCGGTCAGATCGGTTGTAAACAGGCGCGTGACATCGATGACCGGGGCCTCATCTTTTCCCCAGGCCTCCACATTGAACGACATCAGGATGGTGTCATTGTTCGCCGCCTTCACGGCCATGGCGACCGGTTCCTTGGGATCGGCCACAATGTCATACTTGATATCGCGCAGGAGAACGCGGTTGTTCACGCGCTCCCACCGCACCACACGGCTGCCCAGGGCTTGACCGCCATAACCCGCTCCGAGCGTGGTTCGGGCGATCTGACTCACCCACAGGAACTCCTTGTTCAATTCGGTTTTGGGAATCTCGTAATACCACTTCTCTTTCATCTGGTGGACGACGAAGATTCCCTGTTTCGTCTTGGCATCCTTGGTAATGACCTTTTCATAGGGCTTGGGCTCCGGGGGGGTCTGCGACATCCCCCCTATCCCGGGCCTCTCCCGCTGGGCGCCACTCTCCTCGGGAGGAGGGGTCTGACCCATCGAAAGGCCAACCAACATAACAAGCAAAGCGATGCATCTGAATGGTCGCATTAAAAGTCTCCTTGAAATGAAGAGGTACAAGTGAAATTTGAAGGGGCGGGGCACTCCGCGTCATCGGAGTGTCGTTCTATGTTGAGCAATTCAGAAAGTCCTTTTTATGAGTAAAATCTCTTCCAGCGTTGAGGTCCAAAGGTGAGATCTTCCGGTCTGCGGCTCCCAATAATCACGTCCGCCAGGTGAAGAGATCTTATCGTCCTGAAACATCGTCCGGATTAGCTCTTTTTTTCACACGCATCATGGAAAAAAAGGGCTTGAGGGCAATGCGCTCATCCCCACTTGACGTCCGGGCACGGCCTCGCAGGAACGACTTGCCCGGTCGTCTCAACACGAATCAAATGAGAATGTTTTCCTTCAAATTCGCGGTGGGATGAGCTCGAAGCGACTCAACCTCTTGTCCTGTCTTGGGCGGGAGTCTCCCTTGCCTCCTGAATTGAGGGACGACACCGTACCAGCCTCCACACAATTATCGAGACGAAGGAGGCCAGGGATCGGTTACCAGGGAAATACTGCAAGTGATCGATTATTGGATTGATGGGAGTCGCCGGCAAGCACTCACGTCATGTCAGTGGTGGCCGAGAAATCACTCCTTATTCGATTGAGGCGTACTGACGGTTTCGTGTCGTGGTCGAGTTACGCCTCTGCAAAGGTGATCTGTGCGTCACCTCGCCCTCTCCTCTCTTTACAGGCTGTTGTACTGGTGCTAACTTTCGCATCCTGAATTTTGTGCCTTGCCGAGGCGAGGTCTGATCCATCCCGGCTCATGTAGCAGTTGCTTGCGCTTCGAATTGAGAGAGGGACCACTTTTATGTAAACAAGCCGCTCCAGATGCCCGGCTCGGCATCTCCATCATTCGCCCCGGAGTGTCAGTTCAGGATGATGTGTTGTGTGATTGGTTAAGAGTTTTCGAAAGGGATTGACCTCGATGACCCACTCCCGGATGGTGAGCAATCCCAAGAAGCTTTCTCTCCTTGCACTGATCGCTGCGACCTATTGCATGGTATGTGGCGGGCCGTTTGGGATGGAGGATTTGGTCCAAAAGGCGGGGTATCTCGGGGCGATTGTGACCCTCCTGCTCACGCCTTTGCTCTGGGGCGTGCCCACGGCAATGATGGTGAGTGAACTGGCGAGCGCGATACCCAGGGAGGGGGGCTTTTATGTGTGGGTTTCTCGTGCCATGGGCCCTTTCTGGGGGTTTCAAGAAGCCTGGCTGACCTTTATGGGCAGCATCTTTGACATGGCCATCTATCCCACTCTTTTTGCCTGGTACGTGGTGAGATTTTGGCCGGTTCTCGATCGGGGACACATTCCCTTGTTGATCGGTCTTGCGATGATCGCAGGTTGTGTCCTTTGGAATTTGCAGGGGGCGGTCGCTGTTGGACGAGGGTCTATCGGAGTGACAGTGGCGATTCTGAGCCCATTCATTCTGGTAGTTTGGTATGGGTTGCTTCGTCATGAAAACGTCCATTCCGCCCCTGTGTCAATAAGCCATCTCGACATTCTGGGCGGTCTTCTCATTGCGATGTGGAACTACATGGGCTGGGACAATGCGTCCACCGTCGCCGGGGAGGTGGATCGGCCCCGACGAACATATCCTTTGGCCATGCTCTATTCGTGCATCCTTGTCACGCTGACCTATGTCATCCCCATTGCAGCCTTGGCGAGGGCTGGAATTTCTCTCGATGAGTGGGGCACGGGGGGATGGGTCGATATCGCCCGAACACTCGGGGGGAACGGTTTGGCCGCAGCCCTCATGGTTGCAGGGGCAGTGGCTGCCGTGGGTTCATTCAATGCCCTGGTCATGTCACTTTCCCGGTTGCCGGCCGTGATGGCCGAGGATGGTTTCTTGCCGAAAGTCTTTGCCTATTGCAATCCGAAGACCGGGGTGCCGACAGTTGCCATTATAGTGAGCGCCGTTGTCTGGGGATTCTGTCTGGGTCTCGGGTTTGAGAAGGTGGTGATGCTGGATGTGCTCCTGACAGGAATGAGCATCCTGCTTGAATTTGCCGCGCTGGTACTTCTTCGTATTCGAGAACCGCTATTGGATCGGCCCTATCGAGTCCCCGGCCGGCTATTCGGCGCTATTGCTGTTGGAATATTTCCGCTCGTGTTGATTGTGGCGACCGTTATTCGTAACTATGGAGAAAAACTCGGGCCAATCAACACCTTGAGTCTGGGGGTTGTCCTCATGGCCCTCGGACCACTTCTTTACCTGGGGAAGAGCGTGATGCGAAAGACCTACTCCAGGTGATTTTCTTGTAGAGAGAAGGGTGTTGAAAACCTGTTTGACGCTTCCACTCTGTATGTGGCGCGCGGCGCGGAGTCAAAGCTCTTGTTCTGATTCTTCTGGGCGCCGACCGCTTAGATCCGCGACCAATTGTATTGGAGCCCGGTAGTTCCGGAGGCAGGACGTATTCCTCTGGATGAGAAAGCAGGGGATACCACCCTTTCCTCCTCCCTGAATTGCGCGCGCAGGGTCCGGGTTCATGAAGAGTGAATACAAGGAGGGTATGATCTTGCTTTTGAACTATTCGGAGTGTTACACTCACTTTGATGAAGCGACATGGCTTCAGATTTCTTGTCCACTTGTGGCAAGCAGGGTGTCTTTCGGCGCCTTTGGTCGAAACCGTCGATCGAGGGAATTTTATCCGGAAGGAGATGCGCGATATTGCGCGCAACGCCGGTAGCGTGGCGAATCTTGTGGCGGCGGCCTTCTGTGTTTTAGCCCCCCTGTTTCGGAAGTGGCGCAACCGTTGCTCGTATGTTGCCGGGGCTGCTCGACGGCGCGTCCTGCAATTAAAGCTCGGACGGCCGATTTCTTTGCCTCCTCGTGCGTCTTCACCAGCTCACTCACCTTTTGCTCCCTATTGGTTCCGACCTGCCTCTTTGTCACTCGTACGCACCCACTTGCGCTGGCACGGGCCTTCGTTAAGCTGCGACGCTAGTAAACTGTAAATAGGCCGGCCGAGACGTTCCGATGCTGGGTCTTAAGGGTAATGTTTGAGGACGTGATCCCGATCCTTTTATGCACCGGCGTGTTGTCCCAGCACACGGGCTTGGAGAGCCCAATCCCTGATTCCTCAAGCCCGGCGTCCAGAGTATGAAACTCTAAGTGAGCGTCTGATCGATCAGGATGGTAGTCGTCGAGCGCCTTTTGATTGGCCGCATCGTGGGCTGACCAATCTCATGGCCTTCGACTCCCTGAACAACACCTATCCCAGAAATGAGCAAACAGAATTAAGGAGCGCAACGTGGCGAGAGTAATCCTGGTGAATCCTTCGATGTCTACGGTGGGCTACAGCATTATTACCCCAAGATGGCTTTATGTCATCGCGCAGGCAACGCCCGGAGACCTCGTCGGTGACCCCATGCTCGTCGATGAGTCCATTGAGCCATTTGATGCGGCGCGTGTTCAACCGGGAGATATCGTTGGCATCGGCATCACAACCGGCAACTGTATTCCCGGCTATCGGGTCATGAGAGAAGCGAAGTCGAAAGGCGCCAAGGTGATCATGGGGGGCATACACGCCACGATTTTTCCGGAGGAGCCGCTTGAATTGGGAGCGGACGCGGTCGTCACGGGCAGTGGAGAAGTCGTATGGGGTCAGGTCATCAAGGATGCAGTTGAAAATAAATTACAGCGGAAGTACGACGGCGGCCGGGTGTCAGGTGAGGCGATGCTGAAAGCGAGATGGGATCTTCTGGACCCCACCAAATATATTTTTCCCACAGTCCAGACCGTGGCGGGCTGTCCGGAGAATTGCAGTTTCTGTTCCGTGTGGGTAACCGAAGGACGCCAGCCGCGTCAGCGCCTCAGCGAGAAAGTCATTGAGGAAGTGAATGAGCTGTACGACCTGGGATTTCGTTACATTGTCTTCGCGGATGATAATTTCAACCCGTCGACCCTGGGCCGAATCGCCCGCGAGCCGGGGGAAAACAAACGGCACGAACTGGAGCAAATTCGCGAGGAGCGGTTGAGGTTTTTCGACGAATACGATCGGAATGTGCCCCGGGACATGTACGCTTTTGCCCAGATGACCGCCGAGGCCACCTCGGATGAAGAGTACCTCCAGGCCCTGTATCACAAAATGCGAATCCGGACGGCCTTGATCGGGGTCGAATCGTTTTCAGAAGAAGGACTCAAGAGCGTTGGAAAGCTGTGGAATCCCGTCGGTCAAAAAATGGTGGAGGCGATTCAAAGAATCCAGGACAGCGGGATCTATGTGTTAAGCTCGATCATCAGTGGGCTTGAATTGGATACCGTCCAGACGATTCGAACCATGCGGAAGTTTGCCAACGAGTCCGGGACCCTGTTTGCACAGTTCACGGTGTTCAACCCCTATCCCGGGACCAAAGATTTTTATGAAATGATGAACGATAAGAAGAACCGGGGAAAGCCGAATTACACGCCGAAACATACCACTCAGATTCTTGAAGACCAATACTGGCTGAAACCCCTGCGGCCCGTCGACATTGTCAAACATCAGAACATCACCATGAGTGATTTGCACGCTGAGAACAAGAAGTGCTGGGACAGCTTTTACTCCATCCGGGAAAGCCTCAAGCGGGCCCGGCGCGGGAGAGCCCGGAGGTGGTCCTGGGGTGGGAAGATAGCGTACTTATTCGCATGCCTGGCATTTCGCGGCGCCTATGCGGGATATGGGATGGCGGCCGACAGCGTTCGACGCAAAAGCATGGGGTTGACGACCAAGCTGTTTATCAAGACTGCAGCCAATGTTTTTAACCGGTTTTACCGCCAGAAAAAGCTCCAAGTCAGAGTGTCGATGACCTCCCGGTAGGAGCTCTCGACTCACTGAAAGGAGCTTGGGGACAAACACCGGGGCTCGAGGAATTTTCGCAGGGTGGAGCGAGAGGGTGTCTGTTCCTTTCATCCTTGTCTTCCAGTCAAGAACAACCCCCGGCGATTCCAGGCTTCTATAGTGAGTCTCCAAATTTAAACAGTCCACTCCCTCTCTGTCTCTCCTTAATATGTCCATTTAGTTTGAAGGCGGATGATCGTGGTAGATCAGCTGGCTTTCACCAATTGGGCCGGGCGTCCGAGGAAGTAGCCTTGTCCGAATTCCACGCCGAGGCGTTTGAGGACCTGGAAGTCTTCCCGTGTTTCGATGCCTTCGGCGATGACGGTGGACCGGAGCTTGAGGCCAAGCCCGAGAAAGCTGGAGACAATTTCCTGTTTGATGAGGTCGCGGGAAATATGGCGGGTGATGGAATTGGCAATCTTGATGTACTCGGGCCGCAATTCGGCGATGGATTCGAGATCGGCATAACCGGAGCCGGCATCGTCGACGGCCAGTCGAACGCCCGCCTTTCGCACCGGGTCAATCGCATTGCGAAAATCGTGGTAGTTCTCAATCGCTTCCTTTTCGGTGATCTCGAAGACCAGCGAGGGGATGAGCTTCTTGAGGACTGTTTCCTTGAGTCGCTTTAGAAAGAGGGGATGGGTGATGAAGTTGGAGGAGGTGTTGACAAAAATTCGGCCCTGGGGCTTGAACGCGACGATGGAGTCGAAGGCCGACGACTGGCAGATGGATTCCAGCTCCATGAGCAGCGAATTATCGCGCGCGGCGGAGAAGAGGGGTTCGGGGTTCTCCAGGAGGCTGCCCTCGGGTCCCCGCGTGAGCGCTTCATAGCCGACCCGTTGCTGGCTGGGGAGATGGACAATGGGTTGGAATACGGTGTGGATGATGCGCTGCGTGATGATCGTTCGCACTTCCTGTTCCAGGGTGTCCTGTTCCTTGCGCTCTGAGCGGTTCACCAATCTCGCCACGTCTTTGAAGGCTCGGTGCAATTGCCGGCTCACGCGCACCCGCGGGTCATGTTCCAATCTCAGGGAGCTCTGAAAGACCCCCAGTAACTCGATGACGTGACGTCCGAATTGGGAGCACAAAGCGTTGTAAAGGAGGTCTCGGAGCTGGTGGGCGACCAATTCCAGCAACAGATGGGGAGTCTCCGATTTGAGGCCGTTCATGGTGACGACGAGATAAAATCCGTCGACATTATTAAAGTGGATGGACAAAATTCGATTCTTCCACTCCCCTGACACACTCCAGGGTTTAAGCGCCCCGGCGGAGGCGCGCAAGATCTCGCCGAACAACTACCAGCCATAGGCGCTTTCGAGTCCGCTGAACTTGCCCAACTGAAGGTAGATCACGCCCACACTGGGATGGGCGTCGAAAAGAAGATCGACATCGACCTTCATCGTGGGCACCGTGGGGAATCCCGTGACTGTATCCAGGGTTGCCTGGCGCAGATTGCAGGTGCCGCACTCCAGGACCGTCAGACTATTCAACGGGTGAACTGAAGTATTAGGTCTTTCGGGTTGGATAATTTCGTGAGGGCTTAAACAGGCTGTGTCATTCTTCTTCAACGCAACTCCTCCGCCTAATCTGATAGAACCGCTACACAAGCCAGCCGTTCCACGCGCCGCTTCAACTCCTCGTTTCGAAACGGTTTGGACAGGTAGTCGTTCGCGCCGACCTGCATGGCGGTGATCTTATCCCTAACGTCCTGCTTTCCCGTCAGCATCAGGACCGGGGTGTCCGCAATTTCCTGGATCTGACGAAGAATGCGGCAGGCCTCCCACCCGCTCATGGGTTCCATCATGACGTCGAGAATCACAAGCACTGGACGTTCCCGAAGCGCCAGGGAAACTCCGCTCGTCCCCTCCTCAGCCTCAAGAACCTCATAGCCTTCCTCTGATAACACCCTGACCACGGCCTCACGAACTCCCGGTTCGTCGTCGACAATGATGATTTTCTTGTTATCCAAGAGTTTCTCCTCGGGTGGAGAGTGGGAGGGCGACGGTCACCGTAGTTCCACGGCCCTCGACGCTTTCCAGATGAATGGCCCCCTGGTGTTGCTCTATGATCTTGCGGGTGAGATAAAGCCCCAGCCCTGTCCCTGTAATTCCTCGCGTCCGCTCACTGTCCGGCCGGCTGAATTTTTCGAAAGCGGAAGAAATGGCCTTGGCCGACATCCCGATTCCCGAATCCATGATCCTTACGACGGCAAAGGGTTGGGAAGGCCGGGTGGAGCGAGGAGGGGTGGCGAAGAAATCCAAATGACGGCGTTCCTGGATGTCAATTCCCACCTCGATTTGGCCCCCTTCTGGAGAGTATTTGATGGAATTACTGATCAAGTTGCTGAAGGCGCGCATGAGTTTGTTGCGGTCTCCCCGCACCAGGATTTCAGCGCGACGGGACTGAAACAGGAAGTTGTGGAGAGCGGTCACGGATCTGTGTTTGTCGACTTGGGATTTGAGCAGGGTGACGAGGTCAACAGCCTGGAGTCCTTCCGTCTCCGGAGAGGACCGCTCGTCAACAATGGCTTCAAGGTTGGAAATCATGTCGGATAGTTCGCTTACTTCACCATCAATTTTCGACACAATGTCTTCAGTGCTGGTCCCACGATGGGGGTCTTTGAGCAGGTCGGTGTAAGCACGCAGGATGGTTAGCGGCGACCGAAGTTCGTGTGAGATAATCGAAAGGTGCTCTCCGAGTGGAGGAGCCTCCTTCGGTTTCGAACGCGCGGATTGTATCACAGGGGAGGTCTTCACGGGAAGAGAAGAAATCCTGCCCGACAGTTCAGAGTGTTCGTTTGAATCCGGCGAAAAGACCCTTTCCTTCAGGGCCTTTCCCACGTAACCAATGAGGTAGACCGCCACCAGGCCCGCCGTCCGGACTCCCAGCGCGGAGGGATCCTCGGCCTTCCAAAAGCCAAATCGAAGAAGAACCGCACTGGAACCGGAAATTGAGGATTCCTGCCCCTGAAACGAAAGGAGGGATGAACACAAGCCCAGTTCAGCAAAAATGAATCCTAACAGGAGTTGGAGCCGCGCCGAGAACATGGCGGCAAGGATCAGCTCGACAAAATAGAGCAACCCAAACTCACTTTGGAAGCCGCCCGTGACACGCACGGTCCAACTGATAAAAACGACATCGATCCCAATGGTCACGACATCGAATCCACCTCGCAGTAACTGCGCCAGGGGGGTGAAAAACACGAGTAGATTCCAGAGCGCTGCCACCAACAGAACTCGGTTGATGGACCGCAGTGGGAGGGTATTGGGCGGATATGTCACACTGGCGAAGAGCAACATGATGATGAAGATTCCGATCCACAGCAACCGAAACTTCAACTGCTCCCCGCTGAGCGGCGACGTGGTCAAGTAAAACCTTTCTGGGGACCGCTACCCGTCCCCCGGGTTTTTACATGCCACTCATAGCTTTATAGTATAACGAAAATATCACATGCAGTATCAATATCTTACCTGCCGCCGACGTAAGGTTTTGTTGCAGGGTGCACTTCGAGGAAGGTGATCATCAACACATGGTGATCCAATTCCTATGTGCACACCCTGAGAATTCTCAAGCGGAAAATCTGATACGAACATATTCCTGAGTTGAATGGGTGAACCTATTCTCCAGGCACAATCCTTGGACGCTCCGAGGAGTGGCCGTCGTACTCCTCCCTCGGATCGCGAAGGAGATTGAAGGGGAGGGATTGATGAGGTAGACTCCGCGATGAGTGGGTGGCAGGCAGGCGATGGCTGAGAGTTGTCGTCGGCGAGAACTGGGAGGCTGGGTTCTTTGAGACCATTCGAATGGCAATCCCCCAGAGCGATTCTTGCCTTTCATGTACTACCAGGGGTGGTCCCTTACGGCGCGCATTCATTAAAACCAACTCCTTCTGTTCTTAAATTGGGTTCAAAACCAGAAATCGTTCGACTCTCCCGCCTGGTGATTATCGATTCGTTAAACTCTTCTTCCCTGCGAACCCCTACTCCGTCCAATGCAGGTATTAGGAGGCCGAGTAAATCATGGATAGCGCACTTTTAGTCCATCGCTTGCAATTCGCATTCACGGTCACATTCCACTATCTCTTCCCCCAGTTGACCATGGGTCTGGGCTTGTTAATTGTGATCCTCAAAAGCCTTGCTCTCTGGAGAAGAGATGAGCGGTACAACACGGCGGCCCGATTTTGGGCCAGGATCTTTGCGGTTAATTTTGCGCTGGGGGTGGTGACGGGCATCCCCATGGAATTCCAATTCGGCACCAGCTGGGCGAAATTTTCGCGGTTCGCGGGGGGAGTGATCGGCCAGACCCTGGCCATGGAGGGCGTGTTCGCTTTTTTCCTGGAGTCCTCGTTCCTGGGGTTGTTCCTATATGGCGAGAAACGGCTTGGCCGCTGGGGACATTGGTGGGCGGCTTTCCTGGTTTTCCTGGGCTCCTGGATATCCGGCTTCTTCATCGTTGCCACAGATGCCTGGATGCAGCATCCTGTCGCTTACAGCGTGGCCGCGGACGGTTCGCTAACTCTGAGCAGCTTTTCGGCCTTGATTTTGAATCCCTGGGCCTGGTGGCAATACGCCCACAACATGAGTGGGGCCGTGGTCACGGCATCGTTTGTGATGGCGGCAGTGGGAGCTTTTTACCTGCTGGAACGAAAATACTCCGATCTGTCCAGGATGTTTGTTCGGCTGGGTGTCGTGGTGGGATGCCTCTTCAGCGTCCTTCAGTTGTTCCCGTTGGGAGATCAGCAGGGCCGGTTTGTCGCCCATCACCAGCCGGTCACCCTGGCAGCGATGGAGGCCTTGTTCAAGACCGACACGGCAGCGCCGATGGTGATTATTGGCCAGCCGGACACCGTCCAGCAAAAGATGGACAACCCCATCGTTATTCCCAAGATGCTCAGTTTTCTGACGTACCGCCGGTGGGAGGCGGAGGTCAAAGGTCTCGATGCGTTTCCCCGCGATCAATGGCCTGACAATATCCCGCTTTTATATTACAGCTATCACATCATGGTTGGACTCGGGACTCTCTTTATTGCCATCCTCCTCGTCGCCGTTTTCCTTTTGTGGAGGGGAAAGCTGTTTGAATCAAAATGGATGCTCTGGGTGTTGTTGTTGAGTTTCCCTTTTCCTTACATTGCGAACACCGCAGGATGGATCACGGCAGAAGTGGGGCGGCAGCCCTGGTTGGTGTTCGGGTTACTCCGCACAGACCACGGAGCATCGCCGGGAATTTCAGCGGGGAATGGGTTGTTTACATTGCTTGGGTTTATGGGCATGTACCTCGTCATGGGAATCCTTTTCTTGTTTCTGGTCCGTCGGGAACTGGAACACGGTCCGGAGACTGAAGTTCGGCGAGAGGAATAGTCCGTCACAAAAATGCGCAAGAGTCAAAAATTGGCTACCTTATACGCCGCTCTTAAATGAGGGCTGATGCTGATGGCAAGTGGCTGAACGCTGTTGGCGCGGGATACAAACCGGATCGATTCTTGAGGAGAGGCCTTCCATGGAAACTTTGTGGTTCATTCTCGTCGCGATGATGCTGGTCATGTATGTGATCCTGGATGGGTTCGACTTGGGTGCCGGGATCCTCCACCTCTGGGTCGCAAGGACCAATGAAGAGCGACGAACGGTCATGAAGGCGATTGGTCCGGTTTGGGATGGCAATGAAGTCTGGTTGCTGGCTGCCGGCGGAACTCTCTATTTTGCGTTTCCCATGTTGTATGCATCGAGCTTCAGCGGTTTCTATCTTCCGCTGATTATGGTTTTGTGGCTGTTGATGTTGCGCGGGCTGGGCATTGAATTCAGGGCGCACCTCGACGGCCCTGTCTGGCACAGCTTTTTCGATGGCATCTTCTGCTTGTCCAGCGGGTTATTGGCGATTTTTTTCGGTGCAGCCCTGGGGAACGTCGTTCGTGGTGTTCCCTTGCAGGCCGACGGATATTTTTTTGAGCCTCTCTGGACGAATTTCATCGTGGGGCCGAACGCCGGCGTACTCGATTGGTACACTGTCCTCATTGGCGTATTTTCATTCTTGACCCTGGCATTACATGGCGCTCACTATGTGGCCGCCAAAACGGAGGGAGAGATCAACTTCCGTGCCCGGCAGGCGGCTGCAGTGACCTGGTGGGGAGTTGCACTCCTGACAGTGGCATCGCTACCCATCACCCTGGCCATCCGTCACGAACTCTACGACAATTACAAAGCACACTGGTTCGGCTGGTTTATTCCGGTCCTGGTGCTCGCGGGACTGGTCGGGATGTCGTACTTCCGTTCCCTCGGAAACGATAAGGCCGCTTTTGTGTCGTCAAGTGCTTACATTGCGGGGATGCTGGGAGGCGCTGCCTTCGGGTTGTACCCCAACGTGTTACCCGCGAGCACGGATCCTCGATACAACCTGACGGTCCACAACACGGCGTCTGGGCATTATGGGCTGAGCGTAGGCCTCGTTTGGTGGGTGATTGGGATAGTCCTGGCCACCGGATACTTTATTTACCTTTACCGTCTGTTTGCGGGGAAAGTGACGACCCATACAGAAGGGTATTGAGAATGCATGAGAGATCGATCCTGGACTCGCTTTGATTTCGTGGGCATCGGGCATTGTGGTTTTTCCGACGACTAAACGATAAATCCGTTGCCCAATCTCGCTACCTCGTCTAGTTTCACCTCTTGGAATTCTTCCCAATCTCTGCGCATCTTCAACTCATTTTTTCCTCCCTGGTCTCTCAGGATCGGGTCCTAGGGTAATCAGGGGGAGAATCTGCTTCAGGCGTTTTTCGCTGATGCCGCGGATGATCAACAACTCCTCGGGCCGCCGGAAAGGGCCATTTTTTTCGCGAAACTCAATGATCCTCCGGGCAATCACTTTTCCGATTCCGGGCAGAGTTGCTATTTCTTCCACGCTGGCGTGGTTGATATCCACCAATGGGCTCTTCTTTGGCCTGGCAGGATTGCCCGCAAGGGAGTGCCCTGCGTTTGAGAGAAGAATCCCCGCCAGGAGGATTAGGAACAGGGACAGGAGGGTGGCCAGGTTCCCAGGCGCAATATGCCCAGGCCGACCATCTGCCGGCAGGCTCAAGGAATCGGATGTGCGCATGCTTCTGGCGCTGGTGGATAGGCGACCGTACGATTTCATAACAGATGTTATGGAGGGGCGGTATTTCATCATGAACTCCCCCCGGCTGCGACCACAGTCCGCCGCTCGATGCTGCATTCCCATTCCTGATCGGCCTACTGGGATGGAGGCTATTCCCGCTTCCGGCGAACTCTTTTCGTCAACGAGCTCCCCGTCAGCAGCCGTCTGATTGAACTTGACTGCGTCCGGGAAATGGAGGCCCCCAGCATTTCGAGAAGTCGGAGTGACAAGGATTTATAGAGGGTTATGAATTGAGGGGCAACCTCGAACAAGGCCTTGAGATGTCCCGCCATGATGGCTACATCCCCCCGGGAAATCGGGCCGGTAATGGTTTTCCGAATGTCCGAATTTTGAGCCACCCCGATGGTGGCATTCACCATAGGTCTGAGCATGGCGCGCGCGGTTTTCTCCGGGATTCCAATCTTTTGATAGAGTTCGTAGGCCACCGAAAGAGGCGCCAGCAGCGCCCCACAGGCGAAGGTGCCTGCACAATGATAAAGCGGCTTGTCCTTTGCTTCGATTTTAACGAAGCGACCCTCCAACAGCCTCACCAACCTCCGAGCCACTCCCAAGGTTTCGGGTACCCCCTCAAAGGTGTAAAAAATTCCCTTGGCCCTGCTCATTCCCTCGAGTGGAGATGGGAACGTTTGCAGAGGATGAAGCGAAGCGACCCAGGCGCCTTTCCTGGACAATGAGGAAAGCTCTTGGGATGAGAGCGCGCCGCTTGTGTGAAAGATCATCTTGCAGTTCCAATCAACATCCAAGCCTGACAGGAGACGAGCCGTGGGGGCAATCCGGGCGTCCGGTGTTGTGAGGAACACAATCTCCGCCCGGGAAAAGAGATCCCCGGTTATCTTCAAGGCCGCGCGGCGGGCGCGTGTAAAACGCTTGGCTTCATTGGCCCTTGCGAGAGTTCTGCACACCACACTGTCGATGACGTAGCCCTGGTCGGACAGAAGCCGACCCAGCGTTTGCCCCACCCGTCCCGCGCCAATAATTACGATGTGGCCTTGGTTGGAACGGACGGGTCGCTTTGTTGACGCATGTGATCGTTTCAAGTAACATCCAGCCTTTATAGATTTTTTTTGATCAACGACTGTCGAGGCTGATTCTAGCATAGCACGGTGTCCTGTGGAGTTTCAGGGACTCGTCAATCCTACCCTCCCGGGGGCGGTTGCTCTGCAAGACGAGTTGGCTGTTTCCAGCCCCTCCAGGGAGAATTGGGGGGCCCCGTGCATCGGACACGAGCACTCTTGGCTGATGGCCAGTGACACCCCGGCAGTTCCTCTCTTTCGCTCCAGAGACGCCGCGTTCCGGAATAACGTCAGTCAAGCTTATCGAGAAATTTAGGCCACCGTAAGCACAGAACGATGTTGTCACGCGCTTTTTTAAGTTACTAACCAGGGAGACCAAAATGAGCGTCCCCATAGTCGAGAATGAGCAGCAATTCGCGGCCCAAAAGAGGAAGACCTTTCCCGTCATAAACCCCGCGACGCTGGAAAGGGTCGCCGAGGTCCCTGTCGTTGAGCCCGATGAAGTAAAAATTGCGGTGGCAAAGGCGCGCGATGCCTTTGAGAGCTGGCGCGAGGTCCCCTTTCGCGAGCGGGCACGAATTCTGCTGGCTTTGCGGAACAGGGTGCTTGACCAGGAGAAGGAAATCATCGACACGATTGTGGCTGAGACCGGCAAAACGCGGAGCGAGGCGTTGTCGGCTGAAATCTTGTACGTCTGCGCGGCGATTGGATACTACGCCAAGAATGCCGAAGAGTTCTTGCGAGATCGGGCACACCCGATCAGTTTGGTTCTGCTTAAGACGAAGCGCGTCCGCACATCCTACATACCGCGAGGTGTCGTCGGCATCATCGCTCCCTGGAATTTTCCTCTCCTGATGACATTAGGGGAATCGATCCCGGCCTTGATGGCGGGAAACGCCGTGGTCGTCAAACCGTCTGAATTCACCCCCCTCACCGCCTTGCTCGGGCAAAGGCTGGCGGAGGAGTCCGGACTTCCGAAAAACCTGCTTCAGGTGGTGACGGGTTTTGCTGAAGCCGGGGAAGCCCTCGTCGATTACGCTGATCAGGTGGCATTTACCGGGAGTGTGGCGACCGGAAAAAAGGTCATGGCCCGTGCGGCTAAAACTTTGAAGCCGGTTACGCTGGAGTTGGGCGGCAAAGATCCTATGGTGGTTCTGCGTGATGCCAACCTCGAACGCGCCGCCAACGGGGCGGTCTGGGGAGCCATTTCAAACTCCGGACAGATCTGCATGTCGGTGGAACGCGTGTACGTGGAAGAAAGGGTGGCGGACGTCTTCATCACGAAGGTTGTCGAAAAGGTGCGGCTCCTGCGCCAGGGGACTGATACCCATTTCAATGTGGACGTTGGCTCCATGACCATGCCCCGGCAACTGGCCCTTGTCGAAGAACACATTGCCGACGCGGTCGCCAAGGGGGCGAAGATCCTGGTAGGAGGGAAAAGGAACCCCCACTTGCCCGGTCTGTTTTTTGAGCCCACAGTTCTCGTGAATGTCGACCATTCAATGAAAATTATGACGGAAGAGACTTTCGGTCCCGTCATACCCATAATGCGCGCCAAGGACGAACAGGAGGCGCTGCGTCTGGCGAATGAGTCGAGATACGGGCTCAACTCCAGCGTGTGGACCCGTGATAAGACCAAAGCGAGATCCCTGGCGCGGCGGATGGAGTCCGGCAGCGTGTGCATTAACGACTGCCTGGTCAATTACCTCGCTACGGAGGTTCCGTTCGGCGGGGTGAAGGAGAGCGGGATTGGATTCCGGCATGGTGAGGGGGGCATCCAAAAGTACTGTTTTGTCCAGACGGTGCTGGAAGATCGGATCGGCCTGCGGCGGGAAATCAACTGGTACCCCTACTCCAGGAGCTTTGCAACGCTTTTGTCCCGCGCTCTAAAGGTGCTTTATCACTCCCGGTGGAGGCAAAAGTTCCGGCGCTGAAGAGTCAGCCGCATTGATCCCATCCCGATCCGACGCCGATGAAATTGCCAGCCGAGATTTCTAAGGATATCCTTCCCCGTCGGGCTTTCCAGTCATCGGTTTAATGAAAGGATTCATAATGGCAACGAACAGCGCTGAGGAGATGGATCAGCGGTTTGCAGAGGCGTTTAATTCAGGGAGGATCGATTCAATTCTCGCAATGTATGAATCCCAAGCCACGTTGGCCGGCTCATCACCCGAACAGACGGCCACGGGTCTGAAGGCCATTCGTAAGAGGTTCGAGCCGCTTCTTGCTGGGAAGGGCAGAATGACGATTGAAACGAGGTACTGCTTTCAGGTGGGGGATGTGGCGTTACTGAGCGCGAAGTGGCATCTCACCACCCCTGGGCCGGATGGGAATCCGGTCGACGAGAAGGGCAATTCGGTGGAGGTGGTCCGCCGCCAACCCGATGGCCGGTGGCTTTATATCATTGACCATCCTTTCGGTGCCGATTAGTTGCGGTATACCTTTCGCCTGGTTCAACGCGCAGCTTGTTTCAGTGACCCGCGCATCGTGTCAAAGGAGGGAGGAAGTTCTCGAATGATTTCGTGAAGCCCTCCCCCGGGTTCCCCGATGAGGAAAAATGGCTTTGCAGAGAATAACTGTGTAAAATGCAACGGGTTCGCGGGCACAGGGGTTTTTACGGATGAGCGGGAGATTGCGCGCGGCGCCGAGTGGTTCAAAGGCGATATAGAACCTTCTGACATGTTGGTCACCCACCCTTAAAGGATTCCGCCGATGCAGAGTATAGCCAATAATTACAGGGGCCGGACTACTTTCATCACGGGGGCGGATGGATTCATCGGATCCCATCTGACGGAGAAACTGGTCGAATACGGCGCCGATGTGCGTGTGTTTGTCCGTGCCACCTCCAGTCATGAGCTGCGGAATATCAGCCATCTGCGAAACCAAATCAAGGTTTACCGCGGTAATCTCACCGACAAGCACTCTGTGGATTTGGCCGTCCGCGATCTTAAAGATGGGAAGGACACAATCGTCTTTCACCTGGCCGCGCAGGCCCATGTGGGCGAGAGCTGGGAACGCCCTTATGACACGGTTTATTCCAATGTGCTGGGCACTCTCAACATCCTGCAGTCGATCATCGACAACAATATTTCAATTTTCAAGTTCGACACGGCAGGCACATCTGAGGAATATGGCAATGTGGACGAGGCGGTAAAGGATCATCACGACTTTCACAAGAACGGCAGCGTGATCCTGCATGAGCGATCTCCTTTGAACCCCAAGAGCATTTATGCCACGTCCAAGGTCGCCTCTGATTTTCTGACGATGAATTATTACGACGCCTATCGCCTTCCGGGGGTAACGACCCGGATGTTTAACAATTATGGTCCCCGGCAGAACCCGCGTTATGTCACCGGGACCATTATCAGTCAGGCGCTCCTGCGGGATGTCATCGAATTGGGATATGTGAAAGCGAGGCGGGATTTCTGTTATGTGGACGACGGGGTGCAGGGTCACTTGAATGTCGCTTTGTATGGGCATCCGGGAGAGGTCTACACCTATGGCCAGGGGGAAAACATCGCTATCGAAGACTGGTTTCAGCTGATTTTCAAGATTGGCGTCCGAGAGGGATACTGGAAAGAAAAGCCGCTGCAGATCGTGGAGCAACGGTTTCGACCCGGATCCAGCGATGTCGAAGAACTGTTGGTCGGGTATCAAAAGCTGCATCAGGTCTCGGGATGGCAGCCTCGCATCTCGTGGGAGGAAGGCATTCGGCGAACGATCCGATGGTATTCGGAAAATGTAGACGAATGGATCGGGCGTGTGGATTGGATTCAACCGCTTGCAATGAAGGAAGATTAGGGTCATCCCATGGGATTCTGGTCGGATCAATCGGTGATGGTGACCGGAGGGGCGGGTTTCCTCGGCACCTTTGTTGTTGAAAAACTCCAGGCCCTGGGGTGCTCGCAGATTTTTGTGCCTCGAAGCGGGGATTTTGACCTGCGGGACCGTCATGACATCCGGCGCTGCCTGGGTCAGTCGAATCCGGATTTGATTATCCATCTCGCAGCGGTGGTTGGAGGCATCGGCGCCAACCGGAGGAAGCCGGGAAGATTCTTTTATGACAATCTCGTGATGGGCGTTGAGTTGATGGAAGCCGCGCGGGTCCAGGGGGTCGGGAAGTTCGTGGCCATCGGCACGGTCTGCGCCTATCCAAAGTTTACCCCCGTTCCTTTCCACGAACAGGATCTCTGGAACGGGTATCCGGAAGAAACGAACGCACCTTACGGGTTGGCCAAGAAGATGTTGTTGGTCCAGTCGCAGTCTTATCGCGATGAGTACGGCTTTAACTCCATTTTCTTGTTGCCGGTCAATCTATATGGTCCGCGCGATCACTTTGATTTGGAAACCTCCCACGTCATCCCTGCCTTGATTCGAAAATGCTTGGAAGCGGTGGAGAGGGGGGCGGGGGAGATCACCTGCTGGGGAGACGGGAGCGCGACCAGGGAATTTCTTTATGTGGAGGATTGTGCCGAGGCAATCCTTCTGGGAGCAGAGCGGTATAACGAATCCGTTCCGGTAAATATCGGGGCGGGATTTGAGATTTCAATACAGGAGCTGGTTCAGAGAATTGCCTCATTCACCGGTTTCACGGGTTCAATCCATTGGGATCCAACCAAGCCAAACGGGCAACCTCGGCGCAGGCTCGACACCTCACGCGCCGAACGTCTGTTTGGGTTTAAAGCAACCACCTCTCTAGATGACGGACTTAAAAAAACCATCGCATGGTACCGACACGCTGGCAGCCACTCACTCCAGCGCGCCTGAAGTTGCCTCTGTACCGCCTTCCCCGCACACCACCCGGCTGAAGGACTATTTTAACTCCAACGCGTACAAACGGGATCGCTGGAAACGACGAAACCCCTATTATTACCGGGAGATGGAGAAGTTCTATCGGTTTGCGATTCCCGAGGGAGAGCGGGTGCTTGAACTCGGATGCGGGACCGGAGATCTGCTGAATGTCGTGGCGCCCGGGTGGGGCGTTGGGATTGATTTCAGTGAATCAATGCTTTCCATAGCCCGGTCGAAGTATCCACACCTGGAATTCAAGAACATGGATGCGCATCAGCTCGAACTGGAGGAATCCTTTGATGCGATCATTCTTTCGGATTTGATTGGGGACCTCGAGGATGTCCTAGTCGTGTTCCAGCAATTGCACAAGGTCTCTATCCCGGAGACACGAATCATCATCAGCTATTACAACTATCTTTGGGAACCGGTGCTGAAGCTGGGAGAGTGGCTGCATCTAAAGACCAAACAGTCCCTTCAGAACTGGCTGCCCATGGCCGATGTCACAAATCTCCTGGAACTCAGCGGTTTCGAAGCGGTGAGGCGCGGAACGCGGCTCCTCCTTCCCTTGAATGTGCCCCTCGTGTCCTGGATCATGAATCGCATACTGGCCCCCGTTCCCGTGCTCCGACAACTGTGTCTCGTGGAGTACATTGTAGCGAGGCCTTCTCCCTGTAGTTTTGGCGCTTCGCATACGCCCATGGATGGGCCCAAGACCAAAGGGTCCTGTACGGTGGTGATCCCCTGCCGCAACGAGGTGGAAAACATCGAGGCAGCGGTGGAACGCATTCCAGCCCTGGGCGACCATACAGAAATCATTTTTGTGGATGGGAATTCCACGGATGGAACCGTTGAGAAGATTCACGAGGTCATCGATCGCTATCGCGGAGAAAAAGACATCAAGTTCATTGCCCAGGGCACGGGTAAAGGGAAAGGAGATGCTGTCCGGAAAGGATTTGCGGCGGCCGCGGGTGATGTCCTGATCATTCTTGATGCCGATCTCACGGTGTCCCCGGAAGACCTCCCCAAATTTCTTGAGCCCCTGGCGTCGGGGAAAGCGGAATTCGTCAACGGGTCGCGACTGGTGTATCCCCTGGAGAAGCAGGCCATGCGGTTTCTGAACCTCCTGGGCAATAAATTCTTCAGCATGGCCTTTACTTTCATCCTCGGACAACGCATCCGGGACACCCTGTGTGGAACGAAGGCCCTGCTCAAGGAGAACTACGAGAAGATTGCAGCGAACCGCAGTTTTTTTGGGGACTTTGATCCTTTCGGGGATTTTGACTTGTTGTTCGGGGCGGCGAAACTCAATCTCAAGATCGTGGAAGTCCCCGTCCGGTATCACGGACGCACTTATGGAAAAACGAAGATCAGCCGTTTTCGACATGGCTTGATCTTGTTGAGAATGGCCCTGCTGGCCTTCAGGAAATTCAAGTTGGGTTAAGGTGACCCCTGGAGCAGTTGGAGGCGCGGGACGTTGTCCGACCGCGCTTCTCTTGAAAATAGAATTGAAAGCCCTCAAAGGATACCCAGATCTCTATTGACCCACCACGACGAATTCTCCAAAATTCAATCTCGATATTTTGAGGCCGCCGACGCGAGGAGATTCCATCATCAGACCGGCGATCCTTATTTCTCGAGAACAGAAAAGTCATTGTTGGAGGGAGCGCGGCCGCGCCGCGGACAACGACTTCTCGAAGTGGGATGCGGGGAGGGAGGGAACCTGTTTTTTCTCGGCGATTCGGAAGCGCACTTGTATGGAATCGACCTTTTTTCTAACAAGCTTATCTTTGCGAAGAGCCAGTTGCCCCAATGCCGTTTCCTCTGCTCCCGCGCGGACCAGTTGCCTTTCCCTGCGGAGTGTTTTGACATCGTTCTGTGCCGGGACGTGTTGCACCATCTGCCTGCCCGCGAGTCAGCCTTGAAGGAATTCGCGCGGGTCTGCCGCCATGGGGGGAAGATTGTGATCATTGAGCCCAACGGGAGAAATCCGATCATTCAATTGCAAGCCTGGTTGGTCAAGGCAGAATCCGGAATAAAGCGCAATTCCCCTGCGGCCCTTCAGTCTCTCCTCGACCGTGAGCTGGGTTTTTCCTCGGTGCTTCAACTCCGGCAACCCTTTCCCCTCTTTCGTATGGTCTTGCATTACCGTTATGGATTTGCCCGGCTGAGCCGATGGCAGGGGACTCAGAAGTTTTTTAACGCGATCAACCAACTGGCCGCCCGGGTTGTTCCCAAGTCGCGGTGGGCTTATCTGGTAATTGAAATTGAGAAGGGATAGTCCATCAGGCCGTGGGTGGAGATGTCTGAGGGAAAGACAGAGCCAATACACAGATTTTCGGGATGCGGCTGGGCGGCTTTGTTTGCTATCCTTGCCTTCATTAACTCTGAAGCGGACCACTGGCCCCCAAACGGCGCAAAAGATCGCGGGTCAGCCGACAGCTACACGCTTCGTCGTTGATGAGAACCGAGACGGGAGTATAATTGCATCTGCTCTCCATCCTGGTATGGAGAGGGAGGGGGAAAGTTGTTCGCTCACCCCTCGACATCAGCCCCCAAGGGAGGTCAAATCAAACGGTCATGGAGAAGCTCTCTATCATGATGAAAGTCCCTTCAGTAGATTTGCATGCGCAATATGCGAGTCTCCGAGAGGAAATCCAGAAGGCCATCAACGAGGTCATGGAATCGCAGGGCTTCATTCTCGGGCCAAAGGTTGAAACCCTCGAAAGGGAAATCGCCAGGTATTGTCACACCGCCCACGCGGTGGGCGTGGCCTCGGGAACCGATGCCCTCCTCCTCGGTCTGCGTGCGGTAGGGATCGAACGCGGTGATGAGGTCATCACCTCCCCCTTTACCTTTTTCGCCACGGCGGGGGCGATCCACAACGCGGGAGGCGTCCCGGTTTTCGTGGACATTGATCCGGAGACGTTCAACATCGATCCTGGGCAGATTGAGGCCAAGGTGACCCCGCGCACGAGAGCCCTGATTCCCGTTCATTTGTTTGGACAGCCTGCTGACATGAAGCCGATCCTCGAACTCTCCCGCAGACGCGGGGTCCGCATCATTGAAGATGCGGCGCAGTCCATCGGCGCAGAATACCGCCTCGAAGGGGACTGGAAAAAGGCTGGATCCCTTGGCGACTTGGGCTGCATTAGTTTCTTTCCATCCAAGAATCTGGGCGGGCTCGGGGACGGAGGCATGGTCGTCACCAATGATGCTCACCTTCGAGACCAGGTGGCGCTGCTGAGAACCCATGGCGGGCGAAACAAATATGTCCATGATATCGTGGGCTACAACAGCCGGTTGGATGCCCTCCAGGCCGCCGTACTCAGCGTGAAGTTAAAGTACCTGGATGGTTGGAGTGCGGCGCGATGCGCACGGGCCGGGATTTATGATGCGTTGATTACCCGCGCGGGGCTGGGAGCGAAGGTGAAGACGCCCGTAATTCAGCCTTATTCAAAATCCGTGTTTAATCAATATGTCGTGCGAGTGGAACGCCGGGATGAGCTACAGAGATTCCTGAAGGAGCGGGGAGTATCCTCAGCAGTGTATTACCCCATCCCGTTGCACTTGCAGGCCTGCTTCAAGGATTTGGGGTATAAAGCGGGGGATTTCCCGGTCAGCGAGGCGGCTTCCCGCGAAGTGTTGGCCCTCCCAATGTATCCCGAATTGACCGAGGCCATGCAGGAATACGTCGTGGCTCAAGTCTCAGAATTTTACTCGTTGTGAGGACCGACGCCGCAAACGAGGGGGATTTCTGTCCGTCGGATGGGTTGAAGCGGATTCGGGCAGAAATCCTTCTGCTCAGTGAATAAAAAGATTTCCGCCCCATTTGTTGGGTCGGTTGGCACGGAAAGAAGCAGGGATATGAAGGTCATCATCATAGGAGCGAATGGGCAATTGGGGAGTGAGCTCGCTGCCGCCTTTGAAAATGAGACGGTGGTCGCCCTGGGTCACAAAGACCTGGACATCGCCCATTATGATGCGGCCGAGCGCCTCTTCGACCGTGCCTATCCTGATGTGGTCCTTAATACCAGCGCCTATCATCGAGTTGATTTATGCGAAACGACACAGGAGAATGCCTTTGCCATTAATGCCTTTGCGGTTCGAAACCTGGCTCAGCTTTGCCGCAAGCACGATGCCCTTTTTGTGCATACCTCCACAGATTATGTTTTTGACGGTTCCAAGGGCGCCCCTTATACCGAAGAGGACGCTCCCAACCCCCAGAGTGTATACGCCACCTCAAAGCTGGCGGGCGAATTCTTTGTAAAGCACAACTGCTCGCGACACCTGATCATCCGCACCTGTGGCCTTTATGGCGATGCAGGGCGCAGTAGCAAGGGCTACAATTTTGTTGATCTCATGATCAGGCTACAGCGTGAGCAGCAGCCCATCCGCGTCGTGAATGATCAGGTCCTAACGCCGACCCGAGCCGCAGAGGCCGCGCGCAAGATTCATGAATTGGTCCTTTATGAACGAGCTCACCGCACGGAGTTCCCCTCGCCGGGCGTCAAGGGCTCACTCTACGGCGTCGTCCATGTGACCGCGCAGGGCGAGTGCTCCTGGTATGAATTTGCCCGGACCATCTTCGAGGAAGCGGGGCTGGCTGTGAGCTTGATGCCCACGACCTCCGAGAAATTCGGAGCTGCTGCCAAGCGTCCAACCTACTCAGTCCTGGCCCACTCTAAATTGGCACAATTCGGGATGGACGATATGGAATCCTGGCGCGAGGGACTCCACATTTACCTGACAGAGCGTCGAGTCCGGTCGGCAGCGCATGGGCCGATCCTCGCCTGAACTTCTCTTCGATTAAGCCTCGACCTTCCAGGCAGTCTCTTCTCCGGCCCTCCCCAAGCGTTCCACCCCGGCTATTAAGTTCCTCAATCTCAAATTTGAAATTTCAGATGTTGCGAGGCGATCATGGAAAGCCTTCCGCTCACCCCGCGATCTGCCCTCACGGCCGGCTTGCTCCCCTGTCACTTGTTCCCGCGTGGAACAACCCCGGCGGTCTCATGGATGCCTGGTTTTGTCCTCGCACGCAGGAAACAGAAGAGAATCTACCGATCATTACTGCGATCCCTACAGATGAGACCCCGGGTCTCGGAGTTTCGTAATTTAGGTGAATTCCATCCCCATGAGTATGGCTTGAAGTCAATAGAAATGGTAAGATGACTTAGGGAAAGAAGGACTGGAGGAAAGGAGGCGTATGTTCCAACTCACTCGAGCTTGTGATTATGCGTTACGAGTCATGACCCGGCTGGCTGAGTTTCCTCGTGGAAACATCGTTCATTTGCCCGCATTGGCCTATTCTGAAAATATTCCATCTCATTTTTTATCAAAGATATTACAGCAATTGACCCATGCCCATTTCATCAAATCACATCGAGGTGCAGCGGGAGGTTATTCTCTGGAAAAAGATCCGGCGGAGATATCACTGTTGGAGGTCATTGAAGCCATTGAAGGGTCGATCGTCTTGAACCAGTGTCTTTCACCCGGGATCGAATGTGAACGGATGTCCTGGTGCTCGATCCATGAGGTCTGTGCAGAGGCACGGGAGAGTGTTCTTGAGATCTTTCGTCGGGTCACGTTAAAGGACGTGGTGTTAAAAAACAGGCTCAACCGGGAATCAATGGATCAAACCAGCACTGAAAGAGCCGCCGTCCTTTGAATTGATTCAAATGTTTTTCCCGGAAAAATGCTGGTTGGATTCTTCGGAAAGGCCAGGGAGCTTAGTCTGTCACGCTGCCGGGCAAATTTCACGCGTTCCCCGGCGAAGGGGTTAAACGACGGGGCTGATCCGGGTTGTCTCGCACCCGCTCTATGAGCGCCTCCTGCCGTTTCCGACAGTGCTGGCTTTCTGTGGCCCTGATGCTGATTCTGCTCGGGGCCAAAACCCTCTGAAGATTCGACCAGTTTAACCATCAGATCCGGCTCCTGGCGGGCACGATGATTGTCCCGTTTGGATGCTTCCTCGCCCACTAGATTGCCTTTGTAGAGAAATTGTTCCACGAAGACAGAACACGGCTGCCCCTGCCCGCTGACCATGGAGGCCGATCTGCTTTCCCTCCCCGTTGGCGAGGGAATTCTCTCTTTCTTCGTCCCCCGCCCACCTTTGCAGACTGGAGACCGCTCTCTTTTCAAATCTGCTATACTGATTGCCGCAAACCAAGCATCAATTATCAAATAACCTTCCGTGGAGAGTTGATTCATGAGCATCGACATTTCTGGCATTCAGGCTGCATTGAAAGACCACAAGATTGATGGGTGGCTGATGTATGACTTTCAAGGAGGCAATCCGATTGCACGCAAAGTCGTAGGTTGGAAGGAAGGGACGATGCTGACGCGTCGATGGTGGCTTTGGATCCCTCAATCGGGTGAACCGGTCCGTTTACACAGCGTCATTGAACCCACCAACCTGGATTTTCTCCCCGGAAGGAAGATCTTATTCCTCAGCTGGCGTGACATGACCGAACATTTGGCCGATATGATGAAGGTGGCGACCACCGTCGCGATGGAATACTCGCCCCGGTGCGCTATTCCCTATCTCTCCCGGGTGGATGCCGGCACGATTGAGCTGATCCAATCGCTCGGAAAAAAAGTGGTCAGCTCCAAGGATCTGGTTCAATTTTTTGAGTCGCGGTGGTCGGATGAGCAACTGGCGATGCACCATGAAGCCGAAAAGAAACTGATGGCGATCAAGGATGGCGCCTATGCCGAGATCGGGGCTCGCCTGAGGCGCGGCGAGCGGACCACCGAATACGATATTCAACAGTGGATGTGGCAGCGTTTTGAAGCAGAAGATCTGACTTCCTACGATGCGCCGATCGTGGCCGTCAATGAAAACAGCGGCAATCCGCACTATGGCCCCACCCGGGAGAAACACAAGGAAATCCGGAAGGGAGATTTCGTCTTAATCGATTACTGGGCCAAGTTGAAGAAGCACGACTCTGTCTATGCGGATTACACCTGGACCGGTTTTTGTGGGAGGAATCCCAGCGCCCGGCACCTTGAGATATTTAACGTGGTGATCGGCGCTCGTGATGCCGCCGTGGAATACCTGAAACTGCGCGCCGCCCGAAAAGAGACCCCTTACGGTTGGGAAGTGGACGACGTTTCCAGAGGGCATATTGAAAAGAAAGGGTTCGGAAAGTACTTTATTCACCGCACCGGACATAATATCGGGCTGGAAGTTCATGGCAACGGCGCCCACATTGACAACCTGGAAACGCAAGATGATCGGAAGCTGATCCCGCGCACCTGCTTCTCCATCGAACCCGGTGTTTATTTGCCCAATGAATTCGGGGTCCGGAGTGAGATCGATGTCTACATGGGAGAGAACTATGAGATCCGCGTAACGGGGCAGCCGATTCAGCGGGAACTCCTCCTCTTGGATGTGGGGGATTGAGTGGGCTGGGTGATTGAATGAGGTAATTTAGAAGAAGCGAAAGACATCTGTGAACGAAGTCAGACATGGGAACTCAGAAGCCAGAGACAGGAATTCAGTGGCGGAAAATCGGAGGTCAGAGGGAAGCTTAAAATGTGCAGCACAGATATTTGACTTTGGATTCTGGACTGTAGATTCGAAACTTTGAACTTTGAACCTTGAACTTGGAACTGTTTTCTCGACTTTGAACTTGGAACTTTGAACTCTGAATATGGATTTTGAAGTTTCTTCAATTCTTCCGGGCGACTGGACGCCCCAACTCCAACGGCGTGAGCCCTCCGACCTCGCCTATGTCTTGCGAGACGAAGTGCGGGATCTTTACGCCTCCCTTCCTGAAGTCAAGATGGTGGTGGTGCAACACGGCGGGGATTGTTTCTCCCAGTGTGATGTCTGGCTTTATTTTGAAATGTGCGGCTGGGACGAAGACCTTATGGATGAGATCATTTACCGGGAATTCGTTCTAAAGAAATTTGAACAAGATTCCGCCACCACGTTTTCCTTCCATTACATCCCGTTCTCTCTTCAACTCTTTGATGTGTCGTGATCCCTGGGGCCGAGGGTGGGCCTACAGCGGGATCTTCACGCCGTGGTTCCACTCGTCTTCGGCATAACCAGCTTGTTGTATAGCATCATGAGGACGGTTGTTCCGACCCCGATGGCGGTTATCACCCACCACAATCGCATGGGCTGATGGATCACCTCGCCGTAGTAGTGTACGAGACGTCCCCCGATTTTGCCAGCCAGCAGGAATCCAATCGCGATGGGCAGGAATGAGTAGCCCATAAAGGTCCCTTGCTGTCCCTCGGGAGCGAGCCGGGAGATGTATTCGTAATATCGGGGCGCCTGCACCATTTCACCGATTGCGAGGACGATCAAGGCGGCGACAAAAAGCCAACTGGAATTGCCCGCCGACACGAAGAGCCAGGACAGACTGGTGATCAGAAGCCCCAGCGTCATGGCGGTAAACGAGGGGATCTTCCGCGTCAGGTACGTGACCACCACCTGGAAGAAAATGACTGTCGCCGGATCCACCGAGAGCAGCAAATCCACATTGTAGTTGGGGTCGACATAGCGGCGGATGTACAAGGGAAAGGCAATGAACTCCTGCCAGAAAACGATCCAGAACCCTGAAAAGATAATCAGGAACAGCATGAACCGGAGATTGGTCAAAACCTTGAGCGTATTCTTCAGGGCTGCGGCGATGCTGGTCACCTGCTTGTCGCTGGCCACGGGGGCGTCCTTGTAAAAAATCAGGGTGGCAAAGAACATCAATAGGACGCTGAGCGCCGATACCCGAAACACGTTTTCGATACCAATGGAGCGGCGCACCAGGAACGCCACAATCGGGCCCAGCGTGCCGCCGATATTGACCAGCGTGTAATAGATGGAGTAGCCGAGGGAGCGAACGTTTTCTTTCGCGGCCATCGCGGTCGTACCGACAACGCAGGGTTTGACGATCGACGGACCCAGGGCCGGCACCATCAGGATGGCAAACACCATCCAGTAGGGCGTCAGCGTATTCCGCAGAGGGGCCATCCAGGGCGACGTCAGTGAGCCCATCAGGAAGTACCCGACCGCCAGAATCAAATACGCAAACGACAGCGATCGCCGGAAGCCAAACCGGTCCGCCAGCGTTCCCCCCAGAATCGGAAGCAGCCATACCACAAAACCGAAGTAGCCGATCAGATCGCCGGTCTGTTGCTGTGTAAAATGCAACTGCTCGCTGAGAAAAATCGCGAGGACCGCCTGCTGGCCGTAGTAGGAAAGGCGCTCAAATAGCTCGGTGATGTTAGCCACCCAGAAAGAGGGTAGAAATCCCACCTTCACTTCCTGCAATCGGTCTTTGAAGGCCACAAGAACATCCTTTCAGAATTCATCCTGTCGAACATTGCCAGAAATTCTTGATTTTCAAGTAAGGATCTTACGGTGATCATGCTTTGGTAGCCGCGATGGGCGGTTTTCCCATCGCGGATTCTTGCAGTGGGCAACGACCTCCCATCATCAACCAGCCCGCCATCCAATTATGGCTGCCTCCTCGCGAGGTTCCTTGAGATCCTCATGAGTCATAAAAAACTTTGAATCCCGGAAGTGCTGGGATATGCTGTGACGCCTCACCTGAACGAAGGGAATTATAAACGGTCTGTCAAACCCACCCATCAAATAATCAATGCTTACGGGGAGGAAATGAGAAAATGTCAAACCGCCTGCGGAACCTGATTTTGCTGATCGGAGTTCTGTTTGTTTGTGTGCCGATTTTGGCCCAGCAGAAGCTGCTGACCCTGGACGATATTTACAGCCCTGATCCGAAAGTTCGAATCAACTTCAACGGCAATCCCCCCACCGGGTTACGGTGGATGAAAGACGGCGTTCACTATCTTTGGACCAAGCGGCCACCGGGTGCCGAGCGGACACAGGGAGCGGGGGCCCCCGCGGGTCAATTGATGCGGGTCAACGCGATGACAGGTGAAGAAGAGCCCTTCTTCGACGCGGCGAAAATGGAAACGGCTTTTGCGAAGCTTCCAGGGATCAGTCCCGAGCAGGCGAAGCAAATTGCCCGTCGCGGCAACTACGAAATGAATGCCGAGGCGACATCGGCTCTGGTCAATTTTTCCAGCGACCTCTTCTATTACCCGTTTGGTGGCGACTCGGCGGTGCGATTGACCAACAACCTCGACCCGGAGGAAGACGAGGGGTTTTCCCCCGACGGGAAGCTGGTGGCGTTCACTCGCAATAACAACCTCTACGTCGTCGATGTGGCGACGCAGAAAGAACGGGCGCTGACCAGCGATGGGAACGCAACCCGGCTCAATGGCCGGCTCGATTGGGTTTACCAGGAGGAAATCTATGGGCGCGGCAATTATGGCGCTTTTTGGTGGAGCCCGGATTCCTCAAAGCTGGCCTATCTGAAACTCGACGAGTCTCGCGTCAAAAACTATCCGGTGGTCGACCACATCCCGTACGATCAAGTCCTCGAAGACACTAAATATCCCATCTCGGGCGAGCCCAATCCGGTGGCCGAATTGGGAATGGTCAACGCGGCGGGGGGCGCTACGCGGTGGGTGAATAACTTCAAATATCAAGGAGGGGAGTTCCTGATCACCCGGGTGGGGTGGACTCCCGACAGCAAGAAGCTCGTGTACGAAATCCAGGATCGCGAACAAACCTGGCTCGATCTCAATGTCGCGACTTCACCTGATTCACCGCAAACCCTGATTCATGAGGCATCGAAGGCCTGGGTGAACGTATCAGAGCCGCCGACCTGGCTGAAGGACGGTTCATTCCTTTGGGAAAGCGAACGGACGGGTTGGAACCATTTGTACCATTACAGCGCCGAGGGCAAGCTGGTAGGTGCGGTCACCTCGGGGGAGTGGGAGATTCGCAAGTTCTTTGGTGTGGATGAGGACAACGGTCTTGTCTACTTCTCATCAAACGAATACAACCAGGCGGGGAATCAGGCCTACCGGGGGAAGCTCGATGGGGCCGGCCACACGCGGATTACTCAGGGAGAAGGAAATCACAATCCAAACTTCAATCCCAAGTTCTCGCTTTTCATTGATTCCTGGAGTGACGTCCACACCCCCACCCAGGTCCGCCTGTATAAGCCCGATGGCGCGCTGGCGAGGGTGATTGATGAGAACAAGGTGGAGAAGCTCAAGGAGTACAAACTGGCTCACTGGGAATTCCTCAAGGTCAAAACGCGCGACGGCTTCGAGATGGAAGCCCAGATGTTGAAGCCGCCGGATTTTGATGCCGGTAAAAAATATCCCGTCATGAGCTACACCTACTCGGGTCCGCACGCCCCCAGCGTGCGTGATGCCTGGGGCGGGCCGAACAATCTGTGGTACCAGATGCTGGCCCAGAAAGGATACATCATCTGGATCTGCGACAACCGCAGCGCCAGCGGAAAGGGAGTTCAATCGGTCTGGCCGATCTATCAGAACTTCGGTGAGCTGGAACTCCGCGACCTCGAAGATGGTGTGGGTTGGTTAAAGAAACAGCCTTATGTGGACGGCTCCCGCATTGGTCTGTGGGGCTGGTCCTTTGGCGGGTTTATGACCAGCTACACCATGACGCACTCAACCAGCTTCAAGATCGGCATCGCGGGTGGAAGCGTCACCGACTGGCGCGACTATGATTCGATTTACACGGAGCGCTACATGCGGATGCCGCAGAACAACGTCGAAGGGTACAAGAAGACGGCCCCTCGGGCCGCCGCAAAGGATCTGCAAGGCAAGCTGCTGCTCATTCATGGGGCGATCGACGACAACGTCCACATGGCCAACACCATTCAGTTTATCTACGATTTGCAGAAATCGGGAAAGCAGTTCGAGTTGATGCTGTATCCGAAGTCCCGGCACGGCGTGGTCGATCCGGCGCTAGTCCGCCACATGCGAGAAATGATGACGGAGTTCATCCTGAAAAATCTGTAGGGGAATAAACCGATCGCGACTGGCGCACGCCCAATCCTTCCGCGTGAATCCGTGTTCGTCAGTGTCCAACGCCTTATTTCCGAAGTCACATTTCACTGCTTCGGAACCGTTGTGCGAAGAGCGACAAATCGCCAGGTAAAAGCTTCCCCCAGAGTTTGATCATAAGAGGACTCCTCCTGAGCATAAAACTGCTCTTTCAACATCATCTTTGAAGGATTCTCGTATACCACCCAGTAAGCATTTCCATTTTGCAGAGCAATCCTGTTGAGGATCTCACGAACGGTTAGGTTTCTGCCAGAAAACGTAATATTTTGAGCATCAAACCCATCGCCTCGGCCTAGGGGTATTATGTTTCCTGAAACGGAGCCTATGGGAGCACCATTGGGAGAATTCACCGGATGGAGCGTGCTTTTGATCGCTTGCCGAAGAATTGCTTCGGCGCTGTATAGATCTTCTTTATCCAGCCTGAAATCAGGTATGCGTAGATTCAGATAACTTTTCGGGTTAGCAGCGAGCTGAACCGGTATGATGTTGATGACTCCGTCATTGAATTCCACTCTATATTCAGGGATTTCCCTGGAAATCTGTGAGACTAAAGAACCGAGCGTGTTCGGGCCCTGCAAAAGACGCCTGGTATAGATTTTGCTGCAGGACTCGATATTGACCTCGATTCCCAATGGAATTCCAAAAGCCCTCGCGACCTCAATCAGTTGATCAAATGGGCTGATGGCATCAGGAACGAAGTTTATAACCCTTGCGAGCCTTTGCTCAAATGTCTGACCACGGACTGGTCCAGCAATCAGGATTCCGCAAAGAATTACAGCGCACAAAACCTTCATTACCATGGTCGAGTAATTCCTCATAATGGCTCCAATCATAAAAGATGTGCTGCGGGCAGATCGACGTATTGGGCAATTCCTCGTCCTCGGATGGGGCTCGATTCATCTCCAGGAATCCCGACCTTCTCACAGCTGCGAAATTGGATTCGAGTTGTTCCCGGAATCTCCTTTGTCCTATGGCCCAATCTGGCCCCTTCTAATGTGTTTGGCTTGGCGCTGGTCGAAGAGTGATGGTGTCGTAGACAATGAACAGCATGACCTCTTGATTTCCGGTGACCATCCACCCTTCGGTGGGTGACAAATGCTGTCTCAGACGATTCAACGCCTCCCGCACAGTAATGTTTGTTAACGTTGCACTGAGAGGGATCTGATAATCCCTCACTCCCTTCAATGTAAGGACCGCCTCCTTGGGGGATGAAATAGGCGTGAGGACTTTGGGAAGAGCATCAAAAGCATTTCGCTCGTCGCGGAATACAAGATGTGACAACCTGCGGGTGAAGTAGTAATTTTTCTCTTCCAGACTTGTTTGCGGAAAGATGTTGATCGTGGTTCCATCGCGCGACCAAGTGTATCGTGGATCCACTGTGCACAACCAGTCCAGCGCCTCAGCTAAAGTCACTCCAGAGGTCCTCGCAGTAAAGCGTGGGTTCGTCGGCTGGGGTGCCTGTGGTGGAGGAAGTATGATTTCCACAGAGAAACCGAATCCTGAGGCCAGAGTGTCGAGCTTCACGATCCCGTCCATGAAATATTGATTTTTAAGGCTCAGCTCATGAATGGGCTGCTGTAAGAGGTCCGCCGTCGCCTCATTTGGCTTTGAGCCCTGTCCCCTAAGTCCCACCGGTGAAAGAAGCCAAAGCAACAAGAGAGCGCAGAATCCGCATCCATGTTGGGCATGTCGGGGTCGCATCTCCACTATCCACTTTTGGTATTCGTTTTTTGCGAGGCTCACAGATCTACCTCCTGCTGAGAAGGTCAATTACTTGTTAATGTGACGCCAGTAGAATCAAATTGCAACTAATGTTTCGAACGAAGAGACCGCCCACAAAAATAGCTTGTAGGTCCGATGTCCGTATCTGACCTCTTCTTGGTTGTAAACATCGCAGGCATCACAAAGAACGCGATGCCTGCGGCACCCGCGGAAGAACGCGATCTCTCCGACATCCCGCAAGAGAACGCGATCTCTGGCGCACCGCGCCATTGAAATTCCCGCATATCTTTTCGTCATGGTAGAATGGATCGAATCATGAAATGGTCTATTTCTACCATTGATCCAGCGAAAGCAGCGGTCCTCAAGGGAGAGCTGGGTTGTTCCGAGCTGATGGCGCGTCTGCTGATCAACCGCGGCCTCTCCAACCCGGAGCAGGCCTATAAGTTTCTGCACCCCTCGCTCTCTGATCTGCATGATCCGGGGTTAATGTGTGGTCTCCCGAAGGCGGTCGAGCGGATTCTGGAGGCGGTGGAGAAGCACGAAAAAATCCTGATCTATGGGGATTATGACGTCGACGGGATGACGGCGGTGGTCATCCTACGCAGGGCCATCGAATTGCTGGGGGGCGAGGTGCGCTACCACATCCCGCGCCGGCTGGTGGACGGGTACGGGATGAAAGAGGACGTTATTGAGCGTGCCGCCGCCGAGGGCTTTCGCCTTGTCATCAGCGTGGACACGGGTATTCGGTCGTTTGAAGTTGTCCGGGCGACGTCTGCCCTGGGCCTCGACACGATCATCACCGACCATCATCTCCCGGAAGAAGACGCGGCAGGCCAAACGGAGATTCCCCAGGCGCTGGCCGTCCTCAATCCTAAGCGCAGTGACTGCGGGTATCCCAATGAGAATCTGTGCGGCTGCGGGGTCGCCTTCAAGGTCGTTCAAGCCCTGCTCCAGAAAAGCAACCGCCTTTCGCTGCTCCCTTCGTTCCTGAAAATCGTCGCCATTGGGACAATCGCCGACGTCGTGCCGCTGGTGGGGGAGAACCGGATCATCGTCAAGTACGGCCTGGAGGGGTTAGCCGCGCCCACCAATGTCGGATTGAAGGCGCTTCTGGAAATCTCGGGGTTGAAGGATAAGAGGATCTCGTCGAGCGACGTAGGCTTCCGGATTGCTCCCCGGATCAATGCCGTGGGGCGCATGGGTGGGGCGAACGAAGTGGTCGAGCTCTTTTCAACCGATGATGTAGCGGTGACCCGATCGCTTGCCGAAAAAATGAATCAGATGAATACCGACCGGCAGCAGATTGAGCAGCACATCCTGGAGTCCATAGACGAGCAACTTGCGCGCGAGCCGCGCTTGTCCCAAGATCTGTGCATGGTCCTCGCGGGCGAAGGATGGCATCGAGGAGTAATTGGGATCGCGGCTTCAAAGATCCTGGAAAGGTATTATCGGCCAACCCTCATCCTGGCGTGTGAGGACGGGGTGGCCCAGGGATCAGGCCGCTCCATCAAGACGTTTCACCTGCTCAGGGCCCTGGACCAGGTTCAAGATCTCTTTACCCGGTATGGAGGCCATTCCCACGCTGTCGGCTTTTCCCTGCCCGTGGACCGCATCCCTGAACTGCGCGAACGATTGAATGCCTATGCGCGAACGGTCCTCGGGCCGGATGATCTCGTCCCGGTTCTTGAGGTTGACGCTGAAGTTCGCCTCTCCGATCTGGATGAGCAACTGTATGCGGAAATGGTCTCCCTCGAGCCCTACGGGGAAGGCAACCCGGTGCCCACCTTCGTCGCCCGCGATTTGAGGATGGTGTATGAGCCACGCATTCTCAAAGAAAGGCATCTAAAATTGCGTGTGGAACAGGACGGGGTTTCATTGGATGCGTTAGGGTGGGGCATGCGGTCGTGGCTTGAGGGCGGCACGGGAAGAGGGCGCGATGTATCCATGGCGTTTCAACTCAATCAAAACACTTTCCAGGCTGTGACCTCCCTCCAGTTGACGATTAAAGATTTGGTGTAAGACATTGGCCGCTGTCCTTGCTTCCTGTTGAAGAGTGGCCGGTCAGTGGATTTGTCTGAAAGGGCGCGGCCCGGGGGGCTTCAGTGGCGAGCCCTCCCTCATCAAAACCCATCCTGAGAAGAACCGGAATGGGGCCTCGAGGTAAACAGAGTGCAATATCGTCACATTCGAATCACGCGTGTTATGGTTGTCGTCGCCCTGGTCCTTATTGTGGCAGTGACCACATGGAGCTATTGGCGCCGCGCCTCGCGTTTCAAGTCTCTGAAGCAGACGATCCCCGACATTCTCCCCCAGAATGTAGAGAATTCGACCGTCGGTTTTAATTACTCCAGGATTGAATCCGGTCGAACCATCTATTCCATTAAGGCCTGGCGCAATCTGGGCCTCAAAGGGAACAAGAATGTCCTTGAGGATGTTGAGGTTCTCGTCTACGGCCGTGAGGGCGACCGCTATGACCGCATTCACAGTGCTCGCGCCGTTTATGATCAGGACTCAGGGGGCATTGAATTCGAAGGGGATGTCACCATCCTTTTGAGCAGTAAGAACCAGGAGGCCACATCAAGCCGCCTCGCCGAAACCGACCCGCGCAAGGCCTATCTCAACAAGACCCTGGTTAAAACTTCAAAGGTCTTTTATTCGCAGAGGGAAAACCGCGTGGAGACGGCGGCCCCGGTCCAATTCACGTTTAATGATATCAGTGGCAGCGCGACCGGAATGCGTTATGATGCCGCACACGACAGTCTCAGCTTGCCGCGAGACGTTCAAGTCCGAATGGATCGGGGCGAAAAGAATCCTCCGGTGGAAATAACCAGCAGTTCTTTGAATTTCGAAAAAACGGCACACCAGATTGGATTTGGCGGAGCCGTCCATCTCAATCGCGGGGATGATTCCCTCGATTCGGGAGAACTGGTGGTCCACCTCGGGGCGGACAACCGGGCCGATCGGGCTGAAGCACGGGGAAATCCCTCGGTGAAATCCCGGTCGGTCAATGCTCAATCGGATCTCACCGCGAATACCATCACCGCGAGCCTGGGGGGTGGGACGAAATCGTTGGAGACGATCGTTGCAGAAGGCAATGTCCATGCGGAGAGCCGCTCGCTTACCTCAACGACCGAGATGACTGCACAGAAGTTCACCACCCGGTTTACCGGAAGCCGCAACGAGCCCCGCCAGTTGATAGCAGAAAAGGATGTCGTTCTGAAGATCGTTCCCGCCGCCGGAAGGGAAGCAAAATCACCGGCTGCGTCGCCCGGCAGTAGCCCGACGATCTCATTGTCGAATTCAACTGAGACCGAAATCCTGCGTTCTGCCCACGTTGAGATCACCTTGCAGCCCGGAGGGCGTGAGTTTGAAAGATTGATGACCCCGGTGTCCAGTGTTTTGGAATTAATCCCGTCTTTGCCTACTTTGGACCGAAAGGTCGTGATCGGGGATCGGTTCGATGCGACTTTTTCGGGGCAGCGGAATACCCTGGAATCATTTCAGGCCTCAGGGCATGTCACCGTGGACCTCGAACCGCAATCGCCGCAGCCATCGAGTACTCATCGCAAGACCCAGAGTGATATGCTGGTGGCCAGGTTCGATCCCGCCAGTGGACTCCTGACCGGCATTGATCAGACTGGAAATTTCCGGTTTCTTGAGACCGGCCTGCCCACGCAGCCGCCCGCGAAGAATGCCGCTGTGCTCCGCCAGGCTGTGGCCGCCAAGGCACACTATACGGCCTCAGACAGGGTGACGGTACTCCAGGGGAATCCCCAGGTATGGGATTCGACAGCAAAGACCACCGCACGCTCCATGACCATGGACGAACAATCCAACAAACTCACGGGAGAAGGAAACGTCTTAACGATTTATCAGGATAGAAAATCAACAACGGCACCCTTCTCGGACTCCAAGAGCCCCGTCTTCATCTCCGCCAACCGCCTGGTGGCCCACTCCCGGGAGCATACAGCTGTTTACTCCGGTGGCGCCCGCATGTGGCAGGACGATGACGTGGTCAAAGCTGATGAAATCCACCTGGATCAAGCGACCAAGACGATGATCGCGTCGCGTCATGTCATGAGCACTTTTTTGACGGAGGAGAGTGGAAAGGGGAAGAAGGATTTTGTCTCCGTGACCGCTGATTCGCTGAAGTATGAAGACTCCAGCCAACGCGCCCACTATGAGAATAATGTGGTGATGAAGGGGGACATGGGGACCTTGCGGGCCCCCACCCTCGATATCTTCCTCATCCAGAAGCCCCAGCCCCACGAAAGCCGCGTGGATCGGGCCATCGCGCAAGGAGGGGTTCTGATCGAACAGCCCCAGCGGAAGGCCAACAGCGAACGCGCCGAGTTTTTTCCCCGCGAGAACCGGGTGCTGTTGAGTGGTAACCACCCGACCATTGTCGATGCAGTGAAAGGCGCTTCAACCGGGCGTGAATTGACTTTCTTTACCCGCGATGATAGGATTTTGATCGATGGAGACAGCCAGGCACTCGCGACCACGCAGCATAAAGTAGCTCGACAATGACGTCGAACCGAACCCCCGCCAACAGTTCGTCATCCAATGGCTCCCAGGTCCTCCGGACAATCGAGATTAACAAGTCGTTTCGAGGACGTCGTGTTGTCAATTCCGTGAATTTGGAGGTGTCGCAGGGAGAAGTGGTGGGGCTCCTGGGTCCGAATGGAGCGGGAAAGACCACGACCTTTCACATCATTGTGGGATTGACCCTTCCTGACTCGGGCAGTGTGAAGCTCAACAGTGAGGACATCACGCGGTTGCCGATGTTTCTGCGGGCACGGAACGGCATCAGTTATCTGCCGCAGGAGACCTCCATCTTCCGGAAGCTGACCGTCGAAGAAAACCTGTTGTCGATCCTGGAAACACTTCCCCTGTCGGCCTATGACCGTCGCCACCGGTGTGAGAGCCTGCTCGAAGACTTGGGCATCACCCAGGTGCGGCGCAGTTACGGCTACACGCTCTCGGGGGGAGAGCGCCGCCGGGTGGAAATTGCACGGTCGCTGGTCATTTCACCGTCGTTTATTCTGCTGGATGAGCCCTTTGCGGGGATCGACCCGCAGGCGGTGGATGACATCCAGAGAATCATCTCCCATTTGAAGACCCGGAAGATCGGGGTTCTGATGACCGACCACAACGTCCGTGAAACGCTACGTGTCACGGATCGGGCTTATATCATCCACGATGGAAAGATCTTCCGGATGGGCACTCCCGATGGGTTATCGAATGATCCCGATGTGCGCCGCGTCTATCTCGGCGATAATTTTTCGTTAAGCTGAACGGGGGGGGAAGGCGAAGGATCCGATCGGAGTTGACCCCGGGAAGAGAACCTTGTCATACTTTTGAAAAGGAAATAAGGTTGAGTGGAAAGGGAAGGCTTTCGTTAAAACCCGGTTCGAAGTAGAATAGCCCTGACATTCAGTGTTGATTGATATCGGAAGGTTGCTTACCGCCGCGTATGTCGAGTTTACAACCCAAACTGAGCCTACGGGTCGCCCAGAAGCAGATCCTCACACCGGGCCTCGTGCAGATGGTTTCCATTCTCGCGCTCAACAATCTGGAACTGGGCGAGATGATCCATCAGGAGGTCATGGAGAATCCGGTGCTCGAGGAGGTCTCGCTTGAAGGGCCCGCGCCTGAGGAGGAAGAAGAGGGAGCGGAGCGGGAATCCCGATCGAAGGCTCCTTCGGAACGGGTCCGTGAGAAGGAAGTCCTCGAAACCCTGCCGGCCGAAGACGGTGCCAGCATGGGCGGCGACTTTGAATTCAGCCAGTATTTTGATGAGTATCTCGAACCTTCTTCAACAGCAACACGGTCTGAGATCATTGAAAAGCCCTCCTTCGAGAACTTTCTTTCCAAACCGCAGACGCTTTCCGACCACCTGAGTTGGCAACTCGGTTTCGCGGTGGTGGATGACGAAGTACGCTCCGCTGCCTCCGAGGTCATTGGCAATCTGGATGAAGACGGGTTGCTGAAGGCGACTTTGGAGGAGGTTTCTGCCTCCAGCGGATTGCCGGTCGAACTTATTGAGCAGGGATTGAAACTGGTGCAGGAGTTTGATCCGGTGGGGGTGGCGGCCCGCGATTTGCGGGAGTCCCTGCTGATCCAGTTGCACAGCCTGGGCGAACCCAACACCCTGGCCGTCGCCATCGTCGAGAATCACCTGAGGCAGGTGCAAAACAAGCAGTACCGTGAGATTGCACGGGCCGTCAATCGACCTGTCAATGCGGTGATTGCCGCGGTGGATCTGATCAAGACACTCGACCCGCGTCCGGGGCAGCGCTACAACAAATCGGAACCGCGTCTGATCCAGCCGGACGTTTTCTTCGTCAAGGTGGGGGAAAACTATAACGTCGTGCTGAACGAGGACGACATCCCCCAGCTCCGCCTCAATCAGACCTACAGGAAGTTGGTGGAGAAAAACTCCTCTCCCAAGGACGTGCGTGACTACGTGCGCGAGCGATTTGGCTCGGCGCTCCAGCTTCTGAAAAATATCGAGCAACGCAAATTGACGATCCTGCGGGTGTGCGAATCCATTGTTCGCCGGCAACGCGAGTTTTTGGATCTGGGCATCGACCTCATGAAGCCCATGATGATCAAGGAAGTGGCTGAGGAACTCGGGGTTCATCCCTCCACTGTGAGCCGGGCGGTGGCTCATAAGTACGCGCACACGCCGCAAGGGGTCTATGAGTTACGGTACTTCTTCTCCGAAGCGGTCAGCGGACCGATGGGGAATGAGACTTCGCTTGTCATCCTGAAACGGCGCGTAAAAAAGATGATCGAAGAAGAGGATTCACAGAATCCCATGACCGACGAAGAGATCACCCGGCGGCTCAATGCCGAAGGGATCCAGGTGACTCGACGCACGGTTGCCAAGTACCGCGAGGACATGAAGATTCCCTCTACGCATCAGCGACGCATCAAAAGTTAGCCTGCACACATGACTCAAAAACCCAGCGATCGCAACACAGGCCCTGTTCTGCCCTGTTATCGCTGATAACCGAAGTCAGGAGGTGGCGTCCATGCAAATCGATTACACGGGTCGTCAGATGGACATAACACCCGCCATTAAGGATTACACCGAAGAGCACCTGTTCAAACTCAAGCGAATCCTGGGAGACCAGATTAAGGCCCATGTGATTCTGACCGTGGAAAAACACCGGCATATCGCTGAGATTACCGCGAAAGCCCGGTTGTCTGCTTTTGTGGGGATCCACGAAACCACGGACATGTATTCCTCCATTCTGGGGGCACTCGAGAAGATTGAAAAACAGGCCAAGAAATCCAAGGCCAAACTTAAAGAAGGCAAGCGACGTTCCGAATCGCTCGCACATGTCACCATGAACGTCCTGGATCGAGAGACGATCCGGGTCCCGGGCGATGGCATTCGAATCATCAAGACACGCAAATTTGCCGTGAAACCGATGTCGGTGGAAGAGGCTGTGCAGGAAGTGAATGAATCCAAGGACGAGTTTTTGGTGTTCCGTAACGCCGAATCCGATTCCATCAATGTCATCTACCGCCGAAGTGATGGTCATTTTGGTCTAATTGAACCGAAGGTTTGACCCAAGACGTTCCTCTCCAGTGGTGGTGGGAGGAAGATTCCTGGCGTAACGGTATGGAGATCGACCCGCGATGATCGGACTCGCATGCGAGACGGGGGACGGATTTGCTTCACGCCGGGAGTGCGGATGAATGAGGTTCACGCGCCTTCTCCTGATATCCCGACTCGGACCCGGAGCCGAATAATTTTGTGAGACCGAAGAATAGACCTGTGCCAGCCCCCGCCCATTCCACAACTAAAGAATCGACCCTACCGATTTACTTCAGACCGGATGAAATCCAATTTGTCGTGATCACCGGCTTGAGTGGGTCGGGCAAGGGGTCGGCCTTAAAGGCCTTCGAGGATCTCGGCTATTACTGCATCGACAACCTGCCGATTGATCTGATTCCCCTGTTTGCCGAGTTGTGCGTGAGCTCCGGAGCGGAATACCATCAAACGGCAATGGTGGTGGATGTTCGCGAAGGGACCGCCCTGCGGCGTTTTCCCCGGATCTATCGCCAGCTTCGCTCGATGGGGGTCAGTACCAGGTTGTTCTTTCTGGAGGCGGCCACGTCCGTGCTGGTGCGACGGTATAGCGAGACCCGCCGCCCCCACCCCTTGACGGCGAAGCAGGCGGTCACCCAATCAATTGCAATTGAACGGAAGAGGATGCAGCCCATACGGGCTCTGGCCGACGCCGTGATTGATACCACGCCCTTCACTGTCCATGAACTGCGGCGAACCCTCATGGAACGGTTTACCGAACAGAAGCAACACCGCCCGCTCCATATCAACACCATCAGTTTTGGGTTTCGTTATGGGGTGCCGCCCACGAGCGACCTGGTTTTTGATGTTCGGTTTCTCCCCAATCCGAACTTCGTAGCTTCGTACAGGGAGCGCACAGGCAATGATGCCCGGGTTCAACGCTATGTGCTTTCGTTCAAGCAGACACGAGAACTTCTAGATCGTCTCTCCGATCTGCTTAAGTTCCTCATCCCTCAATATGTCGCTGAAGGAAAAAGTTATTTGACGATTGCGGTCGGCTGCACCGGCGGCAGACATCGCTCGGTGGTAATCGCCAATCAGTTGGATAAGCTGTTCAAATCGCTCCACTACCGGACCACGCTGGAACACCGGGACATCATTGAGGGGGGCAAATAGGAACGCAGCGACCCTCCCTCCTCGATCTTTTTCCTCGGAGCCTTTCGTGCAAAAGGGAAGGGCGGCGAGTATTTCGGTCGTCCGATATTTAAGAAGTGGGAAAAGACCCCTCGCGTTGACTTAGAGGAATGAAGGTCGGGCCAAGAGACACCGGGCCATAGTGTGTACAGAGAACAAAACATCGTACTTGCGTTGGCCATTTCAGAGTGTGACTTGGATCATACTTTGGCGTTTTTCTTCGGAACCGCGACGGGGTTCGTTTTGTGTTGACATTCCCGGCATTCATTTCTAGTATCATCAACAGTTACCACGTTGATGAATCCTCGCAACGAGGTTAAATAATGTTTCCAATCATCCACCGCAAAGCTATTGTGCTTGATCTCTGTCTGGCGGTTTCAATGATCCTATTCGCTGCGAACCTTGTGGCCGCCGATGCGCTGCCCCGGTCTGCTCAGGAAGAGGATGTCTTCTCGCGGGGCGTCCAGGCGTATAGTTCCGGAGATTATGCCACCGCTGAAAAATTGCTCTCTTCCTATCTCAACAACAATCCCAAGAGCATGATCCGGGATATTGGATTGCTCTGGTATGGCCGCACCCTGATTGCGCTCAATCGGTTGGACGATGCGCGTAAGGTCGTTGAGTCGATGGACAAGGAGTTTCCCAAGAGCCCCCTCACACGCAAGTTGCATGAAGAGTTGGACAATTATGCGAAGGGCAGGAAATCTCCCCCGCCTCAAAAAGCAGCGGTAGCCAAGGCTGCCAAAGAGACGGTTAAGTCATCAGAAACCAAACCTCAACCGCCCAAACAGGAGGCAGCGGTAAAAGCGGCCCCGATGAAACCAGTCACCGCTGGAGCAAAAGGCCAGGCGACAGCGGCCAAGAAGGAAGCGCCTAAACAACCTGCGATGGCTGAAAACCAGAAGAAGCCTGCGGCACCGGCCGTAGCCAAGACTGAGAAACCTTCACCCGCAGCCCCTGTCAAAGTCAGTCCGGTTCCTGCCAAGCCGCAGGAAGCCAAGCATCCGGTTGCAGTGTCACAGGTCAAGGAAAAACAGCCTGTGAAAAAGGCCGAAGCGGCCGCAACGACTCCAGTGGCAGCAAAGCCTCCCGCCCCAATTGTCAAGAAGCAAGAGAAACCGAAGGCCATGGAAATGGCCCAGGCACAAAAACCAGTCGCCCCAGGTTCGATGCAAAAGGCCAAAGAAGCCAAGGTGCCTCCCTCGAAGGAAGCCCCCAAGCCGAAGGAGTTGGTGGTTCAAAAGCCCGCCGGCAAACCGGCAGGCGTGGCCGCCGCGAGCACGTCCACACCAAAGCCGGTGAAGCCGTCCCAGGCCACTCGCAAGGGCAAGGCAGCGGAGGTAAAAGAGGCGAAAAAGGGGGCGACTGAGAAGGCCAAGCCTAAAGCCGAGGAGCCAGAAGAAAAGAGTGTGGTATTCCTGAACCGTCGGGATCCGTTCCGCCCCCTCGTCGTTCGGGCCAGCGATGAGCCTCCGACCAATCTTCCGCCCGGGAAGAAGGGATTACAGGTTGGTCGACTTCAGCTCAAGGGGATTGTCAAGACGGGTGATGGATACTATGCCGTTGTGCAATCCTCCTCAAATCCGGCGGCGATTTTCCTCCGTGAAAAAGATGTGTTGCATGACGGGGAAGTTCAAAAGATTTATGACGACAGAATTATTTTTAGACATTTTGCAACTGACCAGTCGGGCAAGCAATACGAGGAAGAAATCACCCGGCGGCTGCCCGCTGGTGGGGCCCTCTGAGGAAACGACGTTTCCTGCCGGTCAAGGGTTTCCTCCGCGTTGACTTTTTGGTCGTTCGCCCTCACGTCTCGATTTCCATTCTTTCGTGGCTTCTGCGTGTGCTGAATATTGAAGAACCGGCGCACGGGCTCCGTCCCCATCCTCGATTCGGGGAAGTTCTTGGCTCCCAATGGACGCATCGGCGGGCTGAGGGGAATATCCTCATCCTCCGGTCTAGGAGGTAAAGTTGGATTCCAAAGGGATACTCGGGAGGGTTTAACGGTGTCAAGCTTGCAGGGGAGAAGTTCGGTTTCCATTCGACGAGAAATCTGACCACACCACTTGTTCTCCCTCGATAATTTCGGAATTCAGGAGGAGGATCCGAATCTCCCCGCCACTCCTCATTTCAGCACGGGCAGGAAGCGGAGAGTGCGTGGCTTGTAATTCAAGCGGGTTCACTGGTTCTGAGCATACATACCGGAGAGAGCAAAGCGATGGCTGAGTTTACAGAAGAGATTACCCTTGAAGGTCACATCATCGACTCCTGGATCCTGCCTCGAGTTTTTGATGCGATTATGGACCTGGGTGGCACCTTTGATCTGCGGGAGATCCGGGTGGGCCGTCACAAAGACGAAACCTCCTTTGCCCGGTTAAAGATTATGGCCGCGACCGATTCTCAATTGCAACGCATTCTTACAGCGTTGCAGGATTACGGGGCCGTGTTGGTGTCGCGGGATGATGTGCGCACCGAGCCCTCACCCTGTGAAGGTGCCCTCCCTGATGATTTTTACTCCACCACTCATTTTCCGACCCAGGTGCGGTTGAACGGAGTGTGGGTGGATGTGACGGGAACCGAAATGGATCTGGCGATTGTGGTCGATCGGCCCCACGCACGGGCCCACATGTTGCCCATGGCCGAGGTGAAGATGGGGGATCCGGTGGTGGTGGGACATGAAGGAATTCGGGTCATCCCCCTGCAACGGTCCCGGGAGCGCGAGATCTTCTCATTCATGGCCAGCAATGTGTCGCCGGAAAAACCGAAACGCCTCGTCATCGGGGAGATTGCAAAACAGATGCATGAGACACGGGCTCATGGAGGGAAAATCCTGGTGGTGGCCGGCCCCGCGGTCGTTCATAGCGGCGCGGCCCCTTACCTGGCAAGAATGATCCGGGCGGGATTTGTGCAAGTCTTGTTCGGTGGAAACGCCATTGCGGCGCACGACGTGGAGGGTGCTCTACTCGGGACTTCCCTGGGAGTCGCCCTGCAGAGTGGGCAACCCATCGAAGGGGGACACCGGCATCACATGGTGGCGATCAATACGATCCGGCGAGCCGGTTCGCTCCGGCAGGCGGTTGAGGCAGGCATCCTCCGGGAGGGGATCATGTACGAGTGCATCCGCCACAACGTCGAACTGGTGCTGGCGGGCTCGGTGCGCGACGACGGACCCCTTCCTGACGTGATCGTCGACATGGGACAAGCACAACGCCGGATGCGGGCCGCGGTCCAAGGCGTAGAAATCGTCCTGATGATCGCCACCATGCTCCACTCGATTGCAACCGGCAACATGTTGCCCGCATCGGTCAAGGTGGTCGCGGTAGACATCAATCCTGCTGTCGTCACCAAACTCGCGGATCGAGGGACCTTTCAGGCCCTGGGTCTGGTGACCGACGCGGAGTTGTTTGTCAGCGAACTGGCGGAAGCACTCGGTGTTTGAGGTGGAGAAGGGAAACCCACCCACCCCGAAAGCAAGAGGATGAATCCCTCAGTGCTCCCGAGGTGATTTGTTCCTAATCCAGCTGGTAGTTGGGGGCTTCCTTCGTAATGATGACATCGTGGACGTGACTTTCTCTGAGCCCTGCAGGAGTGATTCGAAGAAACCGGGTCTTCCGGTGCAATTCGGACAGATTTTTTGCCCCGCAATACCCCATTCCAGATTTCAGGCCTCCCACCAATTGATGCACCATGGCTGAAAGGGGCCCTTTGTGAGGGACGCGCCCTTCGACTCCCTCCGCAATCATTTCCTTTCCACTCGTGCGCTCCTGGGCGTAGCGGTCCCCCGAACCCAACTGCATGGCGGTGAGCGATCCCATGCCACGGTAAGACTTAAAGCTCCGCCCCTGAAAGAGAATGGTTTCACCGGGGCTCTCGTCAGTCCCCGCAAACAAGCTCCCGATCATCACCGCATCGGCTCCCGCCGCCAGGGCCTTGGTGATGTCGCCCGAAAACTTGATCCCCCCGTCGGCAATAAGCGGAATCCCCGCCTTATGCGCAAATTTTGCGCAGGCGGCGATCGCGGTGATCTGAGGGACGCCCACGCCAGTGACGATGCGCGTCGTGCAAATGGATCCTGGCCCGATCCCGACTTTGATGGCATCGACCCCCAGGCGAATCAAGTCCCGTGCCGCTTCGGCCGAGGCAATATTTCCCGCTGCGAGATCAACCTCTGGAAATTTCTTCTTGATGCTCTTGATGGCCTGAAGCACCCGCGCCGTGTGCCCGTGGGCCGTGTCAATAATCAACAAATCGACCTTGGACCGGACCAGTTCCGCCGCGCGCTCCAGGAAATCGCCGGTGGCCCCCAGGGCGGCCCCCACGCGCAGGCGGCCCTGCGAATCCTTTGCGGAATTCGGATATTGAATTTTCTTTTGAATGTCTTTGACGGTAATGAGGCCCTTCAATTTGTAATTCTTGTCCACCACCAGCAGTTTTTCCACCCGATGCTGGTGTAGTTTCTCTTCCGCTTGATCGAGCGTCGTCCCGACAGGGACGGTAATGAGGTTGTCTTTGGTCATGGCCTCGCTGATGGGCCGATCAAGATGCGTTTCAAACCGCAGATCGCGGTTGGTGAGGATACCCACCAGCTTTCCAGATTTGTCGGTGACCGGAACGCCTGAGATTTTGTAATGTCGCATGATCTCCAGGGCATCGGAGATCTTTTTGTCCGGCGTCGTTGTGATGGGATCAACGATCATTCCGCTTTCGGATCGTTTCACTTTGTCGACCTCACTGGCCTGCCGCTCCACCGACAGATTTCGATGGATGATCCCGATGCCGCCTTGCTGCGCCAGGGCGATGGCGAGGCGAGCTTCAGTCACCGTGTCCATAGCGGCGCTGACAATCGGGACGTTCAACTTGATGTGACGAGTCACGAGGGTGGCGGTATTCGCTTCCGTGGGCAAAACCGACGATCGCAGGGGAAGGAGTAAAACGTCGTCGAACGTTAAGCCTTCGTTCACGCGGTTAGTCAGCATTGTTGCTCCTGGATAAGAGCCTTGAGCTCGTTCTTGGGCGCTTGGCTTGGACAGCCATGACTGCACCCAACGCAAATTCGCCGCGGAAACAAAAAACCCATCCCATTTTCATGGGACGGGTTGAGACCGAAGCGGCTCGAAGAGGCCCAATAAATTTTCGGGTGTAAGACACCATGTAGAATTCTAGAGAGGGCAACCCGTCTTGTCAAGACGCTTGCCTTGACCGTCACCATAGCGATGTCTATAATGACCCTTTGTTTTCCAGCCGTGCATCCCCATCGATTAGAAAGGCGAGCCTCTGTCATGAAAATCCACGAATACCAGGCAAAAGAGATTCTCTCCCGGTACCACGTGAAAATCCCGCGGGGTCGACCCGCGATGACCCCGGAGGAGGCGAAAAAGATTGCCGTGGACCTGGGTGGCCCGGTCGTGGTGAAGGCCCAAATTCACGCCGGGGGACGGGGCAAGGGAGGAGGTGTGAAGTTGGCCAAGACTCCGGAGGAAGCGGAACAGCTTGCCCGGCGGATGCTGGGGATGAAGCTGATCACCCATCAGACGGGGCCCGAGGGGAGAATTGTGCAGCGCCTTCTGGTGGAGGAAGCCCTGCATATTAAAAAGGAGCTTTATCTGGGCATCGTGATTGATCGTGTCGTGGGGAAGCCTGTGTTCATGGCCAGCGCCGCAGGCGGTATGGAAATCGAAGAGGTTGCCGCCAAAAGCCCTGAGTTGATCCTGAAAGAGTGGATCGATCCGGGAATCGGATTTCAGGCCTACCAGGCACGAGCACTGGCTTTTGGATTGGGGCTGGCCCCTGAACTCATAAACAAAGCGGTTCAGTTTATGACCGCCCTGTATCAGGCCTTTCAGTCAAGCGATGGCTCATTGGCTGAAATCAATCCCTTCCTGTTGACTGAAGAGGGGGAGCTCTACGCCCTGGATGCCAAGATCAACTTTGACGACAATGCCCTGTTTCGCCATAAGGAATTTGCCGCCCTCCGCGATCTGAATGAAGAAGATCCGTTGGAAGTGGAGGCCAGCAAGTTCAATCTGAATTACATCAAATTGGATGGCAACGTGGGATGTATGGTGAATGGGGCCGGGCTGGCCATGGCCACCATGGATATCATCAAGTATGCGGGCGGCATGCCCGCTAACTTCCTGGACGTGGGGGGCGGCGCTAGCGCCGAACAGGTCAGGAACGCGTTCCGCATCCTGATGAGCGACAAGAATGTGAAGGCCGTTCTCATTAATATTTTCGGCGGGATTCTGCGATGCGACACCTTGGCCACAGGGGTCGTGGAGGCAGCCAAGGAGCTGGCCCTTTCGATACCCATCGTGGTTCGAATGGAGGGCACCAACGTCGAACGGGGCCGCGAGATTCTCAGGGAATCCGGGCTCAACTTCACGGTGGGATTGAATATGAAAGACGCCGCCGAAAAGGTCGTCGCCCTGGCGAGTCGTTCTGTGCCTCAAGCGAGTGCGTAGGAGTGATTCCACGGGGGCGATCGGCCGGACTTAAGAGACTTCAGTGGGAAGGAGATGCAATGAGAATCAAAAAACATTCGGGCAGTTGCATTCTCATGCTGCTAGGCATGGTCCTCATGGGATTGCTTTCCGTGGCGGCGGGAGCAGAGGTGGAAAAGGTGGTGAAGGATTCCATGAAACGATTCTCCGTCAAAGCTCCAGCATCATGGAAGGTGGCGGAGAGCCCGGATGGATCAAGCATCACGATCGTCGGCGAGGAGGCTTCTTTCACCATTTACCCGTCCTATCGGGGGAACGATCTCGAAGCATTGCATCGCAGAATGGCGTTGCAGTTTGCCACGAGAGCCCTCGAAGGTCCACCCAAGAACAACAAGATCAAATGGGAGAAGCGGCGGGTTGGAAACGAGAAGGCCCTCGAATCCGTGTATGAAATTAAGGGCGGTTCTGAAGATACCCATGAAAAATACCGCGTTCATGTGATCACCCTTGATGGAGAAAAACACAAGTTTACGATTGTTTTCACCCTACCGCTCGAGCTGGCTGATAAGAATGGGCTCGAAGGCCGGCTCATGAAAATGGTGGAGGGGTTCTCAGAGGCCAATTGAGAGGGGTTCTTTAGGTTCAGGCTGTCGGAATGAGGCACCCAATAAGCAGACGTATATTTTGCCTGGAAAGGGACTGATTCATGAGTATTCTTGTTGACCAGAACTCCCGCGTTGTGGTCCAGGGTTTGACGGGTAAGGAAGGCACCTTCCATGCTCGGACGTGCCAGGAGTATGGAACCCAAATCGTCTCAGGCGTCACGCCTGGCAAAGGAGGGACCTTGCATTCTCTGGAGGGATCCCCTCTGGCACCCGTTCCCGTTTTCAACACGGTGGCTGATGCCGTTAAAGCGACTGGGGCCAACGTCTCTGTCATCTTTGTTCCCCCGCCCTTTGCCGCGGATGCCATCATGGAGGCGGCAAATGCGGGGATTGCACTCGTCGTGTGCATTTCCGAAGGGATCCCGACCCTGGACATGGTCCGCGCATGGCGGTTTCTCAAAGAGCAGAAGTCGACGCGCCTGATCGGACCTAATTGCCCCGGTATCATCTCACCGGGGAAATGCAAAGTGGGGATTATGCCCGGCCACATTCACAAAGAGGGGAATGTGGGGGTGGTTTCGCGGAGCGGAACCTTGACCTACGAAGCTGTTGACCAGTTGACCCGCCGCGGGATTGGGCAGTCCACCTGCATCGGCATCGGGGGAGATCCGATTATCGGGACCACACACCTGGATGCCATTCGCATGTTTAACGAAGACCCCGATACCCATGCCATCGTCATGATTGGAGAGATTGGCGGAACAGCCGAAGAAGAGGCCTCCGCTTTCGTCAAGAGCCACGTCAGGAAACCGGTCGTTGGTTTTGTTGCGGGTCAAACAGCCCCGCCGGGGCGGCGCATGGGCCATGCCGGGGCCATCATTGCGGGTGGGAAGGGGACTGCGGCGGAAAAAATGAAGGCCATGCGCGACGCGGGGATCCATGTGGTGGAATCGCCGGCGGAGATCGGGGCGATGGTAGAGAAGACGTTGCAGAAATGATCGTCTCTCGCGCGGTACCCACCGGGGAGTCGGGAAGCCTCAAATTGCAAATCCTCTTCAAATGGCAAGATGTAGCGGACCCGGTACTGCATTGATCCCCGGTTAGGTCGGTAGAGAAAACTGCCTTCTTGGAACCTTGCTTCTGGTTGGGTCATTGCTTCTTGGATGTTGGAGCCTATTTCATAGGCAGACTTGAAGCGCAGGGCCATTCCGGGAGGCATGAACATGAATCGCACAAATTCTATTGAGGAGAATAATATTTTGGCTCTTGAACGCACCCTGGCACTTATTAAGCCCGACGCCTTCAAGGCAGGGCATACGGGAGACATCATCAAGCTGATTGAATCAAATGGATTCAGGATCATTGCCATGAAACTGATCCGATTGTCCAGAAGACAGGCGGAAGGATTTTACGCAGTGCACCGAGAACGCCCCTTTTTCGACCCCCTGACTGACTTCATGCACTCGGGTCCCATCGTCGCAATGATCCTGCAACGCGAGGATGCCATCAAGCAGTGGCGTGAGGTCATGGGGGCTACAGATCCTTCCAAGGCGACCGAGGGGTCCTTGAGAAAGCGTTTCGGCACTTCCATTCAAAACAACGCGACGCATGGCAGCGACGCCCCCGAGACGGCGGCCTTCGAGACCAAATACTTTTTTGGTGAGCTTGAAATCTGTCCCTAAAAGGGAAATTCCAATATTCAATATCCAAATTCCAAATAAACTCCAAATTCCAGGAATTCAAACAAATGCACGCAAGATATCCATCGGTGAAGAGATATCCAGTTAGATAATTACAGTTCACTTGTTTGCCCTTTGACGTTGGAATTTGGAGTTTATTTGGAATTTGGATTTCGGATTTTGGAATTTGAGGTTCCGGAGTGTCTGTCATCGGTAAATTTGTTCTTTTACTGGGTATTGTCCTGATCTTGCTCGGGGGGGCGATTCTGCTTCTGGACCGATTTCATATTTTGCACCTGGGCCGGCTCCCGGGAGACATCCGGATTCACCGTGGGAATTTCACGCTTTATTTCCCCCTGGTAAGCTGCCTGCTACTCAGCATCCTCCTGACCTTCCTTTTCTCATTGTTCCGAAAATAACAACTCATTCGATTGAGGGATCTCGGTTGAAGGAGTGTCTCTGAAAGAGGGCTTAGGTGTCCAGATCTCTCCTTGTGGGTCGGGAACGGGTGAATCATGAATCGTCTTGAAGGAGAATCCTGCGGGTTGATCGGTTTAGGTGAATTCACACCCGTTCTGGTCGTTGATTGAATTCATCGTGCAAACTCAATCATTGACTCAGCGAAACTGGAACATCGATTGCAAAGACGGAGCGAGTTACCCCAGTTGCCCCTGTTCGGCCAGCCTGCAAGGTGGAGATTGAATTCGATTGGGGTCACCGGGGCGTGGATCTGTGAGGGGAGGGCGGGATACTTCGAGGGCGCGGCTTGGATGCTAGGGATGAGCGTCCGTGCGGTACCTCAAGCCCTGCTCTTCCCTGATTCGACCGACTGGAACGATTTTGGCTTCCAGAATGGGTGAATAAGGCCAAGCGAGGCTAGGACTGAACCTGTCAGGTGAGGCATCAAAGACGGCAGCTGACACGGATGGGGATGGAACACGCCGCTTCCTGGAACTCACCCACTCGTTGATGTAGAAAACCCCCACGGCATACCCGATTCCCGCCAGGGTGTCCAGAATGTAATGTTCGCCCAGATAGATGATCGCAAAATAAACCATAAGACAATAGGCGGCATAAAAGGGCGCTGCCTTCCGGAAGTAGCGGCGCATGAAGAGTAAGCCGAGCGTCGGATAGGCCGCGTGCAGTGATGGCATGGCAGCGACGAGGTTGGAGGTCATCGCGCTGACCACCCCTACCGTCCCATCGGGCATTACCTCGTCGATGATCTTATGTATATGCGGGATCAAATGCTGCTGGGAAGCCATCCAGGGGGGCATCGCGGGAAAGAGAATATACGTGATGAATCCGGCGAACGAAAGGTACACAAACAGTCTCGCCCAAAGCAAATAGAGATCTCGTCTGTAAACCCACAAGCCGAATGCCACGATCAGGACTACAAAGGAATGCGCATAATAAATCAGGCTCGAGGCGTAGTCGTACCAGTGGCCGACGCCGGGAGTGTAGAGAAACCTTTGGAGTGTGACCGTCGCGACAGGATAGCCGAAAAGCTTCTCCTCCAAGTGGATGATGTCGGTGGAATGCACGCTGCCGGCAATCTTGTCGGCATATCCATGAAGATATTCATAGGAGAAGAGCAGGAGCACCACGGGTGTCCAGTCGCGAATAAAACTCGAGACACGGCCCAGCGCAAAGGCGGCGAGAATTAGAATCAGGAATGCGAAATCAGAATCATAGAGTTCGTGAACGCGATAATTGGCGATCAGGACGATGACCAGGTATCCTAGAAAGGGAATCAACCACTCGCGTTGCTGCGGGGTCAGAGAGAGTTTTGTCACAGGCGCAGTCAGTGAAATTGCAGAACGTCCCTTTCTTGGATTTTGACAAAAACAGTGCTCTCCCCTCCCCGGATCGGGGGATCATAAACCACAATTCCACGGGGAACAGCCCTGGCGCACTGCGTTACATTAGATTGCTAGAGGACGAAAAGGTTTAAGAGAGGGTTACAACTATTTTGGAATGAATGGAAGATGGGTTCGGGAGGGGCCACTGAGCCAGTCAAAGTTTTCTGAAGGCTGAACTTGTGCGAACCCTGCCGAGCTATTATCATCGTAGAAAGACCCCCGGGCCACCGGGGGTAGGATCACGAATCGGCTGAGTTCGATCCCCAGGGGGGGTCGGTTGTCTGGACGCCAGAACTCGGGGGCAAACTGCTTGTCACGCATTGCGAGGAAATTCGAAGCTCTTCAACGGTCCGGAGGGAAGGGGTTCATTGCCTACCTCACGGCAGGTGATCCCTCCCTACAGCACACCGGGTCGCTCATCCCGGCTCTCATTCGAGCGGGGGCCGACGTGATCGAAGTGGGCGTCCCTTTTTCCGATCCTCTGGCGGACGGGCCGGTTATACAGCGGGCTTCTCAACGGGCCCTGGCGGGAGGAACGAGTCTGGCAAGAATTCTGGATCTGGTGGCAGAGATCAGGGGAGCCCGGGAGATTCGCTCCAGTCAGGGCAGTCAGACGCGGACGGATAAACCTGAAGAGAGCGAAGAGACACCCTTCGTCTTATTCAGTTATCTCAATCCGATCTGGCAAATGGGCATTGAGAAATTTGCCCGCCGGGCAAAAGAATCTGGGGCGGATGGAGTGCTCTTGACCGACCTTCCTCCGGAGGAATCCGGAGGAATCAAGGAGGTCTTCGACGCCCACGAATTGGATTTGATTTTCCTCATTGCTCCCACCTCGACAGATGAACGGATTCAAAAGATCTGTCGGGCGGCCCGAGGGTTTATTTACGCCGTGTCCCGGACCGGCACGACCGGGACGCGAGACACACTATCGGAGGGAGCGGAACCCCTCGTGAAAAGGATTCGTCGCTTCAGCAATCTCCCGATTGCCGTGGGTTTTGGAATATCGACGAGCGCCCAGGTACAGGCCGTGTGGGATGTCGCGGATGCCGCAGTCGTCGGCAGTGCCATCGTCCAAACGATTGAACAAGAGGTCGCCTCGAATCAGGGATCCCCGCCTCAGGTCGAAAGGCTTGTAGAGCGCGTGGAGGCTCTGATAAGGGGACTCATTCCGCCACGATCAACCTGAGTATTCGTCCGGAAAGGGCAGGGACAATTTCGGCCAAAAGATCAGAGTCAGGCGGGCGGAGACGAGTCAAGAATTTTCGGAAAAGGGTTCTCCCTGGGGTCTTCCAGCAAGATGCCCTGGACAAGAGATGAAGACTGATTTCGGGAGTTGGACGTTAGATCTCCCGCCCCACCGCCGGGGCGATGATCCGCAACTCCTTCATCAATTGCTCGAACTGGTCAGGATACAGCGATTGGGCGCCATCACAGAGGGCCTTTTCAGGCTCATGATGGACCTCGATGAGAATTCCATCGGCGCCCGCAGCGACGGCAGCGCGGGCCATCGGCGCCACTTTGTCCCGCCGCCCTGTTCCGTGACTGGGGTCGACGATGATGGGCAGGTGTGAAAGTTTCTTGACGACAGGGATGGCGGAGATATCGAGGGTATTCCGGGTATAGGTTTCAAAGGTCCGGATGCCGCGCTCGCACAAGATGACGTGATGATTGCCTCCCGTCAAAATGTATTCGGCGCTCATGAGCCACTCCTCGATGGTGGCGCTCATGCCGCGTTTGAGCAGGACCGGTTTTCGGATTTTACCCAGGGCTTTGAGCATCTCAAAGTTCTGCATGTTCCTCGCCCCAACCTGCACTATGTCCGCGTATTCCGTCACCGTCTCTACGTGTCCCGTGTCGAGGCACTCCGTCACCACGAGTAGGCCGTTTTCGTCCGCCGCCCTTCGAATGTATCGCAGCCCTTTTTCTCCCAATCCTTGAAAGCTATACGGTGACGTCCGTGGCTTAAAGGCACCCCCCCGCAGGATGGTGGCTCCGCCCTGTTTGACACGCCGGGCGACCTCCCGGATTTGTTCGGCGGATTCGACCGTACACGGTCCGGCCATCATCACAACGGTCTTTCCTCCGATGGCAACCTGGCGGCCTTTCGGACCGGCTCTGATAATGGAATCTTCCGGCCTGAACGTGCGACTGGCCAGCTTGAACGGTGTGCTAATGCGAACGACTTCAGCCACCCCATCCAGCAACTCCAGGTCCCTCGTGTCAATCGCCGGCTTCGCGCCGACGGCTCCAAGGACCGTTTGATTCACTCCCGTCGACCGGTGGACGTCAAAACCCATGGCCACCAGTCGGTCAATTACTTTTTGAATTTGAGGTTCTTTTGCCCCCACCTGCATGACCACAACCATGGAGCTTCTTCCTTCCAAAGGGCTGATGTCTTTCTTCTTGGATTGCTTCCCCTGGTCTCAACGCGCCGAAGCTCTCCTCGACGTATCTGAGCTCGATCCCTTTCTCTGCCTTCTTCTCTCAATATACTCCCGCTCCAGGAGACGGGCTTCGTCAATGATACGCTCAAACAAGCGCCGGATCGCCTTGTTATCTAGTGGGCCGCCGTTGGCGATCACGACGTTGTTGAGGACTTCCACCTCGCGGCTGGGTGTGTATACCGGAAGGTTATGTTGTGCCTTGATCTTCCCGATTTCCAGGGCATAGCGGGATCGGCGGTTCAATAGTTCCACAAGCTTCAAATCAACCGTGTCAATGCGCTTGCGCCATCCATCCAAGTCCATTCGTCCTCCGTGACAGGAAACTTGCGATTATAGAGTCTTTGTGAGATGCACGCAAGCGACGCAATGGTTCTTGCATTCTCGGGCTGAGTGCAGTCTGGGAGCGGCTAATCCGCGGGCTGATGGCCGAATGCGATTTTCACCGGTTCGCCCGGCCGCAGGACTTTAGGAGCGGTCGATTCAATGACTCTCGAGGTGGGTAAAAGGGAGCTTAAAGTCTTTTCGAGCTTTCGAGCATTTCGGTGCTGCTGAGATTCACTCCTTCACCACAGGTTCTCGCTGTGGATGAGATTTGAGGTTGGAGTGGTAGACATAATTTGTAATTGAAAATCACATAAATTGTTAGTCATGTATTAGAAGTGAACAAGGAGAACTCATTGGAGGGTGAGCAAGCGCGGTGGAAAGGGACCGCAGCTTTGTGAAATCAACAACCTAGCTCTATACCTCAATGCGGTCAATTTGACCGGACGAGTTGGAAATATGCGTGCCACTATGAATATCGTGGGAGGAAGAACGGGTCGGGTTGTGTGGCGTGTAACCCCCAAGCGTCCTAAGAGACCGTCATTCAAAAGAGGGATCCGCAAACACAACTCCTTCCCCGGGAAGGATGAAGGACCTCTTCTGTAACGTGTGGGATGTCTGATTTTTTTGACGCCTTCGTGAATGAGCTTCGGGAGGAAAACTGATGAAGCAATGTCCCCACTGTACTGAGAAAATGCCTGATACGTATATTATCTGCACCGCCTGTCATAAAGAACTAGTCCCTCCGCAAATGCCCTCATATCATCGATCGTCTGGCGCTTCATATGATGCCCGAATCCCTCTGGTCTTAAGGAAAGGGAACGAGTTGGGGTGGGGAAAGTGGATCCAAATTTTCTTAGGCACGATCGTTTATCTGGCAGTCTTCCTAGGTCCCCTGATCCAGCAGGGAAATGTACAGATCCCTTGGTCTAGACACCTGTCCGGTGCGGCCGGGCAAGAAGGGAAGCTGTTTTTGACAGGGGATCAAGCCATTCTTGTAGCCAAAACCAAGGACGAACTTCTTGCTGTGCGCGGGGCAGGGGATTCAATAAAGCAGAAGACGCAAAAATCCGTGGCAGGTTCCAAAGGAGCAGTCTCAAGGAGGTTATCCAACAAGCTGGCCCGCGTGCCGGCAGGGTCGGCCGTCCGTGTTCTGGATACTGCAGACGGGGTGTGCCGTGTGATCGTATTGGATGGGCAGTATGAAGGAACTTTAGGCTGGGTTGACTCGGCCCACATCGCCTCCTTCTCAAGACAGGAGGGCCAGTAGGCCCCACCTTTGGCCCGTCGCAGTAATGGCCGTTGCAACGCACTTTTGCTGGTCATTCCGGAATCGTACCAAAGACACGACTCTCGAGAAAGAAGCGGTTTTTCCAAAAGAATTGACGGATGTTTTCCGCCCCCAAGGGATCATAGCGAAAAACATGATCGTGTAGACCCCCGTTGGGCAATGGTCCGAACAGAGTGTTTCTCCACACCTCCACATCTATCCCGGCTTGGAAAATCGGGTAACGGGCGCACTCCACTCCATCCTGTACACATACTCAAAACAAGTTAAAAATCCACCTGCCTCAGCCCCTCAGAAGATTGCAAGCGGCGGGTCAGGGGAATGTGCTTCTATTCCTGTTGTTCAACATCGGAATTCAGGTCATTCCAGGCTTTATACCGGCAATCAGTGGGTTCAGCAAGGAGGTGAGCGAAGTCAAGATTTCGCGGTGGGTGTGGTTCGTGCGGTCGCCACCAAAATGAGAATTTTTTCGACTACTTGATCGACGGTCAAGCAGGTCGTGTCGAGGTAAATGGCATCTTTCGCGGGCACCATCGGCGAAGCCTTACGGGATGCGTCCCGCCGATCGCGCCCTCGGACAGCTTCAATCGTCACTTCACGGCCGCGCGGCTTTCCGTTCCGTGCCTCTTCTGCATACCGTCTTTCGCCGCGTGCTTCCGTTGTGGCATCGAGGAAAATCTTGACGTCTGCATTTGGAAAGACCACGGTCCCGATGTCGCGCCCTTCCATGACCACGCCTCCGTGTTCACCCAGACGCTGTTGCTGTGCCACGAGCTCCCGTCGAACAGCCGCAATGGTGGAAATCCTCGACGAGGCTTCGCTTACTTCCGGCGCCCGGATGGCCCGGGTCACATCAACCCCATTGATCGAGATTTGAAACTGCCGATGATCACACGTCAACCGCATTTGGGTTCCACGCAGACGCTGGGTAATCGCGGGGCCATCCTCCAGAGGAATCTTCTCTTGAAGTGCCATCCAGGCGGCCGCCCGATACATGGCGCCGGTATCGACATAGAGGTACCCCAAGCACTCGGCGACCTTCTTGCCGACCGTCGACTTTCCAGAGCCAGCAGGCCCATCAATCGCAATGATCAGGTTCCGCTGGGCGCGCATAAGTCGAAGGAACTCCCATCTTCAGCACCCGTATTGACCGCAATGCAAGGATGCAAAAGCATCAAAGCTTCTTCAAGGTCGGTTAAAAGCTCGTTCAATCTCGCGTAAGGTGTATCGGATAATGACCGGCCGCCCATGGGGACAACTCATTGGATAGTCCGTCTTCATCAATTCGTCAATCAGCCATTGCATCTTGTTCTGATCGAGCTTCATATTGACCTTGATGGCGGCGTGGCAGGCCACTGAGGCAGCTATCTTGGTTTGGAGCTTGTCGATATTGACCGCCTGGGTCTCACGTTCGAGGGCATCAAGAATCTCACGGAGGAGAATCTCGACATCACCGGCATCCACTCCAGCGGGTGAAGACTTGATCGCAATCGTCTTGTGGCCAAAGGGTTCCACATCAAAACCGCTGGTTTCCATCTCGGGAAGAATGCTCTCCAGGATGGACAGCTGTCGCGGATCGAGCTCGATGATAATAGGCAGCAGCAACCGTTGACCCTGGAGAGTACCGCGCGCCCGCTCCTTTAGTTGCAGCTCGAACAAGATCCGCTCATGCGCGACATGCTGGTCAATGAGGTAGAGGTCTCGGTCATCCGTGGCAACAATAAAGCTGTCGCGGATCTGGCCCAACGGGGTGATGTGGTGGTCAAGCAGGGTGGCAATTTCAGTTTCCGTGATCGGCTCGACCGCTCCTGCGCTCCCGCTACCCGCGCAGCCCCGCGGCAAGGCGTTCCCTGGAATGCTTTGAAAGGGCGAATAGGCAGAGAGGGCGAGCGCCGGATCAAACCGCATTCGCATGCTTTCCGGCTCCAGCGGCTCCGGACGAAGTCTGAATGGGGAAGGCCGCTGGCCATGCTCAATGGCCGCAGAATCTGCCGTCCAGGTCCCGGAGATTCCTTTTGATTCCAGCTCCACGCCCAGACTGTCGGTTCCCAGGTTCTCCTGTGCCGCAGTCCGCATGGCAATATCCTCGGGAGTGAGCCGATCTTTGGGCCGGAAGGAGGCGATGGGCTTCTGTTTCAAAAGGGCGCCCCGTATCGTGTCTCGCAGGAGATCGTGGACGAGGGCGGACCGTCGAAATCGGACCTCGATCTTGGAGGGGTGAACATTGACATCCACCTCCGAAAAAGGCATTTCAATAAACACCAAAGCGGCGGGGTAGACGGCGGACGGCATGAGATTGTGGTAGGCCTCGGTCAAAGCATGCATCAAAAGGCGGTCACGCACCAACCTTCGGTTGACAAACAGATAGATGGCATTGCGATTCAACCGGTGGACCTCAGGCAGTGAGACAAAGCCGTGAATTTGAAGCCTTTCCACTCGATCGTCTCTGCCGGGCTTTTCCGTTTCCTCAGCGCTCTCTCCGGCCGCGAGGTCTGCTCCTTCGACGAGTTCGGCACTGCGGCCCTCGATTTCAATCAACTGGGAGAGCAACTCGCGACCGAAGATCTGAAAAATCCGCTCCCTGAAGCTTTCAACCGGCGCCACGTTCAAAATCTCGTTCGTCGTAGAGCGGAGTTGAAAATGAATTTGGGGATTTGCGAGGGCATAGTGCGTCACCAGTGAGGAGATGTGGCCCAATTCCGTGGATTCGGATTTCAGAAACTTGCGCCGTGCCGGGATGTTGTAGAAGAGGTCGCGGACCGTAAGGGTTGTCCCCGGGGTCGCGGCCACCTCCTTGACTGCGATGATCTTCCCCCCTGCGATTTCCACCTGCGATCCGACGGGCGATTCAAGCGATCGTGTTTCCATCAGGACTCGTGAAACTGCGGCGATGGAAGGAATGGCCTCTCCCCGGAAACCGAGGGTGGCAATGGAAAGCAGGTCCTCGGCGGATTTCATTTTGGAAGTGGCATGGCGCTCGAAGGCCAACAAGGCATCATCGGGGGTCATGCCGCAGCCGTCATCGATGACACGGATAAGCCGCTTGCCCCCGGCCTCGGTGTCTACAAATACCTTGCGAGCCCCGGCGTCGAGGGCGTTTTCCACCAGCTCCTTGACAACGCTCGCCGGGCGTTCCACCACCTCGCCCGCGGCGATCTTGTTGGCAACTATTTCCGAAAGAACACGGATTTTGGACATCAGCAATCAGGACTTTTCATAGTCTAGGTTTTGATCGCGATTCCCAATTCATCGAGCTGATGCTGATCCACCGGCGAGGGCGACTCCGTCATAAGATCGGTGGCACTGGCGGTTTTGGGAAAAGCAATCACATCGCGGATTGACGATTCGCCCGACAGGAGGGTAACGATCCGGTCGAGTCCGAGCGCAATCCCCCCGTGCGGCGGCGTTCCGTAGAGCAAGGCCTCGAGAAAGAACCCGAACCGGGCCTTGGCCTCCGCCTCGCTCAGCCCCAGCGTCTCAAAGATTTTCGCCTGAACATCCTGGCGGTGAATTCGAATGGATCCTCCCCCGATTTCCGATCCGTTTAATACCAGGTCGTAGGCCTTGGCCCGGACTCTGGAGGGATCCCGATGAATCAAACCGCTTTCGATGTCTTCGTCAACGGGAGAAGTAAACGGGTGATGCATGGCGACAAACCGCTGGTCTGCTTCACTCCATTCGAACATCGGGAACTCGGTGACCCAAAGGAAATTCCACCGGGCCGACCCTGCCACGAGTTTTTCCTGTTTCGCCACTTGTAACCGGAGTGCACCCAGAGACTCCTCAACGACCTTCTTCTCCCCCGCGACGATAAGCAATAAATCTCCCCCTGCGGCGCCGGCGGCCGCAGCGGCCTCAACCACTAAGGCCCTGCCCAAAACCTTTTCAAGGGAGGATTGGACCCCTTCGGGTGTTACCTTGATCGAGGCGACGCTCGTCGCACCAAACAGCCGTGCGGTCTCCGCCAGTTCATCAAGTTGCTTCCGCGAATACCGGGCGCAGCCCTTAGCGCATATGGCCCGGACCGCTCCTCCGGAATCGAGCGCCGTTCGGAAGGGGGCGAACTCGGTCTGTCTCATGAGGAGGCTCAGGTCCCGGATCTCCATCTCGAACCGGGTGTCCGGCTTGTCACTTCCATATCGCCGCATCGCTTCAGAATAGGGCAAACGCGGGAAGGGACCGGAAATGGTGAGCCCCGCGGCGGCAAATATAGCGACCACCAGCCCTTCTATGGTTTCAAAGAAATCATCCAGATGAGGAAATGAGTGTTCAATGTCGATCTGGGTGAATTCCGGCTGACGGTCGGCCCGAAGGTCTTCGTCCCGAAAGCACCGGACAATCTGGAAATACCGGTCAAATCCTGAAATCATCAGCAACTGTTTGAATATTTGGGGTGATTGCGGAAGCGCATAAAACTCCCCGCGGTGGATTCGTGAAGGGACCAGATAGTCCCGCGCCCCTTCGGGGGTGGACTTGGTGAGGAAGGGAGTCTCGATTTCAAAGTAGCCCTGCTCGCTGAGGTATTTCCGTGTGGCCATGGTCACTTCATGGCGCCGATAGAGGTTCGCCTGCATCTCAGGACGCCGCAGGTCGAGATAGCGATACTTCAAGCGGATGTCCTCACTGGTGGCGATGTTGTCGTCGATGGGAAAGGGGGTGGTCTGCGCCTCGTTCAGGATTTTCAGCTGGGATGCCACCAGCTCGATTTCCCCGGTCAAGAGACCTTTATTCACTGTCGTCGGTTCCCGCTTGATGACCGTTCCTTCCACCGCGATCACAAACTCGGAGCGGAGCTGTTCGGCTTTCTCGTGAACCTCTCGGTCAATATCTGTCTTGAAAACGATTTGCGTCAATCCCGTGCGGTCGCGCAGGTCGATGAAGATGAGCTGGCCCAGGTCGCGCCGTCGTGCGACCCAACCCATGAGCGTCACGCGGTGGCCTTCGTCCGTTGCGCGGAGTTCTCCGCACATGTGAGTCCGTTTGGTCGTGCCAAGAAAATCGAGAGCCACAAATAAACTCCTCTCCAAGGAAGGTGGCCGGAACAATGGGGACAATCCCTGAGCAGAGGGACGGTCCCTGGTGT